>DASZGF010000063.1:0-164637 GCA_035939115.1 Binataceae bacterium (SeqCode)
GCTATGCATTATCCAGGACCGTGATAACGGCAGTACGCTCACGTGCTGGATTCCGCGCTCGCAAATTTCGCCGCTTAGCGACGTGCTTCGAGTAGGCGACCGCGGCTGGTTGTCGATTCCTCGATGGCTGGCGGAACGAAACGATCTTCCGATCGGCCCTACCGCGGTGACGCGCACGCCGCAGCTTACCCTGACGACCCTCACGTCCATTTACCGCGACCTAGCCCTGCGTTGGCACCCTGATCGGGCAGGCCCCGACGGCCACAAAATTATGGTTGGACTAAATGCATTCTGGGAGCGAATCAAGGATCATGCTCGACAAGCCTAACGAGTCCGACCGGCGTCTCCGGCTGGTGGTTGGAGGTGCGGCTGGGCCGGCAAGTCGCCGCTGCAAAAAATGCGGCAACTCCAAGCACTGGAAAATCGTCGACCTTAAATCGATCTGCTCGCTCTGCAACCAGCCGCCGGGGGCACAAGACATCGTGGGTAATCGGTTCCTGGCGGCGCTTAGCTGGGGGGTAGATTTTGATGTTGCCTGACGGACTGGGCATCGACCCGATAACCATCCCAGCCGCCGAGATTCCGGCCGCACTCGCCGCGCTGGCCGCGCTGCAGACGGCGCTGGCCGCTCGATTGATGACCGGCTCGTCGTCGGCGACGCACACTGCCGCCACCGATGCGGATCCGCTTCTGACCGCCCAAGAGGCAGCTTCACGGCTGCATCTGGCCGTCTCGTATGTCTACGAGTTGGTTCGGTCGCAACAGCTTCCGGCGATCCGCAGCGGCAAATACGTGCGCATCCGGGCCTCGGCAGTAGAACGCTTCATCACCCAGCATGAGAATGGCGCACCACTTGACAGACCAATAGACATAATGTCTACTACTCGCCATGGCACCCAAGGAAGTGCGGCGGCTGCGACAGCGACTAGGATTAACCCAAGTCGAGCTTGCTCAACGGCTCGACCTAAACAAGATGACGGTAAGCAGGTGGGAACGCGGATTGGTGCCGATTCCAAAGGCCACGGCGGAACTGCTGAAGCTCTGGGCGAAGCAGCCGCGGAAGGAGCGCTAACTAAGCAATGAAGATTTGGAAGCGACATGATCGCGACAGTTGGACCGTCGACTACCGTGATGCCTCCGGATCACGGCGGCGGCTGACTGCGGACAGCCGCAAAGGAGCTGAAACGCTCCTGGCCGAGAAGATGCAGGAACCGCGGGAAGGCGGCTCGAAGCTGCGGCCCGAGAATCCGGTCCTGACCGAATACGCTCAGCACTGGCTTCAGGGGGCGGCGACAAGGCTTAAAGCCAAGACTGTCCGCTCGTACGCTCAGCTGCTCAACAGCTACATACTGCCCGAGCTGGGCGGCCTCAGGTTGCGCGACATAGACCGCCGGCACGTAAAGCAATTGCTCGCAGATAGGCGGGCGCAGGGACTGGCCAAGAATTCGGTCCGGTTGATTCGGGCGACCCTCTCCGCCTTGTTTTCCGAAGCTCTGGACGACGGCATCATCAAGGGCAATCCGGCAATCGCGGTTGGTCGCCAGCGCGGCGGGTCAGCCGATGAGATCAGTCAGACCGACCGGCAAGCCGCCATCCGACCGTTCGCAGATGGCGAGCTGTCCGCCTTTCTGGAAGCCGCCAAGACCGTCAGCTTCGATTTCCACGCGCTGTTCCTGACCATGTTCAGAACCGGTATGAGGCCCGGTGAGGCCAGAGCGTTGAGATGGTCCGATATTGACCTGAGCCGACGCGAAATTCTGGTAGAGCGGGCATTCAGCGACACCACCTTGTCGACCACGAAGACCAAAGATATCCGGCGGGTGGATATGTCCCAAGAATTGGCGGCGGCCCTCGCACACCTGTACACGCTTCGCGAGAAGCAGGCGCTTGCCCGTGGCTGGGGTGAAGTGCCGGAACTCGTGTTTCTGAATAACGCCGGTCACGCCCTCGACCACGCACGTCTGCGCAAGATGTTCGACCGCATCATGCGTCACGCTGGACTCGGCGGCCATGTGCCATATGACCTACGCCACACCTTCATCACGAGCCTGCTTACCCTCAACGCCCCCATTAACTACGTCGCAGCTCAAGCGGGGCACCGGGACCCGACGACGACGTTGCGATGGTATTCGCACTGGCTGGCGCGCACCGACAGCAAAAGCTTCGTGGATTCCCTAGACTCGGATTCTTTGGCACCAGAGTTGGCACCAACGGGGGAATCGTCCAGGGTGAATGAGGAAAAAACCTTTATATCTATTGGAGCCGATGGCCAGAATCGAACTGGCAACCTACTGATTACAAGTCAGTTGCTCTACCGTTGAGCTACATCGGCCAAGGGCTAAATAGACATTTCTATGCCGCGTGCCCGGACCTGTCAAGAAAGCCCGACGCAAGCGGCGATTGCAACCATCGGGCGCATTTTGCCAGAACCGCGCCCTGCTCGCGCGGCCATCGGTTGGGCGGTACGCCGACCCGGGGGCCCTGATCTCGCGCGGTCATCTGCGCGAGAGGTCCGGCCAGAATCAAAACAGCACGGCGAGGGCGTCTATCGAGCACAAGCCCACGCGAACCGCTCGATCGCGTTTTACGTGAGCGTCCGCCTAGGGTTGATGCAGTCCTTCTCGAAGTCACGCGAAGAGCCGGATTCAGCCACAAAAGCTGGTGAGCTTAGCACAAATGGGCGCCACCGTTTGCCACCGATCGGTTGATAACGAGATTTGGAGGCCGCTTGCGGATGAGACGCTTATATTGGATGCTTCCCGCCGTCATGGATCCGATCGAAGCTGCGCATAAACCAGGAGGCGAGAAACCCTTTGACGCATCGCCGGCAGAACCGGTGTCTGCGCTACCTGTCACGCAAACGCCATCTGTACCGATCCTTCTTATGGTCCTCGCCCTGGTCACGGTAGCCGGCGGCGGCGCGCTGGTCAGGCATTTCGGCGGCACGATTTACCCGATCGCTTACGCCGCCGCCGTCCTCGCCGCCCTCAGTCTGCCGCTCCTGCTGCTCGGGGGATGGCGCCGGCAATTGCTGGAAGCTTCCCGCCTGCTGCTGGGCCGCTCCATGGAGCAATGGTCGTTGTTTGCCATTTTTGTCTTCTTCCTTGCGTTTTACGGCATCACACGTTTCGGACCCACTCCTTTTTACGAGCCCTCGGTTCAGGCGGCGGCGTTCCTCCATGGACACGCATGGGTGGACGCGCCCGGATACATGGAGCAGGTGGGGCCGATATGCAACACCAATCTGCCCATTGCGAAGAAGCTGCCGGATTGCGACCTCACCCGTTTTCACGGCCGCACGTTCCTGGTGCACCCGCCGTTAGCGGCAATCGTGATGATGCCATTTGTGGCTGCACACGGTGCCGTCGCGGATGGGGCCGACCAATATCAACCATCGGTATCCGTACTGCTGGGAGCGATAGAAGTCGCGCTGGCCTGGCGCCTGCTCCTGTTGCTTGGCATGGCCGTTTCCACCCGGATCTGGCTGACGGCATTTTTCGGGATCGGCACCACGCTTTGGTACGAAGCTGCCTTGGGCGCCAGTTGGGATTTCGTATCTCTGGTTTCCGTGCTTCCCACGCTACTGGCGCTGAACGAGGTGTTCGGCAAGGCGCGGCCGTGGCTGGTCGGAGTATTTGCCGCGCTGGCTGCGCTTGGCCGCAACGATATGGCGATAGCGGCGCCCATTTACGGACTGCTGCTGCTGACGGTTCGCGGCCGGCGGCTGTCGAGTGTGTTCGGCATGTTACCGGGGTTTGCGATGGCGGGCGTGGTGTACGGCGTGTTCAACTACTCGCGCTATGGCACGTTCTTCGACCAGGCACTATGGCTATGGTACCGATGCTGCGATGGCAACGGCTATTTCAATCCGTCTTTCCATCAGGCAATCCCCGGGCCGCTGTCGCTCCATTTTCTACCCGTTAACCTGCACACGGTCCTGTTCCTGGGCTGGGGTCTGAGCGACGTCGCTCCGTGGCTTCACCCTTTGGGCGGAGGCCAGGCGTTGATACTGACCTCTCCGGCATTCATCCTGGCGCTGAGGCCCAGCTTGAAGCGCTGGGGGTCGCAATTGATGTGGCTGGCAACAGTGCTCTGTATGGGTCCGGCTATGTTGTGGTACGCAAACGGCTTCGTACAGTTCGGGCCACGCTACTGGATTCAGGTTTACCCCTTTCTGTTGGTGTTGGTTGCGCTCGGCATCGGCCGTGCACAGCGCGCCGATCAACTCACGAAAATATTGGTTCTGGCTTCAATTCTACTGGTCTCATTTGGTATGTGGCATCTGCACATGTTTAGCTTCGACTGATTCCGCGGGTCAGATGGAGGGTGCCACCGGAGCGAACAGCATTTTCCGGCCTACTCTGAAACGGAGGGCGAGTGTGCGCGCCGCGCGCGCACTTCATACGTTGTGACCAAAAGCGCCAACAAAAATGCCGCCAGAGCGATAAGGAGTCCGGCCACAAAGGCGTCGCTGCGATAACGCAGCTCGATCTGCTGTGCCCCCGCCGACAGTCGAACGGCGAGCAAGCCGTTGTCGGAAAATACTTCGCCCCGGCCACGGTGCACTTTCCATGACGTGTCGTAGTTCTGATTGATTTCTAAGACGGTGGGCGACTTGACGTCCACGTCATAAACCAGAATCTCGGGGCTCCAGGTGGCAAGCCTCAGTGACCCTGCCCCAAGCAGGTATTGCTCGCCTCTGTAACCGGGCCGGTTGCTCGGGCTGACGATGTCCCTAATCGCCATCTGCGTGGGACACCTCGTTGCGCCCATATTTGCTTCGTTGACGCGCACCGTCTGCAGATCGTTAACATCCTCATACTGGCGAAACATCGGAGATCTGGGCAAAGGTGGTTGCGGGTCGGTATGGTTGACCAGGTTGGGAGGGCCGACCAAATAAGAGTCAATTGTTCCGGCCGCCAGGAGCAGCACCCCCAAGGCAATGAGGATCGGTGTTCGGTGGGAGAGCATTTCCAAACCGAACCCGGTGAGAACCCCTACACAGAACACCAACATGATAAAGAAGCGGGGGACAATGCGCACCCACGAAAAGACCGGCAGCATGTGAAGAATCACCCACGGTGAGTAGGGACCAAAGTAATTTCCCATCGCGAGGATAAAGAAAATGACTATCAGGGCAATCCACGGCAGGCAGCGACGCGGGGCTGCATAGATGCCGATCAAACCCAGTGCGACAAAGGCCGGACTTAGATAGGCGGCTATCATGCAAAACGGCATCGAGCCCACGCCGCACCACACTGACCAGCGGTAGCAATCCTGCGTGCGCGAAAAAAGCAAGGCGAAATACTCACTAAACCAGATCCATTCCTGGTCCGCCCCGGTCGCGCGCGATTGTCCGGCAGACAGCATCGGCAATAGCTTGGGCGCCGCAAATGCGCCGGCAAAAAGGGCCGCAACCAGGCACACCTCCAGGGGCCAGAAGCTACGTTGCTCAACGGCGAGATAAAGGCTCAAGAGCGCGATAAGCAGTCCGGTGTCGGTTACCGGATAAACGCCGCCTTCAAGGAAGGCCAGGCCCATAACGGCCCCAACCGCCGCCGCCCAGCCCAGCCGTCTGCGCTGAATGCTCAGCAGGGTAAACGCGACAATCCATGGGCTGTAAGCGAACGCCAGGAAATGCAGGCCTCCGGCGCAAGCCCTCAAATAGTACCAGGAACTGGAAGGGAAAACCGTTGCGCAGCCCGCGGAGGCCAACGGGCCAAAATTGAGCACGCGTCCGAGCACGTACCCGCCAGCCCATGCGATGGCAAGGTGAATGGGAATTTCCAGATTGATCCCGACTGCTGAACCAAAGATCAGATGGAGAGGAAAAAAGGGGGTCAGGATTCTCGCCTCGGGATTCGCCAGGAGTTGCAGTCCGCCACATTGAAACGGGCTCCAGAGGGGAAGCTGATGATATGTTGTTACGATGTGGACCGCGATCCAATCAAGGTCGCGCAGGGCATCCCAATCATAAATGTTATAGACGAGCCCTATTTCCCGCAGCAACGGAAAACTAAAGATTACCGCGAAGAGAATGCTGACTAAGCTCACTCCGGTAATTTCGAAACGCCGCGACATTAGTTGATCCCACTGGCCATATAGCTAACCCTTCCCCGGAACGCCACGCCAGATTTTGAACCTGACGCGCACTCAACCGGAGGCTGAGCGGCGAACCAGGGCGTAGCCGTACCATTTGATGTAGCGTGGCAGCCATCGCAATAGCTTGAAGTTCGACTTGCCCGCCACGCGGTCGATCCAACGCGACGGGACTTCGGCGATGCGCCAACCCGCGCGCCATGCCTTTTCAATAATTTCCAGGCTGATCTCAAATCCGTGCGTGCTCTGCAGCGACAGAGTGCGCAAGCGGGCCGTGCGATAGAGTTTGAAGCTGTTGGTCGCGTCATGAGTCGGCAGGCCGAACATGCCAAGCGAGATGCCGGCCATCCGCGAGAGCTTGCCCTTCAGCCACGGACCGCCGATTTGTTCGCCGCCGCGCATGTAACGCGAAGCAGCAACCAGGTCAAAGCCCTCGTCGAACTTTTGGATCATAGGTCCGAGCGCGCGCAAATCGTCGGACATATCCGCCATCATCACGATCAGAGCTTCCCCACTCGCAGCGGCGAAACCCGCCTTGAGGGCATTGGCCGGCCCGGGCCCCATGGTGTTCCTTACCAGGCAATATTTGATTCGATCAGTTGTCGGCAATGACCTGACTACTGGCAGAGTGGTGTCGGACTCGTCGTCGTAAACGATCAGGATCTCAGCGCTAACATCAAGCGCATGGGCCACACCCTCGAGCATCGGGCGAATGTTGTCGGCCTCGTTGCGCACCGGAACCACGATGCTGAGCATTCCGTTCACATTCGGCCCTGCCTGATTTGCGCGTCAATCCAGGGGATCACTTCCTCCAGCACCTGATCCAACCCGATGGCCGCTTCAAAACCGAGGACCTCGCGCGCCTTTCGGACATCCGGCACGCGCATCTGGACATCGTGCGGAAAAGGCGGATCGAAATGGAAGCGCAGCGGTTTGCCCGGATTGATTTTCTTCCAGACCAATTCCGCCAGCTCAAGGATCGTGGTTGATGTGGCGGTTGAGATGTTGAAATCCTCGTTGACCGCGCGCTCGTCTTCGAGCGCCAGGCGGATTCCGCGCGCCACGTCTCCACCGTAAGTAAAGTGCCGTACCTGCTCGCCCGATCCCAGTATATGCAGCGGGTCCTGGCCGCTGAGCACCTTTAGTACCAGGTCCGGCAGCACGTGACTCATCGCCAGCTTGATGTTGCCCGAAAGGATCGCAGGAGCATTGAGCGCCCTGGCCTCGCCGATACCAACGCAATTGAATGGACGCACAATGGTGTAGGGAAGCTTGTACTGCTGCCACGCGCCGAGCGCAAAGTATTCGCAGGCGAGTTTCTGAAAGCCGTAGGTGGAATCCGGCGGCGGCGACGTCCGTTGAGCGCCCTCGGGAGTCGGAAAGACAGTCGCATTCTCGAACACCATCGAAGATGACACCAGCACGATCCGCCGCAGCCGGCGCTCGCGATGGGCCCATAAGGCGGCATCGAAGGCGGCGGCGGTGATGCGCTCATTTTCGGCCAGCAGGTCGTAAGCATACTGGTGAAAATAAGAGATACCCCCGATGCGCGCGGCGGCGGCCACGACCAGGTCGCAGTCGGCCAGCAGATTCTTGAGCAGGTCGATATCCCTGGCATCGCCGCGGACGAAGCGGTAGCGGGGATGGTTATCATAGGCCCGGCTTACTTCGCCGTATTTTGAAAAGTTGTCGACACCCACGACGTCGTGGCCCGACCGCAGCAGATCCTCGACCAGGTAGCCGGTAATGAACCCGGCCGAGCCGGTGACGCAAATCTTCATATGCGCCTTCCCTGTCCTCTAAGGTTCCAGATATCGATCACGTGCTTGCCGCAGTAGTCCAGCGTTGCGTAAACGCTATGCGGCGTCGCGATCACAATTACATCGGAGTTTGCAATCAGCAGTTCCGCCCTCACCAGCCCGGATTGTTGGACATAGGGATCGGAGCACAGCACCGTTCGGGCTTCGAGCTCGAACAGGCTCTTGAGTTTATAGGACAGGGAATCCCGGCTATCATCGATGTTGGCCTTAAACGCCATGCCCAGGATCCCGATCGTCAAACTGGAAAGATCCCCGTGCAAGCGTTTTAAGCTGTTGACGAGATTCTGGGGCAGGCCCTCGTTTACCAGCATCGCGGCATGTCCCAGCATAAAATTGTTGCGGGTGAAGGCCGCAAGCTGCATCGTGTCCTTGAACAGGCATGGGCCCGCAGCGAGGCCGGGTGGGGGTAAATCACCGCCACGCGGATAGTTGTGAGTGATTCCGTGGTAAATCTTGTCAAAATCGGCGCCCAGTTCCGTGGCAATCATAAAATACTGATTGGCCACGGCAAATTTGATGTAGCGCCAGGCGTTGTTGAACAGCTTGGTCAACTCGGCTTCCAGCGGCTCCATTTCGACCAGGTCGTCATTAAGCGCCGAGAACAGCGCCCGAGCTCGCGTCAGACCGGGCTTTGAAAAGGCTGAGACGATCTGGGGCAGGGTGAAGATTTCCACCAGGCCGCGGCCTTGTGCGATACGCTCGGGACAGACGGCGACATTAACCTTGAGACCGTTTTCCAGCAGCCATCGATGGATGCGGGCCGAGCTGCCAGGATACAAGGTGCTTCTCAAAATCAGCAACTGTCCGTCGCGCAGATACTGGCGGTATGTCTTGAGAGCTTCATCCATCCCCTCAAAGGATGGGGACATGTGACCGTCAATCGGCGTGGCTAGCACCAGCACGATGGCGTCACTTTGGGAAATCACCTCCGGTCCGTCGGCCACGAACAGGTTTCCGCTCGCCAGCGCTTCGCGCAGCATCGGCGCGCCGTCTTGCTCGATGAAAAGCAATTCGCCCTGCCTCAACCCGTCGGATGCCGCGCGGTCAATGTCATAAATCGCAACGCGTTTTCCCCTGACTGCGAACGCGATCGCAAGGGGCAATCCGACGTGGCCGCATCCACCGATCACGCACAGGTCAAAGGCCATTGCAGCTCCCTCCTCTCATCGCAGATTCAAGCCGCCGGCCTCACCGCGACCGCGAACATCTGCTTGCCGAAAAGCCAATGGGCCGGCGTCAGTTTGAGATAAAGCCATACCAGCCAGGGAGCGGTGGGAAGTCTGGATTTTGACGTAAAGGGAAGGAACTTCGGGATGAGCAGTTCAACCGTAAAACCATTTTTCAACAGCGCTTCGCGCAGGCTTAGATGAGTGATGGGGATCTGATGGTCATAAAAATCCCAGTAACGCGAGTCCAGGAAACGAATGTTGGGCTGAAGCACCAACAAGCGCCCGCCGCGGCGTAGACGGCCCCAGGCCTGGCGCAGGACCGTATCCATGTCGCGCTTGGACTCCAGGTGTTCGAAAAAATTACTGACGAATATCGCGTCGAAAAAATCGGGCGGCAGCGATGAAAGATCGCGGCAGTCGCCGACCACGAACTTTACCGTCTCGGCGGCGAACCGCCGCGCCTGCGGATTGGCGTCAAAGGCGTACTTTTCCGCGCAATCAACGTGATTGATAAATTCGCAATACCCGGCGGCCAGGTCCAGCACACGATCGGTTGGCCTTACGAAGCGGCAGAAAAAATGGCGGCATAGGACCGCCCAGACGCGGGCCTTTGCCTCCCGTTCAGCCGGCGAAAAGCGCGTTTCATACAAGCGGCCCAGTTCGCTAAAGTCGGCTTCGACCATAATCAGGCAACAAACCTCGGCAATTAGGAAACAAAACTGCGACAGTGTACCATCATCCGGACATCAAGCGCCAAATCCACCACGGGCTGAAGCTTATCGCCTTAATTGTGGCTACACGGCTTGAAAAGTGGCCTTCGCCTTGACAAGCTGCGCTGGAAACCTTGGATGAAGCAGCCAGCCATACGACTTAACGCGAGGTCAGTCACGCGTTGACCAACTCGCCAGGATTCGATTCCCTAACCCGTCGGCATATCTGCTCCGCCGGCCTGCATTGACCGGCGATTATGTCCGCTCGCGTCCGATCTTCAGCGCGCGCCGAAGCCGCAGCAGTGTTGGCCGCGATGGTCTGCTTCGTCGCGGCGTTCAGCTATCCGGTGCTCGCACGGCTCAGGCATGTTGGGGTGGTTTGGGATTGGCCTGAGTTCGTGATCCGCTATTGGGTCGCATTCCATTCAGTTCATCATTTCCATCAACTTCCTCTGTGGAATCCCTACTCCTGCGGCGGCATGCCGCTGCTGGCGCATCCGTCCTCTCAAATAATGACCCCACTGTTCGCCCTGGCGCTGATATTCGGCCCGTTCACCGGTATGGATTTGCAAATCCCGGTGCATCTCGCGATTGCCTGGAGCGGCGGTTATGTCCTGGGGCGCGTGCTTGGAATGGGGCCGATGGGACGGCTGAACTGCGCATCGATCTTTCCGGCCAGTTCCTGGTTTTACCTGCACATCGGGGTGGGACACCTGAATTTTCTGCCTACCGCGTACCTGCCCTGGGTTGCCGCAATGGTTCTGATAGGCGTCCGGCGGCAAAGCCTGATGCCCTGGGCGATGGCGGGACTGGTGATTGCAATCATGTTCGGCGAGGGCGGCGTGTATCAGCCGACACAGGCGGCGACGCTCGCGACACTGATCGCTTTGTGGTTTGCAATAGCGCGCCGGAGCTGGTGGCCGATCGCCGGAATCGCGCTGATGGCAGCTTTCGGCCTGGGATTCGGCGCGGTCAAGCTGCTGCCGAGCTGGCAGTTGATGAGGCTGCATCCGAGGCCTATCGAAGACATCGAGTATAGTCCGGTGCGGGTTCTGCTACAGGGCCTTTTCGCCCATCATCAGTTCTACGACCGCGCGCGTGTTGATCCTTGGGGCTTTTGGGAATTGGGCGCCTATCTGAGTCCGGCCGCAGCGGTGCTGGCCGTGCTGGGTCTGGCAGGCTCGCCGCGCCGGACCATCGCGTGGTTACTCGCGGCAGTCTTGTTCTTTATCCTGGCTATCGGGGGGCCTTATCGGTGGTTCCCATGGCCCCTGCTGCATAAGCTACCCATTTTTTCCTGGGAGCGAATGCCTGAGCGTTTTTTGATCGTGTTGATCCTGCTGATCGGTCTGATGGCGGGCTTTGGCGCTGACTTTCTGGCCGGATGGTTCAAACCGCTTGGACCGGTGCTGGCGGCTTTTCTGCTACTGATCGCGATCGTCGACGCCTGGACGGTGGACCGGCCCAACATGGACGCGCCGGTTGTGGGTGAAATCGAGCCGGTAACTCCCGCGCCACAATTCATCCAGGTCTTCGAGGATCCCTGGAGCCAGGTGGCGATAGCGCGTAGCAACCGCGGCGCCTTGCATTGCAACGAGGAGCTCGATTTCTGTCTGGTCGACAGAATGAAGGTCATCGCATCCAATCAACCCGGATATCGCGGCGAGTATTACCTGCTCGGCCCGGGGACGCTGGCGCAGCGCCGATGGACGCCGAACGCGTTAAGCTACGACGTCGTCACGCCGGGCGCCAACGTGATGGTAATCAATCAGAACTACGACTCCAACTGGCGCCTGGCAGGCGGAGCCGGCGAGGTCTTCTCCCATGGCGGACTCCTGGCGGTCCGCGTGCCCGCAGGCGCGGAGCATCTGCGGCTGCTCTACCGGAGTATCATGTTCTGGTTGGGCGCCGTGATAAGCCTGCTGACCTGCGCGCTTACCGCGGTAGCATGGATTCGCGAGCGTCGTCGCCCCGGCGCTTGAAAACCGCTTCCTGCCTTGACAAGCTGCGGTAAACTTTGCTTGAAGCAGCCGGTTAATGAACCGGCCGCTTTGCGCTTGACCAATTTGCCTTAGGGGCCGTGCGGCGGCCAAGAAGGAATGTCCATTATGTCCGACCCCCAGGACGCAATGCTTGCGGGCCTCAAGGTTATCGACTGCGGCGAGAATGTCTCGGCGCCTTATGCCGCCAAACTGATGGCGGATCTGGGTGCGGAAGTGATCAAGGTCGAACCGCCGGTGACGGGTGACCTGGCGCGCAGCCGCGGCCCCTGGCCGCGCGATCACGACCGCAACCCGGAGTATAGCGGCCTGTTCCTGGCGCTTAACACTTCCAAACGCGGAGTCACCATTGACCTGGTCCATCCGGACGGACGCGCCTTGCTGGACCGGTTGGCTAGGCATGCCGACGTGCTGATCCACAACTACACCCCGTCGCGAGCCAAAAGTCTGGGGCTTGATTATGAGCGGCTGTCCACGGTCAACGATCAGCTGGTCGTAACGCAAATCACCGTGTACGGCGCCACCGGGCCCAAGGCGGATTGGATGGCGCACAATCTCAACGGCGTTGCGGCCGGCGGATGGTTGTACATGTCGCCGGGATATTCCAAGGATATGGAATTGCCGCCGCTCAAGACCTTCGGCCAGCAGGGCGATTTTCAGGGCGGGATCCATGGCGCGCTCGCCACCATGAGCGGCTTATTCGCGCGGCGCGGAATTGGCCGCGGCCAATTAGTCGACGTCTCGATCCAGGAAGCGATTGCCGCGGCGCTGGAACTGGGATTCGTCAAGTGGACCTATCGGGGCGAGATCTCCCATCGCTGCGGAACTCTGGGCCCCAGCGCGCCCTATGGAATCCTGCGTTGCAAAGACGGCCTGCTGCATTTCCTCATCCTGGAAGACGCCCACTGGAAGGGACTCAAGAAAATCATGGGCAATCCCGAATGGACGAGTTGGGATTTGTTCCAGACCGGCGCGGAGCGCGCCATTAATCAGGACGTGCTGGAAATGCAGGTGGAGGAATGGCTGCGGGACTACACGATGCAGGAAGTGTACGAAATGGCGCGGCGCGAGCGCCTGCCAATCGCGCCGGTTGCCGACATGAACAACCTGCTCGGGATGGAACAACTCAAAGTCCGTGACTACTTCACCAAACTTGAGCATCCGGCGGCTGGCACGCTCACCTACCCGGGTGCGCCCTTTAGATTGAGCACCCGCGCCTGGGCGCTCCGACGGCCCGCTCCGCTGCTGGGCCAGCACAATCGCGAGGTCTTCGCCGAACTCGGAATCGACAACGACGAGTTGGTGCGGTTGGAAAAGGCCGGGGCGATCTGACGCATTTGCGCCGGCCTTCTTTTCTGTAAGGCATAGGGACAACGATGACAAAATTACCATTGGAAGGATTCCGGGTACTGGACTTGAGTTGGGTCTGGGCGGGTCCCTATACGGCCCTGCAATTGGGCCATCTTGGCGCCGAAGTGATCAAGGTCGAAAGCACTCTACGCCCTGACATCAACCGGCGCATACCGCCCTTTGCCGAGGGCCGCGCGGGACTCGATCGCGGCGGCAGCTTTAATCAATGGAACCAGAACAAGCGCAGCCTCGCACTGGACCTGGGCAATCCCAAGGCCAAGTCAATCGTGCGCGAACTGGTCAAAAAATGCGACGTCGCGATCGAGAACTTTTCCGCCGGAGTGCTGGACAAGATGGGCATGGGTTATCAGCAACTTAGCCAGGACAATCCGCGCCTGGTGATGGTCTCGCTGTCCGGCTTCGGTCAGACCGGCCCGCTCAGCCGCAACGTGGCATACGGTGCCACCGTGATGGCGACGGGCGGGCTGACCGCGCTGACCGGCTATCGCGACCAGGAACCGCGCTCGGCGGGTTTGTCGTATCCCGATCCAAACTCCGCGCTGCATGCCGTGTTCGCCATCCTGGCGGCGCTGTGGCGGCGCGATCGCACCGGCCAGGGCGAATACATCGACTGCTCGCTGCTGGAGGCGATGGTCGCGGTGATGCCCGAGGGGTTGATGGCGCAGGAGATGCGCGGCGTGCAGCCGCCACGCGACGGAAATCGCGACCCCGTGCTGGCGCCCTATGGCGTCTATCGCTGTGCGGGCGAGGACAACTGGATCAGCATCTGCGTGCGGGACGAAAACGAGTGGCTCAACTTGTGCGCCGCGATGAAGCAGGACGGACTCGCCACCGATTCGCGCTTCGCGACCGCCACCGCGCGCAAAAATAACGAGGACGAACTGGACCAAATCATTACCACCTGGACGCGCAACTTCGACTTCCTGGAACTGCAAGGCACGCTCCAGCGCGCCGGCGTTGCGGCGGCGGCGGTGATGTCGGCGCGGGAAGTCGCCGCCGACCAGCATCTGGAAGCGCGCGGCTTTTTCGCCCGTCTAAACCATCCCGAGACCGGCGTCTTTACCCATGCCGGTACACCATGGCACTTTTCGGCCACGCCCGTTACGGTCCGCAGACCAGCCCCACAACTGGGCGAAGCTACGGAATACGTGGTCAAGGAACTACTGGGCTATAGTGATGCCGATTATAAAAAGCTGCTGGCCGAAGGCGTGTTCAAATAGAGAAAAGAAAAACGGAAAGGAGAAATGAGAGCAGAGTGAAGAATCCAGAACGGACGAGTTCGTTCCTAAATCTATTTTCTATTTTCTCTTTTCTATCCCAAGGAGAGACCTATGGAAAAAGCACTCGAGGGTAAGGTCGCTTTAGTCACCGGCGGCGGGTCCGGGATGGGGCGCGCGTCGGCCCTGGAGTTCGCCGCGCAGGGCGCCAAGGTGCTGGTGGCCGACTATGTGCCCGAAGGCGGCGAACGCACCACCGCGGTCATCAGGGATAAGGGCGGCGAGGCGGTCTTCGTCCAGGTCGACGTCAGCAACCCCGCGCAGGTCGAAGCCATGATCAGGAAGACTGTCGATACCTGGGGTTGGCTGGACTTCGCGCATAACAACGCCGGTATCGAAGGCGTGCTCGGACCCACGGTGGAATGCACCCTGGAGAACTGGAATCGCGTGCTGGCCACCAATCTGACTGGTGTGTGGCTGTGCATGAAGTCCGAGATTGCGCAGATGGTCAAGCAGGGCGGCGGCGGTGCGATCGTCAACACCGCCTCCGCCGCCGGCTTGCAGGGAGTCGAGGGATTAACCGCCTACTGCGCCAGCAAACATGGTGTGATCGGAGTGACGAAGGTGGCGGCCAAGGAATACGCGAAGTCCGGAATCCGCGTCAACGCGGTTTGTCCGGGGCCGATCGAGACGCCGATGCTTAAGCGGATTGTCGAGGTGTCGCGGACTATCACGCCGTCGAGCACCGCGGGTGCCACACCGATGGGGCGCGCCGGCAAAGCCGAAGAAGTAACCCGGGTCGTGGTCTGGCTGTGCACCGAAGCAGCTTCGTACGTCACCGGAGTCGCGATGCCGGTGGACGGCGGCTACGTGGCTTGAAGTGCAGAAATGAGAAATGAGAGGGGAAAAGGCGGGCGTTCTAGGCCTACCATTTAATCCTTTCCCGTTCTCATCTCTCATTTTCTCTTTTCTATTTTTCTCTTTTCTCAATTCTACATGGGATTCAGCGCGATGGTAGCGCTAAGCACCAATGTAGCCACATCACCGGGCGGCAGCTTGAGCGCCGGATTCAAGTTGAACGTCGTCTGCAACAGCGGAGCTGCGCAAAAGAATCTGGAGAGAGCGGCGGGGCCGGCTTCTTGCGTGGCCGGAAGGACCCGAATGGGTCATCTGCGGGTGGCCAGGCCGCGAAGTTACCGGAATGGTAGCTTGACGCTGGTTTCATTGTGAAGCTAAAAATCGCGGACGGGAAAATCAAAAACTGGAAAGTCCGGTTTAAATTAAGGCCTTGGCTGTTCGGTGCTAAGCCGGGGTAGAAATGGTGAAAGAAGCGCCGCGCAAAAGGCCTTTATGCTAAAGAACAGGCTCGAACTTGCGTTTGCAAAGCGCTGGCCCCTGTGCGACTCTGAATCGGGATTTCCAACTGGAAGTTCCGGCTAAAATTGTCAAACCAACAGTCAGCCCAACCATTTATTGGCCTCTTGGATTTATAAGGAGCTCCGCTTCCCGACTATGACTACGACCACCGGATTTCGCGTTCCACGGCTTTTTATTGGGGTGCTGGTTGCGGCGATCCTTGCGGGCCTTGCCGGCTGCGGCGGCAGCAGCAACAGCGGAGTCATCATCATGTCGACGCCGACCTCCACCCTCAAACCGACGCCGACGGCGACCGTCACGCCAATAATTGGAAGCTCCGGGGCCGTAATCTGCAACGGTTCTCCGAAAACCACGGATCAATTCCAGGATCTGGTGGTCAAATCAGGGGTCTGCACGATTCCGGCGGGTAAATGGGTCTTTAACAACGTTAACATATACGGCACCGGCACATGCCCGAATAAAACCACGTGTACTCCCGGAATTCTTCGGTTCGACGACGTGGCCACCGACTTTTACGCCAATTCGATTCTGGTGGAAAACGGCGGCAGTCTGATCGCCGGGCTGGACAGCGCCAACAATCTCAAGCCGATCGGCACCAGCGGCGGCAGGCTCACGATTCACCTGTACGGCAAGGACCAGGGTATCAGCGGGGCCGGAATAACCTGCCAGTCCCCCACCGATGCCAGCACCGGTCCGTGCGGCATCCCTTTGGCCATCTGGAATAATGATCATACGAACAAGGTAACTTTCGATAACGGCGTTAGCGATTATTTCTACCAGTACGAGCCGCTGCCTTTTGATGACGCCACCACCGACGGGCAAGTAGGCTACTTTGGCTACAAGGTATTGGCGGTCTCCTATGGCGGAACGCTCCAGCTCTTCGGCAAGGAAGGCGCCGTTTACGTTCCGCCTGCTGGGGGGGTTGCTGAGCCAGGACCGAAAAGTTCAGGCCGCAGTTGGGGCAGGCTGGATGGCAGCCTCTCTGGCCCTACCACGGCCAATCCCGATGGCGGCCAGACCCTTAAGGTGGACAGTCCGCTTCCACTGGATTGGCAAATGGGTGACCACATAGTCGTTACGAGCACCGATTATCTGGCCGACCATGCCGAGGAACTGGAAATCGATCAGCCTCCCAGCGGCAACACCATCCACTTCACCGCCGCCTGCTACCTCACGGTACCTCAAACCTGCAAGACCAAGGGCGTCCGATGGACCCACAATGGCGAACCGTTCTCCCTTGGCGGGTTGCCCGCGCGCTTGAAAATCAGCAAGAGCCGCGCCGAGACGCGGGCGGCGGTGGGGCTGTTGACCCGCAGCATTCAGATTGTCTCCGCCGGCGACACCTCCTCCGACTCGTTTTACCAGGTCGGCGATCCGAAACATCCGAACTACTTTTTCGGCGGCCATACGATCTTTCGGCAGGGCTTCGAGAAGGTTCAAGTCCAGGGCGTCGAATTCAAGCAGTTGGGACAGGGAGGAAAGCTGGCCCACTACCCGGTTCACTTTCATTTATGCCGCCAATTGCCGGCGGACACCTACGTGAAAGATTCCTCGATCGATGAATCGATGACCCGCTGGATTGCTGTTCACGCAACCCAGGGCGTCACCCTGGCGCGCAACGTCGCCTACCTCTCGATCGGAGCGGGTTTCTATCTCGAGGATGGGACCGAGACCGATAACAAGCTCTATTCCAATCTTGGCGTTTTCGCCCGCGCCGCGATCAAGAACCCCGATAACCCTCGCAATATACCTGGTATCCTCGCCTCGCCGCCCGATGCGGCGGATCCCAGGCATAAAACGAATTACACCACCGACCAGGAGTCGCCGACGGATTTCTGGATCACTAACGGGTGGAACGACTTTCAGGGCAACATGGCCGCCGGCGCCGGAATGTGCGGCGTCTGCTATTGGGAATTGCCGGCGTCAATAAGCGGCCCGTCGCGCGCCATGAAGTGGGAGTCGTATGCTTCCGAGCAGCAGATCCCCGCCACGGGTGACTCCCGGGCCGGTTCCTCTCCATTGAAGAACTTTGACGGTAATTATTGCAGCTCTGCGATGGGCTCGTTTAATACCGTTGGTTATGTTCAGAATTGCCCGGGAGTCGGTCCGGATCAGCCCGCGGTTCCGGTCCCCAATCCTCTTGCCCCGCCAGTCACCGCTGCTCCACCGACATGCGGACCGGGTACGACATTCCCGATCTGTCCGGACGACTACTACCCGCTCATCGGCGGCGGCGACCTGGCGCAGGCCACCCAATGCCCCGCCACCGGCGTGTGCGATAACACAACGGCGCCGCTTTGTCAGGAGACCAACGAGACCAACTGCCTGCCCACGGTAATTAACGACTATACCACGAGCTTCAATTACCCCAATTTCAATTTTGCCGGAGTTTGGCTCAGGCTCCGCTGGCACCTGCTCAGCAACAGCTTCATTTCGGACGTGCAAAATGGCGGCCTGACTTTCGTCTCGGGCGGTGACTACACGCATTCCTCGGCGATCAATGGATTGTGGGAGACGGCAATTAAGACCGTCTTCGTCGGGGAGACTCAACCCCGGGACAAAGCCCAAGCCTACGCGTCGGTGCTGAGTCCGTTCAATCAGGACGCGCTCGGGCTAACATGCGATAATCCCGACGTCGGCGCATATTGCATATCCGTGAACAACAGCTTTACCCTGGGCGGCTTTACCAACTTCGCAATCAGCGAGCGTATGTTCAGTATCTACGACGGTCCCGCCAATGAAGACTCCAACGCTTTCATTGACATAAACAGGTACGATCTGGGTGTGAACTACAATCCTTCCATTTACAAGAACCTGCTCGGCATCCCGAGAGCGGTGAATGCCGCTGCACACGTTGCCAAGGATGATTGCTACATTCCCAACGCGGCGATCGCCTGGAAGCAGTCCAACGGCTTTTACTACCCTCCCACCTTTCATTCGCGCAACCTCTTTTTTAATAACGTGGACATCCGGCATTACGTGATAGATCCGTTGTTTATTCCTGGAACCTACCAGACCGATCCGACGGAGCTCCCGGAACGCTACTGCTCCTATGCCCCTAACATGTTCAACACCTTCAGCTCGATCGATCGGGAGACTGAATTGACCGACGACGACGGGTCTCTTACCGGCTATGCCAAAACCATATCGGTCAACGAGGATCCTTTTTTCGCGGCTCCGGTTGATGGACCTGAATGCGAGTCCGATGAAACCGTGCCCGAAATGGGCACCGCGCGAACCAGCCCTTACCAGTACCTTACCACCGTACTTTACCCGCAATGCGCGGTCGATGCCGCCACTGGCGCGTGCGGCCAGGGAGTAACGGCGCCGCAGACCTGGGGCAGCGACTGCAGCAATCCCGGATGCTATGGAGTGCCCCTGTACCGCGAAGATCTGACTGGCTCGGAAAACGCGACGAACCCGCTTCCCATGGAGAACCTCAAGATGGCGGGGATGGCTATTTACCAGCGCGAAACCATGACGGTTAACCATGGCCATTACTATGTTGACACCACTCCCTCGGAAGCGACCCAGCTCGCTAATATAAAGGGGAACAATTCGACCTACTGCACGAGCCCTTATCCAGGGGTTATACCACCACCGCCGAATACGCCCGTAAATCCCTGCGCTATAAACGTTTTTCAGGCGGGGCAAACCTACAACCTCTTCTTCGTTTACGGGACTCCCGACATAGAACAGACCTATCAGATGTACGTTGGACCGGGGCTCAATTGGGACCCGGTTAAGAAGACGAGCACGAACGTTCAACTAATACGTGCCAGCATTGTCAGTGTTCCGTTTGTAATCACTCCCGGAACCGGGGGTGACGCCAACACCCTTAAATTGGATTACGACGGCAACATCCTGACCGCAACGGTTAGCCTGAGCGCTTACGCGGGGGACTACGCCACCGCCGCGCAAAACCTGTGTCTGCCCAACAGCTTCTGTACCTACGATACGACTGCAAACAAGTGCAAGGGGGCCGGTGCTGGTATGGGCACTTTATTCCCGTCACTGACCCAGGACGAGCAGGATCTCGCTTGCACGTACGCCGGCAAGGATATCGATTGTCCCACCGGCGGATGCGTTGGATTCTCGGTTACACTGCCATCGGCATTCGTGGCCCAGGATCAGACGACGACGAATAAACTGCTCTCGCCGCTGTTGGGATGCTTCCCCGAGGACGCCAATTGGAATATTTTCCCGGCGGCTGCGTTGCCCGGCCTCGCCGGGACCTGCGCGGGTGCGCCGCTCAATCGCAATTTTTGTCCGGCCACGGGGACCGAACCTCACGGTCCCGATGGGTTATTCTCCGCTGCCCGACCCGCGCGGCAGCTTCGGGAATAATTTCCGGCACAATTCGCGGTAGCAAATCGCATGCGAGGGGATGAAGGACTGAGGCCAGGCGACGGCCCCGCGATGAAGCCGTCGGGTACGCGTGCATGGCCAGCAACATAGGAAATTCCCATTAACTAAAAGGCCTTCACTGATGATCACAACAGGTCCATGGCGACCGGGCACTTGCGCGAATTCACTGTTGCCGATCACCCTGAACTGCAAATAAAGTTGCGCACGATGAAAGTGAACACCCGAGGAGCGATAATTGCGACCGCGGTTGCAGTCGCCTTTATCGCAAATCCGGCCCGTGCCGAGGACTCCAGCTCCAGCCAGAGCAAGCAGCAGCAGAAAACGCTGGTCGCCTGCCTCGGCGGCAATAGCTGCAAGGGTCAAAGCGTCTGCAAGAGCTTCAACCATGGTTGCCAGGGGATGAACACGTGCAAGGGCAAAGGCTTCGTCCTGATTACCGAGGAAGAGTGCAGGCAAAAGGGCGGTAAGATCATCGACCCCGACCAGATGTGACCGCCGCCTGGTGTTTCGATTTTTTCCGTCTCCCGACCGCGCTACTCCGGCAAGAGCCCCCATCCCCAAAACGCCAATGTGGGTGAACTGTGGAATGTAAGCGACGGGGGTTCAATCCAGCGCTTAGGCCGCGCGCGTGTGCGCTTTCATGACCTGTGCCTGGATTGCGCGAGCGCGTTCGGCGTGGGCGGTCAGTTCCTCGAATTCGGGAATCTGGGCATCCCATTCGATCAGCGTCGAGACCCGCCCGCAGCGCTCCAGCGCCATCCGCAGCAGATCCCAAACCGGCTCGGGCACCGGATGGTCGTGGGTGTCGACCAGGTGCGTGCCGGCGTCGCTGTGTCCGGCCAGATGAATCTGGCCGACGCGTTGCGGCGCAATCCGGCTGATGTATTCGGCCGCCGAAAATCCGTGATTTTGTGCGCTGACGTAAATATTATTGACGTCGAGCAGGATGCCGCAATCGGCCTGTTGCGCCACCCCGTCCAGGAACTCCCATTCCGGCATCGCCGAATGCCGATAGGTCAGATAGCTGGATACGTTCTCGATCAGGATTTGCCGACCCAGCCGCTCCTGGACCTGACGGACCCGCGACGCGGTAAGCTTGAGCGCCTCCTCAGTATAGGGCAGCGGTAGCAGGTCGTGCGCGTAATGCCCGCCGATCGAGCCCCAACACAGATGGTCGGAAACCCAGGCCGGCTCAAAGCGCTCGATCAGCGCCGCCAACTCGTCGAGATAGCTTGACCGCAAGGGATCGACCCCGCCCAAATTGAGCGATACTCCATGCAGTACGATCGGGGCCTGCTCACGCGCTTTTTCCAGGACCAGCAGCGGGCGGCCGCCGCGAATCATGAAATTTTCGCTGATTACTTCGAACCAATCGGCGCGCGCACTGTCCTCCAGGAGCCGCCCGTAATGGGGCGGCCGCAGCCCGACGCCATGGCCGATAAATGGAAAGTTGTCCATTCGAGGGTGCGGGAGCCCCGCGGCGACGGGGCTCTCGGCGATCTGAAACTACATCGCCTTGCTCGGTGCGGTCAGTACGGTGCCGCCCTTGTCGGTGCAGTCCTTGGAGCTGCTCATCTGGGTCCAGCCCTGGCCCTTGCAGGCGTTCTTGCCCTTGCAGTCGTTTTTGGCCGAGGCGCACGCGCCCTGCCCTTTGCAACTGTTCACACCCACGCATTTGACCGTGGCCGAGCCCGCACTTTCGTCGGCGCGCGCGGTAATCGCACCGCTGACGATGAGGAGCGCCGCAGCGCCGGCCACGATGAACGACTTTGCATTCATTTTAGTCCATTGCCTCCGATTGGATCGCGTTACTTGGATGTACAATCACGACCAAGGTTTTATTCCCGGTCAATTTTACCGCAGCCGATCGCGGCACGCATTTGATTCGGCAGGCGCCGCGATCGCCCATAATCATGCCAATGAACCGATATCGCCCGCAATCGTAATCTGCCCACTGCATGTTATTACGATCCTTTGATCACTTTGGATTTGCTCGGCAGCCGCCAAACCCTGGACCAGGAAAGGGGGCACGCGGTCGCATCGCCAATTTGCTTACTGCGCCATCCAGCCGCCGTCCACCGGCATCGTAACGCCGGTCACGAAAGAGGCTGCGTCCGAACATAACCATACCACCGCCGCGGCGATCTCTTCTGGTTTCCCCAATCGCGGTATCGCCTGCGGCGCCACCAGTTCCTTTTCCGTGATTCCCGCCGCCATCGTGCGTTCGATCATCGGCGTCTGGATAGCGCCGGGACATACCGCGTTGACCCGGATCTTCGCCTTTGCGAATTCCAGCGCCGCCTCCCTGGTCAAACCCGCGACCCCATGCTTGCTGGCGACGTAGGCCGGGATGCTGGCGGCGGCGACCAGGCCCATCACGGAGGACGTGTTGACGATAGCGCCGCCGCCGCGCTTGAGAATCGCGGGAATTTCATGCTTCATGCACAGCCACACGCCGGTCAGGTTGACCGCGATAACGCGCTGCCACTCTTCTTCGGTACAATCCAGCAATCCGGAAGGCGGGCCTTCGATTCCGGCATTGTTGTAGGCGCAATCCAGACCGCCGTAGCTCTCCACCGCCGCTTTGACCAGCCGCTCGACCTGTTGCGCTACGGTTACGTCGGTTTGTACGAAGATTGCCTCGCCACCCGTATCCTTGATGAGTTCGACCGTGCGCTCGCCGCCTTGTGGGACCACGTCTCCGATCACAACCTTGGCTCCAGCGCGCGCGAAAGCAATCGACGCCGCGCGGCCGATTCCCGAGCCGCCCCCGGTAATCAAGGCAACCTTTCCCTGCATCAGTGCAGCCATCACAACCGCCTCCATTTATTTTGCTCGCGCCAGCTCAAGCCCGGCTGATTGCTATAACAGATGAGGCCGGATTGTACACGCGTCCACTGATAATTGGCATTGGGGCCGTCCGGGTGTAGCATTTTCCTGATCCGCTGAGATTGAGGTGTTCCGGTGGAATCGGACGCGCGGACAGTAGCGGGGCCGTTCTTCGAGGATTTGGAGATCGGCCCATTCCCGGGCAGTGCTCCTGCTCTAACGCTGACCGACGGTCTTGCGGCGCTCCACCGGTCGATTGTCGGCGGGCGGTTGCGCCTGATGCTGGACGCGGAGTTGAGCCGGCGCGTCACCGATGGAACCCTTGCTAGTCCCGGCCTGGTGTGGGACGTCGCCATCGGACAGTCCACCCCGGTCACCCAGCGGGTGATTGCGAACCTCTTCTACAAACAGTTCATGTTCTTACGCCTGCCTTGCATCGGGGATACCCTGCATACCGCCACCGAAATCGTGGCGCTGCGCCAAAACCGTGCGCGCGAAGGGCGCGCGGCAACCGGCTTGGCGGTTTTGCGGATACGGACTCGCGATCAGGCGGGCCACCCCGTGCTCGACTTTCATCGCTGTGCGATGCTTCCTCTGCGGGACCCCAAAGGCTGGACCGGCCGGCAGGATGATTTGGAGTCGATTCCCTCCCAGCTCGACCCGGAACTCGTGCGCAGCGCCATTATGGGATGGCGTCTGGAGGAGTTTCGCGCCGCCGCATCCGGACAACATTTCGACGGCCTGGTGCCCAACACGGTTTGGGACATCGCCGGCGGCGATTTGGTCTCCAGCGCGCCGGAACTGGCCCGGATGACGCTGAACATCGCGATGGTCCATCACGATGCGAAGGCCAGCGCCGGCGGCCGTCTGGTGTACGGCGGCCATACAATCGGAATCGCCGCGGCCCAGGCCACCCGCGCATTGCCCAACCTGCTCGCGATCCTCGCCTGGCACAGTTGCGATCATCTTGCTCCGGTCCGCGAGGGCGATACCCTGCGCAGCACGCTGGAGCTCGAAGCGTGTGAACCGCTGCCCAACGGCGGGGGGCTGGTCCATCTGCGCTCCCGCGTCCGGGCCGAACGCGAAGCCGCCGAGACGCTGGATGTATTGGACTGGCGTTTCATCGGAGTGATGGCGTAAATGGGAATTCTTTCCGGGATACGTGTGGTCGAAGGTTCCGCATTCGTGGCGGCGCCACTGTGCGGGATGACCCTGGCTCAACTCGGCGCCGACGTTATCCGTTTCGATCAGATTGGCGGCGGTCTGGATTACCGGCGATGGCCCCTGGCGGCCGATGGTCAGAGCCTGTTTTGGGCGGGGCTGAACAAGGGCAAGCGCTCAATCCAAATCGATTTGCAGTCGCGCGAGGGCCGCGAACTGGCAACCGCCCTCGTCACCGCACCCGGTGAGCAGGGCGGCCTGTTTGTGACCAATTTCCCGGCGCGTGGATGGTTGGCGTACGAGGCGCTGGCCAAACGGCGCAAGGACCTGGTGATGGTCGCCCTTACCGGCAATCCCGACGGCACCAGCGAAGTCGATTATACGGTCAATCCCGCCACCGGATTCCCCTGGGCAACCGGACCGCGCAATTTGTCCGAACCGCTTAACAGCGTGCTGCCCGCCTGGGACATCGCTTTGGGTACGCTGGCGACCGTGGGGTTGCTGGCCGCCGAGCGCCATCGGCGGCTCACCGGAGATGGTCAACTCATCGACCTGTCGCTTTCAGACGTGGCGTTCGCGATGGTCGGGAACCTGGGGCGCATTGCCGAAGCCCAACTTGGCGGCCATGACCAGCCCAAGGACGGGAATTATCTGTACGGGGCCTTTGGGCACGATTTCGAAACCCGCGAGGGCCGCCGCGTTATGGTTGTTGCCCTCACGGCGCGCCAATGGACCGCGTTGAAAGAAGCAACCGGTATCGGTGAAGCCTGCGCCAGCGTCGAGCGCGCCACCGGCTACGACCTGAGCACCGAAAGCGGCCGCTTTCAGGGACGCGACCTGATCGCGGCGCTATTGCGTCCATGGTTTGCGTCGCGCGATCTGGCCGAAATCCGCCGCACCTTCGAGGGCACCAGTGTATCGTGGGGGCCTTATCAGACCTTTCGTCAACTGGTAAGCGAAGATCCGCGATGCTCCACCCGCAATCCGATGTTCAGCGAGATCCATCATTCCGGAATTGGCACTTACCTGATGCCGGGCTCGCCGCTGGATTTCAGCGCAGCGCCGCGCGAGCCCACCCGTCGCGCGCCCTTGCTCGGTGAAAATACAGATGAAGTATTGAGCGGCATATTGGGTATCAATGCGCGCGAGATCGCGCGCCTGCATGAGCACGGCATCGTCGCGGGACCCGGCGTCAATGCGGCCCCGCGAGAAGACAGATCATGATCTGACCTCTATCTCGAGCGTCTGGGTTATGCGCCATGAAGAACTGGCTGACCATTGTGAGCATCGTTTGGCTGATGGGCACGGCCGGAGTCCTGCTGATCGGCCGCCAGCACTTTCTCTTTAACGCCGAAACCAATTCGGCGTTCGTGGATCCCACTCCCATGCCCAATGTGCCTTAGGCCTAATTAGCCCTGGCCATATCCTTGCCGTTTTCACCAACTGGTGGTACTTTCGCTCCCGCTCATCTGTCGCCAAGCGGTGCACAGCGGCCGTGACCAGGTTCGCGAAGGATTCGGTCTCGCGATAGTCGGGGATTGGAAGGGATATCGGGCAGCGTTCTACTTCTGGGGATCGCACAAGAGGTTTGACCAGACGGCAGTTCGCAAGTCCGTCGTGCACAAACAGCCATCAAACGGCCAACCGGCTGTGGAGGAGGGCAAAATGGGCGCGCCAAAAACACTGGTCATCGGCCTACTTGGCTTATGCCTGATGGTATCGACCGCGTGGGGCGGCGACGACGATACCATCCCGGTCGGGACCAAAATCACGCCGTCGAACTGGCAGAAATACAAGGATTACATGCCGCAGGGACTTCAGATCGTGCTCAGCGGGACTTCGGTGTGGAAAGTACCGCCCGACGCGGTAATGGAAGTGGGACCGCTGGTGGACTATCGGGTGCCCAAGTCCTGGTACGATGCGACCGAAAAGTACAAGAACCAGACCCGGCTCAAAAAGCTGGATACGGGCGGATACACAGTCGAGGGCTACCAGTCGGGCACACCGTTTGCCGACTACTCAGGCCCGGATCAGGCTTACAAGATACTTTACAACCTATATTATCATTACGGCGGCTCGATCGCTCACTACGAGAGCGACAGCTATGAGATCGACCGTTATCTTAACAACGCTCTAGGTCTATCCTACCAGGTCTTTTTGCAGTTCACGCACATCTCCGACCCCGGCTTTCCGGGCTACGCCAGCGAAATGCCGGGCTATTACTCCAGTTACTATAACGAGCTTGAACAACCAGAACAGTCCAAATACACCAGCCCGCTGGAGCTGCTCTTCGACGACCCGCAGAAGCTCCCGGAATTCTATGTCTTCCTGCCTTCGCTGCGCCGGGCGCTGCGGCTCTCCAGTAGCGCGCGCTGCGCTCCGTATGCGGGCGGCGATTACGTGGGCGACGACATTTACGCTGGCATTCCGCTGCCCGTGGGATGGTTCCAGGCCAAGTATGTGGGCAGGAAAAAAATGCTGATGTTCCGGCCCATTCCGGGAAACCGCGAGCAATTCGACATCGCCAAGAACTTTTACTATCCGCCGATGCTTTTCCCCAAGCCGTCGGTGGGTAAATGGCAGGTGTTCGACGCGGTGATTATCGACGTGGCTCGCGTGCCCAGTCTGAACGGCGGCTACTGCTACGGCCTGCGCAGGATGTATGCCGATCCGCGCACCTGGAATGTCATGTGGATTGACTTGTTCGATCAGCAGCAAAAGTACTGGAAGCTGATGGGATGGCTGGAGTCGCCCGAGCCGGTGCCTGAAGGCGGGTACGTTGCCAACATCCGGGGAGTCAACTGGATGGTCGACTTCCAAAATACTCACGCCAGCTTCGCACTGGTGGGCAGGGACACCTTCCAGATCAATCAGCAGGTCCCCAAACAATTCTTCGACGTCGGCCGCTATGGCTCACCCGCCGGCCTGGCGAAGATCATGAAGTGATTCAACCCGGGCGCCGGCCGATCACGGCCGGCGCCCAGGGTTACCTCGATTGGTTCGTTGGATGTAGGGGCGGTTCGCGAACCGCCCGAACGGATGGCCAGCGTGGAAACTGCGGCCGGTACCCTCTTCGTACCGTCGCTTGATTTAAATTACCGCAGTTCGGGGGATGATTCCGGTCGACCGTCAGGCATTCCCTTGCTTCGCGCTTACTCCCAGTAGCATCCGCCCGTACGCCTCGGCGCTGTTCTCAAAGTCAAAGCTGGCGTGCTGGGCGCCCACGTTGATGTTGCGAAAGGCGACCTGCAGCGGATGCCCCTCGTAAATCGCGTGCGCGCCCGACCCCGCGAACAGCCGGCCCACCGCGCGGCGGCATAGCTCACTGGCGTAGGCGCCCTGCCATTTGAGCCGCGCGCGCTGCTCCGCCGTGCTGGTGGCAATGGCCAGGATCTCGCCGCATTCACGCAGCCCTTCGTGCATCAGCAGGTCGGCGGCTTTGATTTCGGCCGACGCCTCGGCCAGCCGGATTTGAGTGGGCGCATACTCGGCCTTGCGCGCGCCTGTGATGATTACGCGCCGCTTTTGCGTATGCTCGATAAAGTTGCGCAGGGCGAATTTTGCGGACCCCAGCAGCGCCGTCGGCGCCAGCACGCCCAATATCGCTTCAGCCGGGAGATAGTAAAGGTTGGTCGGATGATTCCGAATGTACGGACTTTGTCCGAGAAAGAATTTCCGCGTGTCGATGGTTCGATGCGCAGGGACGAAGACCCCGTTGGCCACCACATCCTTGCTGCCGGTACCGCGCATACCCAGGACATGCCACGTGTCGTCGATCTCGATCTCGTTGCGCGGCACCACGACGTGAACTCCGGGGCCGCGCGTGGCCGGGTCGGCGCATCCCAGCATCACCCACTGCGCGTCATCGATACCGCTGCCAAACTGCCATCGTCCTTCGACCCGATAGCCGCCGTCGACCGGGATTGCGACGCCCTGCCACGAAAGGGTGCCCGCGATCAGATTATCCTTCCCGTCGCCAAAAATTTCGTCCTGCGCGGCCTCGGGAAACGCGCCCATACACCAATGGTGGGTCGAGATTACAGTCAGCACCCATCCGCTGGAGGGACAGAATTCGGACACGCGGGTGGCCGCGTCGGCAAAGGTTCGGAAGTCCATCTCATAGCCGTGCACGCGCGACGGTTGGAGGATCCGGAACAATCCGGCCTGCGCCATCAGCGCGATGCTTTCGGGGATGACCCGCCGCATCTCCTCGCAGCGCTGCGCGTTGTCCGCCAGTCCCGGCGCGATCGCCTCAACTCGCCGCATGACTTCGTCGTAATCAATGTTCATCGATGGCGTCTCCATGCCAGTGCCGTATTGTTTTAACCAGCGTTAATTACCCTCACCTTACTCTCTCCCTGGTCAGGGAGAGGGATGAAAATGTGAGGTCATAATATGTTGTATTATGTTGTATGATGAAGCTTGTCCGGGGCTGACTCGCCTCAACCGGCGCGCTCAGCCCGGCTCGCTGCCCGGTTCCTGCTCGACGTTGGAGGGGGGCGGCGCCTTGAGCTGACTCTGCTCGCGTCCGACCTCGATCCATCGCTCCACCTGGCGGCGCTCTTGCAGCAGGAAGGAATGCACCGCCTTGCGCAGCCCCGCATGGGTGATGAAATGCATGCTGCGGGTGAGCGCCGGATCGAATCCGCGCAACCACTTGTATTCGCCGCCGGCGCCCGGCTCGAACCGCTGATTACCCGCGCCGATGCAATGCTCGATGGCGGCGTAATAGCAGACGTTGAAATGCAGGAACTTGTGCTCGCGGAACGCCCCCCAATAGCGCCCGTACATCACCCCCGCCTTCTGCAGATTGAAGGTGCCGGCGACGAGTTGGTTGCCCCTGAAAGCGCACACCAGGCATAGATGGCGCTTGAAGGCGGTCATCATCTCGAAAAACTTCGGCGTCAGGTACTGGCGCCCCCAGTAAAGCTTGTCGATGGTCGTGCGGTAGAGCGCATACATCGCCGGCAGCAGGTCATCGGGAATCTCATCGCCGGTAAATACCCGGATGGCGATTCCCTGCCCTTCCAGGGCGTCGCGTTCGTGACGCACGGCATAGCGCCGTTTGCTCTTCAGATGGGCCAGGTAGTCGTCAAAGCTGGCGTAATTGGCGTTGCGCCAATGGTACTGATAGCCCAGCCGTTCCATGAAGTGCAGCCCTGACAGCACCGCGGCCTCCTCCACGGTACAAAAATTGACGTGGACCGAGGAGACGCGGTTTTGGCTGCACAGGGAGATGAGGGCCTTGCCCAGGGCCTCGATCAACTCGGCGCGATCGCTTCCAGGGCGGACCAGGAAGCGCTGTCCGGTATGGGGCGTGAACGGCACGCCGACCAGCAGCTTGGGAAAGTAGTGCAAGCCCGCCCGCTCGGCCGCCTCGGCCCATCCGTGGTCGAAGACGAACTCGCCCATGCTATGGCTCTTGAGGTAAACCGGGCAGGCGGCGACCAGGGCTCCGGCGCCGTCGCGCACCACGATATGATGCGGCCCCCATCCGCTGTCGGGCGCGGCGCTTTTGGATTGCTCCATCGCCGCCAGCCAATCCCAGTCCAAAAACGGCGTGTCCTCGGGCGCCAGCAGGGCGTTCCATTGCGCACGGGGGATTTTGGCGATGCTCGAAACGACCTCGGCTTTCACGGTGGGGCCCTGCCCTATGCTCTACTGACCGGGGATTCCATCTGCTATTGTTTTAAGCGACTCTGAAGCTGAGCGGGACCTACGATGGCAGCGGACAAGAGCAATCGCAGCAATGGCGGCGGATCGGCGCGTGAAGACGTGGTGGTCGAGCGGCGCACGCAGACCAAAACAAAAAAGCCGTCCATGTATAAGGTTATTCTGCTCAATGACGATTACACCCCGATGGAATTCGTCGTCGAATTGCTCAAGGTAGTCTTCCACAAGCCGCATCCGGAAGCGACCCGCATCATGCTCCACGTCCATCAAAACGGCATGGGAATCGCCGGGATTTACCCCTTCGAAATCGCGGAGACCAAGGTCCGGACTGTGGACGAACTGGCGCGCGAGAATCAATTCCCGCTTAAGTGTACAATGGAGAAAGAATGAAGCTCGGCGCGGACCCGCTAAACCGCCGCGAGCAGCGATGAATCAGTTATGGCATCTTCTTCCGGCGTGATAATCAGCCGCGAACTGCAGGTCACCTTGCAGCTCGCGATGACCGAGGCGGCTAACCGACGCCATGAGTACGTCTGCATGGAGCATCTGCTCTATGCGATGCTCCATGATGCCACCGCCAGCAACATCCTGCGCCATTGCGGCGCCGATCTGGGCCGTCTGCGCAAGCGCCTGGGCAAATTCCTCGACGACAAGATTGAACGCATGCCCGGCCATGGCCAGGTAACACCCCGCTACGCCTTGGGCGTCCAGCGGGTGCTCCAGCGCGCCGCCGCCCATGTGCAGTCCGCGGGCCGCCAGGAAATCAACGGCGGCAACGTGCTGGTGGCGATGTTTGCCGAGCCCGATTCCTACGCCGTCTATTTTCTGCAGGAGGAGGAAGTGACCCGTTTCGACGTGGTCAACTTCATCTCCCACGGCGTATCGAAGGTCGACGCCGACGATGACAAGGCGGCCGCCGCCGAAGAAGGCGAGGGCGACGACGAGGAAGGCGAAGAAGCGGGGCCAGACCGCCGGCAGTCGCCCGCCAAGGCGCTGCAGACTTACGCGGTCAACCTCAATGAAAAAGCCGCCAAGGGGCTCATCGACCCGTTGGTGGGACGCAAGAACGAGCTGGAACGCGCGATTCACGTGCTGCTGCGCCGGCGCAAGAACAACCCCATCTTTGTTGGCGAGGCCGGGGTCGGCAAAACTGCGATCGTCGAGGGGTTGGCGCTCGCCATCCACAAGGGCGACGTGCCGGCGCCGATTCGCGAATGCGAGATTTACGCGCTGGATATGGGCGCCGTGCTGGCCGGCACCAGGTATCGGGGCGATTTCGAGCAGCGCTTAAAGGGCGTGCTCAAAGCCGTGGTCGGCAATCCCAAACGAATCCTGTTCATCGACGAGATTCACACTATCGTCGGCGCGGGGGCAGCTTCGGGCAGTACCATGGACGCCTCCAACCTGCTCAAGCCGTCGCTGGCTTCGGGCGAGCTCAGGTGTATCGGATCTACCACCTACCAGGAGTACAAGCGCTCCTTTGACCGCGACAAGGCGCTGGCCCGCCGCTTCCAGCGTATCGACGTGCTGGAGCCGACGCGCGAGGAGGCCCGCCTGATCCTGGCCGGCATCAAGGGCTACTACGAGAAGCATCATAACGTCAGCTATACCGACGAGGCGCTGGAGTTGGCCGTCGAACTGTCGGCCCGCTACATCAATGACCGCTACCTGCCCGACAAGGCGATCGACGTAATGGACGAGGCCGGCGTGGGCGCGCGGCTGGCCGCCGCCGACGGCGAAACCGCGATTGTGGGCACGGCGGACATCGAACGGGTGGTGTCGCGAATCGCCAAGATCCCCGAGCGCACCGTTTCGGTCACGGACCGGGTCAAGCTGGAAACCCTCGAAGCGGACCTCGAGAAAGTCGTCTACGGCCAGAATCATGCGATCGAGGCCATCACGCGCGCGATCAGGATGTCGCGCAGCGGCCTGGCCCATCCCGATCGCCCGGTGGGAGCCTTCATGTTCGCGGGACCCACCGGAGTGGGCAAGACCGAAGTGGCGCGTCAGCTCGCCAGGGTCATGGGCGTGGAGTTTTTGCGCTTCGACATGAGCGAGTACATGGAGCGTCACACCGTATCGCGGCTGATCGGCGCCCCACCGGGTTACGTCGGCTTCGATCAGGGCGGTTTGCTTACCGACGCGATCAACCGCACTCCGCATTGTGTGCTGCTGCTCGACGAGATCGAGAAGGCCCATCCCGACCTGTTCAACATCCTGCTCCAGGTGATGGATCACGCATCGCTGGTCGACAACAACGGGCGCAAAGCCGATTTCCGCAACGTTATCCTGGTGATGACCACCAACGCCGGCGCCAGCGAACTCAGCCGCGCGATGATCGGGTTCGGCAAGGACTATCGCTCGGGCACTCCCAAGGACGCGATCGACCGGATGTTCAGCCCCGAGTTCCGCAACCGGCTATCCGGGATTATCGAGTTCACCCAACTCACGCCGCCGGTGATGGAGCGCGTGGTCGATAAATTTATCGGCGAGTTGGGCGAGCGGCTGGCGGCGCAGAAGGTGGACCTGTCGATCACCGAGGCGGCGCGGCGATGGCTGGCGCAGCACGGCTACGATCCGCGCTTCGGGGCGCGGCCGATGGCCCGCCTGATCGAAACCGAAATCGCGCGCGTGCTGGCCGACGAGATCCTCTTCGGACACCTAACCGGCGGCGGACACGTCACCGTGGACGCGGCGGACGACAAGCTCGCATTCGAGTATCTCCAGGGCGGCGGCCTACCGGAGGGCACGCCGGAGGAACCAGAAAGAGGAGAAGTAAGGGAAGAGAAGTGAGGAGTGAGAGCAGAGAACAGACAAAGATAGCTGTTCTCACTTCTCTATTCTCACTCTCCCTCTTCTCTCACTCCTCACTTCTCTCCCCTCACTCCTTCTCAATGGTGTCATGCAGCCAATGCACGTCATCGGTCTCGGGATGGTCAAGATTGTAATTCAGGCCGCGCGATTCCTTCCGATCTATCGCTGAGCGCACGATCAGCTCCGCCACCACCACCAGGTTGCGCAGTTCGATCAGGTCGGAGTCGATCAGGTAGTCCCAGTAATAGGAATGGATCTCCTCGCGCAGCAGCGCCAGGCGGCGGCGCGCCCGCTCCAGACGCCGGTCGCTGCGCACGATGCCGACGTAGTTCCACATAAGGCGGCGGATCTCGTCCCAGCTCTGGGTGACCATTACGTGCTCGTCGCTGCGGATCGCCCGTCCCGGATTCCATGCCGGAAAATCGGGCGGCGAGGCCGAGAAATTCGCGCCCAGTTTTTCGGTCACGTCGAGAAAGGCCCGACGCGCCATCACTGCCGCCTCCAGCAGAGAGTTGGAGGCCAGGCGGTTGGCGCCGTGCAGTCCGGTCATCGCCACTTCGCCGGCCGCGTACAATCCCGCCAGTGCGGTCCGAGCGTTGAGGTCGGTGACCACGCCGCCGCACATGTAATGCGCCGCGGGCACCACCGGAATCGGCTCGCGGGTGATGTCGATACCCAGGGCGGCACAGCGCGTATAGATGTTGGGGAACCGATGGCGGATGAAATCGGCCCCGCGATGGCTCAGGTCGAGGTAAACGCAATCCAGGCCGTGACGCTTCATCTCGGCGTCGATCGCGCGCGCCACGATATCGCGCGGCGCCAGTTCGGCGTCGGGACTGTAGCGCTTCATGAAAGGCTCGCCGCCCGGCAGCTTCAGGATTGCGCCCTCGCCGCGCAGTGCTTCGGAAATCAGGAACGACTTGGCCTCGGGATGGTACAGGCAGGTGGGATGGAACTGGTAGAACTCCATGTTGCCAATCGGCACGCCGGCCCGGTAAGCCATCGCCACGCCGTCGCCCGAGGCGATGTCGGGATTGGTCGTATAAAGATAGACCTTGCCCGCCCCGCCGGTGGCCAACAGCGTGTAACGGGCGACAAAGCGCCGGATCGCTCCGCTGCGCCGGTCCAGCGCATAGCATCCCCAGCATCGCGCGTTGGGGCTCCCGCGGTTGGCGATCAACAGGTCGATCGCCAGGTGATCCTCGTAAAAGCTGATGTTGGGATTGGCCCGCAGCTTCTCCCACAACGCGCGCATGATCTCCTGCCCGGTCAGGTCCTGGGCATGGAGGACCCGGCGATGGCTATGGCCGCCCTCGCGTCCGAGGTCGTATTCGTGCTCGTTGCCCTCCGGCACGCGGGTAAAGCGCGTTCCCAGCCGGATCAGTTCGCGGACCACCTCGGGACCGTCGCGAACGATCGCCTCAACGGCGACCCGATTGCACAACCCGGCGCCCGCCTTCAGCGTGTCCTCCACGTGCGACTCGAAGGAGTCATCCACGCTCCATACGCTGGCGATACCGCCCTGCGCGTAGGAGGTGTTGGCGTCCGCGCTGCCGGCCTTGGCCAGCACCGCCACGCTGCCCCGCGAGGCCGCCTTGAGGGCGAAACTCAGTCCGGCGATTCCGCCGCCGATCACCAAGAAATCGCTGGTTATTTGAGTGTTGGGCATGTCTTAGGGCCGCGTGTCACGCGACGGTTCCATATCCTTAACGTAATTGTAACAGACCGAGCCTTGTCATGGACCTAGTCCGGCAGTCAAGTCCGACGCTCGGTCCTGGTCAACGAAACCGGCGCCTGCTGCGTCATACCGAGCGGTACACGTCATTGCCCGGTTTGCGTGATTGCCATATTGTCAAGGAGGAAGCATCGCTTTTAGGGCTGCTTCAGCCGCTGAAGCAATCCTGAATAGGTTAGTCCAGCCGTGACTCTAACCGTGCCCAACATTGTAACCCTGTTCCGAATCGGTCTGGTGCCGGTGCTGGTGGTACTGCTGCTTTTCACCGGTCCGACGGCCGCATGGCTGGCGGGGGGCGCCTTTCTAATCGGCACGCTGAGCGATTATCTGGACGGCTACATCGCGCGCAGCTACGGCTCGGGCAGCGTGCTGGGGACCTTTCTGGACCCGCTGGCCGACAAGCTGCTGGTCAGCGCGGCGCTCATCATGCTGGCCGGGATGGCCCGCTCGCCGCGGGTCCCGGCCTGGATGGTTACGATCATCGTGGGGCGCGAGATCATGGTGACGGCGCTGCGGGCGGTAGCGGCGAGCGAGGGTCTGGTGGTCGGAGCGGAGGAACTGGGCAAGTACAAAATGTCGCTCCAGGCGATGGCGGTGCAGGCGCTGCTGATCCATTACACGCATTGGCACGTCGATTTTTTCGGCGCCGGAATGTTTCTGCTGTGGATTTCGATGGCAGTCAGCCTGTGGTCGGCCGTGCAGTATTACCTGAAGCTAATGTGGGTCCTGCGCGAAGACGCCCACACCCGCGCCACCGGCGGCCCACAATCCAACCGCACCGCCCAAGTCCGCTAAAAGCCCGGCGCCCGACAACTTTCAAAAGCGTGGGGGTCGGGGTGCCTAAATCAGTAAGACAGGCGTCCCTGGCTGTCGATGTTGGGCGAGCCTTTTTGCTGGGGCAACCGAATATGTCCGCAGGTTCTAGAGTACCCGTAGGCATGGCCGTCAGAGCTATGTGAATTTCTAAAGGCGGCGCAAGCAAAGATGGCGCGTCAATGACAAGCAAGGAAGCCGGCCGCGCCTCCAGAACCGTCCCAAAGACTCGAATTGACACAGGCCGATGGGGCGGATAAATCCTTAATACCGGCCTTCCAGAAGCGAGCGGGTGTAGCTCAGTTGGTAGAGCGTGTGCTTGCCAAGCACAAGGTCGTCGGTTCGAAACCGATCACCCGCTCCATAGATTCTCCAATCAATTCAAGGCTTTTTCGGGAATCGCGTTGATGTCGATCGCCTCTGTTGGATGGGACTGTGCCCACTTTTGTACCCTACCGACCTGAAAATTGGGCTTTTCTAGGCTTGCGATGGCGGCCTGTTTCGCCACGCGCCGACCTCGGACTCCGGGCCACAAATTGAGCCGACCGCGGTTCAAGTCCGGCGCCATGGCATCGTCGCTCAGCTCGATATCCATCCCGTCCGTGGCCTCAAAAAAACGCCTCGTCGAAAAGCAGGCGGAGCCCCAGCCGATTATAATGGATGACTCCTAACTAGGGCTGAAAGGCCGCGGCCAATTTGCCGCTATTGCCCGGCTGCGCCAGCTCGCGCTCGATTGTAGCCAATTTTCTTTGGAATGCTATTCGTTGAGCTTCCTGACCGGCCTTCAGCTCCGCAATCTGCCGATCGGCGGATTCCGCGTGCGCGGATAGTCTTGCCACCTGCTGGTCTTGCTTGCGCAGCTCGTTGAGCAACATCGAAGTCAGCATCCAGTAGCGCACGCTCTGCACCTGGCCGTCAGCGCTATGAGTCACCAATTCCGGATACAGCTTCTCGACTTCCTCGGCCACCAGTCCGTATTGCAGGCCGCCGGCAGAGTCTTCCTTATAGCGGAAGGTGACGGGATGTAGCTTCAGCAGGTTGCTGCTCCTGGCGCCCATATCCTGAATGTCGCGCTTGTAGCGCGCCGAGGAGATAACAATGCCTAACTGCCCGGTGCTGCTCAGCATTACGGGATCTCCGGTCACCAGGCTGCCAAAGACGCCGGCCATGAAGGTCTTGGTCTGCGTACTCTGGTTGCCGACGCGAATCGTGTTGGACTCGGCTGCCACACCCTGGTTGCCGATGTCGATGTCGTTGCTGCCGGTGGTCAGGTTGACACCCGCCGATGTACCCAGGCCAAGATTGTTACTACCGGTGGTGACGTTTTTCAGGGCGTTCAATCCGTCGGCAACATTGAGGTTTCCGCTGGTGTTGCTGTGGAGAGCGGCTTGTCCAGTAGCGGTATTTTCCGCGCCGGTGGTATTGAGTATGAGAGCGCCCTGGCCGTCCGCGGTATTAAACTGCCCGAGGTGTTGTTCTGCAGCGTCTGGAATCCGTTGGCCGTATTTGCGACGCCCGCGGTGTTGTCCTGCAGCGCCGATGCTCCGGTGGCTGTGTTGTTGACCCCGGTGTTGAACGCAAGCATCGCGTTGTAGCCGGTCGCCGTGTTGTTGGAACCGCTGGTGTTGTTCGACAACGCCTGGAAGCCGGTTGTGGTATTGTTGTTACCGGTGATGTTTTGATAGAGCGAATCAGCCCCGGTGGCAGTGTTGAAGGAGGCCCCGTGGTTCTCATGCAGGGCGTTGACCCCGGTCGCGGTATTGCTATTACCGGTGGTGTTGTGGGTCAGCGCGTTGTATCCGCTTGCGGTGTTGTAGGAACCCGTGGAGCTCGAATAAAGCGTTCCCAGTCCTGTCGCCGTATTGTCACTGCCGGTGGTGTTGCTATTCATGGCCACGAAGCCGGTCGCGGTATTGGAATCTCCGTTACTGTTCTCGAGCGCCAGGTATCCAGATGCGGTGTTGAAGCTTCCGGTGGTGTTGCTGTAAAGCGACTCAAACCCTACGGCGGTGTTGTACGTGCCGGTGGTATCGCTGTACATCGCCTGGTAACCGGCAGCGGTATTGTTGTCCACGTTGCTGTTGGCAAGCGACTTGAATCCGAGCGCGGTGTTATAGTTCCCGGAGATATTGGATATTAGTGCGCCCAATCCGAAGGCGGCATTCCTTCCCCCGCTGAAATTGTTGAACATCGCGTTGTAGCCAAAGGCGCTATTGGAGTTAGCGTTGTCGATGTCAAGCGCGCCCTGGCCCATGGCGGTGTTGAAGTTTCCGGTTTGATTGTTGTACATGGCGCCATAGCCAACGGCGCTGTTCTGGCCGCCGGTGGTGTCCTGACGGAGCGCGGAGTCTCCAAACGCCGAGTTGCCGCTACCTGTGGTAAGGCTGGAAAGGGCCTCATTCCCAAACATGGTGTTGTTGGCTTGAGCATATGAGTTACCGGCGCTGCCCAGCGCAACCGCTGCAAACAACGCAAAGGTCAACCCGGCGATTCCCGCCCTCCTTTTAATCGAGTCCGCTGAACGTGTCATTTTTCTTCGCCTCCATCTTGTGTTCACCAACCGGAGCGCATGACTGCGCCTGCCTTGGATTGTTGGCCGCATCGAAACAGCGCGGTTGAAAAGAGATTCATTTAATAAAGCGGGTTTGTCAAACAATCGGGCCAGTTGCGAGAAATTAGTTGCAACTTCGGTGTTGGGGAGCAAAGGGACAGAAAACTCACTTAAGCCGCCGTCTCAGAGGCTCCTTATCCGACGGCGCTGTTTGTGAACGACGCTTCAAAACGAGGCAGCACACCCTTGTCGCGATAAGATTCGTTCTCGCGTTCGGGTTGGCCGGGGAAAGGTGCTTTTCGGCCGCCAACGTCGACACTCGACCTTCGCCACCACGCGGCGCGGCTTGGCCCAACTGGACGCTTGATAGAAGAAGCTTTTGTACCGGCATCGGCGGCTTGTGGCCAGGTCTGCCTGCCCGGCCGCTTCAGCAGTTCCGTAATCTTGCGCTCCACTTAGAAAACGGAAATCCGGGAATTAGTCCCAATAATCGCCTGCCGTGTTTACCTGGTGAAGGTTGCCGCCAGCTTGCTACCCGCGTTTCGCGCCGCCATTCCATATTCCAGCGCCGAAAGTCGCTCTTCGAAAGCCGCCTTTACCTCAGCCAGTTGCGCGGAGAATTTTTTGATCTGCTCCGCTTGCCGGTGGTTCTCTGCGGACTGCTTTTGCAACTCGTTTACCAGCATCGGGACCAACTCACGATAGTGCACGGTAACCACCTTGCCGTCCACATAACTGACTAGATCAGGATAGACTCGGGCCACCTCTTCCGCGATCAGCCCATACTGCCGCGTGCCGGTCGGGTCGTTCTTGTAGCGGAAGGTCACCGGGCGCAGCTTCATCAGGTTGTTGCTAACCTCGTCCATGTCGTGGACGTCGCGCTTGTAGCGCGCCGAAGACATCACGATACCGAGCTGACCGGTGTTGCTTACCATTACGCCGTCGGCAGGAGTTACCAAAGTGCCGAGGATGCCGGCGATGTAAGTAGCCTTCTGCGTGCCTTGGGTACCGATGCGAATCGTGTTGGCCTCGGCGGCAAGGCCGGCGTTGCCGATCTCGATGTTGTTGCTGCCCGCCGTCAGGTTCCCACCCGCCTGATACCCCAAGGCAATGTTGTTGCTGCCGGTTGTACTGTTTATCATCGAATTGGTTCCGACCGCCGTGTTGTTTATGCCCGCTGTGTTCTTTTGCAGCGCTTTGAGTCCGGCGGCAGTGTTGTTGGCACCCGTGGTGTTATCCAGCAGGGCGTTGACCCCGCTGGCGGTATTGTTGCCGCCCGTGGTGTTCTTATTGAGAGCAAAGACCCCGTTGGCGGTATTGGAATTGCCGGTGGTATTGGCCTCCAGCGCCCTGTAGCCCGTGGCAGTGTTGATGCCCCCTGTGGTGTTCTTGAAAAGGGTTTGAAACCCGGTGCCGGTATTGATGTTGCCCGTGGTGTTGGCGGCCAGCGCTCCGTATCCGGTGGCGGTATTTTCGAACCCCGTGGTATTGCTCCCAAGGGCGTTGAATCCGCTGGCGGTATTGTCGAACCCCGTAGTGTTGCTGAAGAGAGCCTTGACTCCGCTGGCGTCATTGTCGAACCCGGAGGTGTTGTTCAAGAGGGCAGTCGTTCCAGCGGCGGTATTGCCGCCGCCAGTAGTGTTGTGCCGAAGGGCGAACGCTCCGGCGGCAGTATTGTCGAACCCCGTGGAATTCTCGAAGAGAGCCGACGCACCACAGGCGGTATTATTGGAACCCGAAGTGGGGCTGGCCAGAGCGTTGAATCCGAACGCGCTGTCAAACAGATTAGTGGACGATGCGTTCAGGAGCGCACCGGTGCCAACCGCGGTGTTGCTTTGCGCGCCCGCTTTACCCGCGCTTGAGAGGGCGGCGATAAATGCCAGCGCGAGGAAAATCCAAACCCTCCTGACCCGTCGATTCGTTGATTCCGCCGTATGTGTCATTTTCCAAGACCTCTTGTGTTCGGGTTTCGATTCTTCGATGACTGCCTGCGCACGTTGAATTTCAATGAAGCTGCAACTTCCAAGGGAATGGCAGTCTTCAACAGGCAGCAGTCTTCCATAAACAAATGGACCTTCGCAAACGCAAGCTTGACCGATTTGAATCTAAGTAGCGTCCAACTGAGCCGAAACGAGAATTAACTCAATCTTTGAGGGCTGCATCCCCTCGGTCTGCGTTCAGTGAAAGACTCGGCGCGGCTGGCCATGGACTCATCCGCAACGGTAGCGGCCGGATGCTTCTCGCGCTTTGGTATTGCGATCAGATGCGTTTTCCTGCCACCCCATCTCCAGGTTCTGGCGCTGCGTGTAATCGCCGACGAGATCGAACATGCGAGCGCTCACCCGAGGCAACCGATACGACGTTCGCGTTTGCGGTGTGAGGGTCTGGCGCGCAACCAAAGCCACACGGTGTGTTAGCGGCGCTTGAGCGCGTCGGTTGGCGCACCAAGCGCCGGGGCGGCTTTCATCGCGGCCTTAGCCAGACCGGCTGGTCGGATTATACGTTCGCTTTCCCCGATAACGACGAAATCGGTCTCGCAGCGCTGGCACGCCTTGCCCGTGATACCGGCCTGAGGCCCGAGGACTTGTAAAAAGACCAGCAAGACCTCATTCCAGGCTGCACGCGGTGCTGTCTCTATTAGTGGATATAGCGCTGCATCATCTCGGACCAGTGGTGGTCGGTCATGACGGACTTGCGGTTGTCGTCCTTCGCGCATCGGCTTTTTGCCAGCCATTGACGGGGAAAAGCCTTGTTGTAGATTCCCCCGCCTGAGTTATCTGACAAGAGATTGACGCTGACAAAACCCATCCAGCTCTTGCACACAGCCTCTCCGGCGAAGTCGTAATCATGACCATCACGGCCACGAGCAACCACGGCAGACCAGCGCTTCCGAGGCGCGCGCTCATCGACATATTGCTTTCCGGTTAGCGTCTCGGGTTTGGACAGCGGCGGCACCAGAGGAACCAGCCTTGCGGTCGGGGGACGTAGTCTGGAGCGGCGCGCACCGAAGCGGCGAAGACCGCGCACACGATGAGGCAAAGGGCGACGCCTGTACAGGACATCCGCATTCGGACGTTCTCCACCCAGATATCGCGCCTACCGTTTGGGGTTTTCCGGCTCTTGCTTCAAACTTCAAGAAGGTTATCGAGCGTCCCCAACGTGAGCCTCGCGCCATAACGCCTCACCTCCACCCGCTTCACTACTTCGATGATGCTGCCAATGCAGGCCTCGAAACCGAGCACGAGCAAAGCGACCGCGAACGGCCTGCGAGAAGCGCCATTGGGTTCACAAAGCCCACGAGCCTTTGTCGTTGTTCCCTCCAACCGTGTGAACCCGCGCAATGGCCTTTAGCGCATCCAGCACCGCGGGGGTGCCAATCTCTGCGCAATGCACAATCTTATCCGAGTCCCGGGTGGAGAACCTCGGCTCGGATCAGACCGTGCGTATCAAAGATTACACCCCGGCGGCCTAGCAGATTGCGGCAAAAGTAGCTTTCAAGGAGTTGCAATGATGTTAGCTTTCAGCACCCTGCGTCAAAGCTGGCTTCTTTCCTTAATCTTCTCTCCCTCTGGGAGAGATAAGAGTGAGGGAGCAGGCTGCGGAAGTCCTTTTTCCGCAGCCTGCTGGAGACTGGTGCACAATGGTCCTCGGATCCATCTAACCAGCTTACGCATCCTTCAGTCGGCCGGCCACGCGCCAGCCACCGGGGCAAGGCGCGAACCATCCATCTAGTAGTTGCTCGTACTGGTACTCGAGGAATGCTCGCTAGTCGAATCACCACTTGGCGCGCTATCGTTCGAATTCGTGGATGACGATGAGTGTTCGGTGGTCGTTGTGGCCGGCGCCATCGGGGGCGGCGCCACAACCACTGCGGGACGTGCAATCACTACCGGGGCTGTGTATACGACCGCGGGTGCCGGTGCCGAGGTTGTGGTGGAGGTGTTCGAGCTGGTCGTGTCAGTCGACTGAGCGAATGCTAAACCTACGCTCCCGAACACCACCGCCATACCAAACGACAAAGCCACAGTTCTCAATGAGTGTTTCATAATAATGTCACCATTAGTCCTTCAACATCCAGAGTAAGTTCTATTCAGCCTCCTGGCTAGGTCGTTTTGCGCTTCTAATTGCTGTTTGAGTGCTCGAAAGAACGAAGGGTACGTTCATTACCACAATCCGCGCCCACTTTACGCGAATATACGGCGACGCCGCCCCTTTACGCCGTGCGCTAAAGTTCGCCCGCCTCGTGACGGGCATGCACTTCGTCACCGATGCGAAACGCTCCCCAGGGCTCGTAACTGGAATTGCCAAGTAGCTTATGCTCCCGTTTGACCTTCACGACTCGATGGGCATCCTTGGTCATCGCTCCATCTCGCCTCATCGGGATCAAGAGCCCCCGCGGCGATCGGGCTACAATGCCGGGTCCACTGCGTATCCTGTTGGCCAGAACTTGTCGAACCGGCACTATGGTTCTCCACATAACGAAACGGAGCGCCGCTGGGCTGGCTTTTGCATCCCCGCGGATGTACCGTGGTGAAGTCGGGATCGACATAGGAATCGAGTCCGAATTGATCCAGCCCCAACGGCGGTTTTCCTCTCGCCTTTGACCGCGTTCCGCTAGACCACCAACCCGAAGTCGAACAAGCAAGGCCTGAGGAGGTCGGGATGTACCTTCCTATTTCTCTCGGAAGCGTCGTGTTGATCGTTGTCGTACTTTGGTTACTCGGCATCTTTTAGAGACGCAGCGTCGCTAACGGGTCGAGCACGCTCTCAAGTAAACTGACAGATAAATCTAAATAGAAAGGACCTTTATGTTATTACTTCTTATTGTGTTGATTTTGATTTTCGGCGGCGGCGGGTTTTATGGCTATCGCAGCGGCTATTATGGATCAAGGGGAATGGGCTTCTTGGGCATTCTGCTTATCGTCCTGGTACTTTGTCTCGTGATGGGAGGTGGCTTAGGCGGTTTCGGACACGGAATGTATGTTCGATGATAGCCTGATAATTGTCAGTGCAAGCTATTAAGGCGGCGCGGCTACACCCGCGACGGGATCACCTCGAAGGGGTCGCAATTCGGATCCCGTCAGGCGGCCATCGCAGCGGAGCATACAGGTAGCGGCGCAGACGAAGCCATACGTTCCAGGCGTCGATCAGACTTTCAACGTTCAATAGCAGTAGAGGAGCATGCGATGAGTGGAACAACGGACGAGATCAAAGGGCGCGTAAAGGAAGCTGTTGGTGTTGCTACCGATAATCAACGGCTTAAGGATGAAGGACGGATTGACCAGGCCACCGGGAAGGTGAAGAAGGCGATCGACCGCGTAATTGACAAGGCCAAGAAATAATTACTCTTAACAGTTCGAAGTTAGTGAGGAGTGTGGTCATGAATAGTAAACGCGCGATTCTGGCTATGGTACCGGTGATGGTGTTGGGGATCGGACTGGCGATGCCGGCTTTTGCACAGGATATGAACAGCAGGCCTCCAGTTGCGGCCGGGACTTCGATGCATCGGGCGGGCGAAGATACCGAAAGCGCCGCTAAGAACGCATATGTCGGAACGGCCCGGGCGGTGGATGATACGGCTATCACTAGCAAAGTGAAGGCAGCGTTCGCCAGTGGCAAGGGCATTAAGTCCAACCATATCCATGTCACTACCACGGCTGGTATCGTGACGCTAGGTGGCCGTGTACAGAGTTCCGACATGTCAGCCCGTGTAGAAGCGATCGCGAGAAATACAACTGGTGTCCGAGGTGTTACGAACGATCTGCGAGTACGCTCTCAGAATTAGGTGATACTTAAAGAGATTTGTCCGTGTTTTCGTTCACTGGCAAGCTGTCAAAGCGTCCGAAGCCTCGGCAATCGGTGGTGGTGGCGCCTCCGGCGCGCTTGTTGTCGGCGCCGTGCCACCCTTCGGTTGGCTTGTTTGCGCAGGTGATTAGTAGGGCATCGGGTGGACTCGCAAGGGCCGGCGGTCAGATGTGCTCCTGGCGGCCGATTCAAGGGCCATGCTTGGCACCTGCGCGGCCTTGGTGGTTCAGATGGACCGCAGCGGGCCTGATGTTCTGATTGACGCGGAAAAAATTGTCCGGGTCGAACTTGCGCTTGATTCGGGAAAGACGTTCGTAGTTGTCACCATATGCGGCTTTGGCGCGGAGGTCGCCCTCTTCTTCGAGGTCGTTTACGTAAACCGCGCCGCTCGAATGCGGTTGCATGGCGCCAAAGAACTGCTCGACCCAGCTAACCGCCTTGCGGGCTTCGCTTTTCAGTTTCCAGTAGGAATGTATCCAATACTCGAACCCGGTGCAGCGAAAGCCGAACGCGTTATCGTGCTTTCCCGATGACCACGGTCCGTGCCAATAGATCAAGGTAATGCCGCTGGACTCCGTGGGTGCGCTCGCTGCCTGCTCGACTATCACCTCTATCGCATCGGAAGTAAGCCGCTCGCACTGACCGCCTCTTCGACAGCTGGCATAGTCTCCATCTCCGGGAGTATCCGAGCCCCCGCGCTGCTCGTCCAGATATTCCTTTGTCTTTATTGTGTCAGCGAAAGGCTTTAGGAAGGAGCGCAGGGGGCGCAGGATTCGTGCGCCGCGCTTCTCGTCTCCGGGCCAGAGCACGGCAACATCCAGCATCCGTTCGCCCGGATGCGGCAGTACGGCGGCGAGCAGGTAGAGTTCATCAGGAATGGTTGGCGCGTATTCGTCGATAAACCGGAGCACCTTGCGCGCCTGACGGATCGGGTACCTGAGATGGCCCGAGTAAACTTTCTCGATCGGATGGAGCCGGAATTCCAGCGCGGTCGCGATACCGAAGTTCGCTCCCGCGCCCCGAACGGCCCAGAAAAGGTCTTCATTCTCGCCCTCCCGCGCCGTCACCACCTGGGCGTCGGCAGTTACCAGCTCCACCGCGGAAATGCTGTCGCAGGCGAAGCCAAACTTTGGCGTGAGCGAGCTCTCTCCACCGCCCAGCGCGTATCCGGCAACTCCGGTTGATGGGCACGAGCCCAGCGGCACGGCCATCTTGAACGCCTGCGCCATGTAGTCCAGTTCGCCGCCCGCTATGCCTGGACCAATGGTGATGGTGGCGCTTCGAGGCTGCAGGCGTGCGGACTTCATTAGAGATAAATCGATCACCAATCCGCCATCACACACGCCATAACCGGCGAAGCTATGGCCGCCTGACCGCACCGCCGTCAGCAGCCGGTTGCGGCGCGCGAACTCAACCGCCCGGATCACATCGTCGCGATGCGCACAGCGGGCTATTATCGCGGGATATTTGTTGACCGCGCGATTCCAGACCTTGCGCGCGCTGGCGTACTGCCGGGTCCCTGGAAGGATAATCTCCCCGGCAAATACGCGGACCAATTTGTCGATCGACTGGCGGCTAAGTTCAGCGCCTGCACCGCTGTTCGCGAGCCCGCTCATGAACCTGACAGCACCTTAGGCGCGTTCCCCGGACAAGCGGAGAGGCGGCGCCGCGTAAGGCAAATCCGCTGGTCATTGCAAAAGAAAGGGCGCCACGCATTGCGCTTCATTTCACTTTTCGCGCTTCGAGAAGGTCCGCGATGAGAGTCTTCATGTCCATCGCGTGCTCCTCTTCGACCGCCAGAATATCCAGCATTACTTTGCGCGTCGTTGGATCGTCCAAACCGAGCCATCGGGCGACCTCGGAGTACGATTCGACCGCAATCCGCTCCGCCACGAGGTCGTCGCGAATCATCGCGATAAGGTCCGGGGCTTTGGCGGAAAACTCGGAGCGGCTGCGCTGAGCCAAGCCGGCGGGGTTGAAGTCTGGAGCGCCGTTGAGCTCGACGATTCTCTTGGCGAGCAAGTCGGCGTGCTGCTGCGCCTCCTGCGCATGCTGGAGGAATTCCGGCTTGACCGCGTCGGAATGAATCCCGAAAACGTTGTAGTAATGGCTCTTGTAACGCAGCACGCAGACCAGTTCGGTCGCCAGCAGCTCATTTAAAACGCTGATGACCTGCTTTCGATCCGCTTTGTACTCGTCGGTCACGGCGCCTTGCTCGAGGTGTTTTCGGGCACGTTCCCGAATTTCAGCAATACTTGCCATAGCTTTGGACTCTTTCATTGATATCTCCAAACTGGATCAGGGCTGGGTTACCTTCTTGGATCGGGCTGCCATCCTGCCTTCAATGATAGCCCATGTACGCTCATTTGAGCCGATTATTTGTGACGCGTCGTCTTCACGCCGGGATTGCGCCCGGTCAGCTTGCTAAGGCGCTGGCCGCGAGGAGGTCTGCCAGACTTAGCGTCTTAGGGTCCTGAAGCAGAGATTCAGCGGGAAACCGCTCGACGCCTTTGCACGGATGAATCGTCGGCCCCAGCCAGATTCCACGATGTGTCAACGAACTAAGTGGGGTCGGCAAACTGGCTAGACTACTTTGAATCGGATCACGAGCACCAGGTTCGCGACCAGGAAAGCCAGCGGCACCGCCCATCGTGAGTGCCGCCGTATTCGAATGGCAATATCGCCCTCGCGGGTGCGATGGAACAAATGCACGCTCATCAGTTCGATTATCGCGATAAAAACGAAGACGTAGCAGGTCAGGAAAAAGGCGTCGATGAACGTCAGATAAGGCACCCGCGGCAGGCTTGCAGAAATCGCGAAAGCGAAAGCTATGACCGTCAGGACGGTGGTAACCGCAATCTGCACCTGAGTGGCGAGGTCGGTGGGGTCGACCCAGAATACAGTCCACGACAGCGCGACCATCAGGAGCAGCGGAATAATCACCTTGTAAACGTAAAACGCGGATTTGCGTTTGAGCGAAAGCTGAAAACGGACTTCGGAAACGGGCTCGCCATCGGCGCCTTGTGCGGTAGCGCCTTGCACATCGAACCCCCGCACCTCCCATGACGCCAGGGAACTATAGGTTTTGAATTCGGGCACCATCCGGGTTCGGCGGGCATCCGCCATAAGCGAGAAGTCTTTTCGCTCGCCCACGTAGGGACGGATGACAAGCTCGAGGGTCTGGGTATCGAACGGAAAGCTCCGCAGCGCGAATTTCGACGTCGCCGCCACGCTGAACCGCTCCGTGTACTTGACCGCGCCGTCGGCGTTGGCTTTCAACTTCGTGTCATAGCTCTGCCGCGGATCAACCGCGTTTACCACTTCGACCGTCGGGCTCCAGATGTCCCCTTTCGCATAAAAGTTTGCATCAGGCTGATGTGGGGTTGGCACGTACTTCAGACGCGGATCCTGCCATCGCATGAAGATATAGGCGTTGACGTGAAAGCGCTGCCCGACCTCATCGATGTCCGTCACATTGAGAAGGCCCAGCGCGACCGCGACCGCAACTGGATTGCCATCGCTGATCGGTGGTTCGCGCAGGGAATTCGCCTCCGATTGGTTGGGATAATCGACCGCCGCGCCTCCGACCGAAGCGTAAAGCACGAGGGCGGCGAACAATAATACGATCGTGGCGGCCGAACCGAGCCGCATCCGGCAACTCAACGGCCCCTCACCGCGGGTGCATGCATCGCTGCGTTCCTGCATATTGAAGCGCCGGGATGGCCTGGGCGAAGGCGAGATCTCATGCTCTGCCCGCGCTCCGGCATTCCGCGCCGTTGCTTAATTTGCCAGATCAACGCTCTCCAACAAACCATTCAGTGAACGCGATACCATGGCTCAACATTGGAAAGCAAATTTACTCAAGACGCTGCTGAGCGGAGGCGAAGGGTGTCTCCCGCTGAGTCGTGCCAAGCTGGCCTGGGTAATCGTCCGTCAATCTGGTTGCGTTACCGCTAGAGATGAATTTCAGTTCGGTATCAATCCTGCTGTACAATGAGATCGGATGACCAAGTCGCTAAAATCGTTTGAGCCTTCTCGCCCCCGCACGGGCGGCATGTATTTGTTGGGGTTAGCTCTGACCGTTATCGTGCTCTGCGCCGGCGCCGCCTTGGCGCAGCAAACACTGGAGCTGCCGATGCCGCAAAGTCAGCAGACGCAGCCCTTGGCACCGCGCCCCAAGCCAACGGCGCCGCCGCTCCTGCCGCCCTCCAACAACGTTCAGACGATACCCGAAGTGCCCCCTCCGCCGGCCCCACCCCCCGCCCCACCGCAGGCGGAAGAACCGCCACCGCTGCAGCCATTGCCGCCACCGCCCGCTCCAGTGGTGCGCCAGCCCGAGCCGGTCCTGCCGGCCGTCTTTCGCGGTTGCTGGCGCGGACGGGTGGACGAGGTGGACCGGATGCAGCGCCTTCCCGGCGGCCCGCGGCTGGGCCTGTGGATGCCAAAGACCTATATGCTCTGTTACCGGCGTGTCGGTAACGGGCCCTTTCAACTGACCTTTACCGCGGCCGGGGTCGAAGGTACCCGCATTATCAATACCAGCGGCCAGCTGCGAGCGGTGTCAACCGACGGCCGCAGCTACGCGAAGATGCGCGCCTATTTGCATTTCGACGAGTTCCGACAGCCCGCCTTGTTCGGAACCTCGACCTTCGCGGTCGATGAAATAACCGACCTGCAATGCACGATCGAGCCCGACGGCATGCACGCATCGGGAGTTGTATACGGCGAGCGCGACGGCGGCCCATGGTTCCGCGCCTGGTGGAACACGACATTTTTTCATGTCGCCAACCTGTCCTATTAGGCTTTTGCGGCTGGGCGCCGCAACGCCGCCTTAACGGGCTGGTTCCAAATAGCCGGTCAAATCCAGACCGCGGGCGCGCCAGCAGTAGTCGCAATCCAGGATATGGATCGATCCCAATTCGATCGCCGGCGTGACGCCGATGAGCGAGTTGAGTATCAGCCGGATGACCCCGCGATGGGCGACCAGCATCGCGGCGCCTCTGAATTCGTCGCGGTCCTCACGCCATAACTCGAACATCCGCTGCATCCCGATCCCGACACGGACTCGGAACGCCTCACCGCTCTCACCACCCGGATATTGGTAGCCGGCCTCCAGACGCTGCGCCCGCCAGCGCTCAAACTCCGATGGATACTGCTGGCGGATTTCCTCAATCGTCAGCCCTTCGAAGTCGCCGAAGTCGATTTCGACAAATTCCGAGATCGGGATGACGTCGGCGCGGTCACCGGCAATGATTCGGGCGCCTTCCGTAGCGCGGCTTAAAGGGCTGGAAAAAACCTTGGTGAAGTGTTCCCGCTGAAGCGCGCGCCCAGCCGCGCGCATCTGAGAGCGCCCGTGCTCATCCAGCGCAACATCGTTGCGGCCATGATACCGGATGCTGGACTGCCCCTCAGTCTCCCCATGCCGGACCAATACGAGTGTGCCGGCTCCGTCGGTAAAGCATGCTTGTGCAGACATGTCAGCGAACGGACGGAATTAAGATGTTCGGATGCTGTGTACGAAAGCTCATATTTGAGCATCCGCTGCGTTCGCAAGCTCGAGCGTATCGTCCAGCATCGATTTCAGATAGTGGCACTTCGCGCGGGCTCGATTTGGATCATGACAGAAGAAGACCTGGGCCACCATAACTCAGGCAGATACGACCGGCGCACGACGCGAGCTAATCGCCAAGCGGGTTCATTACCAGGCCGGTCAGGAGTTTGGGGTAGAAGTAGGTGGATTTCTCCGGCATTGTGGCGCCTGCGTCGCTTACCTGCTCGACATCCGCGATTGACGGCGGATTCATCAGGACGGCGCCGGCGGCTTTGCCCTCGCGCACTGCTGCGAGCGCGGCGCGGGCGTCGACGGTGTATTCGATTTGTGCGCCGGATTTGACTGCGGCTTCGTCGATGCCCAGCAGGCGCCCGAACACCATCACATGCAGAACCGACACGTCCAGGCGCCGCACCTCGGATGGCATCTGCAGCGCCGCGGCTGCCATCGCCGAGTCTTCCTTCAATCTCAGGATGCGGAGCTTCGATGCGCCGGCGAGAGCAACCCCGAGCACTCCCCTTCCGCCGGCCTTTAGCCGCGCCAGGAATGGGTCGGGGTCGGTGAATTCTTCGATCGCGAAAGGGTCCGCCGCGCGCCGATCGAAATCGCGCATCGCCTCCGCATCGATCCGGTGCACTATGCGATGGGTAGGCAGGATGAGCAGGCCCGGATCATCACACGAGGTCAGGGTGATCATCACGTAGTCGTATGGATTAAGACCGGGTGGGTCATGCTCCTGCGCGCGGCGCTGATGACAATATTTGAGGGCGGTTTCGTAGCGATGGTGTCCGTCGGCGATCAGCAAGCGCACCCCGGCCAGTTGCTGCTGGACAGTCCGGATCTTTTCCGCATCGGTCATCACGCGCAACTCATTGCTGATTCCCAGGTCGTCGCGCACCGAGAAGTCGGGGGCTCGCGACGCGACGCGCTCTTTGAGTTGTTCCAGTTCAGCGTGACGGCCCGGATAAAGGCCGAAGATCGAACTTAGATTGACCTGCGTGGCGCCGAGCAATTCCAGCCGATCCTGCTTGGCGGCTGCGAAGGTGCGCTCATGCGGCAGAATCTTTCCCGGCGCGAATTCCTCCAGGCGCAGAGTGACGATCAAGCCGTTGCGTTTATAGTCGCGACCCTCGAAGTTGAAGTTCTGGGTGTACAGATGGATAGCGGGAACGGTCGCGCGTTCCAGGATACCTTCCCGGATCCATTGGTCTAGCGTTGCTGCCGCCGCAGTGTAGCGATCCGGCTCGCGGCCCAGTTCCAGCCGCACGACATTGTACGGACTGCGGTCGTAAAGTTGTTGCTGGCGCCGCGGATCGATCAGGTCATAAGGCGGAGCCACGATCGAGGCCAAATCGCCGCCGCGCCGGGGGTTAAAAAAAAGCCCGCGGAAGGGCTCGATTCGCTCTTTGCGTTCAAACATCAGTCCAATCTCATGCAGGGGCTGAAAGCGCTCCCCACGCAGCGCGTGGCCCGGCTACTCGCGCAGCGCTTGATTCAGTTTATCCTCCGCCACCGCGCCCGCGCGAAGCATCTTTATGCGCCCGCCTTCCAGCGCAATGACGGTGGACGGCAACGACCCGGTAAGAGTGCCGCCATCGATGTAAGCCGCGATCGCGATACCGAAAGCCTCCCACGCTTCCGTCAGCGTGCGGGCGGGCGGTTCCCCCGCCAGGTTGGCGCTGGTCGCGGTCAAGGGCGAACCCAGGCGCCGGGTCAATTCCAAGGCAATCGGATTGGGTGAAATGCGTATCCCGACCCCGCCCTCGCCATTGCTCAGTGCCGGCGACACCCCGGGCCGCGCAGGCAGCACCATCGTGAGCGGCCCGGGCCAAAACTTCCGCGCCAGGCAGCGGGCTGCCGGCGGAAATTCTTTGACCATCCGGGCGACCATTTCCAGGTCCGCGGCGATTAGCGCCACCGGCCTGTCTGGCTCGCGTCCTTTCAGCTCAAACAGCCGGTCCAGCGCTCGCGGATTCAGCGCGTCGACTCCGACTCCGTAGAAAGTCTCGGTGGGAAAGACGATTGCATGGCCCGCCCTTAAGGCCCCAAGCGCCTCATCGATATCGGCCACGGGCACGACGCCCCGCGCGGATCGCACATTGCCTGCGTCAGTTTGCAAGTTCGTTCAGGCCAGCCTGGAAGCAAGCGCCTTGGCCGCGATATCGCGCCGCAGATGCTTGCCCGCGAATTCGATCATATCGGCGGCTTCATAGGCCGCCGCGGTCGCCTGTTCAAGTGTAGAAGCCATCGCAGTGGCAACCAAGACCCGGCCGCCGTCGGTGACCAGGCGCCCGTCCCGGCTCGCGGTGCCGGCGTGAAATACCTTGACCCGGACCTGCTCGACCGCCCATCTGACCTTGGCGTCGCTTGGCTCCGTGCCGTCGATTCGCTCCAGACCGGTGATCGGCACTCCCTTGTCATACGCGCCCGGATATCCACCCGAGGCGAGCACCACGGACACCGCGCTCCTGGGCGAGAGCCTGAAATGATCGGCGGCCAGTTCGCCCCGCGCGGCCGCCGCCAGCGCCTGGGCCAGGTCGCCCTCCAGCCGCATCATCAGGGCTTCGCATTCGGGGTCGCCAAAGCGCACATTGAACTCGAGCACGTTCAGGCGCTCGCCCTCGACCATCAGGCCGACGAACAGTACGCCGCGAAAAGGCGTCCCGCGCGCCGCCATCGCGCCGAGCGTGGGCTGGACGACTTCGTGCCTGATTCGCTCTTCAAGCGCGGCGTCGAACTGCGGGACGGGCGAGTAGGCGCCCATGCCGCCAGTGTTCGGACCGCGATCGCCGTCGAAGATCGGCTTGTGATCCTGCGCCATCCCCAGCGCCAGGGCGTTGGTTCCATCGCACAGGGCAAAAAAGGAGACTTCCTGTCCGGATAGCCGCTCTTCGATTACGACCCGCCTGCCGGCGGCGCCGAAAATCCCCCGCTCCATCGCGTCATCCACCGCCGCCAGCGCCGCTTCGGGGCCGTCGCATACCGTAACGCCCTTGCCCGCGGCCAGCCCGTCGGCCTTGATCACCATCGGACCGCCCAGTCGGCGAACGTGACTGCGCGCCTGCTCGATATCGTCGAACACGGCAGCGGAAGCCGTCTGCACTCCCGCCTCGCGCATGATCTGTTTCGCAAACGATTTGCTCGCTTCCAATTGCGCGGCGGCCTTGGTCGGACCCATCAGGGTGAGCCCGCGGGCGGCAAACTCGTCGGCGATTCCCAGCGTCAACGGCTCTTCGGGGCCGACCACAGTCAGATCGACCCGCTCCTGCGCGGCAAAGTCGGCCAGCCGGCTGATGTCGTTGGGCTCGATCGGCACCGGCGTCGCCAGGCCGTTGATGCCCGGGTTGCCGATCGTACAAAACACCTTCCACACGCTGGGACTCTGATTAAGTCGCCAGCACAGCGCGTGTTCGCGCCCGCCCTTGCCGATCACCATTACCCGCATGATGAGATGACCGTTCGCATCAATGACGGAAATGGCGCACGCCGGTGAACACCATCGCCAGATTAAATCGGTCCGCCGCCGCGATCACTTCCTCGTCGCGCACCGCGCCGCCCGGCTGCGCAATCGCGGTGGCGCCCGCTTCGGCCGCCAGCGTCGGTCCGTCAGGGAACGGGAACAGGGCTTCCGACGCCAGCGCGCTGCCGGCCAGCGAAACACCGAGCCGGGCGGCCTTTTCGCGCGCGGCGTACACCGGATCGATGCGCGAAGTGGCGCCGCCGCCGATCGCCAGCGTGCGGTCCTCCTTGACGAATGCGATCGCGTTGGACTTGACGTGCTTGCACACCCGAATCCCCAGCGCCAGCGCGCGCAGCTCCGCCTCGGTGGGCGCGCGCCGCGTCACCACCTTGGCCTGATGGGGATCCTCGTAGGTCAGGTCCGGGGTCTGCACCAGCAGTCCGCCCAGCACGCGCTTGATGTCGGGTTCATTGCGATTGACCTTATCGGCGTGAAAGCGCATCACGCGGCGGTTTTTCTTCTTGCGCAGGAAGCTCAGCGTCTCAGGGCTGAAGTCGGGGCCGATCAGCACCTCGGTGAACAGCTCGTCAACCGCGCGGGCGAACTCCAAATCCCAGGAGCGATTGGCGATAATGATCCCGCCGAAGGGCGAATCCGGGTCGGTGGCGAAGGCCTTGTCCCACGCGCCCTTAAGCGTATCGGCGACGCCCACGCCGCAGGGCGTGTTATGTTTGAGGATTGCCACCACGGCGTCGCGATAGTCGGCGAAGTCCAGGATCAGGTTGATCGCCCAGTTGATGTCCACGACGTTGTTGAACGACAGCTCGCGGCCATGAAGCTGCTCGGCGATTTGAAGGAAGTCGCCGTAAAGCGCTGCCTGCTGATGCGGGTTCTCGCCGTAGCGCAAGCCCTGCGCGCGGCCCATCGAAAGACTGAAACTTTGCCCCAGCGGCCCGCGCCGCTCGCCGTCCACCGCGCCCAGGTAATTGGCGATCGCGCAGTCGTAGGCGGCCACGCGCTCAAACGCCTTGCGCGCCAGGCGCCATCGCGTTTCGGCCGAGATCATGCCGCCGGTACGATCCAACTCCTCGATCACCGCGGAATAATCGGCGGCGTCGACCACTACCGCCACGTGGGCGTGATTCTTGGCGGCCGCCCGCACCATCGCGGGTCCGCCGATGTCGATATTCTCGACGGCAGCCTCAAGGCTGGTGCCGGGCTGCGCGACGACTTGCTCGAAGGGATAAAAATTGACCACCACGAGGTCGATCGGCTGGATCTGATTTTCGGCCATCTCGCGGCGATCCGCTGTCATGTCGCGTCGGGCCAGGATACCGCCATGGATTCGCGGATGGAGCGTCTTGACCCGCCCGCCGAAGATTTCCGGGAAGCCGGTGAAATCCCCCACCGCCTTGACCTTGAACCCGGCCTGATCCAGCGCCGCCTTGGTGCCCCCGGTGGAAAGCAATTCGACGCCGTGGCGCAGCAATGCGGCGGCCAGCGCGTCCAGCCCCGCCTTGTCGGAAACTCCCAACAACGCGCGCGAGATTTTAACGTCGCTCATGGCAAATCAATTCCGATAAACTCTTGGCACCCGGCGTCCCACCGTGCACAGCAGCTCGTAGGAGATGGTCGCCACCCGATGGGCGACATCGTTGGCGCTGATCGCGTCCTCGCCACTGCCGCCCCACAGGACTACGGGATCGCCGGCGGTCGCCTCCGGCACGTCGGTCAGTTCCACCATCGTCAGGTCCATGCAAACGGCGCCCACCACTGGCGCCCTGCGGCCGCGGATCAACACCTCGCCGCCATTTTGCAGGCCGCGCCGGTAACCGTCGGCGTAACCCACCGGCAGCACGCCGATCACGCTGGGCCGCGCGGTCACAAAAGTATGGCCATAGCTTACGCCGACGCCCGCCGCGACCCGCTTGACCTGCAGCAGGCGCGTCTTGAACGTCATCGCGGGCGTCAGCTTGACAGTATCGATGACGGCGGGAACCGGTGGAAGACCATACAGCGCCAACCCTACCCGAATCATGTTGAAGTGCGCGTCGGCGCGCAAAACCGTGGCCGCGGAATTGGCCACATGCAGATAGCGCGGATCGAAGCCCGCCTGGCGCAGCATCTCAACTCCCTGCGCAAAGGTACCCAGTTGCGCTTGCGTGACCGGACTGGACGGATCGGCGGCGCTCGCCAGCAGCGTACAAACCCCTTCGACGGTCAGATGGCGGCAATGTTTGAGCGTCTCGATCGCGTCGGGCAGGTCGGCCGCGGTAATCCCCAAACGGCTGGCGCCGGTGTCGAGCTTCAGATGGATCGGAAACGCGGCGCCGTTCGGTGCCGCCGTCGAATCCAGCACCGGCAGCGCGGCCGCGTCGCCCACGAACGGAACGATATCCAGCTCCACCAGTTCCGGAGCTTCCTGGGCAAAGAAGCCGCCCATTACATAGATTCGTTCCTCCAGGCCGGCGGCGCGCAGCTCCTTGGCTTCGCCCAGCGTGGCGACGCCGAAATGCCGGCATCCTTCGGCAGCCAGCGCATGCGAGACCTCCACCGCCCCGTGACCGTAAGCGTCGGCCTTTACCACCGCCACGAACTCGGCGCCCCGCGCCAGCGCCCGCAGCGCGTGGTAGTTGGCGACCAGCGCGCCCAAGTCGATTTCGGCGACGGTTGGGCGGGCGCACGAGAAACTTAGAATTTTTGGCTGTTTTGCGGCTTCTCTTTCCGCCATCGACTTGGCTGCTCCATTTAAGGCAGGCCGCTTCAGTAATTCATTGCCGCCGCCGCATGTCAATGAAACCCAATTTTGACTCTCCCCAGCCCGCTTGGTATACACAATAAAGGCTGGGGGTGTGCGCAAAAGGGCGCGCTGAGAATGAACCCCTCGAACCTGATCCGGGTCATGCCGGCGTAGGGAAGCCGCAAGGTTGCTTGCTCCAACGTTTCCGGCCCTCAAGCCTCGCGCGGCGCCGAAAATCCCGTATCAGAGCAAAGCCCTCGAAGCGCCCAAGGCCAGCCGCTATAGCGGGAAGCTGGGATGAAGATCAGCATTGAATTAAACGGCGAGCCTTACTCCCTCGACGCGCCGACGCCGGTGGCGCGCCTGCTGGCGGAACTCAAGCTTAAGCCCAACCGGGTTGCGGTTGAAATCAATCAGGCCGTGGTGGCCAAGGCCGACTACGAACGCACCGTCATCAAGGAGGGCGATCACGTTGAGGTGATCAACTTCGTGGGCGGCGGCTGATCGGTTAGGAGCATTATCGAGATGCAAGACGACAAGTTTGAACTGGGCGGACGAGTTTTCAGGTCGCGGCTCATCGTGGGGACCGGAAAGTATCGCGATTTCGCCGAGACCCGGCAGGCCGTGGAAGCCAGCGGCGCGGAAATCGTGACGGTCGCCGTGCGCCGCGTCAATATAACCGACCGCAACCGCGAAAACCTGCTCGACTTCCTCGATCCGCAACGCTACATGATTCTGCCCAACACCGCGGGCTGTTACACCGCCGAAGAGGCGATCCGCACCTCGCGCCTGGCGCGCGAGACCGGCGTCAGCGACTTCGTGAAACTCGAGGTTATCGGCGATCAGCAGACGCTGTTCCCCGACATTCCGGCGACCATCGAAGCCGCCCGCGTGCTGGTCAAGGAAGGATTCAAGGTGATGCCCTACATCACCGACGATCCCGTCACGTGCCTTCGGCTGGCGGAGATCGGATGCGTCGCGGTGATGCCGCTGGCGGCGCCCATCGGCAGCGGGTTGGGAATCCGCAATCCCTACAACCTGCGCATAATCATGGAGCAGGCGAAGGTGCCGGTGGTGGTTGACGCCGGGGTGGGAACCGCTTCGGACGCGGCTCTGGCGATGGAACTGGGATGCGACGCGGTTCTGATGAACACCGCGATCGCGGGCGCCCGCGAGCCGATTGCCATGGCGCATGCGATGCGGATGGCGGTCGAGGCGGGCCGCCTCGCCTATCTGGCCGGCCGCATCGAGCGCAAACTATACGCCACCGCATCCAGCCCGCTGTCGGGGCTGATCGAGTAGGATGGTGCTGTTGGTCTTGGTTGTGGGACAGGCTTTCCAGCCTGTCGTCCGCTATGCAGCATCCAACAGGATGACAGGATGGAAAGCCTGTCCCACGCAGCCAACTCAGTCAAAGATTCCGTCCCGTCTCCCTGACCAGAGCCTGACCAAGGAGTATGGCACGGGCCTGCGGCGGCCCCCGCGCGCATGAAAATAGGCGCCCTCTTCTGCACTCTCTCCCTGACCAGGGAGAGGGTTAGGGTGAGGCTGCCTGCTCCGGTTCTAGCAAACCGTACGCACTGACCCTCATGCGCGAAGTCAACTTCAAGCTGTACCTAATAACCGACCGCAAACTGGCCGGCGACCGCGGACTCGTTGCCATCGTCGAAGCCGCATTGCAAGCCGCCGCCGAACTGGTTCCGCAGCCTCCAATCGCCGTCCAGTTGCGCGAAAAGGACCTCGGTGGCCGCGCGCTGATGCAACTGGCCATCGAACTGGGCCAGGTATGTCGCCGGTACAAGGTCCGGCTGCTGGTCAATGGGCGCATCGACGTGGCGCTCGCCGCCGGCGCAGACGGCGTGCACTTGCCCTCGGACGGCATCAGCCCCGCTGACGCGCGCAAGCTACTCGGGCCATCGAAGCTCATTGGTGTATCGACTCACACCGCCGCGGAAATCACTCGCGCCGAGGCCCTGGGAGCGGACTTCGCCGTCTTCGGTCCGGTGTTCGCACCGATCTCAAAGGGCGTCTACGCCGCGCCATGCGGCCGCGAAGGTTTGGCCGCGGCATGCGCCGCAGCGTCTATTCCGGTCTTCGCTCTGGGAGGCATCACCGCTGCACGCGCAAGCGAATTGCGCGACACCGGCGCCGCCGGCGCAGCTGCGATCGGCGCTATCATCGACGCCCGCGATCCCGCCCAAGCGACGCTTGAACTAATGAAGGAATTGCGCGCATGGGATTAAACTAATCGAGGTTGTACTCTTGCCAATTGAAACAGGAGCGGTAACCGTGACCGCTTCACCGGCAAGATTATCCACTGACCAGTCTATGCCGCCAACAGGAAAATGTCCCTGACCAGGCCAAGCAGGATATCCAACACGTCCAACCGCCGAATCCATGCGTTGGGCAGGTCGGCGAGGCCCTTCGATGCTCCGTACAGTTGGCCCGCAATCGACGCGGTTGAATCGCTGTCGCCATCGTGGTTGGCAGCAATCGACAACACTTGTGGAAAAGATTGCCCGACGAGGGCGGTGTAGAGGCCAATCGCCAAGGCGTCTTCGCCGCACCAGCCACCTTCACCCAAAGAGCCGACTACCTGACGACGGTTCGAAGCGTCGCTGCTTGCGGCGGACAGCGCGGCATCGATCATACTGACCGTTTCTTCCGCTCCCTTCCTGCCGGAAATGATCGCCCTGCTTTGCTGCGCTGCCTGTGCAAGCTCAATTCCATCGAGCGCCTGGCGCACGATTGCGGCCATCGCACCGGCGCTCAGGTAGCCGCTGGGATGACCATGGGTAAGCGCCGCGGCACTGATGGCCAGTTCGGCCACCTCCTCCGGACGCCACTGCGCAAGCAAGCCGATGGGCGCAACGCGCATCACCCCGCCGCAACCCTTGCTGTCGTTCAGAGGATGCTCAATGCTTCCGCGACCGTCCGACTCCAGCGCGCTCAGGCATGTATTGCCCGGAGCCATTCGATGCCGCAGGCGCGGATCGCCCGCGATTTTACCCGATAGCTTGCGACCGGAGCGCTCTCCGCTCTGCGTATTGAGCCAATCCAGGTAGCCGAGCCTGATGTTCGCGACGATCGCGCCAATGTCGTGCCGCTCAACCGCATCGGCGGAGCGCATCAGGCCCTCCAGCGTGAACAGCGTCATCTGTGTATCGTCGCTGACGTTAATTTTGCCTTCGTTCACGACGGGCTCGACGATGCCGTTCGCGCCAAAGCGCGCCTTGATCGCCTGCCATGAATCGAACTCGACCGCGTAGCCCATCGCGTCACCGACGGCGCCGCCCAGCAGGCAACCCAGGATCCGGTCGAGCACTATCGGGGCCAGCCGCGGCGGCTTGACGGCAAAGACGTAATCCTCCTGTTTTGAGGTTTCGATCGCGCCCGGTCGCGCGGCTCGCACCCGCGCGATAGCATCGGCCGGTTTTTCACCCATCTCCACGAGCAAGCGCGCCGCGATCATGCCGCTACGGCCCAGACCGCCGCGGCAATGGATAAGCACCTTGTGGCCTGATGCGATCAGCCCCCGCAGCCGATGACCGGAATAGACCCACAGGTTTTCGAAAAGTTCACCTGGAATGGAAACGTCCGGAATGGGCAGGTGATGCCATTGGAGACCCGCACGTTCGACCGCTTCGCCCAGCCCGGGAACCTGCAGCAGCGGAAACTCCTTTTGCTCCATCAGGGTCACCACCGCCTCGGCGCCCCATTTTTTGATTGCCCCGATATCCATTTCGAGATCGCGGTCCGAATCGCCGGCTAATCCCCCGATATTCTTCTTACCAGGCACAACGTCATGCCGATCTGGCCGCCACTGGCAACCTCAACGGGGTGGACACGCAGCGGTGAATTTACTGAATCGAGCAACCTTCTTCTGCTCAAAGGACCAATCCTCCACTTTGATAATATCCCCCATGTCCGACAACGGTTGTCATTACCTGCGAAGCTTTTGAGTCATCGCCCAGCTTGCACCGCTCCACTTCTCCGCGATATTGCAGCGGCTAAAGACTGCCATCTCAGGCATGACAGTGGCGCCGGCCTCCATGCCGGCTTTGGTAACGTTCGAAAAGGAGATTCCAACATGGCTCAAGCCTCACAACAACAAAAGCAGCGCCTGACCGGCAAGGTCGCGATTGTTACCGGCGCGGGACGCGGGATCGGACGCGAGGAAGCGCTCCTGCTGGTGAGTCAAGGCGCCAAAGTTGTGGTCAACGACGTCGGGCGCCATCCGGGTGAAACCGCTCAGGATGTGGCTAACCGAATCCGCGAGATGGGCGGTGAGGCGGAGGCCAACAACGACAGCGTCGCGGCGATGGATGGGGTCGGGCGTCTGATCAACACCGCGGTCGCGAAATTCGGCCGGCTCGACATCCTGGTCAACAACGCCGGCGTTATCGCTCCCGGCGAAGTCTCCGGCATGTCCGAAGAGGACTGGGACAAGGTGCTCGCGGTCCATCTTAAAGGCACCTTCGCGACTATCCGTCATGCAAGCCCGATAATGAAGCATCAGCGCAGCGGAGTGATCGTCAATACGGGATCCGAATCCGGCCTGGGGCATCCCGCGATGGGCAACTACTCGGCAGCCAAGGAGGGAATCGTCGGACTGACCCGCACGGTAGCGCGCGAACTGGGCCGCTTCGGCATCCGATGCAACGCCATCCGGCCGCGCGCCAATACCGAGGGGACGTCGGAGTACGCCGAGCGATTTAATCGATGGCAACCGCTGGCCGACGCTCTGCGCCGCTACTTCCTGGGCGCGCGCGGGCATATCGGCGGGGAAATCAAGCCCACGGCGGTTGCCACGATGGTGGTATGGCTGTGCTCGGAGGCGGCATCCAATGTGAACGGCCGGACCTTCTACGTCGGCGGCGAGGAGATCGGTCTGTGGTCGGAGCCCGAAGTCACACGCAGCCTGTCGCGTGACGGCGGATGGACTTTGGATGCGATGGACAGCTTCGCTCGCGCACGATTAATCGGCGATCTGACCAACGAGTTCCTGATCCCAGAGTTCGGCCCCAAGGAGTTGTGATCTACCGGCCAGTGGAGCGGATTAGCACTGGGCAGCGTTACTCATTTTGTGCTGACTGAGCTGGCTACGTGGGACCGGCTTTCCAGCCGGTCGTTCTTTTCGACTGCTTCTGTGGAAGATCAGAAATGACAGGCTGGAAAGCTGTCCCACGCAGCCAGCTAACACGAATACACAATCACGCTGCCCGCCAGTGCTTTTCGATGAAGCGTTTAACCTCCGCCTGCACCTCCGCGTCCTCCGGCGTGGTGGCGCCGAAGCCGCCGTGCGGCATCGCTTCCCACACGTGCAGTTCCACCTCGATTCCGGCGCGCAGCAGCGCCCGATGCATCCGCACGCTGTTGGACAGGAACACGTCCCGGGTGCCGGTCTGGATGAACGTCGGCGGATAGCCTTTGGTGAAATCGCCGAACAGCGGCGAAAGGTAGGGATCGTCCAAATCGTGACCGTCCGCGTACAGCTTGATCATTTCCGGCAGGCCGCCCTTGAGCACGACGTCGATATGCCGATTGGTCTCAAACGTGTCGCCCGACTCTGTGAGATCGACTTCCGGCGTCAGCAGCACCAGCGCCGCGGGCAGCGGAATTCCCAGGTCGCGGATTTTGAGCGCGGCAGCCGCCCCCAGGTTGCCGCCGCCCGAAGATCCTGAGATCACCAGGTGGCCCGGCTGGTAGGTTTTGATCAACTCGCGGTACACGGAGACGATATCATCGAGCGCGGCGGGGTAAGGATGATCGGGCGGGACGCGGTAATCCACCGAGTAAGTCACGCATCCGCTGCGCGCAGCGACCATCGCCGCGCCGGCCATCGCGAATTTTCCCGCCAGCAGCACCATTCCGCCGCCGTGCAGATCGATGCGGGCGCGGCCGCGTTTGCGCTCGGGCATCGTGTGGGGCGTGCCGGCGTAAACGGTTACGCCGGCGATGGTCTTGGTTTCGACCGTGGCCGGCGCGGATTTGAGCATCTGATCCGCCATCGGTTCCAACATCGCGTTAAAGCGGGCGATCCGCTTGCGCCACGCTTCTTTCTCGTGCGCCGGCGGATCCCCCGAGATAGGCAAAGCGCTGGGCGTGGCGAGGAATTTTTGCGCCTGCGCGCTGATCGATTTAGGCGGCGGAATTACGCGCGGTCCGATACAGATGTTGCCGTTTTCATCCAGAGTGGCAGTCGATTTATCCATCTTTATTCTCTCACCTCGACAGTCATGGCGGCCAGCCGGCCACGTCGTGATAGGCGATTTGTATCCGAATGTCCACACAGCGGGAAGCGCGGTGGCCCCTACGCGTGTGCTTCGGCCTCATGACCTCATCGGCGCCCGAGCAGGCGGTCCTCCGAAACCGTGAGTAGCTGATTGGGAGCAGTAGATCGCAACAGCGCATCGTCCAAAATCAGTGTGCACCGCTTCTTAATGTGAAAGATTCCTTAATAAGGCTGAAAAATCAAAATTTTTTCGGGGATAAGACCTTGCTCGCGGATACGGATTCGTCTAAAAGGACGATTTCCGATCAGAGAGTTAAACTGAAAATTACTGGAGGCGGGAGGGATCTATGAGAGGGGTTCGCGCCGGTCTGTTCGTAGTGCTTGCTCTTTTGATCACGTCAATAAGAGCCGTTGCCCAGGGAGCCGGTCCATGCAGCCGTTTCGTCGCAGGCAGCACCGTTAGCAATCCGCCTGCTCTTTTCAGCCAAAATGGAACCCTTACCGTCAGCCTGTCGTACAACACGGCGCAGGATCCGGAGGGCCGGCAGCTTTATTGCTTCACTACCCCGGACGGGACCGAATCGCCAACCCTTCATGTCCGCCCCGGGGACCACCTGGTGGTGCATGTGAAGAACAATCTTCCGAAACCAACCATGGCGAGCGCGATGCAAATGAGCACCAACGCCGCAACCGTCTGCGGCGCGACCACGATGAACGCGTCCTCGGTCAATATTCATTACCACGGCACCAATACATCGCCGACCTGCCACCAGGACGAAGTGATCCACACGATCATCAATTCCGGTGAGACCTTCACTTACAATGTGGCGTTCCCAAGAGACGAGCCGCCCGGCCTCTACTGGTACCATCCGCACATTCACGGAATCGCCGAGCCAGCCGTGCTGGGCGGCGCTTCGGGGGCATTGATTGTCGACGGAATCGAAGATATCCAGCCCGCGGTCGCCGGGATGTCCCAGAGAGTGCTGGTGATTCGTGATCAGAATGTTGCCGGTCAGCCGATGCCAGGCGGCGCCGTGCCGTCCTGGGATCTAACGCTCAACTATGTACCGATCTCCTATCCCGCTCTTGTCCCCGCGGTCATTAAGATGGAACCAGGTGAGCAGCAGTTCTGGCGGGTAGCAAACGCTTGCGCCGACACCATTTTGGATTTGCAGGTGACCTACGACGGGAAGCCACAGACAATCAAATTGGTAGCGTTGGACGGAGTGCCAGTCGGATCGCAGGACGGCACCCAGCGCGGCAAGCTGATTCCGGTCACGGACATTCGCTTGCCGCCCGCTTCGCGCGTGGAATTCATACTCACCGGGCCTTCGCAGAAGGTGAAAAGCGCGCAGTTTCTCACTCAGGCAATCAACACCGGCCGCGACGGCGATAATGATACGCAGAGAACGCTGGCTAACATCCAGCCGGTAGGTGATCGGATGGGCGGTGACGCCATGGTTAACGCCTACCCGTCGGCCCCGTGGCGCCAAAGGTTTGAGGGATTGGCGACCGCGGCGGTGACGGCCAGGCGCGAGTTGTACTTCTCCGAGAACGCCGATCAAACAAAATTTTTCATAACCGTCGACGGCCAGACACCCACTGTCTTCTCACCTACCAACCCGCCGGCCGTCGTCACCACCCAGGGTTCCGTGGAAGACTGGGAGGTCGAAAACCGGGCGCAGGAGAACCACGAATTCCACTTTCATCAGATCCATTTCATGGTCCTGTCGCAGGATAATTTCCAGGTCAACGGCAGTCAGCCGGTCCGGGCGTTACAAGGACAGCTGATGGATATGATCGAGATTCCGTACTGGGACGGAAATCCGGCTCACCCCTACCCCAAGGTTACGGTCAGGATGGACTTCCGCGGTCCAGACATCGGCGACTTCGTTTATCATTGCCACATTCTCAACCATGAGGATCAGGGGATGATGGCGATCATCCGGGTTCTTCCCGGTACTGGAGCGAAGATCAAACGACTGAAGGTCCACGGCCGCAACACCGACCTGTCGCGCCGCGGCGTCAGTAAGGTCGTGAAGGTTGCCTCGAACCAGGGAGACTAAGCTGACCCGGAGCCCCGCTTCGCGTGTGCGGGCCTCACCAGAACTGGCCCTTCGGGTACGGCCTCGAGTATGCCAAGGGCTTGGTTTCGCTACACCTTGTAAAATTCGCGGGCCGCGCCGCGCAGGATTTGCTCCTGCTCTTGCGCGCTCAGGTTGCCGACCGCCTTTAGCAGCAGGTCGACGAAGTTGGGATAGAACGCATCGGGATGGGGGAAATCCGATCCGATCAGGATGCGGTCCGCGCCCACCACTCGCGCGGTCAACTCCAGCGTCACTTCCTCGGGGTCGAAGCTGATCCAGCATTGACGGCGGAAATAATCCGACGGCTTCATCTTCATTTGACCCGGCATCGTATGTCCGAGATGCTCGAAGCGATGGTCCAGGCGCTCCAGGAACGGCACGATCCATCCGCCGCCGGCCTCCAGGATACCGACTCGCAGCCCGGGATGGCGCTCGAGCACGCCGCCGCAGATCATCGACCCCACGACGAACATCGAATCCACCGGATGCACGAACGGGGCACGCAGGAATGACTGCACGGGCCGGTTTTGATCGAGCCCGAAGTAAGCGCCCGCGCCGGCCATCCGGTCGACGGAGAAAGGATGAAAACCGACCGGCACGTCCAACTCCTCGCACGCGCTCCAGAAAGGATCGTAAATCTCATCCCACCAATTCGTGCCTGCGATATAGTTGCAAGGGCGCAGGAACACGCCTTTGAAGCCGTGTGTATTGACGCAGCGGCGCAACTCCGCCACCGCGGTATCGACATCGGCCAGAGCAACCGCCGCGATCCCATAAAGCCGCCTTGGGTCCGCCTTGCAGTAATCGGCCAGCCAGTCGTTGTAGGCGCGATTAAGCGCGCGCGAATATTCGATGTCGGGGATGAAGGTCAGGCCCAGCGTCGGATAGAGGAAGGCCGACTCGAAGCGCTCCTGGTCCATCACCTTAAGCCGGGCCTGCGGATAAAATGCCGCGGGATTGGCCTGGCTGTAGGGCGGCATGCTCCGGCCGCTGTACTCGGATTGGTTCCATCTCATGATCCCGGCGCATCCGGGAAGCGCGGTCGCCGGTGCGGCGGACGACGATCCAACGTTGGTCGCCGTATAGCGCAGCCACGCGTCCCCCTCCCAGAACTCCTGCCCGCCGCGCTCCACGATTCGAGGCGCCCGGTCCTTGAATTTCGCTTCGATGTATTCGGGCAGCGCCGTGGGCGGCTCCAGCACGTGTCCGTCGGCGTCGATCGCCCAGGCTTGCCGCGCGGATTGCTCTGTCGATGCGGGGTTTGGTGTCGATGCCATCGTCGTGTCCCTCCTACAAGTTGTAGAGCTGCCGCGCGTTGCCGGCGCAGATCCTGATGCGATCCTCCGCGGCGAAGTCCGCAAACCATTGCCCGGTGAGTTCCCGGCTCTTGGGCCAGGTGGTTTCGGAATGCGGATAGTCACTGGACCACATTATCTTGTCGATCCCGATATGATGGCATTCGCGCAGCCCCACCGGATCTTCCATAAAGGTCGCGTAAACCTGGCGCTGGAAATAGTAACTGGGCCGCTCCTTCAGATTGTTTTTGGTCCAGTAGCGATGCCGTTCCCACAGATGATCGAAGTAGTAATGCGCAAACGACATCCATCCGATCTGGCCCTCGACCGAAATCACGCGTAGTTCGGGATGGCGCTCCAGGATTCCGGACACGACCATGATGCCGATCGCCTCGCCCATCGCGAACTTGCTCATCAGCAGGTCGGCCAGAAAGCCGGCCGAGTCGGTGGAGGGCATGGCCATTTCGCGGCCGCGTCCGCCGACGTGAACGCCGGCCGGCCATCCAACCTCGACCAGCGTACCCCAGAACGGTTCCCATTGCGGGTCAAACCAGTTAGCACTGCCGGCAGGAAAGCGCGGAATCACCGCGCCGACTAGCCCCTTTTTTGCCATCCGCCGCACCTCGGCAATCGCGCCATCCGCGGTCTCGGATGGGATGTAAGCCATCCCTAGCAAACGCCTGGGATCCTCGGCGCAAAAATCGGCGAGCCAATCGTTATAGGCGAAGTAACTGGCGCGCCGCATTTCGGCGTCCTGGCTTGGCAGCGGGCCGCCGCCGTACATCACCTCGGCCTGGACGCCATCCATGTCCTGGTCCTTGAGGCGTTCGGCGGGATCCCAACCTCCGGGCCGCTGTTCACTCAGGCGGCGGACGTTCAGGCTGTAGTCCTCGAACTTGCGCCCCGCCATCGCATTGATCCCGAGGATCGGCGTGCGGCGGCCCTCGAAGAGCTGGAAATCGCCCTCATCAGTGCTCTCCAGGCGCGGCGCGCGGTCGCGAAACCCGGCGCTCAGATAATCCCGCCACATTGTAGGCGGCGGATTCACATGCGAATCCGCCGAGATTAGATGGTATTCCATGGCTCCCCCGTTAATTTTCGAGTCACGCCGAGCTAAGGATTCGGACCTTTGCCAGCATTACCTGTGGTGCCGTGAGCTGCAACGTAGGCCTTGAGCACGGCGTTCATCCGCGACTGATAGCGCGGCCCCCGGGCCTTGAACCATTCCAGGACATCCCGATCGACGCGGATCGATACGGGCACCTTTGGCTGCGGCGTAACCAGCCGGGCGGTCTTGAACCACTCCTCATCTAGGATGGGCGCGGTGTCCGGGTCGGAGGCAATCTGTGCCCCAATTTCCCGGTCGGTAGTTGCGCGGACGCGCTTGCGGTCGATACGCCCTCGACGCTTAAGAATCTCCGCGGCTGAACGCCTGACGATAGGCATCACGCTCTCTCCTGCTGGCGCGGCCCGCCGATATAATGCACCGGCGGTTTCCACGCCACGTATAGACTACAACGAACACCTCACCTTCGATCTGGCCAACGCACACGATCCGCGGCTCCCCGTAGTCGCGACGCCGGTCCTCGCGTTCAAGTACCGTGCCTTCGGAAAATGCGTGCAGCATAGTCGAAGTCAAAGCCGCACCTTTCCAAGGTTGCGCGGCTTTTGGCGTCGTCCCATTCAACGCCGTATACAATCGTATATACCCCCCTGTTCGGTCGTCAACCGGCCTCCGTGCCGGTTCTTTTGCGGCTCAGCGCAGGTGCGCGCGACTTATTTCTTTTCCTCGTCGAAGACGCTTTTCGCCACCGATGCGGCCGTTACCGCGGTGGGCCATCCCGAGTAGAACGCCACGTGCGTAATGAGTTCGCCGAGCTCCTCCCTGGTCACGCCATTGGCCAGCGCGCGCTGGACGTGGCCGCGCAGTTGCTCGGGGCGATACAGGGCGGTCAGGACCGCGCACGTGATCAGGCTGCGGTCGCGTTTGGACAGCCCGGGACGTTCCCAAACGTCGCCGAAGAGCACCTTATCCGTGATCTCCATTAGCTTTGGCGTAACGGCGCGAAGTCCTTCGCGCGGATCAGTTCTTGTGGCCATGATGTTTCCTCCGAGACCCAGTTGAATTGCGCCGGCGCCGGTCTGAACCGGAGTCCGCCGGAGCCGTCCTCCTTCTATAACACCTCTTCGTCAGGTTCAGGTATCGAGAGGGCGCTCCGACCGGGGTTCAGTTTAGTGCGGACGAAAAGAAACCGGCCTGGGGGCCGGCGCTACGGTAAGAGGCAATTGCGCGTGCGCTTGACCACCAAGCGCCGCGGGCTGCATCCTTGGTCCGAAATGGCGGCATGGTCGCCCGCTCACCCCGCAAACACCGATGATGAGCTGATTGGATTGCGCCGGGAAATAGAAAGCGTCGCGCGCGCTACAATCGCCCGGAACTGGCCGGGAAATGATGCGGTCCAACACCAACTGACGTCACGATCGCGAACGGCCTAAGGGGCCGACCTTCCCCTCCGGCGCAGGAGGAGCGGGCACGAAGGATCTTTCCTTGACCTGATGGCCCCCGATCCACCATTCCTCGACTCGGGAGCCATCGCCGCGCACGATTACACACGCCGGACCGTCGGCCCGATGCGGCACGTCATCAAGGTACCATCGCTCGCTTTGTGTCCCGTCGGCATGAACATCCACCCACGCCGGACCGTTGACACGATAAAGCTTGCCGTTGCGGTACCATCCCGAGCTCCGGCCGCCGTCGGCGCGAACCTCAATATGAGCCGGGCCCTCGGGGCGATGCAGCTTGCCGTCGCGCAGCCATTGCTCGATCCGCGTGCCGGCCGCATCGATTTCTACGCGATCGGGGGCGTCTGGTGTTGTGGCCATCGAACCAGCTCTTTGCCGACCTGCTTTCCGCGTGGCGCCTAGCCGAGTTTGTAGGCGCGCGCCACGTTCTCGCCCAGAATACCGCGCCGGGCGGCGGGGGTCATCTGATCCGCCAGTTCCCATACCTCTTCCATGTAATTGCCCGGATGGTCGGCGTGGGGAAAATCGCTGGCCCAGAAGAACTTGTCGGCGCCGACGTAGTCCGCAATCCGGCTGATCACCATCTCGTCCGGATCGCCCGAGATGAAGCATTGACGCCTGAAATAATAAGAGGGCTTCTCCGCCAGCGGCAGCCCGCCGCCCACCAGTGTGCCGGTGAAAAGCGCGTCGGCCCGATCCAGCCACCATCCGATCCATCCCGCGCCCGATTCCAGTACCACCACCCGCAGTTTGGGAAATTTGTCGAATACGCCATAGGCAAACAGGCTGGTGAAGGCCTGTATCGTGCTCTGATTGGTGAACATCACGCCGAACCAAAGCCCGGCGGGTCCCTTGATCCGGTCAAAGCGGTTAAAGGTCCAAGCGGCCGGCTCGAAGGTCGGATGAAAACCAATCGGAACGTCCAAATCCTGCGCCGCGGCATACACCGGATCGTTGTCGGGATGCCCGTGGGCTTTGCCGGTGATCGACAGCGGCGCGATGAACGCGCCTTTGCATCCGGCTTTGACCGCGCGCCGCAATTCGCCGGCCGCGGCTTTGGGATCACCCAGCGAGATGTGCGCGATCGGCATCAGCCGGCCGCCGCTATCGGCGCAGAATTCCGCGATCCAGCGATTGTAGGCCCGGCAATAAGCGGCGGACAATTCCGCGTCGGTCGTCTCGATCTCCCAGGTCAGCCCCAGGGTCGGATACAGCACCGACTTGTCCAGCCCTTCCTCATCCATCCGCGCCAACCGCTCCTTGGGGTCGGTCGTGCCAAAGCCCGCGCCTTTTATATAAGTCTCGTCGGGCGTCACCGCGACGAAGGGGACCGGACCCTGGCGCCCATTGCCGATCCATTCCTGGCGCAGACGGTTGGTCTCCTGCATCTTGCGCCCCATGCAACTGATGCGGCCCAGCATCCCCTTGGGCGTGTATTTGGCCGCGTGTCCGTCCACTTCGAGGAATTCCCAGCCGTCGTCTCCACTGCGGATGCGGATCGTGCGGTCACGATACTTCGGATCGATGTACTTCTCCCACAAATCAGGCGGCTCCAGGATATGTCCGTCGGCGTCGATTACCAATTCGTTTTCGCGCTTCATTCCGATTCTCCTGATAGGTTTATGGATCAGCGCCGATCGATTTGCTCCCACAGCTCAACGCTATGGCTGTCCAGGATGCCCTCGAGCTGGGTGGCGAAGCTCGCGCCGTGGGGAGTGGCCCGATGGTAATCCCAGGCCGCGCGATCGGTATATACCGCGTAGAACGTGTAGGTCGCGGGCTCGTCGAGCGAGTGATGCAGCATCACGTCCAGGTTGTTGGGCTCGCGGCGCATGTTCGCCACCATCCCGCGGCAGGCATCCTCGAGTTGAACCTCACGTCCAGGCTTGGCTTTAATCCTCGCAACCACGATGAAATTCATCGGGCACCTCGATGTATGAAACTGGCTGACCTTAGCACGGTTGGGATCTAGAGGCAGGCGATAATCTAAAGGCAGGCGATAGTGTTGTCGCGACGGAGGAAAACAGCAGACCTATCTTCATGGCGTCACCTGTGGGACCTTGGGTGCCCTTTGACCGACGGGAATCTTCGGTCCGAAATGACTTACCAGAAAACGGGAGGGAACCGTAGCGAGGAATTTATGCAGGGTGCTGAAAACGAACTTCACCTCAACTGCCCGAAAGCTACTTTTTCCGCACCCTGCTAGGCACGTCGGCCGCACCAACCATGCGCGAAAGCCTTCTCAGCGGCGGATACAGACAACTATCCGGGTATTGGAGTAAACTTGAGCAATCGAGGAGTCGCTCTATGGCCCAAAGTATTGTAGCCCGTGGCAGAATGTCCGATCCCCGCCATATTGAATTGGCCCAGCCAGTGTCTGAAGTCACCGGAGAGGTCGAGGTTTTGATCCGTCCGCTGCGCAGCGTCCGGGGAACGGACGTGTTTGCTTTGATTGCGAACCTGCCTCCCGGATTGCGGTCCAAGGCTGACATCGATCGGCAGATCCAGGAAGAGCGCGCCTCATGGGCCGATAGATGAGCCGGGTCTATCTCGACGCGTGCTCAATAATCTACCTGGTCGAGGCAGCAGGGCCATTTCATAATTCTATCGTCCGCCGCCTGCTCGAATTCCAAACGGATCCCGCTGCCCGGCTAGTCACCTCACACCTTTCGCGCCTTGAATGTCGCGTCCGCCCGCTTGCACGAAAGGACAACAAACTTGTCGCCACCTACGATGCCTTCTTCGGCGCATCCCGCCTGCTACTGGCTGACCTGACCGCCGAGGTGATCGACCGCGCTACGGTTCTACGTGCCGAATACGGCTTTAAAACACCCGACGCGAGTCATCTAGCGTCCGCAATAGTGGAGAAAACCGACATCTTTCTTACCGGTGATCATGACCTCGCTCGTTGTAAAGAGATAAGCGTAGAGGTCTTGGAGGCGGATCAGCCCTAGCCCCATAGGCTTGTCATATCGACCTCTAATCGTCTCTCTAACGTCGCTTCCAGCTCAGGGCTCAAACTCACGCATCCGTTTGCACATTAGCGGGATAATTGGACTTTTCCGCCGCGGTTTGCGATACCTGAGGGCGCCCCGGCACCGGCCGGTCCACTCGCGGCGCCGCGTGAAATGTTCTAGTTTAATCCAGGGCGCCGGCAAATAAATTAAGGCAGGACCGTTCAAATGAAGCTTGCCGAGATCGATTCGCTACTCACCGACCTGGACTACTTTCAGCAGCACGACATTCCGCATGAGGCGTTCGTCACGCTGAGGAAAGAGGACCCGGTGCATCGCACCGAGCGAGAGTATCCCTACAGCTTCTGGTCGGTGACACGGTTCGAGGACGCCTTGACGGTGTATCGCGCGCCGGAGCTGTTCAGCTCGCACCATGGGTTGGCTCTCACCAACCACGATATCGAGGAAAACCAATACGGCACCAGCATGATCGCCGCGGACCCGCCGTTTCATAACAAGCAGCGCCGTCTGGTCAGCATGCGGTTGACGCCGCGCCAGGTGATGCCGCACCAGACTCATATACGCGCGATCGTCGGTTCGATCATCGACCAGGTGGCGCCGCGGGGCGAATGCGACTTTGTCACCGATATCGCCGCGCGGATGCCCACCGCCGTAATCTGCGAGATGATGGGCGTGCCGCGCGAGGACTGGGAGGACATGTTTTACTGGGGCAACCTGCTGATCGGCAGCCAGGACCCCGAATATCGCGACGAGGGCGAAAACGCCCGCCAGACCGCCGAGCGTGGGCGGGTCGCCGTTTACAACTATTACATGAAACTCATCGGTGAACGCCGCAAAAACCCCGGCGACGATTTGGTCAGCGCGCTGGTCCACGGCGATATGGGCGGCGAGAAAATGTCGGACATGGATGTGCTGGCCAACTGCCTCCTCCTGATCCTCGGCGGCCAGGAGACCACGCGCAACGCCATGTCGGGCGGCATGATGCAACTGATGCAGAGCCCTGAGCAGAAGGCCCGCGTGACGGCGGATCGGTCGCTGATAAAGAGCACCATCGAGGAGTTCCTGCGCTGGACCTCACCGATCACGCATCTGATGCGCACAGCAACCGCGGACACCGAGCTGCGCGGCAAAAAGATCCGCAAGGGCGACAAGGTGGTGGTCTGGAACGTGTCGGCTAATCGCGACGACGAAGCGTTTGCCGATCCCTTCAGTTTCGACGTCACCCGCGATCCCAACGATCACCTGGCCTTCGCGCATGGCGAGCATTTCTGCGTCGGCGCCAACCTGGCGCGGCTGGAATTACGCGTGATGCTGGAGGAATTGCTCACCCGTCTGCCCGACATGCAGCCGGCGGGAAAGTCCGAGCGGCTGCGCTCCAATTTCGTGGCCGGAATCAAGCACATGCCGGTCAAGTTTACCCCGGCGCGTGCCGCCGCGGCCTGAAGCCATCGCGTGCTTTGCCAATCGAGGTGGTTGCGTGAGTGACCGGGACAAAGTGCAATCTGACCGCGACGCGATCAGTGAAGTCGTCTACCGCTATGCTATCGGCGCCGATCGTCGAGACGCCGCGATGTTCGCGTCGGTCTTCACCGATGAGCTCACCGTGCTGATCAGGGGAGGCTCCTTCGGTGAGGGCCGCAAACGAACCGTATCCAACCACCAGTTTGGGCAAGAGATGATCAAGGCGCTGAGCCGCTTTCCCGTAACTCAGCATTTTTTCAGCGTCTATAAGATCGGCATCGATGGCGACACGGCGCAGACGCTGGTGTACATGCAGGCGCGCCATTTCATCGCCGAATCCGAAGGCGTCCATCCGCCCTGGGACATGGGCGGCAACTATGAGCATCATCTGGTGCGGACTCCCTCGGGATGGAAGGTCCGGGACTACACGCTGAACATCACCTGGGAGCAGCACGTCGCCCCCCGCCCGAGTTCGCGCGCATAGTTGCCCGATGCTTCCCGCCTGCGATGCGGATGACAGTCCGTCAATGTCATCCTGAACGCGCTCGCTCACGCTCGCGGCTCCGAGAGCAGACTGCGTGGCACAGGCTTCCATCCTGTGATTTCATTGCAGGCCGTGTTTGTCTGTCACCTCGAACTGGCCGACGCATCGAGTTTGCTTCGCGATAGTTGATAGCAAACGGGAGGTGTGGCCGCAGGGGCAGGATCTGGAAAGCATTCTGAGCGAACTCGACGAGCTTGCCACGACGATGTTGTAAGACGCAGGCGCGGCCAATTGAGGCCGCCTTTGAGTTGGGAACCGTACCTTCCAATAATCTCTCGATCAATTCGGAGGATTTCATCATGTCCGTAGATTTCGACAAACAAAAGACCGGCGTCGCCGTCATCACCTTTAATCGACCGGAGAAACTAAACTCAGTGACCCAAGCCGATCGCGAACATCTGGCCGATCTGCTGGGTGAGGTGCGCAGCGATCCAAATCAAAGTCGCCATCATCACGGGCGCGGGCGAGCGTGCCTTCACTGCCGGCAATGACCTCGCGGAACCGCTTCCCGAAGGCGATTCCATGGGCCCCCTACCGCGAAGTTCCGGAGGGGCTGGCGCGCAAGATGATTCCCTATGGCAAGGGAATTGAGATCTCCAAGCCGATGATCGCCGCGATTAACGGCCATGCGATCGCGTTGGGCGCGTGTCTAATCCTGGCCACCGATATCCGTTACGCGTCGCCCAACGCCACGTTCGCCCTGAACGAGGTGCGCTTCGCCAGCCTGGCCGACGGCGGCGCGCTCGCGCGACTGCCGCGCCAAATTCCGTATGTTCATGCGATGCGCCTGCTGCTGACCGGCGCGCGCATCGATGCCGCCGAGATGCTGCGTATTGGTCTGATCAATGAAATCGTCCCACAAAATCAACTAATGGCACGCGCCATGGAAACTGCCGAAGAAATCGCCGGCTACGACCAGTACGCCGTGCAGATTACCAAGCAGTGCGTCCATCACGGCCTCGATGTCGGAATGAATCAGGCCATCACGGAAGAATGCTTATATCGCGAAATGCTGACCGTGAGGCAGGGAGGACGGGAAGCATCCTCCCGTAACCTCACCAGGTTTTTTGAGACGGTCAAAGGGTAACTCACCACAGCGGGTGCTGGCAGCCCAACCGCCGCTTGTGGCATTAGTCAAGGTGATCGTGTAAAAGCCCATCACCCGTGATGAGGGAGGGAGCTATGAAGTTTGGCCTGCTCTATGAAATGGAAACCCCACGGCCCTGGAACGACCGCAGCGAATACAACATCTACTGGCAGGCCCTGGAGCAGATCGAACTCGCCGACCGCCTCGGATTCGATTGCGTGTGGGAGGTCGAGCATCACTTTCTCGAAGAATATTCGCACAGCTCGGCGCCGGAGGTGTTTTTCGGCGCGGTCAGCCAGCGAACCAAAAACATCCGCATCGGACACGGCGTGCGGCTGCTGCCGTTTCAGTTCAATCACCCGATCAAGCTGGCGGAGCAGGCCGCTGTCCTTGACATCATCAGCAACGGCCGCGTCGAGTTCGGGCTGGGCCGCTCGACTACGGTCCAGGAACTCGACGGCTTCAGCGTCAATTACGAGCGCACGCGCGAAGAGGTTCACGAAGCCGCGGAAATTATCGTCAAAGCGTGGACCGATGAGATCCTCGAATTCGACGGCAAGCTGATCAAGATTCCGCCCCGGCGCGTGGTTCCCAAGCCGATTCAAAAACCGCACCCCCCTATGTGGATGGCGTGCGTGGCGCCCGACAGCTACGAGTTGGCGGGCGACCGCGGGCTGGGCGCGCTCAGCTTCAGCATGAACTTCGAGCTGGTGCAGAAGGTGATGCATAACTATCGCAAGGCGGGCACCACGCGCTCCGATCAGATTCCCAAGTTCCCCAACGACGCGTTTGCCGCCCTGATTGTCTGCCACGTCGCGCAGAACAAGGCCGAAGAGGCGATTGGAATCGAGGGCGCGCGCTGGTTCATGCACCACGTCGGCCTGCTTTTCACGCCGCTGATGGCCAAGAACCAGCTCTACTCCTACGAATATACACGAGCGATGTTCGGAACCGGCATCGATCCCGCGGACATGGCCGACGCGGAACTCAAGCAGCATCCGATGGTCGTGGTCGGCAATCCGGACGAGGTAATCCGCAAGCTGGAAGGGCTCGAGAGCGCCGGAATTGACCAGGCCATCTGCTTCAAGCAGGCCGGGCGCATCCCTCATCCTAACATTATGCGGTCCTTCGAGCTGATGGGCCGGCACGTGCTGCCGCACTTCAAACAGCATTCGGCTTCAGCGGCTGCGCCAGCGCCCGCTCGGTGATTTTTGAGTTGCGTCGGCGAAACATTCTCACCCTAACCCTCTCCCTGGTCAGGGAGAGGGCAGAGATTGGTCAGGGAGAAGGCAAAAAGAAATTGAGTGCGCAATTATGAATCGGCGTCGCAGGCGGCCGCTGCCAGAGGTTCGTTCATGAAGTTCATTTTAGGTTTCCTTCCCACCCTTCCCGTCACCCAGGAGCAGCGGCTGCGGGAACGCCCGGTCGCCTACCGGACGGAATACTGGCAGCGGATGTTCGACCAGATCGTTGAGATCGCCCGACTGGCAGAAGACGTTGGTTTCGACATTGCCACCTTCACCGAACATCATCTGCATACCGAAGGTCTCGAGGTCGGCAGCGTGCCGTCGCTCTCGCTTTACACCGCGATGAACACCAAGCACATCAAGGTGGGACCGATCGGCTATGTGCTGCCGGGCTGGAACCCCTTGCGCCTGGCGGTTGAAATCGGATGGCTCGACCAGTTGACCAAGGGGCGCTCGATTGTCGGGATGGCGCGCGGTTATCAGACCCGATGGCTCAACTCGATGGCGCAGAAGCTGCACGTTCAGGCCGCCCCCAGCGATCAATCCGAGGTGGACCTGCTCAACCGCAAAGCTTTCGAAGAGGTGTTCCAGATTCTCAAGCTGGCCTGGAAAGATGAGGCGTTTTCCTTCAAGGGCGAGTTCTGGGAGTTTCCCTATCCTTACGAGGAAGGAACGCCGTGGAAGGCAGCGCAATGGACCGAGACGTACGGCGCGCCGGGCGAGGTGGTCGATGGCCTGGTCAGGAAGATCTCAGTGGTTCCAAAGCCCTACCAGAAGCCTCATCCACCCGTGTTCCAGGCGTTTTCGATCAGCGAGGCGACGGTGGCGTGGTGCGGACGGGAGGGGATCAACGCCGTGCTGCTGAGCCCCCGCACCCCCGACGTTCGCCGGCTGGCGGAACTATACAAAAAGGAGGCCGCGGCGGTGGGACGCACGACCCGGTTGGGTCAGGGCATCGCCTCGGCGCATTCGATCACGATCGCCCGCGACAAGAGCGAGGCTTTCAAACTGGCGGAGGCCGGTATCGGCGACTGTTACTACAAGCAGTTCGGCGGCGTGTTCGGCTTTTGGGAGGCGTTCCGCGTGCCGGAGGACGAAGAGAAGTACCCGCGGGGCAAGGTAATGCTGCCGACCAGCGAGTGGACGGTCGAGCGTCTGGACCGATGCGACTATATGTACAGCGGCACGGTTTCCGACATCCGGCGAAAAATGGACCATCTGGTCGAGCAGGCCAATCCGGAGTTTTTCAACCTCGGCGGCGACCAGGGTTTTCTGCCCCTGGAGGTAGTCAAGGAGCAGATTCGCACCTTCGGCGAGCAGATACTGCCCCACTACAAGTGAGCTGGGTTGAAAGTTTAATCTCGAAAGCACGCCTCCTTCCACGAAATGAGCGCACTGCCGAGTCGACGGGTTTTGTAGCTCGACGCAACGCGCTTATCGGATAAGGAAAGAAATGAGGACCATCGTCAAATCAATTGCCATTGTTGCCGCGCTCATCGGGTTGATTGCCGGTGCGGGTACCGCGAAAGCCTCTGAAACCGCGAAACTCAAGGGTGCGCACATCAAATTCGAGACCGGAGACAATGGAAAAAAGCCCAATACCCGATTGATCATCCAGGTCTATTGCAAGGACGGATCGACTGCGGCGAAAAACGACCCGTCCAAAGCTACGGCGAGTTTGGCCATTACAGCAAAAACGGGCCGATTTCGCTGACGGTGGACGCCTCCAAGGCCAAGGAAGACATCAAGGGCTCCTATCATATTATAAAGATCGAGCCGGCCGGCCGCGAAACCTGGACCTTCACCTACGAACTGACGCTGGACTTCGACGACGGCAGCCACCTGGACTACGGCCGCAGCAACCGGAAAGTCACTCAGGACGACCCAGCCGTCCGCGGCGCGAACCTGTAATCAGGAGACCCCGTTCGCAATTTGCCTGAAGCTGTTAACACGTACGGACTGAGTCGCATTGCAGCAATCACTTTCACCCTAACCCTCTCCCTGGTCAGGGAGACGGCACAAGAAAGGAAAGGTCTATTCTCCTGCCTCGCCCGTGCCTGCGGACGTTCCCGCATGCGCAAGCCGGGAGGCTGCCGTGTGATTTGCGCGAGCAAATCGCACGGCGGGTGACAGCGCAGCTTCGCTTCGAGCACAAGCTCTTTCGTGTCAACTGAGTTTGTGGGTTTAGCAGTGCGGCGACGAGCGCCGCCTTCCGCTCAACTCCTGGCGACGTTCCTCGGTAAGCGGGTTGGAACAACCTCGTCCTTCATCATCGCGTTGTAACGGGCGGTGAAGGCGTCTTTGAATTTAGGATGCGGGAAGATCCAGAATTTTCCTGCGTCCAGCGCGGCGAACACTCGCTCGGCCAGTTCAGCCGGTGTGATGCCCTGGCCCTCGACAAAATTGGTGAGGGATTCGTGAAGCTTGACGTCCTCTTTCCGCGACGACTCCGCTCTAGGGCCGAATTTCTGCGGCCGGATGCGTTCGGAGCGGAAGATTTTGGTCGAGACCTCACCCGGACACAGGCAGGCCGCGCGCAGCTTGAGCTCAAGCACCGAAAACTCGGCGTTCAGGGTTTCCGTCAGTCCGACTACCGCATATTTCGAGGTCGTATATGGTCCCATGAACGGTCCCGCGGTCAGACCTCCAACGGACGCGGTGTTGACCACGATGCCCTCTTCGCCGCCCGCAACCATCCGCGGCACGAACGCCTTGATCCCATGGATGACGCCCATGACGTTGACGTCCAGGTTCCATCGCCAGTCTTCCAGGCTCCGCTCCCATGAGATTCCACTGACCAGAACGCCGGCGTTGTTGAACAGCAGGTTGACGCGGCCGAAGCGTCCATACGCGGCCTCAGCCGCTTTGGCCACGGAGTTGTAGTCGGTGACATCGGTCTCCAGGGCCAGAACCTCGACCCCGCTTCGCGACAGGTTTTCCTCCGTGGTCTTGAGACCCTTGGTATCGACGTCGCAGATCACCACCTTCATGCCCAACGCTCCGGCCTTACCGGCCAGACCTCCGCCGATACCGCTGCCGGCGCCGGTCACTACCGCGACTTTTCCCGAATATTCCATAATGCCTTTCCTTTCCCGGCCGGCGCCTTCAACTGGACGCGTGTCGAGAGTTAGCTTACAACGGGGAACGAGAGCTATGGATTATCGCGCAACCCCGCTCGCCCCGGCAATGGCGATGTTTGAGGAAATAGAAAAGAGAAACGAGAAAAAAGAGGCAGAATCGAGCCGCCGCACCCACGCCTCTCCCTTTCTTCTCTCATTTCTCTTTTCTATTTTCTCTTTTCTCTGTCTTCTCGCGGCCGGCTGTGCGACATCAAACAAATCGGTCGAGCAGACGCAGCTTGCGGCTGCGCGCGCCAACGCGGCGGCCGATCGCGCCGAGGCGTCGGCAGCCAACGCGGAGAAGGCCGCGCATAACGCAACCATCGCCGCGGATCGGGTGGAAAAAACCGTACGCGCAGACAGCAAGGCGATCGACGCGGACGTCGCGCGCATCAATTACCTGATCGCACAGCAGGAGCGCCGGCGAAGGCGCCGTCGCAAGGCACATCGGCCGCATCATACTCCACCGGCGGCCGCGCCACTCCCGACTTCGGTGCGAGGCACGGAATCTGATTATGGCCCCGGCCGGTTTTAGCCGGCAGCGCGTCCAGCCGATTAATGCAAAACGGAATAGTGAGGTTATGAATTACATCGTCGGCGTCGATATTGGAGGCACCTTCACCGATTGCGCGGTGTTCGATCCCGCCAAGGGTTCATTTACCACCGCCAAGGCGGCGACCACTCCGTCCAATCCGGCGCAGGGCTTCTTCGACGCGCTGGAAAGCGCCGCCGCGGGCCTCGGCTTGACCTCGCGGGAATTTCTCTCGCAGACCCGCATCCTGGTTAACGCCACCACCACCGCGACCAACGCGATCGTCACCAAGCGCGGCGCCAAACTCGGCCTGCTGACCACCGCGGGCCATGGCCAATCGCTGTTCATCATGAATGGCAGCGGCCGGTCCAAGGGGCTGACGGTGGACGAACTGCTTTACATGGCCGGTTCGAACAAGCCCCGCTCGCTGGTGCCGAGGGACTATATCGAGGAGGTAACCGAGCGCATCGATTGCAAGGGCGACGTGGTGGTGGCGCTGGACGAAGCACAGGCACAGGAAGCAATCGCGCGCCTGGTGGCGAAGGGAATCGACGCCCTGGCGATCTGCCTGTTGTGGTCCTTTCAAAGGCCCGATCATGAATTGGCGTTAAAGCGGCTGGCCGCGCGCATCGCGCCGCACCTGTTCATTAGTTGTTCGTGCGAGGTCTCCCCGTTCCTGGGCGAGCACGGCCGCACGGTGGCGACGCTATTCAACGCCTACGTCGGTCCCCTGATGGGACGCTATATCGAGGGTGTCAACGACCGCGCGCGCGATGGCGGGCTTGCCTCCGATGTGATGTTTGCCCGATGCGTAGGCGGATGCGTGCCGCCCGCCGAGGTGGAGGCCGCGCCGCTTTACACGATCGATTCGGGCCCGGTCAGCGGCGTCCAGGGCTCGGGCGTCCTGGGCCCCAAGATGGGCTACGAGAACATCATCACCACGGACATGGGCGGCACGACCTTCGATGTCGGCATCGTTTATAAGGGCGTGCCGATGACCCGCAACGAAACCATCCTCGACCGCTTCGAGATGCGCCTGCCGATGATCGACGTGGTCTCGATCGGGGCCGGCGGCGGGAGTATCGCCTACATCGACCCGGCCAGCAGTACGATGAAGGTCGGGCCGCGCAGCGCCGGCGCCGAACCCGGACCGATGTGCTACGGCAAGGGCGGCGAAGAGCCCACCGTCACCGACGCCAACGTGGTGCTGGGAATCATCAACCCTGATTATTTCCTGGGCGGCCAGCGCCGGCTGGACGTGGAAGCCGCGCGGGGCGGAATCGCGCGGCTGGCCAGCGCTCTTGGGCTCAGCCTGGAGAACACCGCCGCCGGCATCTGCCGTATCGTCGATTCGCGCATGGCGGGCGAGATTCGCCGCCTCACGCTGTTCCGCGGCTACGACCCGCGCGACTTCGTAGTCTTCGCCTTTGGCGGCGGCGGCCCCACCCATGCCGCGATGTACGCCCGCGAATTGGGAGTCAAAAAGGTGGCGGTGCCGCTGGGCAACGCCGCGGCGGCATGGTCCGCGCTGGGCACCTTCGTCGGCGGAATGGTTCATCTCTACGAGCGCAATCTTTACTTGCGGGAACCGCTGGATGTGGGTGTGCTTAACGCCGCGTATGGCGAAATGGAGCGGCAGGGATTGGAGCGCCTGCGGGGACAGGGCTTCGATATTTCCAGCATCGTGCTGGAGCGGAGCATCGCGATTAAGTATTGCGCGCAGGTCTCCCACCTCGAAATAACCGTACCGAATGGAAATTTGGCGGCAGCCGACGCCGGCCGGTTAATCGATGATTTTCAAACCGTGTACACGCAACGCTACGGTGAGGGTGCGGGTTACCGTGAGGCGGGCGTCGAGGTGCTGCGACTGCAGCTGAAAGCGGTGGGAGTGCTGCCGCAAGTCGAACTTTCGCAGAGCGCGCCGCCCAGGCGAAGAACCAAGCCGAGCATTAAAAGCCGCCGCCAGGTATATTGGTGGGAGATCGAACAATACGCGGATACTCCCATTTTCGACGGCAGCCTGATCCGCGCGGGACATCGCATTTCCGGACCGGCGATCATCGAACTGCCTCATACCACGGTGCCGGTGCGGCCCGAACAGACCGCCGAGGTTGATCGCTTCGGCAACCTTTTGATTAATGTGTAACAGGGAAGCAGCCTGATGGAAGAACAGACCACGCAGTTGATCCAACCATTAGCCGCCAGGGAAAGCCGGGCGCAGGCGCCTGGTGCGGACGCTCTCGATCCGCGCGTCTGGGACGGCTTTACGCTGAGTTATGCTCCGCGGGAAAAGCTCAAAATCAGTCCGAAGGTGAGGCTGCATACGGAAACGGCCGCGCAGATCGATCCGATTGCGTTTGAGGTAATCCGCAACGCGCTATGGATTCTCAATGAGGAGCACGCCGATACTATCCGCAAGGTCGGCGCCTCACCGGTGGCCAGCTTTGCCAACGACCTGAACACCTCTATTCAGACTGAAATCGGCGAGGCCGTGATGTTCGCGCCCTACGTTCAGTACTTCGCCGGCGTGGCCGATATCGTGGTGCAGTGGACGCTGGAGAACCGCGGCGAAAATCCCGGCATAGAGGAAGGCGACGTCTTCTTCCAGAACGACCCGCTGATCGGTGTCAGCCATCAGATGGACGTCCAGACCTTCGCCCCGGTCTTTATCGACGGCGCGCTGTTCTGCTGGGTGTTCAATTCGGTTCACGTGCGCGATATCGGCGGCACCGAGCCGAGCAGTTTTTGCGTCGAGGCGAAGGACGTTTACGGCGAGGCGACGCCGATACCGCCGATCAAACTGGCGGAGCGGGGCCGGCTGCGCGCCGACGTGGAGCAGATGATCCGCCGCCATTCGCGGATCCCCGGACTGCTCGCGCTCGACCTGCGCTCGCAGCTTGCGGGCGTTCACGCGGCTATCAATCGCGCCAGGGAACTGGTCGCGCGCTATGGAGCGGCCACGGTCAAGGCGGCGATGCGCAAGATAATGGACGACGCTTCCGCGGCGGTATCGCGGCGGCTAAGCCGCATCCCCGACGGCACCTGGCACGACGTTACCTACCTGGGCGCGCTCAGCCGGGGCGATCGGCGCGCGCATCGCGTGACGATGACGATGACCAAAACCGGCGACCAGTTGCTGTTTTCCAACGAAGGCACCGAGACCGAGTTCGGTTCGGCCAATTGCAGTTTCGGCGCCTGGCGCGCGGCGATCGCCAACTCGATGTCCGCGCTGCTGGCCTGGGACCATCGCTACTGCACCGGCGGCGTGTTGAAGCATGCCAGCTTCCGTCCGGTCCCGGGCACTATCAACTGTATCGACCGCAGCGGCGCCGTTTCAAATCTGCTCGGCATCATGTCTTCGGTCGCGATGAGCGCGACCGTGCTGTCCAAGATGCTGGCGTGCGACGAGGAATTGCGCACTAATCAGATGGCGGTCAAGGCCAGCAGCGCATGGACCGGCATGTCCGGCATCGACCAGTGGGGCCAGCCCTACGCAACCGTGTCGCTGGATGAGATCGCCAGCGGATGCGGCGCGTTTTCGTTCCGAGACGGAATCGACCAGGGCGGCACCTACACCATCCCGCGCAGCGAAGCAGGGGATTGCGAAGTGTGGGAACAGGCCAGCCCCATCTTGTATCTCTTCAGAAGATTTTCGATGGGCTTCGGCCACGGAAAATACCGCGGCGGACGCGGCATCGTCCTCGGCTGGGTAGGACGCGGAACCGACACGCAAGTTATGTCAGCGGCGAGTATCCCGCTGAGCCTCCCCGGCGCCAACGGACTGTGGGGCGGCCATTGCGGCCAGGCGGGCTTTTTCATGTCCGCTCAAAACTGCGGAATCGCGCAGACTATGGCTGACGGCGGACTGCCTGGATCGGTCGAGAAGCTCCGCGAAATCGTCAAACTCACCGCGGTGCCGCCCAAAAGCGTGGGCGTGCCGCTACTGCACGACGACGTCTGGGTCATGGATATCGGATCCGCGGGTGGTTATGGAGATCCGATCAAGCGCGACCCGCAAGCGGTGCTCGAAGACATCCTCGACGGGCTGCCCATAGCGCAGGCCGCGCAAATCTACGGCGTCATCATTGCGGGCGATAGCGTGGACGCTGCCAGCACTGAGCAGCGTCGCAGAGAGATACGGCAGCAGCGCCTGACGCGCGCGCTGCCGCCGATCCAATCCATTCAACGCCCGGCGCCCAACGGCGGCGAGAAGCTGTTATTCCAGATGGGCGGGGAGTTGAAGGTAACCGAGATCGATGGCCGCGCTTATATCGTGTGCGTCGATTGCGGACATTATCTGTGCGAGGCCGCGGGCAACTACAAACTGGGATGCGGCCGCATCAACGGCAGTCTGAACGAACTGGACGACTCTTTGTACGGCGGCGATGCCTGCGAGGAACTGGACGACGTGATGGTTTATCGAAGCTACATCTGCCCGGGATGCGGCGTGCTGATCGAAAACGAATTGGCCAGAGGCGACGAGCCTCTATTTTGGGACGTGCGGCTGAATCCGCGTCCACAAGAGGGTTAGGCGATGGAAAACGGCAAGCAAAGAATGCGCAAGACTTTTCCGGTCTTCGACTGCGACGCCCACATCAACGACCCGGTCGAGATTTGGGATAATTACGTCGAGCCCGAATATCGCGAGGTCGTCAAACGAGCCTACTGGTGCAGGGGCGCCACCGGATTCATCAACGAGCGCCAGATGGTCATGAGCGGCAACAGCGAGGGCAGCGGACCGAAGTTCATCAACCTGAACGCGCTTACCGTAAGCGGTCCGGGCGTCAACAAGCGGGTCAAGCGGCGCCTGATGCGCACCCGGCTCAGTCACGAGCAGGTTTCCTACCTGGATCATCGCGGCGCGTACGATTCTCACGTGCGCGTGCGCGATCTGGATCTGATGGGAATCGACCAGGTGCTGGTTATTCCCACGATGCTGATCAATAACCTCTACTTCGTCGAAAATCCGCAGGGAGCGGCGGCGTTCGCGCGCGCCTACAACAATTGGGTTTACGACTGGTGCAAGGCGGAGCCTCAGCGGCTTTTTCCGGCCGCCATCTTTGCGCTTCAGAACACGCGGCTCGCGGTGGAAGAGATTTATCGCGTGGCGAAGCTCGGCTTTCGCGTCGTCCTGCTGAGGCCAATCGATGCGGGAGGATTGTATCCCAACCAGCTCGACCCCGCGCCCGAGCGCTCGACCAGTCACGGAAAATTCGGCGCCAATTATACCGACGCGCTGTACAGGGCAATCGAAGAGACCGGGATGGTTCTTGGGATGCATACCTTCACGCCGCCGCTCGGCGTGGGAATGGAAGTGAACGAGAAGCCGATCTCGCCCGGCGATATCCTGACGCGGACCGGGGTGGGCACCGGGCGCGTGGTCCCGGGCTCTACGTTCAGCTTTATCTTCGAGGCGATGACCTGGCTGGCGCCGGTGCTGCTGTCGGGCTTTTTGGACCGGTATCCGCGCCTTAAGATGGCGATCTTTGAATCCAACGCGGCGTGGCTGCCGGAGCTACTCGAACATTGCGACCTGATGGTCAAGCTCTATGCCAACGAGCGCAAGACCCAGCTCAAACGTCTGCCCAGCGAAGCGTTTGCCCAGCAGGGCATGATCTCGTTCGAGTCGGACGAGGATCTCGTTTTCCGCACCTATAAGAAGTTCGAAGACATCGGCGTGTGGGCATCGGACATGTACCATCCCGATGCGGAAGACGTATGGGAAGCGATGCGGCACATGGACCGGGCGGAAGTCCCCCAGAGCGTTCAGGCCAAGATGCTGGGAGGCAATGCGCGCCGCTTCTATGGGATCGAGCCCAGGATGTTCGTTACCGAGCAGGCGCCGCCGATCAAACGTCCGGAGTGGTTCCCCGCGGAGGATGAAGAATTCCGAAGCTGGTGGCAGCGCGAAGTCAAGCAGGAAAATAGATACTGAGTATTGCGAGTGATTGTACTTTGAAGTGTATCAGTCACCCTCACCCTGCCCTCTCCCTGGTCAGGGAGAGTGAAGAGATTGCGCACGGATTTTCCTGCGTTCAGGAGCGGCGCAAACTTGTATCGGATCTTTCACATCCACCTTGGAAGATCTTTTCCATCCCCTCTCCATGACCAGAAAGAGGGTAAGGGAAAGGGTGCTCTACGGAGTATGCAATGAAAAATGGCCTTAGCGTGATCGACGCCGATAGCCACGTCTTCGAACCCGCCGTCATCTGGGAGCAATACCTCGATCCCGCCTATCGCGTGGCGGCACGCTCGGCATTTTACTACCACGAGGACGAGTTCGCCGCCGGCGTGATTCTGAACGGACGCCAGGCGCCGTTGATGCATTCCGGACGTATCAACCGCAGCGCAATCTGGCGGCCCGGGATGACGCCGGAGGAGATCGGCGCGATGGATCCAAACCGTCCCCACGCCATCAATCCCGGAGCCAGCGGCGCCGCCGCGCGCCTGGCCGACATGGATAAAATGGGTGTTGACAAGGCGGTTATCTTTCCCACCCTGTTCGGCGAATACTTCCCGGCGATTGAGAATCCTGACGTCGCGCTGGCGCTCGCCCGCGCCTACAACGACTGGATCCGGGACTTCTGCGCCGACGCTCCGCAGCGGCTTTTCCCGGCCGCGATCCTGCCTTTACAAGACGTCGGATTCGCCGTGCAGGAGTTGCATCGTGTAGCCGCGCTTGGGTTCAAGGCGGTATCGATCCGGCCGGTGTTTTTCGAGGAGCGCTTCCTGAACCATCCCTACTATGACGTGTTGTGGGAGCAAATCGAAAAATCGGGACTGGCGGCTTCGATCCATGCCTCACCCGGCGCGGCCAACCCGGAGTGGACCTCCACCGGTTCCTACGTTGAACGAGTGGCCGCCAACCTGAGAATCGGCCATCACGTGGCCGAAGCGATCTCCTACACGATGGACAACGCGATCGCGGGCAGCACCTTTACTTACGGCGGACATCCGGAGCGCTTTCCCAATCTAAAGCTCGCCTATACTCACGGCGGTATCGGATGGCTCAGCCTGATGCTGGAAAAGACCTCCAACTGGGCGATCTTCTACATGTACGACAACATCAACCTGGACACCGAGCGGACCTTTTATGATCGCAACTACCTGGTAACTCTCAACCCATGGGAGAGTGCTGCGATAACCGCTTACGAACTCTACAAGCCGATCGGAGCGTGGGGATCCCGTTACCCGCATCATGACGCGTCGGACGCGATCGCGGCGGTCGCGCGTTTCGAGGCAGCGGGACTTCCCAAAGATGTAATCGCAGATTATATGGGCGGCAATGCCGCCAGAGTTTACGGCATCTGATGGTGCAGAGGTGCGCATGAGACTTCAAGACAAAGTGGCAATAATTACCGGCGCGGCGCAGGGTATCGGCCGCGAGTACGCGTTGCGCTTCGCCGAAGAGGGCGCGGCGGTGGCGCTGCTGGATAAACGGGTCGAGCAGGCGCGCGACGTGCAAAAGGAGATTGCCGCCAAGGGCGGCCAGGCGCTCGCGTTTGAGGCCGACGTCACCAATGAGCAACAGATGGAGCAGATTGCCGGGCAGGTTAATAGCAAGTTTGGCGGGATCGATACGCTGATCAACAACGCCGCCCTTTATTACGACATCGACCTCGCCGACTCTTCCATCGCGTACGGACGCAAGGTGATGGATGTCAACGTGTTCGGCGTCATAACCGCGACATGGGCTTTCGTGCCCCATATGATCAAACGCAGGAGCGGCTCGATCATCAATATCGCGTCCAATGCGGCATGGCCTGGCATCGCGGCGCGCGGGGCAAAATTTGCCACCATCAGCGAAACCAACGTACGGCGTGCCTATTACTATGGCCTTTCGAAGGCCGCCGTGGTCCATCTGACGCAGGCGATGGCGATCGATTTCGGCCCTTACAAGATTCGGGTGAACGCGCTGGTTCCCGGCGTGGTGCTGTCGGAGGCGACGCTGAAATCGCTGCCCGAGCAATTCATCGGCGTGCTGCGGGAGCAGGCGCTGCTGGGCTGCACGATGGAACCCTACGACATGACGGGCGCCGCGGTCTTCCTCGCCTCCGACGACAGCGCGTTGATGACTTCGCAAACCCTGGTCGTCGACGCCGGCCGCAAGCTCTGGTAACTGGGAGGCCTGCGTTCACAATTCGAAAGTCAGGCGCGCACTGCCTTGCTTCAGCTCCCTCGCCGGAAAAAGACCAGGAAGCTGAGTCCCAGAAATACGGCCAACATGCCACCCATGACGAGCAGGTCGTTTGTCGTGAACGGTAGGCCAGAGAGCATTTGGTCCCCCAGACGGACAAGTTTTGTCTGCCGCCGTGGCGCGCATCCCCTTGCGGGCCACGGCTGGCGAGTCAACAAGCAGCGGATGTAATCCCCTTTACATCCGCCGCGGTTTCAAACCAGTGCTATCTCTATTTCATGATGCGCGAGAGGCTGCCGGGCGTGGTGATTTCCGGATCCCTGAATGCGGCAGGCACCGGTCCAGCGGCCGTGCCTGCGCCATCCTCGTCGATCGTCGTCGGGGACTCGACAGTCGCGGTTATGTGCGAGTTTTGAAAGTCGACGCCACTGACCTGGGCGATGCTGGCGATCTCGATTAAGGTGTGCTGTCCCCTGAAATTAATCGGGGCACTAACGATCCACACCACCTTCCAGAACTTGCCATTGCGGTCATAAGATTCAAGCGGGGTGGACGCGTTTGTCTCGGAATCCATGTAGAACACGCGCTGCGAGTAGCAGTACGGACCCAGAGAGGTTAGCCATTCCAGGTTCAGGAGATAAAAATCGCGTAACTCCCATCTAATAGCGCTGTGTTTCGGCCATCCAGGGAAACCAGTGGGAGGTTGGAGGTAGGAGTCCTTTTGAAAGGCCTTGTCGTATTCCATAATCGGCGCGAGCAATTTTTTCTTGCCCAGCAGTGTGACCTTGAAATTCGGCGGCAACCAGGCATTGTCGTCTTCGACGAAATCGGTACCGAGGATCGGAGCGCATCGCGCCGCGCTTGACAGGCGCAGCGAGCGCCGCAGCGAGGGAAGAAATACGTAGATTTCTTCAAGCCTCGTCGGATCGTCAGGCCGCAGCGTTAATTCCGTTGTGTATTTGGACTGTTCGGGAAGCTCCACAGAAAATCGGCTGGCGTAGTAAGTGCCACTGGCGTTGGGCAGGTTGATAGGTCCGCCCGGCGGGTCACTCAAGTGCATCAAGCGGAAGAACGCGTCATTGCTTTGCAGATTGGTCACGTTGCCATACTGATCCACCAGCCAGTTGTAGGCGATGAAGTCCATTATCTTCGGCCGAAAATTGGCCCAGGTGTCGTAGGTGAGCTTGGCCGCAAGGTTCGGCTCGGCAGGATGAGGAAACGGGATACCCGCCACATAGTTTTTCCAACTGAAGCCGCCGCTCGGAAGTGGCACGAGCTGAGCCTGACCGCCGTACTTTTCAGTGTCCTCGATAAATTTCTGGTACATCGGGAAGTGGTGCGTGGGCCCCACCTCGACTGTGTATTCCGGCTCCATTCCGACGTGCCATTTGTACTTTCCCGAGTATGCGGCCTGCATCCACATCTGCATGAACTTTTGGTATTTCTGCCAGTTCTGAGCGGTGATCTTGGTACCGGGCGGAATCGTTTCCCCAGAGTCGGCATCGGCCAGCGCCTTGTAGTTCGCGACATCGTAGCTTAGTTGCGCCGAGGCCAACCCCCACAGGTATACGATCATCGCCATCATGAATATGGTTCCCCAGAGGAGTCTGAGGCTTCTCATCGCTCGCTCCTTCCCTGCACAGACGGCAGGTTTATGTGTCTTGTGTGCAGGCAGCGGTCCCGACCACAGCCCGCGAGTACCATCCCAACGTTGCCAGTACCATCCGCCCCGCTTAAAAGTCAAGCGCGGTAAGCCAAGTCAAACCTGCGTATCATGATATAGATACGAATCTTCCAAGGGCGGCGCCGACCGGATGATTCGGCTGCGGAAGCGGCATTTCCGCCCATCGCCTCAGAGCTGCCGGCGTTGACTTTTTGCCGCCTGCGCCGGAAGTTGGCGAGGCGAACTAACAAAGTTGAGGCAGGTCAATGGGTAAAAGCTCGGACGCGCCGCGGGTGGCGGTGGTCGGAACGAATTTCGGCTGTCAGGCGCATGTGCGGGCCTTGCGCGCCGCCGGCTTCGAGGTTAAGGCGCTGGTTGGGCGCGACGCCAAACGCACCCGCGATCGTGCGCAAGCCTTTGGCGTGCCGGAAGCGTTGACCTCGTACGAGCAGGCGCTTCAACTGCCCGGCCTGGACGCCGTCGCGATCTCCACTCCGCCGGAAACGCACAAGCCATTGACCCTGCAAGCCCTGGCCAAACGCAAACACGTCCTGTGCGAGAAGCCGCTGGCGCTCACCGCGGCGGAGGCGCGCGAGATTTTGGAGGCGGCGCGGCGGGCGGGCGTCGTTCACATGGTGGAGCATCAGTTTCGCTTTCGACCGCACGACGTCGCTCTGCGCAGCGCCATCAACGCCGGCGCGCTGGGCGCGCTGCGGCATGCCACATTCATCCTCGACGCCAGCATCTGCGCCGACCCTGCCCGGATGGGAATCCCGGAGTGGTGGTATGAGTCGCGCCGTGGCGGTGGATGGCTGCGCAACCTGGCCTCACATGTGATTGACATCGTCCGCTACACGCTGGGCGAGTTTGAATCGGTCAGCGCGGACCTGACCTTCGGGACCGATCGCGGGATGAACGCGGACGACGGCTACAGCATTGTCTTCCGCCTGCGCAACGGCCTTGAAGGAGTCCTGCAGGGAAGCTGCCGGGCCTGGGACTTTGTCAACGTGGCGCGCGTGACCGGCACCGACGCGACTGCTTGCGTGGAGATGGATGCGCAGACCTTCAGGCCCGTGCTGTGGCTTGCGGACCGTAACGGCAAGCGCGCGGTGCCTGCTCCGGCCGACTTTGCGGTGCCGGCGGCGTTGGATACGCTGCCATCCTCGCAGGAAACGCCGGCCTATGACGCGGTCCACAACGTGGTGAGCGGCTCGCCCGAGTACATCATGCAAGCGGCGGCGTTTCGCGACGCTATTTCAGGACGCACCGTCGGTCCTGTTACTTCCGCGAATTTTCGCGACGGTGTTGCGCACATGATGGTTATCGAGGCGGTCGAGAAGTCGGCGCAGCGGCGCGAATGGGTGCATGTCGATCCGATGCCGGAGTAGTGCCTTTTTGAGTGTCCGCAGCGTAACAGCGAGGATGTCACATGTTCCTGATGTTTGCGCGGTTCAGTTTCATCAGCTCGGATCTCGCGGCCGAAGACAAAACCTATATGGACAATCATGTCAGGCTCGCCCGCCAGCTTCCCGGCGTGCAGATGTATCTGACTGGGAAACTGATCGAGACGGCGCAGGCCAAGCCTGACCGTTATCGTGCGGTGGTATTCGGCTATGACACGGCACAAGCGGGCATCACCTCGCTTGATTGCCCGGTTGGCATCGAGTTGATGGCGGACAGCGCCGGGCACATCACCGGCACGCTGGTCGATGCTTGCGAGGGCGAGGTGATGGTCCCCTTCGACGGCCGGCGGCCGGGCCAGCCTTGTCTGGTCTCCGCCCTGCAGTACAACCTCGACACACCCGCCGATGAGGCCCGCCTGCGCTCATATCAAAATTCGATTCGCAATCTGCCGGACCTATGCGGCTACATGACGGGCCCCACCTTTGAAGCGCGCGGTCAACGGCCCGACCACGACCGAATGGAAATACGCATTTTCCGCCCCGATGCTCTGCGCCAGAAATCCTGGAGCGAACTAAACGCGCTGGACCAATCCTTGGCAAGCGCACCGGTGATTTACTGCTTCGAGGGCGAGGTTCAAATCTAGCTCGAACTCCCGCTCGCCACTGGGGTCCAAACCGGACAACATCGTTATAGGAGAGCTACAGATGGGACTGCTTGAAGAACGCGCGAATCTGCAAGGCAAGGTGGCCGTCGTGGTCGGTGGTGCCGCCGGACTTGGCGCCGCGGTGACGACCGCGCTGGCCGGCGCGGGCGTTGACGTGGCCTTTTGCGACATCAAGGCGGACGCGCTGGAAACCACGCGCGCGGCCGTGGATAAGATGGGCCGCCGCTCTCTGGCGAGGGTAGCCAACGCAATCGAGCCCGCTCAGCTCAGCAGCTTTTACCAGGCAGTGGCGGCCCAATTCGATCGGCTCGACATCGTCGTCAACGTGGTCGGCGGAGTTACGCGGCGCATGTTCATGGACGCGACACCCGAGCAATGCGCGGTGGATATCCAGCGCAACTACGGCTATGTGCTGGATTCGTTGCGCGAGGCGATTCCTCTCATCCGCAAGGGCGAGCGCGGCGGCAGTATCATCAACTTTACCACCATCGAGGCCCATCGTGGGGCGGCCACTTTCGCGGTCTATGCGGGTGCCAAGGCGGGCCTGACCAATTTCACCCGCGCACTGGCCGCGGAACTCGGCCCTGAGCGGATTCGGGTGAATACGCTGGCGCCCGACACGACGCCCAGCGAAGGCAACACGCTCGCCTTGCCCCCGGAGGATCGCGAGAAGATGGCCAAGGTGCCGCGCGGCGCGCAGGTCGAATCGTACAAGATGTATATCCCGATGCAGTCCGCGGCGTCGCCCGACGATTTGGCCAACGCGGTCCTGTTCCTGGCCTCGGACCTGTCGGCGTTCGTGACCGGAACGACGATTCATGTCGACGGCGGCACTTCCGCCTCGCTGGGATTCATCAACTGGCCTTTCGGCGATAGCTGGCTGCCGGCGCCCTTCGCCGGAACGCTGACGCGGTTGTACGGCGGCAGGTAACGGTGATGGCGCCGTCGAGGATCGCAGCGTCGCGCATCTTCGTCGCGGCGACGGCGCTGGTCCTCTGCTGCGCCAGCACAACCCCGGCAGTCGATGAAACGGCCCGCTTCGTCAAGGCATGCGGCAAACCGGATCGCGACGTGGCGGTGCTGGATAGCTTTCCCCCGCCCCAGCGGATCTTATTCTATGATCGCGCCGGCTTCGACATCGTTTTCGACCTGCCCAAGCAGCCTCAAGGTCCACTGCCCGCGCCGAATAATCGTTGGCATTGGCCCACCGTTAAGGCGCCGTATCAGTGGCAATACGAAAGAGTGGACAAGAAAGGCTATACCTGGGCCTGCGCGAAAGAGACTATCGTTCCGTACTGCCACATCGAGGTGCCCGAGGAATGTCGAGACCGGTGTCAGGCACAATACTGCGGGTGCAAATTGCCGCCATTTGAGCGACGCTGCGGTCCACCACCGATGAGGTGAGTCCTGGTTGGGTTTAGTACGGAAAGAGAACCGGCACGAGGCGCGCTACGAACAGACCCGAGAAGCAATCTTCTCTCATCTTCGTAGCGCCGGCCTCCGTGCCGGTTCTCTTCACGCCGGCATCTCGATCATCACCTTGGCGGGGCCGTTGGGTTGATGCAGCCGCTCGAACATTGCCGGCACCTCGTCCAGTGAAACGACGTCGGTGATCATCGGCTCCGCGTTGATCGTGCCGGCGCTCAGCGCGCTAATCGTGGTCTCGAAGTCGGCGCGCGTATAGCCGGCGGAAAAGTCGATGGTCAGGTTCTTGTTAATGCATTGGTGGGGATCGATCTCATCGGGCACCATGCAGTAGCCGATTACGACCACCTGACCGCCCACCGCCGCGAAGTTGGTCGCCTGCGCCAGGGTGCCTTTGGCGCCGACGCATTCGAACACGACCGCAGGTAGGGACCCCGCTATTTCCTCGACCGCTTCGGCCGGATTGCGTTCGCGCGGATTTACCACGGCGGATGGCCCGACCTGACGCGCGAGCTCGGCTCGGCTCGCGGAAGGTTCCGACACCACCACTGTTTTGGCGCCTCTGGCCTTAAGCCACATCAACACTCCCAATCCAATCGGCCCGGCGCCCATCACCAGGCACGCCGTATCGGGCCGCAGGCGTCCGCGATTGACACCGCCCAGCGCTACCGAAAGCGGCTCAACCAGCGCGCCCTGGCGGAAGTTGATGCGGGCGGGAAGGGTCATCAGGTTGCTCGCGGCGCAGCGCACATATTCGGCGTAAGCACCCGGCGTTTCCGCCGAGCCGATGACGCGAAACACGCGGCATTCAAGGACCTTGCCGGCGCGGCAGGCCGCACATTCACCGCAATTGAGGAAGGGCAGCGAGGTGACGCGGTCGCCAGCCTTGAACCCGTGCACGCCCGCCCCGACTTCGGCGACCTCGCCGCAGAACTCATGACCCATCACATTGCCTACCGAACTCAGCGCATAGCGCGTTCCGATTCCGCCGGTCTCGGCGAAACCGTATTCAAGCGCGTGCAGATCAGAGCCGCAGATGCCGCAGGCGCGCACCCTCAGCACCACCTGACCAGCGCCCGCCTGCGGTTTGGGAACATCTTCGACGGCCAGCCGGTTTTTAGCTTTGCATACGACTGCTTTCATCTGAATCGCGCTCCCCTTTGATTTGGACTTACTTCTTCGAACCCCGGCCAAGATGCAGCGCTCCCTTGCTGATAACCGGTGCGTTGGTCCACACCCCATTGCCCATGCGATGCCATCCGGCGGCGGCCAGCGCGCCCCCGTCAAGGTGAATAGTGGTACCCGTCACCCAAGCTGAAAGTTCCGAGGCCAGGAACACCACGCATCCGGCGGCGTCGGCGGGCGTGCCGAAGCGGCCCAGCGGAATCGCGCTGGCAATCGCTCCCTGATCCTCGGGACGGATCCATTTTGAAGGCTGAATCGCCTCGCTCTCAGTGGTTTCGGGCGCGACCGCATTGACCCGGATTCCTTCATGGCCAAGTTCAAGGGCGAGGCTTTGCGTGAATCCGATCACGGCGGCCTTGAAGGCGCCGTAAGCGGTCATCAGCGGGATGCCGCGGAAGGCCTCGATCGAGGAAAAATTGATGATGCTGCCGCCCGCGCCGGTTTTGCGGATCAGGGGAATCGCTGCTCGAGTAACCAGGAACATGTGGCGCAGATTGATTTGGTAATCGAAATCCCAGTCTTCGTTGGTGGTGAATTCGAACAGCTTGGGCGGCGAAGCCGTGCCCACGTTGTTGACCAGAGCGTCGAGCTTGCCGAAGCGGTCTTCGATCTTTTTGATCAAATCGGCGACTTGCGCTTCCTGCCGAACGTCCGCCGTCACCACCATGTGGTCGACCTTGGCGGCTTCCAGCGCGGCGCGGACAGCGTCGGCTCGTTCCGGTTTAAGCTCCGCCACGACCACCTGGGCGCCGTGGCTGCCCAGCGCCTCGGCGATACCGCGGCCGATCCCGCCGCCGCCGCCCGTTACCAGCGCCGTCTTTCCTTTAAGGCTTACCATCGTCAAACTCCTTCTCGCGCAGCGAATCCGGTTCTCTTTCTTCCCCGTAGCGCCGGCCTCCGTGCCGGTTCTTTTTCTGCGTGCCTGCCTTTTTCTGGTTGCCTGTATCGAGTAACCCCCGAGGCCCGTCTGCGAGCGAGTTAACCACGGCATAGGCTCTTCGGCAACGGAACCCTGACCATTTCGAGTGCCCGGGCTGTCATCATAAAGCAGTCCTTGATATGACCGCGAGAAGGAGAACCCGATGGCGAGTTCACTCTCACAAGCCGCCAACCCGTCAGGACCGCTTGGCGGAGCGCGAGTGATCGAATGCGGCCAGGGCGTATCGGCGGCGTTCGCGGCCAAGCTGCTTTGCCAACTGGGCGCCGAGGTAATAAAGGTCGAACCGCCCGACGGCGACGTTACCCGCTCTCGCGGCCCCTTCCCCGGCGACCTACCCGACCCCAACGCAAGCGGCCTGTTCGCATACCTCAACGCCAACAAGATCGGCGTCACGCTTGACCTCGGCGCCAGCGCGGATCGCGAGCGTTTCTTAAACCTGTTGGCGGACGCCGACATCCTGGTTCATAACATACTACCGGCCGACCGCGACGCATCGGGTTTGGACTCTAACGCATTAGCGCATGCCTTCCCGCAACTAATCGTCAGCACAATTTCTCCGTTCGGCGACAGCGGACCGCGCGCCGGCTTGCGCGCCTACGATCTCAACGTCCAGCACGCGGGAGGATTGGCCTCGGGCAACGCAGCGGCGTCGGACCCGTCGGTTGCGCCGGTCAAACTGTTCGGCCATCAGGCCGACTTCCAGGGCGGCGTCCATTGCGCGATGGTAACACTCGCGGCGTTTTTTTATCGGCTTACTTCGGGGCGTGGACAGGTAATCGATCTGTCGCAGCAGGAATGCCTGGCGCCGATGATTGAACTTAACTGGCCGTTCTACAGCTACGCGGGAAAAGAAATCACGCGTCTGGGCGGACGCTTCAATCCGCAGCCGGCCGACGTATTTGAATGCGCCGACGGCAAGGTTCTGATGACCGTCTACGGCGATCATATATGGCGGCGCTTCGTCGAATTCATGGGCAGTCCGCAGTGGGCGCGCAACGAGGCCTACAACGACGGCTTCGGCCGGTTCCATCATGGCGAGGCGATCAAGCAAGAGGTTTCGCGGTGGACGGCGCAATGGAAGGTGAAAGACCTGTGCCGCGGGCTGCAAGAATTGCCGGTGCCGATCGAGCGGGTCAACACCGTCGCGGAGGTTTATGCCGACCCCCATTTGCGCGCGCGCGGAGCGTTTGTTGCGATACCGCTTGGCGAGGATCGCGAAATCCAGGTTCCAGGACCGCCGTTTCGACTGATCAGGATGCCGGCCGCAAATCGCGCGGCGCCGCGGCTGAGCGAACACAATGCCACCGTATTAGACGGGCCGGGCGCGCCGGCGCGGCGCACACGCGGCGACGTCCCACAACCCTCCCCTTCATCCGGCGCCAACTCCGGCAACGGTCCGCTGGCCGGAGTCCGCGTGCTCGATTTCAGTTGGGTGTGGGCCGGACCCTACGGCGCGCTGCAACTGGCCCATCTGGGCGCCGAAGTAATCAGGGTGGAAAGCGCGCACCGCCCCTGCATGTACCGCAACACCCTGCCAATGGCCGACGACATCAGGGACCTCAACCGCGCCGGCGGCTTCAATCAATGGAACCAGGGCAAACGCAGCATCGCGTTGGATCTCGCCAAGCCCCAGGCGGTGGAAATCACGCGCCAACTGGTGCGCCATTGCGACGTCGTGGTGGAGAACTTCGCCGCCGGCTCAATCGCCCGCATGGGCCTTTCCTACGAAACGCTGACGCAATTCAGACCCGACCTGGTGATGCTGTCGCTATCGGGATACGGCCAGAGCGGTCCATACAGCACCCACCTGAGCTTCGGCGCTTTGATCGAAGCGGTGTCGGGATTCACTTTGGTCAATGGCTATCCGGGGATGCGCACGCGAAGCAGCGCGATGGCATATCCCGATCCGACCTCCGGGATGTTCGGGGCGTTGGCGGTGGTCGCCGCGCTGATCCATCGGGCGCGCACCGGCGAAGGGCAGCATATCGATCTAGCGATGCTGGAGTCGGTGTTGAGCATCATCCCCGAAGCGCTGCTCGAATATGCGGTCAACGGCCGCCTGCCGCAGCCGATCGGAAATCACGACCGCTGGATGGCGCCGCATAACTGCTACAAGGCGCGCGGCAACGAGCATATGTGGGTGTCGATCGCGGTCGGCCGCGAGAAGGAATGGCGGGCGCTGTGCAGCGCGATAAGACAGCCCAATCTCGCCGATGACCCGCGCTTCAAAACCGCCGCGCTGCGCAAACAAAACGAAGACGCACTGGACCGCATCATCGAGGCATGGACCGCACCGCGCGACAGGTGGGAGGCAACCGAAATCCTCCAAGCTGCCGGCGTGGCAGCTTTCCCCTCACTCGGCGCCAAGGACCTGGTCGAGGACCCGCACATGAAGACACGCGGATACCAGGTCCAGTTACCCCATCCGGTAGTAGGAGCGCGCATCCACGCCGGCATCGCATGGAAAATGTCCGAAACTCCATGCCGCGTGCGCAAGGCCGCCCCAGTGCTCGGCGCCGACACGGATTCGATCCTGAGTGAGTCGCTGGGCTATTCGGTCGAGGAGATCGATCGCCTGCACCAGAACGAAGTCCTGGTCTGATATCCGTAACCGTAGCGCCGGCCTCCGTGCCAGCTCTTTTAACTCGCGACAGCGGCAGTCAGACTGGCGCCGCGGCTGAACGATTTTTTACCAAGGTTCCTGGACCTTAACCCGGGGACCTTCCGCCAACTCGGATGCGTCCGGGTTCCACGACAACAAATTTTCCCACAAGCTCTTCGCCTAACCGCGTGACTGCCTCGACCACGGCGCCGGGCTTTGCCTGCGGCGATGGACTTGCAAATCGCCTGACCAAGAGCACGCCCGCGGACGGGTGTGCCCGATTGTAGACCAATTCCCCGAAACCCTTGTCTTCCGTAAGCAACACCCGCCTTTCGCTTACCGCGATTTGGATTACTACCTCGTCAGGCGCCGCTACGTTAGTCTCCCGTATTGCCCTCACTTCATGTCCCGCGTCGCGAAGCGCCTGGATGATCGCCACATCAAAGTTTTCATCAGCCGGCAGGCGCACGTTCAGGAGTTCGCCGGCGTTTGAGAGCCGGGGAAGACGCGCCCGTGGCTGCTGAGAAAAGTTCGCCGCGTAGATCAGGGCTTCCTGATGTCCTCGTGGCTCAGTTGAGGGTGATCAGCGACCAATTCGTCTTCTGTCGCCCCGCCGGCGATGCGTCGCAGAAGAAATTCGACGGTTATCCGTGTGCCCCTAATCACCGGTTTACCCATCATGATTTGGGGGTCGCTTTTGATCCGGCACTGCTTCAGCACGAGCCGCCCCTCATGAACGGCGGAGATCGCGATTCCCTCGGCTGCAACCGGCGCGACCACAAGCTGCGCATCACCGGTCGGATCTTCAACTTCTGCGAGTTCGCCGTCGTCTCCTTCGATCAGTCTCAGCTTGGACCTTCCGTTGGCATCGACGATTTCAACACACGGGCCGGCGCCGCTCACGATCAGGTTGCACCCAAGCCGCTTTCCACCTTCGAAGGGTAGCAACGGCGGACACGCGGCGAGCTCGGCTGCGCTTAGTTGATGGCACAGCAGCTTCCTGCCCTTGGGCTCGACGCGCAGCGTCGCCCAGGTGCGCTCGGCGCTGTGGAGTTGTATTTCTCTTATACGTTCCGCCATTGATTTCGTCTCACCGTGGCACTTCCAACAACATAGCATCAACGAGGCGTTTTTCCTCGCTGTCCTGGTCTGATCTCCTTAACCGTAGCGCCGGCCTCCGCGCCGGCTCTTTTGAGTCGTGACAGCGCACTCAGGCCGGTGCCGCGGCGAAAAACTCCGCCGCCGCGCGCTTGAATCTTGGATCGTCTAGCGCGTCGAGGTGGGTACGGCCTCCCAGCGTCATCACGCGCGCGCCTGGGATCGAGGCCGCCAGCTCGTCGACCCCTTGTACGACCGCGTCTTTCGATCCAGCCATGATCAGCACGGGCGCGCGTATCGAAGCGAGATCGCTTTGTTCCACATCGGGCCTGCGATGGAGCGAAAACGCCGCCAGCGCTTTCGGATCGTTGCCGTTCTTCAGGCAGAACGAGCGCATGAACAAGGCGGCCTTGTCGGTGAACGAACTGGTATCGTCTGCCCGTAGGATTTCGACCAGCCGCTCGAGCTCTTCGCGCGGCGGCTCCTTGTAGGCACGCGAACTGACCCCGCCGATCACCATCGCGCGCACGCGATCGCTGTAGCGGACCGCCATGTTCAAGGCCACACAGGCGCCCATCGAATATCCGGCCACGAGCACTCGCCCGATACCGAGGTGATCGAGCAGGCGCACCACATCGTCCGCCATCTTGTCCGCGGTATAGAAATCGGGATCGTCGGATTTGGCGCTCAGGCCGTGCCCCCGGCAGTCCATCGCCACCACCCTGTAGCTGCGACGCAGTTGCTCCGTCCAGCCGGGGTCCACCCAGGAATGCTGGATGTTGGAAGCCATCGAATGAATCAGTACTACCGGGGGTCCCGCCCCCTCGTTCAGGTAGTGAATGGTCGCTGCGTCGGAATCAAAAAACGGCATCTTAAATCGTACTGTCCGCGATTTCCACCCAGGTCGGCGCGTGATCGCTGGCCTTTTGCCAGCCGCGGATTTCGCGATCGACGCCGGCGCGCAGCAGACGCGGAGCGACTGACGGACTGAGCAGCAGATGATCGATGCGCAGCCCGGCGTCGCGCCCATAGGCATTTCGGAAGTAGTCCCAAAAGGTGTAGATGCGCTCGCCCGGATGCATCTTGCGGAGCGCATCGGTCCAGCCCTGGCCGACGAGGCGGGCGAAGGCGTCCCGCACCTCGGGCCGGAACAGGGCATCATCAACCCAGCGCTCTGGCTTATAGACGTCGAGTTCGGTCGGCATCACGTTGTAGTCGCCGGCGAGAACCACAGGCGCGGCGGTCGCGAGCAGCGATTGCGCATGTTCGGTCAGGCGCTCGAACCAGCGCAGCTTGTAATCGAACTTCGGACCGGGCGCAGGATTGCCGTTGGGAAGGTAAAGGCATCCGACCAGCACACCATCGACGGACGCCTCGATGTAGCGGCTATGCATGTCCTCCGGATCGCCGGGCAGCACCCGGCGGCTTTCGACCGGATCCTGACCGCGCGCGAGAATAGCGACACCATTCCAGCTCTTCTGGCCGTGCCAGATCGCGCCATAGCCCGCCTCGCTGATCGCGGCTTGCGGAAATTTCTCCTGGGGCGCCTTCAGTTCCTGAAGGCACACGACATCCGGCTTGGTTTCGTCAAGCCAGCGCAGGAGAACCGGCAGGCGCCCATTGACGCCGTTGACGTTGAAGGTTGCGATTTTCAATTCAATAGGCCCTTAGCTGCTAGTTTAGGTCCGGGACAGGATGAGCTTACCGAATGGTCTGGGCAAAGAAAACGTCGGCCGCAAAGGGCCGATCATCAAATGTCCGCTTGGTCCGCATAACCCTTGCCTATCTGGGTGAATCGCCTCTAAACGAACGCTCTCAAACCAAGGACAATATGTGAAGGTGCGCATTGTTTTCATAGTTGCTACGCTGATGTTCACGCTTTGCGGCACTTTCCAAATCGCCGCAGTGGGCTTCCTGCTGGTCCCGGACATTGCCCCTCCGATTACAGGTCTAAGACTGTCCGACCTAAGCGATACGTTCGACCAAATGCGCGGTCGTCACCGGCACGGAGCTATCGATATCATGAGGCCTGAAGACACACCGGTACACGCGGTCAGCGATGGGGTCATTCGAAAGCTTTTCCTAAGCAAGGCGGGCGGCAACACGATCTATGAATTCGACGACGCCGGCCTGTATTGTTACTACTACGCACACCTCGACCATTACGCGCAGGGACTTCGCGAGGGATCGCATGTATCGAAAGGGGACGTAATCGGTTACGTCGGAAGCAGCGGAGACGCCTCGCCCTTCGCTCCTCAGTTGCATTTCGAGATCCATCTGCTCGATCCAAAACGCTGGTGGCAAGGGATCGCGATCGATCCGTATCCTGTACTGGTGGAGGCGATCGAGTGCTCACTGCCACGGCGAATTGATGTAGCCAGGGCTGAGCACACTTCGGCCATACCGCAAACAGCCCGCAATAGATCGCGCACGGATCGCCGACGTTGCCCGAAGGTCTCGCGCCAATGTGGGAGCTTTGCGACACGTCACAAGCGTGAAGTGTCCAAATACGCCCCACCATGGCCTTGCCGAAATCAGCTTAAACTCGACCAAAAATAGCGGCATTGATCATGACTCGAACTTCACTGCGCCTGTCAGGCGCCGTTGGTTGATTGAAGTCTCCAGATGCGGCACGGTTCTGGCATTTAACCTGCGTCTGGTACCGGGAACTTCCGAGCTTTCTCGCCTGCGGACACGATCAAGCCGCCTTGTCGGAAAGCGGTCAACGGACCAGAACAAACACGGAGGAAAGGTAAGTGGGATCCAAATTCTCATACGCGCTGGCATGCGCTCTGCTGCTGTTAAGTGTGGCTGGCGCGGCACAGGCCCAAATCAAATATGATCCGGCCAATTATGACGCGCTGGCATCGGCGGACTCATCCGACACCATAGCCCCGGGCACCCGGATAACGCTCCAGAACTGGCAACAGTACAAGAAGTTCATGCCAATAGGCGTGCAGGCCATGTTCAGCCAGAGCTATCCGTTCAGAGTCGGCAGCGGACCGGAATTCACCATGGAAGTGGGACCGACTGTCGCAATTCCGATGGCTGCGAAGCTGAAGGAGGATACCGAAAAGTACGCCGGCCAGACCAAGCTCAGAAAGGTGGCTGGCGGCGGCTATACCGTTGATGGTTACATGGCCGGGGTTCCGTTCCCGAAACCAAGCGGCGACCTGACCGGTGTACAGGTGTTGTACAACGCTTTTTTCGGCTTCATCCCGCCGATCTACCGCTACACGACCAACACCAGCCTGATCGACCGGTTCCATAACATTTTTCCGCAGTACACCGAGGTCATCTACTGGCGCCTGAGCCACCTGAGCGACCCCGGCATGCCAATCAATCCCGATTACGGCAAGGACTATCTGCAATCCGCCCGCTACTTTGTGCTCTCACCCGAGCAAACCCGCTATACGACGCAGCTTGCGCAGCAGCCCGACGATCCGGAAAAGGTACAGGAAATCTATGTGTTCCTGCCCTCCCTGCGCCGCTCTCTGCGCCTGTCCAGCGCCGCCCGCTGTTCGCCAATTCTGGGCACCGACTGGGTCCAGGACGACAACTCCGACGGGATGGCCTTCCAGATTCCCAATTTCAATGTGAGGTTTGCGGGCCGCAAGAAGCTGCTGTTCATCGTCCACGCCAGCGTTCCCGGGATGTACGACAATCAGAACTACCTGCTCAAGAGTTCGGTCCCGGCCTTTCCCAGCGCCAAGGTGGGCAAGTGGGAGCTGCGCGACGTGATGGTGGTCGATACCAGCCCGCTGCCGTCAATGAGTGGATACTGTTATGGACACAAGGTCGGCTATATCGATCCCGATACGTGGACCCAGGTTGGATGGGACTTTTACGATGTCAATTCCAAGTTCTGGAAATTTAACATGATCCCGATGACCCCGCTCAAGATTGACACCGGCGACCAGACCACGTTTCACTCCGCCAATGTCGACATAATGTGGGACTTTCAGAACCAGCACGTCACCTCGTCCAACGTCGATTCTCCCCCGCAGTTTGCGAGCAAAATCAGCGCCGACCTGCGCGATGCGTCAACGTGGGCCTTCGCCGGATCGCTGTCTCGTATTATGAAGTAAGGCCCGGCAACGAATGAGATCAAGCGGGAGCGCGCCCCGGGTGCTCCCGCTTTTTTTTCAAGCTCGAAGCCTGCGACTGGAACACCGTCACCCCTGATCCGTATCCGCGGTCTGTTGCTGGTCTTCCTGTGGAACGCGACTCCAGGAGTCGTCCGGATCGTAGGCTTTGATCGACGCGGCGCGCCGGCTGGTTTCCGAACCCAGGTCCTTCTGGTACACGACGCCGTCCTGGCCGGCCATAAACGTCATCACGCCGGAAGAACGGTAGGAGGCCGGGTAGGCCAGCACCGCAAATCCTCCCGTCATCCTGCCCTCCTCCACGTAACTGTGCGCTCCGCCGGGGGCGTGGCTGCCCTGTTCCTTGAGGATTCGATAGATGTAGCCGTGGTACGGAGCCGGCTTGCCGTGGCCGTTGCGCCCGTAGCCTTCGGCGGAGGCGGACGCGATCAGCGGTCCTAAGGGGCTGGGCGGCTCGCCCGCAGCAGCTTTCCAAAACAGGCCGTTATGCTTGCCCTCGTCGCTCAGGAACTTCTGCGCGAACTGCTTGCCCTCCGCGCCGGTCTGGACCTGGCTGCCGTACTGTTGCTGGGCTTGCACCATCGCCTCGCAGACCTGGATCGCGTTGAGTTCGTTTTTACCGATACGCCGCGCGAGGATTTCCTCCTTGCCGTAGGCGGTATCGAAGTACCATTTGCCCTTGCGTTCAATCAGCGGGATGGGCATCGGCCAGTTGTCGGCGCCCAGGTAGAGGAAAACGCGGCCATCGTCTTCGGTGATGAACCGATGCATCTGATCGTAGGCCGCAGCGATCCGCGCTTTCGCAGCCTTATCCGCGACCGCGTCGCCGGAAATAACGATTGGTTTGGAGCCGGGGCCGAGAATCTTCAAGAGGGCATCGCTGTCGCCCGCGCGCATCGCCTGCATCAGCGCTTGCGCGGCGGCTTCCTTCGAAGCAAAAGCCTCACCGAACGATCCGCCCGATGCCGCCAGCGCGCGGCCATTAAAGCAAATCGACATGCCCAACAGCAGGATTGTGGCCAACGCGCCCAAGCGCTTATGCGATCGATCCATGATTGTGTCCCTGCACATCGTACTTCACCCGCGCGTCAAGTAAGCACCTAGCGCCGCCGACCACCACCGCCGCCGCGGCCACCTCCACCGCCGCCGCGGAAGTTGCCGCCAGCACCACCGCCGCCAAGGCTGGCGCGGCCGCGGTTGCTGGCGGTTCGCGCGCCGCCGCCCGCACCGAATCCGCTGAACGCAGGGGCGGCCTTGGACCCTCCGCCGGCCTGACCGAAGCCGCGGAAGTTCTGATTGCCGCCGCCTCCACCGCGATTGCCGCCGAAGTTGCTGCCCGCCGGCCGGTTCTGATTAGGCCCGCGATTGGCAATCTGCTGCCCTCCAGCCGGACGATTTGTATTTGCCGGGCGATTGGCATTCACCGGCCGGTTGGCATTGACCGGGCGATTGCCATTGGCTGGGCGATTGCCATTAGCCGGGCGATTGGGGTTTACCGGACGATTGCCGTTTACCGGCCGATTAACATTTGCCGGAAGAGTGGCGGGACGGTTGAAATTGGGATTACGATTCCAATTGGGATTGTTGCGATAGTTCGGATTGCGATAAGTCCAGTTGCCCCGTCCACCGGCGAACACGTTGCTCCGCGAGACGTAAACATTGCGGTTGTAAACCACATTGCCGCCGTGCCAGTTGCATCCCCACGAATTCCATCCCCATCCGCCGCTGATCGCCGACCCCACCAGCATCCCGGCTCCGAACGAAAGCGCCGCCGTCGCCAGCACCGCACCCGCGCTATATCCCGGATAAGTCTCAATCGGAGTTCCATAAACGACAGCCGGATTGTAGGTCGGGACGTAGACCACGGTGGGCTGCGCCGGCGCGATGATGATCGTCTGCGTGGCGGCGTCGGTGGTGACGACCTGCTGGGGAGTGGTGTTCAGCGTTCCGGCCTGCTGGGCGCGCTGGCGCAGCACCTGGATCGCGTCCATCACGGCCTGCTGTTGATTGTAATAGGCGTCGCCCAAGGCCGAGGTCCAGGAGAGATTATCGTTCATGTTCGCCAGCACCGAGGGGAACTGGGTCAGCGCCTTGACGCTGGGGTCCCACGACTGCTGGTTGACCGCGTTGACCAGGGCGTCGCCGGTCAGATTGGAGTTTTGCTTGATGAACCGCGCGGCCTCGACGACCTGGGTGGGATAGGTCGCCCCCGCAAGGATTTGGGCCACCAGGGCGTCGGGATATAACGCGATAGGCGCGACCAGTTGCAGCAATTCATCCTCGCTGCTGGTATCCGCGCCAGTGTCGGACTGGGCTATCGCCGCACCGCCCAACAAGGCGCCGATCGTCAGTACCAGGGCCAGGATTCGAACCACCGCCTGCAGGAATCGAGCGGCCTTACAATTAGCTGGAATTTCCATTTTCAAGTCCCGGCTCAGATTCGCATCGACACAGACCGTTTGCAAACGCGAAGCTGGTGCTCACCCGATGGCTCCGGCTTCATGATCCATCCGCCGGCTTGAACCTGGGGAGTACGACCTCGTCAGTGACCTTTTCGAAGATCACCTCGACCGGCATCCCGCATCGCAACCGATGCGGATCGATGCCGACGACGTTGGACGTGATCTTTCCGCCTTCTTCGAATTCGACCACCACCAGGGCATAGGGCAGCTTGCCGGCAAACGCGGGATGGTAGGCGCGATGCATGATGGTATAGCTGTACACTGCGCCGCGGCCGCTTACCGCAACCCAGCTCAAATCGCGCGACATGCACTCCGCGCAAACCTGGGCCGGCGGGAAACGCAGCTTGCCGCAGGCGTCGCATTTCTGCACGACCAACCGGCTTTTCCTGGCGCCCTCGAAGAACGGGCGCAGCTCGTCAGTAACCTGAAGGATGATTTTGTCCGCCTCTGCCATTGTCATTACTCAGCCGCCGATGAATCGCAGTTATGGGGACGTGCTCAAAACCATCGCCGCATGAGTGGCGAGCGTTCGGGTCTGAGCGGAAGCCAGGCCGAGGTCGTGTTTGGGAAGCTGGCGCGCGCCGCCTTCGCCGCGAATCTGGATGACCGCCTCGGATATCGGCGTCATACCCCACATGTAATACGCGCTCAGCTCTCCGCCTCCGGTGTTGACGGGAAATGAGCCGCCCGGACCCGTTTTTCCATCCGCGACGAACGGCCCCCCTTCTCCTTTCGCGCAAAAGCCATAGCCCTCCAGCGTCATCAGGACAGTCATCGTATAGCAGTCGTAAAGTTCGGCGAACTGGATGTCGTTTAACTCCACGCCGGCCATTGCAAAGGCGGTGTCGCGCGCCTTGGGACATCCGGTCTCCATGGTTTCGAGCGTGGGGCGGCGGGCGTGGCTGTAACCGACGCCCAGAATGTACACCGGCGGTTTCCTCAGATCGCGGGCCCTTTCCGCCGAGGTCACGATCACGCAGATCGCGCCATTCGAAACGATACAGCAGTCATATAGATGAAGCGGTTCGGCCACCCATGGCGACGCATGATAATCCTCCATCGTCAACGGCTGATGATGGAACTGGGCGGCCGGATTGAGGTTGGCCCATCGGCGCTGCGCCACCGCGATCGCCCCCAGGTGATCGTTGGTGGTGCCGAACAGGTCCATGTGCCGGCGCGCCACCAACGCGTAGAGGTAATTGCTGCCGAACTGCCCATAAGCCGCGCCCAGCATGCCCGGCAGTCCGAACGGATCGCCGTTGTTGTCGGACCTGCCGTAAGCCTGGCTGGCACGGGTGGACTTCTGCGGGCCCCCGGTCAGCGGCTTAAGCGGCATGTCGGCGTAAACGCACGCGACCGCGTTGGCGGTCCCGCACGCGACCGCCTGCGCCGCCGAGGCGACCATGGTTCCGGCCGTGGCGCCGCCCGCATGCATCCCGCTGCTCAGCCGCAGTTCAAGGCCCATCGCGTCCTGGACTTCGTAGGTGGGCGAGATGATGTTCCGCCAGGAACCGCCGGGATTGATCAGCAGCCCATCCAATTCGGATCGATCCATCCCGGCATCGGCTAGTGCCAACTCGATCGACTCGATCGCGAAGCCCAGCGCATTGCGATGGGCAAATACCTTGCCCATCGCGGTCATGCCCAGTCCCGCAATAGCGGTGTGTCCCCTGATGTTGAGCATACACGTGCAGTCCTTTGAGGAGCGTTGTCCGCATCATACCCAAGCGCGCGGAAAATTGCCTACAACTGATGCCGGCCGCGGCAGGCGTGGTTTGGCGGCCCGGGCGGGGTGGCGTTATATTACGCGAGCCACAGGAGGTTGTTATGACCAAAGAGCTGGTTATCGACGCCGACGGTCATATCCTTGAACCGCCCGATACCTGGGTGCGATATATCGAGCCAAAGTACCGCGACCGCGCGATGCGCATCGCGCGCGGCGACGGCGGGCGGGAGTATCTGGAGATCGACGGCAAGCCTTCGACCCTGGTGCCGCCGGCGTTTCTCGCATCGCTGGGCGGCATGAAACGGCTCAACGAACTGGGCGATGAGGGCATCCGTCAATTCAATGAGCGGCGCCGTCAAAGCGTTATAAAACAGGCCAGTCAGCCCGCGTTCGATCGGGGATTGGGCGATGACGCCACATATTTGAACGGCGCCGGCTTCGGCACCATGGACCCCAAGGAGCGCGTCGAGCTGCTCGATCACGAAAACATCGACAAGGCGATTCTATACCCGACGTTGGGACTGGTTTGGGGCGCCCACGTGTCTGACGTCGAGTTGGCCAATGCTTACGCGCAGGCTTACAACCGCTGGATCGCCGATTTCTGCCGCGACTCCGGCGGCCGCCTGATACCAGTCGCGCACCTGGTGTTGGCCGACCCGCATGCCGCGGCGCGCGAACTGGAGCGCGCCGTCAAGGATGGATGCAAGGGCGCGTGGGTCTATTGCTACACGATTAACCGCAAGTCCCATGGTCATCCCGATCACGATCCGGTCTTCGCCGCCGCCCAGGACCTCGACGTGCCGCTGGCGCTGCATCCCTCGCTGGACAACCCTACATGGAGCGTGCATCACCGCTTTGACGACATGAACTGGTCGGACTGGTATTTCAACGCCAGCGGCGTGTCGGCGGTCCAGATGGCGTTGGCCAGCATCTTCGCCTACGGCATGTTCGATCGATTCCCGCGGTTGCGGCTGGTGATTTTGGAATCCAGCGCGGGTTGGATCGGATCGTGGCTGGACTGGACCGACGCGCTTTATCGGGGCACGACGGCGGGCGGCTCCGTGCGGCTTAAAGAGAAGCCATCGTATTACTTCAGGCGCCAGTGTTTCATCTCGGCCGATCCGTTCGAGCGCTGCGTGGCACCGCTGACCCGGCTGGTGGGCGAGGATAAATTCTTCTGGGCCAGCGACTATCCGCATTCCAATCATCCGGCCACCTACATGGAGGACCTTAAGGGACTGGTAGCCGGGATGGAGGATTCGGCGCGGCGCGGAATTCTGGGTGAAAACGCGGCCCGGGTATACAAGTTGACGTGAAGGATTCGGATCGCGGCGGAGATGCGATGAAACCCGGAGAGCGGACTGAATTGGCGCGGCGGATGTGGCTGGCCTGGATGCGGCGCGACCTCGACGCGCTGTGCGAATGCGTGTCGGACGACGTGACCTGGTATCCGGCGGGGAATTTCAAAAATCCCTGGCACGGCAAGGACGCTATCCGCGCCGCCGCCGCGCGCGAAAGCCTGTTCCCCGACGGGCAGCAAGCCCAGTTCCATCATTTCTACGAAATCGGCGCCACGGTGATTGCCGAGGCGACGCATACCGGACGCGCCTCTAACGGCCGCGCTTACGAAAACGACGCCTGTATGGTGTGGGAGATTCCCGGCGACAAGATCGAACGCTTGCGCGTGTACACCGATCTGACCAAGCTGGCCGACCTGACCAAGCCGTGAGAAAAACAGAAAAGAGAAACGAGAAAAGAGAAAAGAGAGGGGAAATGTCATTCAAACTGACCGGCGGATGTTACTGCGGCCAGGTGCGCTATACCATTACGGCGCCGGCCGGCTATACCCATCATTGCCATTGCTCCAACTGCCGCCGGATCCACGGCGCCGCGTTCGTCACCTACTCGATGTTCCCGCGCAGCGCCTTTAGCTGGAATAGCGGCGCCGATTCCATGGGCGCGTTCAGCACCTCGCGGGGTGCGTCGCGCCGCTTTTGTAAAAACTGCGGCACTCACGTCGCCGGCGAAATGGCCGCTTTCCCTGATGTGATCTCGATCTCAACCTCCACTATCGACGATTGCGCGTGGCCGGGTTCGCCCAGGGAAGACCTGCGCCACGGATGGGTGTCGTCAAAGGCGCCATGGCTTGAGCTGAACGACAATCTACCCAGGCACGAGAAATGGTACCCCGGATTGGCCGCGGCCATTAAAGCGATCAACGAACGGAAATAATCAGACTATCGGAGTATACCCCGATCACCCCGGGTGAGGGCGCAGGTGTGCTTCGAGCAATCGGCGTTTTTGGTCTCCAACTGAGTTCCGTTCAGTCACCGCGGCGCGGCAAATGCGGTATATGTTTGACGGCTGACAGCCCAGCGCGGTCGACCTGCAGATGAACCCGATTCTCCTAATCGCTGTCGTTGTCCTAATTGTCTTTATATCGCTGCTGCTCTGGTTGGGGCGCAGAGTCGCGCGGCTTGAGACGGCGCTGGAGGAGTTGCGCGACGCTGCGGCTGTCCAGAAGGCGGCCCAGGAGCGGGCAGCTCCCACCTCGATCAATGGGGCCGAAGCAGCGGCACCGCAAACGCCGATGGCTGCCCCGCCACCGGCGCCCTCGATACCCGCACCGCCCCCGGCAACACCGCAGTCAGCGCAACCGCCAGCTTGGCAGCCGCCCCGGATCCCTCCTGATGATGCACCCCACTACCGGGTCGAGGAACCGGCCGCAGCCCACGCCGCGCGCAAAGCTTCGGCGATCGAAAGCATCCGAGGTCGCTTTGGCCTGGCGGGCGTCGAATGGGAAGCGATCATCGGTGGAAGCTGGCTGAACAAGCTAGGCGTCCTGGTATTCGTGATCGGCCTTGCACTTTTCGTCGGCTATTCTCTGACCGAACTTGGTCCGCTGGGGCGGGTTACGGTAGGAGCCGCGGTGAGCCTGGCGATGCTCATCGGCGGCGTGATGCTGGAACGCCGACCGCTATACAAACTATACGCGCGCGGATTGATCGGCGGCGGATGGAGCGGGCTGTACTTTGCCGCTTATGCCTCGCACGGGATCGCGGCGGCCCAGGTGATCGTCAACCCCGCGCTGGCAACCGGGCTGCTAATTGCGGTCGCAGCCGGCATGATCCTGCATTCCCTGCGCTACCGCTCCGAAGTTGTCACAGGCCTGGCCTATTTCGGTGCGTTCGCGGCGGTGTCGCTGAGCGCGCCCAGCGACTTCGCGGCGCTCGCGTTGATACCCCTTGCGGCGTCGCTGCTCTACGTTGCGCAACGCTTTGGATGGTATCGGATAACGATAGCGGGGCTGGCGGTAACCTACGGCGCCTACCTGTTTGTCATCGCCGGCGGACCTGTATCCACCGCACAGGTTGTACGCAACGAATCGGTTGTGGCGATATACTGGTTACTGTTCGAACTTTTCGATTTGGTTGACACGGCGCGCGGCCGGCCCGGTCGCGTAGTTCGGGTCGAGTATTATCCGGTCACGCTATTCCCGCTCAATACTTGCGCCTTCATTGGGGTTTCGATCCTTCAATGGCTCCGATTTCCGCAGCTCAGGTTGGATATTCTGCTGGCCTGCATTGCGGGCGTCTTCCTGCTCGACGCGGCCGGACGCGCCATGATTCGGCCGCCAGGGTCTTTCAAACCTGAACAAGACGCACCACAACGGGCGGCAGAAGGTGGGTACGAGGGCGCCGTGACAGTGGCCGCGGTGCTCGCCGCGGTGGCAATCTTCCAGCGCTTTTCGGGCTTGGAAATCGAAGTAGTCCTGCTGCTTGAAGCCCAGATGCTCATTCTTGCCGGGATGGGTTTGCGCGAGAAGTACCTCCAGCGTCTGGGCGGTCTCATTTTCATTGCGCCTGCCGCAAAGCTGCTCCTGTTCGATTCACTCATCGCGGGCGGATTAGGAAGCGTAAGTCTCCTTGGCCTCGAATTGCGCCGATGGAGCCTCTTGGCAGGAGTCACAGCCGCGATCGGGTACCTCAACAGCTTCTTGATCGGCGAACGGTACGCCGAAGGCTTTAGCTACTTCGCCTCTCTTGTTGCTGCCGTCGTGATAATGGTTGAGTGGCGCATCGAGTTCCTCGGCCCCGGTTGGCTAATCCTGGGCGCATGCCTGTTCGAAACGGGGCTGCGGATTACCGTTATGGGCTTGCGCGTACAGGGCTATCTGGCCGCCGCGCTCGGCGCACTCACCATGGTTTTCCTCGCTCTAGTCAGATGGCCGCCGGTTGCTGTCAGTAGCTTGCAAATCGCGCTGGTGCTCGCCGCGGCCATCACCTATGGAATCACGTTTGAGACCTCCTTGGATGCGCGCAGCCTGTCCGACGCCGAACGGCTTGCGGTTCGCGACGTATCGCTATACGGAGCCAATGTCTTTGTGGTCCTGCTGCTATGGTACCTGCTCCCCGCGCCGCTGGTGGCGGTGAGTTGGATGCTGCTGGCGCTGGTCCTGGTCGAAGGCGGCTTGTCGATTCCGCTCACGCCTGCTCGCCGCTGCGGCTACGCGATCGCCGCGCTGGCTTACGGCCGGGTCTTCCCGGTCAACTTCACCGACACCGTTTTGACCGCGGGCCTTTCAAGTCCCCTCATTACGGTGGCTCCCATCGCGCTGGGCTTTTACTGGGTCGCGGCCAGGCTGCGCTCCGAGGGCGCACAGAAACAGCTTGAGCGCGGCGAGGAGTATCTGTGGCGGATTTGCCTCTATGGCGCGAGTCTGCTCGTCGTCGTGCTGATTCGGTTCGAGGCGGGTCACGCCTATGCGGTGGTGGGATGGTCTCTTATGATGCTCGTGCTGCTGTACCTGGGGATTGCGCGCGCCGACCGCGACCTGCGCTTGCAGGCTTACCTGGTAGCTATGCTCATCTTCTGGCGGGGTTGCGCTACCAATTTCTACCTACCCGGCACGCTTGAGGGCGTAATTGCGATGCGGGTCGCCACTGACGCCATCGCCATCGCGGCGCTCTACGCCGCGGAGTTCATGTCACCGCGCAAAGTTGAAGACGGCGAGCAGCCGGGAGTCACCGGAGTAGAGCGCGCACTGGTCACGGTCGAGCGCAACGCCCGTCTGATGTTCGCGCTGCTCGCCACCGCTTTGCTAACGCTGCTGCTCTACAACGAGGTGTCCGGACAAATGCTCACCGAGGTGTGGGCGCTGGAAGGAGCCTCCCTGCTGGTCCTGGGCTTCGTCGAGCGCGAGCGGGTCCTGCGCTACTGCGCGCTGGCATTGCTCGGAGTCTGCATGCTCAAGGTCTTCTTTTACGACCTGCGCAACCTGGAAACCATGGCGCGAATCCTCTCCTTCATCGTGCTGGGCCTGCTGATGCTGGCGGTGTCCTTTATCTACACGAGGTACTACGACCGTCTCAGGCGCTACCTCTGAGGAGCCGCGAGATAGTGCCGTGCGCGTTCCCGTTCTTGTTGTGGCCTTCGCGCATTCCCGTCAGGAGGGGCTTTGTGCGCTCGAGCGGCTCTCCCCGGGGAGTGGCATACCCCACCAGCTCCGCAATTAGGCTGGTAAACTCAAATTCCTGCGCAGACGCATTTTTGTCGCCTTGTAAGTACACTGAGGGATGGGAAAAGTCCATTTTTCAAGCGATTCAGGGCAAAATCCTTTGTTGTGGTAGGGTCGCCTCGCAACGGCGAGAAGACCGCGGTGCGAGGCTGCCGGAGGGCGGCGGTGCTATTGTGGACGAACCGCTACATGAGGACGGAATGGCCTTCTCCGCGTCCTTGCGGCGCGAGGGCGGGACCCGTCTCCAACGGCGAGCAGGCCAGGGCTGCGACGGCGCCGGCGGCCAGCGCGGCGGCGAACAGCGCGAACACGGCGGGATAACCCAGCCCGCTATCGACGATCAATCCACCCAACAGCGGACCGGTTGCGCCGCCCAGTGTGATGAAGATTCCGGTCAGTCCGCTGACTGAGCCGAAGCGTTTGAGTCCGAACGACTCCGCGATCACCATCGGAATCAACGCCAGCGGCGCTCCGCTCATCGTCCCGTATATCAGTGCGTATCCGCCTAGCATCAGATTGCCGCGCGCACCGAGCAGCAGGATTTGTCCCGCCGCGCCTACCGCCATCGTCAACCCGAGAGCGACCCGGCCGCTCAAACGGTCAGCGCCATAGCCCATCAGGAATTTTCCCGCCGACGCCAGACCAAAAGTAACGCTGAAGACCTGCGCGGCATGCTCCGGAGAAAAGCCGCTGCGAATCAGAAAAGGGACCGTGTGAACGGTGGCGCCGGCGCCTGCCAGCGAGTAGCAAAACTGCGCCGCGGCAATCATCCAAAACGAACGCGAGCGCATCGCCGGTCCGAGATCCAGCCCGGCCGCCAATGGATTGGCAGATACTGCCGCACCATGCTCTTCACCCGGCGGTCGCGTTCTGATGGTCAGCGCCACCAGTGGAGCGGCGATCAGAAACGTCGGCAGAGCAAGCGCGATATATCCGGCGCGCCATCCGGCTGTCCCGATCGCCCACGCGGCCACCAGGGTCATCACCATCCCGCCGATTGAGGTTCCCGAAGTCGTTATGCCCAATGCGATTCCGCGCCGCTCCTGGAACCAATTGGCGATTACGAGCCCATTGGGAAGCAGCGTCGACGCGGCGATGGATACCCCCAGCCCAATGTAGGCCAGGGTCAGGACGCCGAACGAATTGGCCCGGCTTGCCAACAGCATCGCAACCCCACCCACGACGATCCCGGCGGACATGACGAAGCGTGCTTCGAAATTATCCAGCAGCCATCCAAAGATAGGGATGGTTACGCCCGCGGTCAGCGCCAGGATCGTCTGGAGAGAGGACTGGCGCGTGCTGCTCCAGCCGAAATACTTGCGCATCGGGGCAAAGAACACGCCCGAGGTGTTGTAGCCGCCGCCAAAAACGACAAACAGCGTAACGAAAAGGGTGGCGACTATGAGCCAGCCGCGCCGCTCGCGCGCCGTCACAGCGAACACATCCGCGCCTGACGCGCATGCGTGGCAAAGTTGGTTCGCAAGAGCGGATGTCCTCTCGATCTCAAGAGCGATGCCTGATCATCCGAGCCGCGCGCGTGAGCGAGCGGTCTTTGTCGCGATATGCCATAATGACCGCTCCCTGACGGTCGCGGCTCTGATTTTTTCCTTCTTTTCAGCGTTCAGTACATAGGCACGAGATTTCGGCATCGTTAAAAAATTGCGTTCCTGCATGGGACCGCGAAACACAAACAAATCCAAGGCGAAACTTTTACATCTAGAATCTGGGAATCTAGCCTTCCGAAGTCCGGCTCTCGGCCAGGCGCAGGCGCCGATGGCACAGGTAGATGAGCACCGGCTGGAGAATGCGCGTCAGAACCAGGATCGCCAGTGCGCCGCCGATCACCACGATCGCGAGCGGCCGCTGGGTTTGAGCGCCGATTTTGGTCGATAACGCGGCCGGCAACAAGCCGAACGCGTCGACCAGGTCGGTCATCATGGTGGCCCGCAATCGGCGATCCGAACCCATGATGATTGCCTCCTTGAAGGGATGGCCCTGGTGCCAGAGTTGGCGAATATAAAAGCTCAGCAGGATTCCATCCATGGTGGCGATACCAAAGATCGAGATGAAGCCGACCGCCGCGGAGACGCTGAAGGGCGTGCCGGTCAGGAATAGAGCAAGCACTCCGCCCAGGCACGCCACGGGCAGCTGCGCCATGATGATGAAGGTATCGATCAGCGAGACCGTCGCGCCATAAAGCACGCCCGCGATGAGGACCAGAGCAAACGGCACGACGATCATCAGGCGGCGGTTGGCCTGTTGCAGTTCGCCATACTCGCCGGCCCATTCCAGATGAACACCCTCGGGCAGCTTTACGTCCCGGGCGGCCGCCGCCTTGGCGTCCTCCACCGCGCTGCGGAGGTCGCGGCCGCGGACCGAAAATCGCACGGGCACGTAGCGCTCCAGATTCTCGCGATAGACGAATGACGCTCCCTGAGCCTCATCGATCTGGGCCACCTGGGCCAGCGGCACATAGCCGGTTCCCCCCGGCAGCGGCAGCCGGATCTGGGCGATGGCGTCCAGGCTGGTGCGGAACTGCGGCTTCCATCGCACCACCAGATCGAAACGCCGGTCTCCTTCAAGCATTTGCGTGACGGCCTGTCCGCCGATCGCAGCCTGAACTACAGTCTCGACGTCGCCCCACGTTCAGGCCATAGCGGGAGCATGCCTTCCGATCCGGCGTGATCAGCAGATTGGGCTGTCCCAGTGAGCGATATACCTCGGTATCTACTATTCCAGGTACGCGGCTAACAACCGCTTGCACCTGGTTAGCTATCCGCTCATCAACTTCGAGGTTTGAGTCAAAGACCTTGACCGAGTTCGACCCTTTGACACCCGACAGGGCCTCGTTGATGTTGTCTTCTATATTCTGCGAGTAGTCGAACCCGATCCCGGGCAAGCGCCTTTTCAGCCGCGCGTCGATCTGTTTGATCAGTTCTTCCTTGTCGATTGCGGACGGCCAATACCTGGGCAGTTTCAGATCGGCAAAGAACTCGGCGTTGAAGAACCCGGTTGGATCCGTGCCATCATCGGGCCGCCCGGTCTGCGATACGACCTGCTTGACTTCGGGGAAGGACAGGAACACCTGTCGAGCGCGCTCCGAAATGTGCGCCGAGTAATCCAGCGAGCTCGACAGTGGCAATGTAGCTCGCGCCCAGATATTGCCCTCTTCCAGATGGGGCAGGAATTCGCCGCCAAGATAGGGGAACCTGGAGAGGACGGCCACAATTATTATCAGCACGAGGGCCAGGGTCAGCCGGGGCCAAGTCAGTATCCGGACGAATAGCCAGTGATAAAAATGCTGAATCCATCCCCACAGCGGATTGTAGGATTCACGCAGGTTCTTGCTCAGGAGGAAAGAGCTGAGGACGGGTGAAAGCGTGACCGCCAACAATATCGCCGTACCCAATGCATAGGCGTAGGTATGGGACATCGGCGAGAAGATCGCCCCCTCGACACCTCGCATCGTGAACAGCGGCAGGAATGCGATGACGAAGATAAGGGTCGAGAAGAACATCGGCCCTCCGACTTCCTGAGCCGCGTGCAGAATGGTTGACCGGGTGCTCTCGTGCGGCCGGTCGGGCGATGTCAGGTGGCGAAAAATGTTCTCCATCACGATGACGCTGGAATCGATGATGATGCCGAAGTCGATCGCTCCCAACGAGATCAGGTTGGCGGGCGTGCTCGACAGATGCATCAGGGTGAACGCGCCAAGCAGCGCCAGGGGGATGTTAATCGCGGTGATGATCGCCGTACGCAGGTTGCCGATAAAAAAGAGCAGCACCAGGAAGACCAGGGCGATACCGATGCCGAGATTCTCTTTGACCGTGTTCAGTGTCGTTTCGACCAGGTTGGTGCGGTCATAATAGGGAATGATCTTGAAGCCTGTGGGCAGGATACCGGAGCTGTTGAGGCTTGCGACCTTCTTCCTAACCCCCTCCAGTGTCCGAAGCGTGTCTCCGTATTTGCGCATCAGCACGATCCCTTCGACGATCTCGTTGCGATTGTTCATGCCCACGATGCCCAGGCGGGGCGCATAACCCGTGCTGACCTCGGCCACGTTTCCCACCCGGATTGGGGTTGAACGGCTGGCCGAAAGCACGATGTCCTGGATGTCGTCGAGACCGTGAATGAACCCCAGACCGCGAATATTGAAGGATTGATCGCCCACCGGCAGGTAATTGCCGCCGACGTTGGTATTGGAGTTGGAAATAGAAGCGATCAGGGTCGATAGTGGAATCTGGTAGTGGTCCAATTTTTGCGCATCGACGTCAACGTGGTATTGCCTGGTCAGGCCGCCGAAGCCCGACACGTCGATTACGCCGTCAACCGTCTTGAGTTGCTTTTCGACTACCCAGTCTTCAATCTCCTTTTCAGCCATTAAGTCGTGGTCTGGACTTGACACCTGGTAGCGATAGATCTCGCCGATCGAATTCTCAGGTGAAATGCCGGCGGCTACGCCCTGGGGAAGAGTGACGAAGTTAATTCGATTAATAGTCTCCACTCGATCCCAGTAGTAGTCACTGTCCCAGGTGAAATAGCAGCGGATGTCGGACAAGCCGAACAGAGAGATCGATCTCATCGCCTCGAGATCGCGCATGCCGGCCAGGCCGATTTCAAGCGGCACCGTCACCAGCTTTTCCACTTCCTCGGCGCTCAAGCCGCCGGGTTGCGCCAAAACCTCCACCATCGGTTGGACCGGATCGGGGTATGCTTCGATGTCGAGATTGGCGAATGAATAGACCCCGGCCATGACCAGCGCCAGCGCCGTCCCGAGCACGATCACCCTCCCGTTCAGTGCCGATTCCATCAACGCGCGAATCATCGGCGGCTTACCTGAACAAGGTTACGAACTCTGGCCATGGGCCACGTGCCACAGCGAATCAACTTGAAGGGCTTCGGAATTAATGACCTGCTCACCGAGCCCGAGGCCGGAAACGATTCGAGCGTAGCCACGCTCGTTCCACGAGGCGATCGTTACCTTGCGGCGCTCGATTCGATCCGGAGCGATCAAAACGTAGGCGTAATAGCTGTCGATGTCGAAGACCAGCGCTTTCTGAGGCACGAGCAGTGCCCCGCCGGGACGAGTTACCAGCCGCACGCGCGCCAGCATCTGCGGCTTGAGCCGCGAGCCAGGGTTCATTACCGCACAGCGGAGCTGAAGTGTGTGGGTATTAGGATCAAGGCTGGGACTGATTCGGTCGACCACGCCTCTGAAGACGATGTCGGGGTACGCGGTCGTAACCGCTTGCAGACTTTGTCCAACGTGAACCCGGGCGAGATCGTCCTCATAAATGTCGGCCGTGATCCAGACCCGATCCAGAGTGGCGAGGGAAAATAGCTGATCGCCGGGGTTCACCTGGGCGCCCCGCACCGCGCTTTTGCTTACTATGATCCCGCTAATCGGCGCACGGATCCAAACCGAAGGAGTGGGTTCCTTTATTCCGGCGATATCGGACGTTGAGAAGCCCAGCAATTGGAGCTTGCGCACGGCCGCGGTCTTGAGATTGGCCGTCATGCCATAAGCCTCTGCCGGCATGCCCGGTCCTCCGGTCTGCTTCCCGCTTGAAACCGCTTCGAGGTATTCCGCCTGGGCCGTCATGAAGTCGGGACAATAGAGCGACAGGATAGCTTGGCCGCGCCTGACCGTGTCCCATTGCGATACCCGAATGTCCTCCAATCGGCCGTTGACGCGCGAGATTATCGTCGATACCAGGCGGTCATCGAAGGTCACCTGGCCAACTGCCTCCAGTATCCCTGGCAAGGGGACTTCCTTGACGGTTGTAACGGACGCGCCCGGGACCTGGGCGGGAGTTAACAGCATAAGCTCGCGGCCGGCTTGATGAACCAGTTCAGGCGCCTCGGATGACGGCGCGTCGGTAGCCGCGGTCCCGCTGGCAGAGGGCCGGTCGCATCCGGCAATCGCGCTCAACAAAAGCATCGCCGTCATCAGGCCCAACACGAGGCTGCGGTATTTGCCCTTCATTGCGGCAATGGCTCTCCGACAGCCTGTTCGAGCGCGACTACCTGGGCCAGAAATTGATTTTCAGCCTGGAGGTAGGCGATGCGGGCGTTGTAAGACCTTTGGAGAGCGCCTGACAAATCCGGAAATTGAATTTTTCGGCTCTGATAGGCAATCAGCGCGACGTTGAAATCCTGCCGCGCCAGCGCAACCAGGTAGTCACGATAGGTCAGCGCAATCTTGTACGAGAGCTGCGCCTGGGAATACAGGCGGGTCACCGCAATCTCGGTCTGGCTGGTGATGGAACCCAGATCGTCACGGGCGGCGTCCAGGTCGAACTTTGCCTTGGTGACGTCTTCCCGCTGCTTCCACCAAAAGAAAATGGGCATGTTGAACCCGATCGAAAACGTATTGCCTTGCGTCACGTTGGGAAGCGGCTGTGTACCGGGCTGCAGGAGATAGTCGAATTCGTAGGCCAAACTGTAATCCGGCAGATATTCCATTTTGGCGAGCATCAAGGCCGTTTCATTGTTTTTTTCGCTTAGAGCGGTTTGCAGGATTTCCTGGCGGCTCATCGCCGCCTGTTCAACCAACTTGTCCAACGGAACCTTAAGCGGCATGAGTTTGATCCGGCGGTCCAGCAACAGCGGGGAGTCCGCGCGGCGAAACAGCAGTTGATTCAATTGCCGCTTGTCATTCAGCGCGCTAACCAACAACTGCTCTTCCTGTTGCCTGGCGGTCGAGTAGTCGAATTGGGCGCTGATCACGTCGGTTTGGGCGGCCTGGTTGGTTTCGTAGTTCACCTGGGTCACTTTCAAAACCCGCTCCAGATCGGCCACCTGAGCCGCGGTCGCGTCGGCCAAAGCGGCGTCAAGAAGGGCCTGGTAGTAGCCGGTTTCGGCCGCCGCCCTAGTATCGCGGCAGGTCGCTTCATAGGAAAGCCGCGCAATCTCCGCCGTGCGCTTTGCCTGGTCGCCTTGCAGGAACGCCTTGCCCGGAAATTGGAAATTATCGCTCCACGCGTGGGCGTGAGCGGCGGCGTTGAAGTCCTTGCTGCTTTCGAGATTTGAATAAGTGAAGGTTGGATCGGCGGGAACGTAGTTCTGCTTGATCTGATGGATGGCGGAGTTCCAGCGCGCTCGCGCCGCCCGAACCTGGGGATTGACCTGCAATACGGCCTGCACCAACTGTTCAACCGTTATGGGAGTAAGTGGGGCATCCCCGCTTGCATATCCCAGTTGAGCAGCGAGCATCAGGGATGGCGGCAAGAACAGCAGCACCGACCACACAAATCGAAATCGCACAACCTCGCCTCTATGATTTCAGCCAGGCTCAAGGCTGCGGCCGCCATGCGCGGATGTGTGGGCACCCCGCGTATTCCGCAGCCGCACCTGTCGCGCAATGGTGTTGGCCAAAAAACAGCGTCAAAAAGCTGGGTCAGTTGAGGATTGGCGGTGAGCGCCCAGGTCGGACGTATACTGAACGAGCGATATAGGTAGTTGGCTCCGTGCTGAGGCGACGATCGGTGCCCTTCGCCGGCGTTGCGATCGATTGGTGCCTTGATACAAAAAGTTGTCTACCTGGACCAAAAAGATGGGTCGGATGCCACGAGGTGGAGCCGGCAGACTGGAGACTGACTCCCAAGGCCGAAAGACTGGCGGCCAGCGCCGCTAACGAACTGCTTGAAGCATTCAGCGAACCGTATTGACTTAGTGGCTGAGCCAGGAGGAACAACGCGAGCAGGATCACATACGCTTGCGAGCGAATCCTTCGCGGGCTACAAAAAACCATGCGCTCGCGTCCGAGCATCTATCCCGCACTGGCGCTCATTCTCTTTGCGTTCTCGTGCAGCCGTTCCCCGGTTGCTGATGCCGTTTACGACCGCGACCGGGATGGGCATCCCGATGAGTGGGTATACCGTTTAAGCGAAACTGGGGTCAAGGTCGAGTTTGACACCAATGGAGACGGCCGGCCCGATGTCACCAAGTTCTACAAAAATGGCGAACTCATGAGAATCGAACGTGATCGCAATTTCGACGGTCGACCGGACCTGATCGAGGAGTTCGACCAGGGAGTCATCGCTCGTGAGATCCACGACGATGATTTCGATGGCAAGCCCGAAGCAATCAAAATCTTCCGCAAGGGAAAGCTCGCCATTTTAGAACTCGACCCCAGGGAGGGCGGAGCCATCGACATCGCCGAGTATTACGACGATCAAGGCCATATGATCAGGCGCGACGTGCGCCCGAAATAGCGCCGAGAAGCTGGCGGGGACAGATGAACCCGTTTCGCGGGCAGACGGGTTTTTCTGTAATGATGAGAGGCTCCCTACAAATGCCGTTTGTGGTATGCTGGCGGCGGATGAGCCGATTAAGCGGTATATCCCACGCCGTCACTTCGGCATTTTGGTTGCCGCTTCGATTGGTAAACCGTGCGGTGCGGGAAATGAACGATCGTCTACACAGGCCGCAACCATCGGAACAATGCGCGGATGGGAGTTCCTGGAACCGATATCTGGATTCTTTGAAGGCGCCGGATGGTCCTATAGCGCCTGAGCTGATAGAGCGCGTACGGGACGTATGGGATAACGTGCGCGTTCAGGTGGAAAGCTGTCCGTTTCCGATCACCCAACCAACGGACGAAGGAGCGGTTCAACTTGCCTGGGATGACGGGGAGCAATACCTCGAAGTAGAAGTGCTGCCAGGAACTGGAATCCAGTGGTACTTTCGCAACCGGCGGACCGAGGAGGTATTAGGTACCGAGACCCCGATATCCTCGCCGCCGCATGAGTTCTTCGAAAAACTCCGGCTTCAAAATCTCGCGACGCTGAATGGCCGAAGCGCCCGAACCGCCTCCTGAGAAGACTGTTTTTCCTCTTTCGACTGCCGCTTTCGTTCCGGTTGGCCAGAAATACCCTAATGGCGAACTGTTCAGACCTTCGTCAAAGGATATAGAAGACGCGAAAGCGCGGGGTGGCCCAGTTCGTGCGCCTGTCTGGGATCCCCAGCTGACCACCGCGGCTCAGGCCAAGACCTTCTGGGGACGATTGGAACCGGCAATCGCCTTTGAGTTAGCCGTTTCGGGCGTGCATCGGCTTCAGCAAAAGCACAATCGCCCTCAACTGCGTGTAGTGCGCGATCCCCTTAATGACCCACGGCCTGGCGCTCGCGGGCATTGCGGTTTCGAAGGACTTGATAGGAAAAGTGGCGAACCGAGGACCGTCCACAAGACCCTGCTCGACGATGTGGCGCAGCTCTGCTCGGAAATTGCTCGAGTCTAGGTTTGGAACCATGCACTTCAATCGTCGGTCGTGAAGCGGGTCTGGCGATTCCTTTCGCGTTGCCGCAATCCGACCCTCACGACAGACCCTTCTTGAGGCGCTTTTTGCGCACAACCTCGTAGGCGGCGGTCAGTTCCGCCATCATGCGTTCGCGCTGATCGTACAGGCGGCGGGGCTTGCGTGCTTTGCGCCGCGCCATCGCATAGGCGGTTATTAGCGGCAGTGCCACGGTCGAATCGACATAGCATACGACCGAGTCGGGGAGTTTCGACGGGTCGATCTTGCCCCAACTCACCGCCTCCGACGGCGTCGCGCCCGACAGGCCGCCGGTATCGGGTCGCGCGTCGGTGACTTGCAGAAAATAGTCGTGGCCGCTTTCCTCCACGCCCATCACCTCCTGGATCTGCGGCTCGGTCTGGAGCACGAAATTTTTCGGCGATCCGCCGCCCAGGATGAACACCGCACTCTTCATTCCCTTGCTTTTGGCCTCATAGACGATGGCGGCGGTTTCGTTGACGTCGGTCAGCGGGTCCACGCGCAGTGCATGGCCTTCGAGTTCCAGCAGCGCCAGGTTCATCCCGATCGACGAATCGCCGGGCGACGACGTGTAGATCGGCAGCGCGTGCTCGTAGGCCGCCGCCAGCAGGGAGCGGCCCGACAGCTTCAGCACACGCTCGCGCTCGGCGACGTAGCGGCCGGCCCGGTAATGGAACTCGGCGGTGCCCATCGGATGCTGAAACTCCTCCTGGCGCGCGATCTGGCGGAAGAACGCGTCGGTGGAAAGCAGCACCTTGTAGTCGAAGAAAATGTCATAAATGCGGACCACGCCGGCCTCGCGCAGCGCAACGTCGTCGGCCTCGGCGTGACCCTGAAACATCTTGAGGCCCAGACCGAAGTGGGTGTCGTGGTAGAGGTTGGCGCCGGTGGAGACCATCCAATCGACGAAACCATGCTCGATCAGCGGAATCAGGCACGACATGCCGAGGCCGGCGGGGGTCAAGGCGCCGGTCACGCTCATCCCCACCACGGTGTCATCTTCAAGCATTTTTTCCGCAAACAGGCGGCATGCCTCTCTAAGACGGCGGCCGTTATAGGCCAGGAACGCGCTGTCGACCAGGTCGGCCGCAGTCATGTCGCCGCGCACCGGTTGGGGGTTGATCGCCGATCCTGTCAGCAGGCTCGGATTCTTTCTTTGCGCCATCTATTACGCTCGCTTCATCGCTGCGGCGCCTTCAAAGTAGCGCCTGCCATTGCGTGTCCCCACTCCGGCGGATTTCCATTTCGAGTGCAAGCCGGCACTAAGAGCAGGTGCTGCCACGCAAACAGAATCCGGTCGCCGATTCAAGGCGCGATAGCTGGCGCTGCGGACCGAAGCCGAGATTTAATATTTGTTGTCAGATTTGCGCATCCTGCCCCGATGGTCCTAAGATGACACGGGGATTAATTTTACCAGGGGGACTATACGCCATGGCGGTAGTCGCAATTGCCCAGCAAATCGGTTCGCGCGGCCTGGAACTCGGCGGCCTCATCGCCTCCAGGCTGCATTACCCCCTGTTGGGCCCCGACGAGATTGCCGCCGAAGCCTCGCGCGATTACAAGATCACGCCCGAGGTTTTCAGCCTGGTCGACGAACGCCAGCCCGGATGGTGGGAGCGGCTTACCACCGACAACGCCCGGCTGGGGGCCTATTTTCGCGCCGTCATCCTCAAGCACATGAGCCAGTGCAACGTAGTGGTGGTGGGACGGTCGATACCCTTCATACTGCCCTCTGACACCCGCCATGGGCTGCGCATCAGAGCCGTCGCCCCGCTCAGTGTCCGGGTCCGGGAGGTGATGCGCGAGGAAAAGCTCGACGCCTCCACTGCCGAGCGCCGCGTCCGCCATTATGACCAGGAAGTCCGGGCCAGAATCCAGCACTCCCTCGGCGCCGACCTGGAAGAGCCCAGCCATTACGACCTGATTGTCAATACCGCAACGCGCCCGATGGCGTGGTTTGCCACGAGCATCGTGGAACTGGCGGCCACCATCGATCGCGAAGCCGATCAGCGCTCGATGCAGGCGCTCAAGGACGCCTGCCTCTCGGCCCAGGTGCGCGCCGCCCTGTTGGTGCATCCCAAGATGGGCCACGCGCCAATTGACGTCGAGGCCCACACCGGAGTGGTGTTGCTCAAGAGTTCAGCGCTGGTCCCACCCTGGGATGAGCTGGCCGGCTCCATCGTGCGCCGGGTGCCGGGTGTGGTCCGCGTGGAATTGCAAATCGAGGAACCGCCGATGCCGCTGCGCGCGGAGTAGGCGGCGGGTCGCGGGCGGCGCAGGGCTTTGCGGTTTGACCTGGCTCGTCGCGCCCTTTTATAGTCGCTGGCGCCGCTCCTCTATGACACGCGCGATCCTCATCTTTGTGGCCAGCGGAGCCTACAGCGGCTTTGTCCCGGTCGCTCCTGGAACGGCAGGCTCGGTGGTTGGACTGGCGCTGGCCTGGGCCGTGCTGCCGTACGCGAACGCCCACTGGCCCCTGGCGCTTGCGGCATTCGCCGCAGCTTTCGCCATGGGATGCTGGGTTGCGGAGCGTGCCCAGGCCATCTTTGGCGAGCATGACAGTCCCCACATCGTGCTGGACGAAGTGATGGGTATGATCGCCACCATGTTTCTCAATCCCCTGAACTGGATGTACCTTCTACTCGGATTCATACTGTTCAGGCTGTTTGACATCGTGAAGCTGCCTCCGGCGAACATTATCGACCGCAAGGTGCGCGGCGGGCTGGGGGTGATGCTGGACGACATAGCCTCGGCGGTCTATGCCAATATCGCGCTGCGCCTGGTCGCGCATCTGATAGGTTGACGGGAGAAACCATGATTCAACGAGCATTCATCCTTTCCACCGGCGACGAACTCACCACCGGCAAGGTGGTCGATACCAACGCCAACTACCTCGCCGACAAACTCAATGAAATCGGTCTGGACCTGGCCGGCGTCATCACCGTGGGCGACGTTCCGGACCGCCTGGAATGGGCCTGGAAGACGGCGATGGAACTGGCCGACGTGGTCATCTCAACCGGTGGGATCGGGCCCACAGCGGACGACCTCACCACCGAGACGGTGGCGCGCCTGACTGGAAAGAAGCTGTGGTTCGACGATGCCAGCGCCGACAAGATGCGGCGCGTGTTCGCGTCTGGCGGCCGCAAGATGCCCGAGAATAACCTCAAGCAGGCGATGTTCCCCGAGACCGCCGTGATCCTGCCCAACGCGCTGGGCACGGCGCCCGGCTTTCGGATGGCGGTGGAGCAGAAGAATCACACCGCGCACCTCATCGTGCTGCCCGGCGTTCCGCGCGAGATGAAGCCGATGATGGAGGAGATCGTCATCCCGTGGCTGGTCGACAGCCGCGGCCACGATACGATCCACGTCAGCCAGACCTTCCAGACCTACGGAATCAGCGAGTCCGGACTGGATGAGGCGGTCGCCGGGCTGATCAAGCCCAATGAGGCGCGCGTCTCCTTCCGCGCCAGCTTCCCGCAAATCTCACTGCGCGTTGCGGTCGAGGGCAGCCCCGGTGAAGCGCAGACCCGGCTGGATGAACTAAGCGCGCGGGTGCGCGAGAAGATTTCCGACTTCGTCTATGGCGAAGGCGACGTGACCATGGAAGATGTGGTCGGACGTCTGCTGACTGAGCGGCACCTTACCGTCGCGGTGGCGGAATCCTGCACCGGCGGCTTGATCGGCCATCGCATCACCAACGTCGCGGGCGCTTCCAACTACCTGCTCGCCGACCTGGTGACATATTCCAACGAGTCGAAGATCCAACTGCTGGGCGTCAGCGAGGAAACCCTCAAGCAGCATGGGGCCGTCAGCGACCAATGTGTGCTGGAGATGGCCGCCGGCGTGCGCAAGGTCACCGGCGCGGATATCGGGCTGGCGACGTCGGGAATCGCCGGTCCGGGCGGGGGCACGGCCGAAAAACCGGTCGGCACGGTATGTATCGCGTTGGTCGCCGACGGATTTAAAACCTCGCGCAGTTATCGGATGTGGGGCAACCGCGACTGGATCAAGACGCTGGCTTCGCAGGTGGCGCTGGACTGGATCCGGCGATACCTGCTGGGTCTCCCCATGGGCGAGGGGCTTTTCCGGCGCTAGCGGGCGCGGCACTTGACAAGCTGCAACCAGCGGCGGTAGCAGGAAAACACGGGTGTGACAGGAAGCGGTTTGCTGGTGCAATAGGACAACATTGTGAAAGACGGGCACACGCCCGCTTGGTAGCTCGCGTGGCTGAATATTGGCCATTTTCGCTTTCGCGTCAAAGCCTGCTTAAGGAGCGTCTGATCGTGGACCTCGGCCATGGTCCGCGCCGCGAAGCGCTGGCGATGGTTGAATACCTGTCGCGCTATGTGGGGATGTTCAAGGTCGGCAAGCATCTATATCTCCAATCCGGTCCCGAACTGATCCGCGAAATCCGCAAACGTGGCGCCGAGGTTTTCCTTGACCTGAAGTTCCACACGCCGCGCTTTGCCTGCAAGGCTGGGGTTGAGGCCACCCGCCTGGGCGTCAAGATGTTCGACCTTCACGCCGGGCACTCCGTCGAAATGATGGAGCGGACGCGCCACGAAGTTAACCGCCTGTGCCATTGCGAAGGACTGCGCCGCCCCTACATCGTCGCGATTGCGATGCTGGCCGGCGTCAACGGCCATGTGGAGACCTGCTCCGCCCAATGCGGCTCAGCGCCGGATCAGATCGCGTTGCTGGCCCGCCTTGCCGCCGACGCGTCGATGGACGGCGTAGTCACCTCGCCCTGCCAGGTCAGCCGTGTTAGGACCGCGTGCGGGCGCCGGGTAATGATTGTGACCTCCGCCTTTTCCCCCGACGAGGCCTGCTGCGATCATCCCGACCGCGTCGGCCCGGCCGAAGCGGTCCGCTCGGGCGCCGATTACCTGATGCTGGGCAAGCCGGTATGGAACGCCGCCGACCCGTTGCGCATGATCCGCGAGGTGCTGCGCGAAATGGATCGCGGAGTCCGCTCCGCCCAACGCGGCAGCCTGGCCCTGTTTTCCGAACGCCCTTCCGTCAATTAGCAGCCTGCTTGTCTACTATATTTGGGCCTTGCGTCTTCTAAGAGCGGCGGACATCTGACCAGCCATAGAGGTGTCCTTGGCGAATCGCGCTCACACAGCGCCGCTCGGGGCTCTGCTTGTCAGACGTGCGGTTGAGGCGGTAAGACTGTAGTCGAGACAACGTCGAGATACACGTGCGGCGCACCCATGGGCACCGAATGGCGATGGATCAGACGCTCGCGATAGCGTTTCGAAGCCAAAGCGTCTTTGCCGGAACTATCCCGGGGCGCGCGGATCGGGAAAGAGTACGCCTTTGTTCGAAACGCTCGGAGAGATGCGATAATGGCTCGATCTGACCTCCTGAAGCGCCTGTTCGTCAGTTATCAGCGAAAGGACGACCAGGGATTTAGGAAGGCCGCTGACGAGATTATTGAGGACGAGCGCAAAAAGCATCACATTACCGCGGCTAACGAGTTGCTGCGTTGCTTGCGAAACGGATCCCGAGATTACACAGTTAGGCAGCCGCAGGAATTCGCGAGTGAGGCGCCTCCGCTTGATAGCGATCGGAAGACCCCGCTCTTCACCATTCGTCGGCCTGGCCGTTATCTTGAAGAACTCGTCCTAGATGAGCGAGTGCACTCGTTCCTTGAGCGCGTTATGTTGGAATTCCGATCCTGGGAAATTCTTGAAGCTAACGGGCTCGTACCGGTTCGGCGTATTCTATTTTGTGGCCCATCCGGATGCGGAAAAACAGTGACCGCCGAAGCAATTGCGTCTGAACTGGGACTGGCGCTCCTGTCCGTACGTTTTGACAGTGTAGTTTCCTCACTGCTCGGCGAGACAGCCGCAAACCTGCACAAAGTCTTTGATTACGCTCGGCGCGATCAATTCGTCGTTTTATTCGACGAATTTGATGCGATCGGGAGATCGCGCGATGATATCACGGAGCATGGCGAAATAAAGCGTGTGGTGAGCTCGTTTCTTCAGATTCTAGACAATTTTGAAGGTCGGTGTCTGATCATTGCCGCGACAAATTTCGAGGAGGTGCTCGACCCCGCCATTTGGCGACGTTTTGACGATGTCGTTCGTTTCGAACGCCCGACGTTTCATGCGATGCGCCGAATGATCGACAAGCGATTGGCGCCCCTTACGTTCAACGAGACGCAGGCGGCTTCACTGGTTAAGGAGCTTACCGACAGCACTTTCGCCGACGCTGAGGCCGTATGCATTGACATACGTCGATCGTGTGCGATGGAGCCGGCCAAATCCGTCACCGACGCCCATTTGACCGCAGCCCTAGAACGTTTCCGATACCGCCGAGTACTTATGAAAAGGCTGGGCACAAAACGCGCGCCTGAAATAGATCGAGATTAAGAAATGCCGGAAGAGCGTGGGGCGATCAGACGGCTCGAGCATATCCCGCTCGTGAGAGAACCTGATATCGAGCCCGAACATCGACGTCGACGGTATTTCAGCCGAGTACCGGCGAGAGACCGTAGACTCCATGGCAGCGAGTTGGAGAAAGGATACGATGAAACGGTTGATCAGCTTCTGCAGGAGCGACAAATCTCCGGGATCGCGCCCGAGCGACTTTTGGTTATCGAATTTCAAACTTTTGACTCTGGCGTCCGCGACAACCTTGAAGACAGGTTCCAACTCGTTGTGGTTGACGAGGGAACCACCGACGACGGCAGATCGCGCTTGTTGGTCCAGTTCGCTGATATCCAGTCGCTACAGCGATTTCGTCAGGAGGTCCAGCGGTATCAGGCTGAAAGCGAAGTAAGAAGCGACATCCTGACCCAGAGTCAACGACGCGAGCTGTTCGATAGAATCGAATCTGCGCGTGCCCTTTCGCCCGAGGAACGAACGGGACCGCGGCTTAAGGCTCGTGGTTGGCCGCAGACTTCGACCTTCTATTTGGACGTTGATATCTGGCACCCAGGGAATGTCCAACATGCGCCGGAAGTCCAACAATCGATTCGTCAGTTCTGTGGACGCTTTGGTGGTCGTGTCACAGATGAAACGCGAACTGAGACACTACTACTTGCGAAGATCCAAGCGAATCAACAGCTTGGTGGCGAGCTTCTGAAGGTCGATCTTGTCGCACGTGTCGAGCTTCCTCCGGAAATCAGAGAAGCTTCCCTCAGGGTTCTCAGAGACGACCTGGGGACCGTATCGATAACTAGGCCCACTGGCGAGGAGGGGCGCGTCTGCATTCTTGATAGCGGAGTTGTCGCGGGTCATCCATTATTGCAGGGATGGGTTGAGGAAGAACGCGATTTCGACACCGGCGAAGGTACCGAAGTGGATCTGCATGGGCATGGTACTCAGGTGGCAGGGTTAGTCGTGTATGGCGACATCGCGGAGTGTCTTGAGAGCGGGGTATTCGACCCTCAGGTCGTGATCTGTAGCGCAAAGGTTCTGCGTCGAGATCGCCAACAAGTTGCGGGAGGCCTGCCGCCTGACGCGGTCTTTCCCGAAGAACACCGGATTGAAAAAACCACGGAGGACGCCATTCGAGACTTCCACGCGCGCCGGGGTTGTAGAGTTTTCAATCTTTCGTTGGGCAGTTCGGACATCTATTACGGCACCCGGCAATTCGCTTGGGCGGAAAAGCTCGACCAGCTCGTACGTGAACTGGATATCGTAATTGTCGTCTCAGCAGGCAACCGACCGGATCCACCCATACCTCTAGCAGGCCCCGGACGCGAAGATTTTCAAAAGGCCCTAATACAACAAATGATGGCTCCAGAGCAGCGCCTCTGCAATCCTGCCACTGCGGCTCTCGTCTTAACGGTCGGTGCCATCGCTCGATCAGATCGGTGTCGTGCGCCAGATGCGATTCCGGCCGCTCCCGAGAATGCTCCATCGCCTTTCTCGCGCGTTGGTTTCGGCTACCAGATCAGCGCAACAAAGCGATCTGTCAAACCAGATTGTGTTGCACATGGAGGAAATTACGCTCTACAGACACTTGGCGGTGCAGACAAACGCTGGGTAAAGGAGGATGTTTATCTAGGTGAGCCCACTATAGCGCTCCCATCAGGTGGCAGGTTTTTGTGCGCGCCCAGCGGCACTTCCTTTGCCTCCCCACACATCGCGAATATAGCGGCGCGGGCCGAAGTAGCACTACGGGGCATAGTACCTGTACCTAGCGCTAATTTGATCCGTGCGATAGTTGGGGCCACTACTGTTCGACCTACATATCCAATTAATTGGATTGAGGATGAGGAGACAGAAGGCGAGTCAAAGCTGCGTATCGTTAGGGTACGGAGTCTGCAACGAGGACTCGGCTTTGGGCTCGTCTGAGAATGATGTACTTCTTGTGGCCGAAGATCAGCTTCCCGAGGATAGATTTCACATTTATCAAGTCTATGTGCCCTCCTCTTTCATTTCTGTCCGAGGACGACGAGGATTGACCGTCGCTCTTGCTTTCGATCCTCCGGTAAGAGCCAGTCGGCGCGACTACCTCGGACGAACCATGTGGCTCGAGGCCTATAAGGGCCTCGCTACGGGGGAAGTCGAGAATTATCGTAGACATCATCGTGGCACCGACGCTCCAACGGTCCCGCAAAGCAAGTTGCTCGATCTCGGACCGTCCAAGACCACGCTCCAATGGTCGACGCTTCAAGTCCGACGAAAGATTTGGTCGAGGTCCCCACAGTTGCCAATCATTTCGGACCTTCATTTACCGATCATTCACCTATTGGTAGGCTGCCAATCTCGATTTCGAACGGACGACCCGGAGCAGAAATATGCATTGGCTGTCAGATTGTGGCACGAGGGTGAGCCTTTGGAGCTAAGGCTGTATCAAGAATTACGAACCAGAGTTCGGGTCAGAGCTCCCATTCGCGTACAGGCATAACCAAGATCCCAGGGCGGTAATCGGCTGCCGCCCCAGTCTTGGGTACGTCGCGTTGAATTGATTGTGCCCGCATTTTGCGCGCGCACCTCATCAACCGTCCCTGGGTATCGCACGTAAGGAGGACTCTTAGGATTTGCAGTCCCTTAGGCGAAGTGCATCCTGTTAGTTACGTCTGGAAGTACAGCGTGATCTCGCAGGTGCCGTCTTTTTGCGAGCTGTTGAGGCGATCGGGAAACACCGAGGACAAAAAGCCTGACAGGCCCACCGCGAAGATCTGCTCCTCGACCATCCCGGCCGGTAGCCGCTGCTCGGATGCCACGTAGGGCAGCGTGCCCTTGTAGCTCAGCCTGATTGCCAGGTCGAGGTCGTCATAGCTGACGCTGGCGGTGAGCGGACCGTCGGCGTGACCGCCATCCTTTATCAGGCGCAGCAGTTCGCGGACGCTGGTCTCGACGCGCTGGTGTCGGCGGCGCCCAATTGCCAGAGCTTGGCCTCGGCGCGGAACTTATCCCCGAAGCGCGAGGGAGTTTGGCCGTCGCCCGGCTCCAGTACCATGGTCTCGGTGCGGCGCTCGCCAATCAGAAAAATCAGGTTGAGCAGCACACAGACTACGACCGCGATGGACAGGATTGAGTCGGTAAACGCACCGGTCCACGAGGGCAGCAGCGTGAAGAACTCCGGATAGACGCGCCGGCTGAGCGCGAACAGCAGCGAGACGCCAACGATAAACGTGCTGCGCATCGTCACCGGCCGCGACATCACTATCTGGATCCCGCCCATCAGCATCGAGGCGCCGTTGAAAACCAGCGCGGCGCCGATGATTGGCAGCGGCAGTGCCAGCAGCGCCGCACCGACCTTCGGCACACATGACAACAGCACCAGCCACACCGCGACCGCATAGGCGATATAACGGCTCGTCGCCCCGGTGATTTTCTGGATCCCGACCAGGCTGGGCGCGGCGCTGATTCCCGGCGTCGCGAGCAATCCGCCTACCAAACATCCGACCCCGTCGGCCAGCACGCCGGCGCGGATGTTGTCGAGGTTGGGCCGGCGCCAGGACGCGTCGTTGATCTTCTGGCATGTAGTGATCACGCCGATGGCGCGCAGCCCCGCGGCGAGCGACGCGATCGCAAACGGCACCATCAGCGAGGGCTCAAAGCGGTAGGAGAGAAAATCGGGATTAGGCAGTCCGACCCACGGCCGCGAGGCGATGACCGCGACGTTTTCACTCGACACCATCCCGGTCACGACCGCTATCGCCATCCCGAGCGCCAGTCCGATTAGACCGCACAGCAGCCGGGGCAGCCCCTTTCCCCACACCCCGAACCCAACCATCACGGCGATAGTCAACGTCGCGACCGCCACATGCAGCGGCAGCCTCGGATCGTGGAGATCGGAGATTCCCAGGAAACCGCTGACGCCGATCAGGCCAAGCTCCGCGCCCACCGCGATCACGATGAAGCCTGAGACCACCGGCGGAAACACCTTGCGCATCCGCGGCAGCACCCACGCGAAGATTCCCTCAAACACGCCGGCGAACGCGACCATCCCGCACACCAGCGGCAGGCCGCCGCGATGCGCCGCTTCAAGCGCGGGTGCGAAGTAGATCGCGGAGACCACGGGCGGAGCCAGATATCCCGATCCGATCGGGCCAAGGCGGCGCTCCTGCAACAGCGTCGCCAGCGCGATCGCGATCATGCCCAGGCCAACGGCGTGCGCCGCCACGTCGGTCGACGCTCCGGCGGCCTGCGTGACCCGTGTGACGAAGACCAGGTACGGGCAGATCACGGCGATATGTTGCGCGCCCAGAAGAATCAGATGAGCTATTGGCGGGCGTTCATCCAATGCATAGATCAGGTCGGGCGGACGCACCGGCTGTCCGCGCGAGGGGGGCGGCGCGACAACATGTTCGGGTGACTCAACCGCTGGTGTGGCCATGCAGGTAAACCTGTCGCAAAGCTCTCGCCCCGTAGAGCCGGCCTACGCGCCGGCTCTTAACAAGGGCTGGCTAAGCGATTACACCTTCCGCGCGCAGGCGGGCGCGTTCGTCCGGACCGATACCGTGGGCGGCGAGCACCTCGTCGGTATGCTCGCCGAACAGCGGCGGGCGCGTGACGCGGCCGGGGCTTTGCTCGAGCTTTGCCGCCAGACCGGTGGTCAGGAACGTGCCCAGCCTGGGATGGGGAATCTTGAGCAGCATTTCACGCGCGGCTACCTGCGGATGCGCGAAAAGATCCTCCATCGTGAGGATCGGACCCGATGGAATCCCCGCCTTGTTCAGTTCCTCGATCCAGTAGTCCGCCGGATGGGCCGCGAGTGCGGCGTTGACCTCGGCGGTCAGCGCCGCGCGATTCTTGACTCGCCGCCGCACACCTTGGAAGCGCTCGTCTTTGTCCAGTTCGGGGCGGCCAATCAGGGCCACGAATTTTTTCCACATCGCCGGGTTGCCGACGGAAATGTTGAAGGGGCGATCGGCCGCCTGAAAGGTGCCGTGCGGTGACACCAGCGGATGATGGTTGCCGGCGGGCACAGGACTCTTGCCGGTTTCGAAGTAAATCCCCGCCGACCAGCTCAGGATGCTGACGATCGATTCGAGCAGCGAGGTTTCCACCCGCTGCCCGCGGCCGGTGCGATGGCGCACTTCGAGCGCAAGCAGGATGCCCTGGACGGCGAAGATGCCGCCCAGCAGATCACAAATCGCGATTCCGGCCCGGGTCGGACCACTCTCCAGCGTGCCGGTGACGCTCATCAGTCCCGACATCCCTTGCGCGATCTGATCGAAGCCGGGATTGTCGCGCAGCGGCCCGGTGGAACCGAAACCCGAAATGCTGCAACAGATGATGCGCGGATTGCGTTTGGACAGCGCGTCATAGCCGAAGCCGATTTCTTCGATCACCCCCGGACGGAAGTTGTCGATCAAAACGTCAGTCGAATCGACCAGTTGCGAGAGGACGCGCCGTCCTTCGTCCTTCTTAATATCCAGCACCAGACTTTTTTTTGAGCGGTTGGTGCATAGGAAAAAGTAATTGTCGGCTCCGCCGCCCGATCCCAGTTGCGCGCGCGAATCACCGGGCGGTTCGATCTTGATCACCTCGGCACCGTAATCGCCGAGGATCTGAGTGGCAAACGGGCCGGCGAGGTAACGGGTAAGATCAACTACCTTGATCCCGGTCAATGGCGGTTGGGAATGATTCATCGCTTTGAATCCTCGTTCCTATCAGGCGTCGAAACAAAATGTATCGCAGGTCTGGCTGGAATCGAGCAACCAAAATCGATCCGAAGGCATAGTTGTGGCTACCGTGTTGCCGTTCCATGACCGGCACGTTACTCGATTCCTATCCGGCGCTCTGCCACAATCGATCGTAGCCAGATGCAAGAGCCGGAGCCTGCAGCACCAATTCTCTCCGAGACCGTCGCCGAACATCCAATCAGCCTTGAGGGCGCCAGGCTGGGAGCGTTTCGCGCCCTGCGCCATCGCAACTTTCGCCTGTTCTTCCTGGGGCAGCTCACTTCGTTAATCGGCACCTGGATGCAGATAGTGGCGCAGGGCTGGCTGGTGCTCAGGCTGAGCAATTCGCCCTTCAAGCTGGGGCTGGTGTCTTTTTCCAGCTACATTCCCCTGCTGCTGGTGACGGTCTTTGCCGGCGTGGTGGTTGACCACGTTGACCGGCGCCGCCTGATTGTGGCCACTCAGACCTGCCTGATGTGCTCCGCCTTCGTCCTGTCCGCGCTGACCTGGACCGAGGTCGTGCGCGTGGAATACATCATCATGCTGGCGGCCTTTAACGGACTGGTTAATGCCTTCGACCTGCCCGGACGCCAGACTTTCCTGGTCGAGATGGTGGGCGGCAGCAGGGAGGACCTGCCCAACGCAATCGCGCTCAATTCCATGACCTTCAATGGAGCCCGATCGATCGGACCGGCGATTGCAGGCCTGATGCTGATGGTGTTCAGCGAAGCCGGATGCTTTTTTCTCAACGGCGTCAGTTATCTGGCGGTGATCTGGAGCCTGCTCGAGATGGACCTTCCGGCCCATCAGACACAACGATTCGGCGCCACGATGCTCAAGCGGGTGCGCGAGGGGTTCGCCTATGCGTGGCATCATCCGGCGACCTTTAATCTGCTGGTCGCAGTTGCAATGATCACGGGTCTGGGGATGCAGTATTCGGTCCTGGTGCCGGTTTTCGCGCGCAATATCCTTCACGGCCAGGCGCGCGTCTATGGCTTTTTGATGGCGGCCCAGGGGATAGGCGCGGTGTGCGGCGCGGTGGTACTCAGTTGGCGCTCGCGCGGGCCGGCTCAAATCCGCCAGCATCTGGTCGCGGGCGCGTGTCTGATGGGATCGGCGATCGTGATTTTCGGCCTCTCGCGATGGATGGTGTTGTCGGTGGTCGCGCAAATGCTGGTCGGCGCCGGGATGATAAACTACATGGCCTCGACCAACACCTTGATCCAGTTGTTTGTCAGCGATGAGTTGCGCGGGCGCGTGATGAGTTTGTACACGATGTCGCTAATGGGCCTGGCGCCGCTGGGCAGTCTGGAGGTGGGCTATGTGGGTCAGCACCTGAGTCCCGAGCTGGCGGTAGTGATGGCAGGGACGGTCGCGCTGGCCTCCGCCCTCTACCTCATTTCCAGGCTGAAGATCCTGGGCGCGGCGCGGGTAGCCCGTTAGCCACCGGAGCGATATCATTGCGGAGCCAAAAAATGAGCAGGTGCGTTTGATGGTCAATTTCGAAGACCTGGATTTGGATCAAATCGTCGAGCAGGTTGTGGCGGGAGTTGAACTGGATCGAGAAACCGCCCGGGCGATCCTCAATTGTCCCGACCAACGCCTGAACGACCTGCTGGCTGCGACGCTTAAGGTGCGCAAGACCGGCTTTGGCCGCAAGGTCAAGCTTTGCATGCTGCGCAACGCGCGCAGCGGCATCTGTCCCGAGGATTGCGGTTACTGCTCGCAATCATGCGTTTCGAAGGCCGACATCCCGGTCTATAAGCTGCAGAGTGTCCAACAACTGGTGGAGGGAGCCGAGCGCGCCACGCAGGCCGGGGCTCGCCGCTACTGCATGGTGACTAGCGGCCGCGGTCCCGACGCGCGGGACATCGAGCATTTTGGCGAGGCCTGCGAGGCAATCCGCGAGCGCTTTGCGAACCTTGAAATATGTTTGTCGCTGGGATTGATGGATCGCGATCAGGCCGACACGCTCAAAGGCGCCGGCGCCGGATGGGTCAATCACAATCTCAACACCAGCCGGCGTTTTTATCCCCAAATCTGCACCACTCATACCTGGGACGATCGGGTGCGAACGATTGAAAACGTTCGCGCCGCGGGCCTTTCAACCTGCTCGGGCGGAATTATCGGTATGGGCGAGAGCGACGACGACTTGCTCGACCTCGCCTACGCGACGCGGCGGCTGAAGATCGACTCGGTGCCGGTGAACTTCCTCAACTCGATCAAGGCCACGCCGCTCCAGGATCGCCACGACCTGACGCCGCAAAAATGCCTCAAGGCGATTTGCCTGTTTCGGCTGCTTAATCCCAACAGCGAGGTGCGCGCCGCAGGCGGACGCGAACTCAACCTCGGCGACCTGCAGGGTTATGCGCTGTATGCGGTCAATTCGATCTTCGTGGACGGCTACCTCACCACTCCCGGTCTGGCCGCCGCCGCCACTCGCGAACTGATCGAGCGCATGGGCTTCCAGGTCGAAGAGCAGGATTAATCGTGCTGGTGCGGACCAGTTAGTCGAACACGCCGATGCCGCAGACCGCTGACGTTGCCAAAGCGTTGCGCCGGATGCCTTCGGTTGACGAATGTCTGCGCGCGCTGCCGCAGCAATCGCAAGACAAGTTCAACCGCAACTATCTCACCGCAGTCATCCGAACAGTACAGGACGGACTGCGTGACGCGATAGCGGTGGGCAGCGAGCAACCCGCCGGCAGCCGCGAGGCGATCGTGCAGGAAGTCGTGCGCCGCGCGCAGGAGCGCCTGGCGGCCGACGGCCCCGGATGGCGGCCGGTAATCAACGCCACCGGCGTGGTGATTCACACCAACCTGGGGCGCGCGATGCTGGCAGAGGACGCGGTGGACGCCATCAGCCTGGCGGCGCGCTCGCCGATCACCCTGGAGTACGACCTGGAAAGAGGCGGGCGCGGCGAGCGCGACCGGATTGTCGAGGACGACCTCTGCGCGCTGACCGGTGCGCAGGCGGCCACCGTGGTCAACAACAACGCCGCCGCCGTGCTGCTGGCGCTCAACACGCTGGCCGAAGGGCGCGAAGTAATTGTCTCGCGCGGCGAGTTGATCGAGATCGGCGGCTCCTTCCGTATCCCCGACGTGATGCGCAAGAGCGGCGCGCGCCTGCGCGAGGTCGGCACCACCAACCGCACCCATTTGCCGGACTATGCCGGCGCGATTGGCCCCGAAACCGCTCTCCTGCTCAAGGTGCATCCCTCCAACTACCGCGTGATCGGTTTTACCGCCGCGGTGCCGATTGGCGAACTTTGCCGCCTGGCGGCAGAGCACGGGCTGGATGTGATGGAAGACCTCGGATCGGGAGCGCTGGTGGACTTGCGCCGCTTCGGGCTGCATCACGAACCGATAGTGAAGGAGCGCATCGAAGCCGGCGCCGGCCTGGTGACATTTTCAGGCGACAAGCTGCTGGGCGGCCCGCAGGCGGGCATAATCGTGGGCCGGCGCGAATTGATCGAACGGATCAGGAGCAATCCGCTCAAGCGCGCGCTGCGTTGCGACAAACTCACGCTGGCCGCGCTGTCGGCGACGTTGCGCCTGTACTTGCGCGCCGCGGACCTGGTTCAGAGCATTCCCGTTCTGCGTCTGCTGACGCGTTCGCCGCAGGAACTGGAAATCGTGGCCAACCGCGCCCGCGAATTACTGGCGCAGCGGCTGGGCGAGGACTTTTCGATCGCGGTCGGGCCTTCCACTTCGGAGATCGGGTCGGGCGCGATGCCGGGCGGCGAGATCGAAACCCGCGTGCTCAGGATCACCCATCCCGCACATTCCGCCGAGGCGATTGCCGCGATGTTTCGCCACGCCGATCCGGCAATCATCGGCAGAATCGCGGAGGGCGCCTTCACTTTGGACATGCGGACTATCGAGGATCCAGCCGTTCTGGCGGCTTTATTCCCCAAGCCGTAGGCAGCGCGCGTCTTCCTTGCCGGGTTGATTCAATCAAAAAGACGCCGGCACGGAGGCCGGCGCTACGGAAGATGCAGAAGATGCGAAAACAGGTATCTGAACATGGGCTGCCTTTCCCGTAGCGCCGGCCTCCGTGCCGGCGTTGTTCCGCCGCATTGATTCAGCTCACGCCACCGAATTTGCTTGCGGTCGGCTTCGCTCCGGTAGTACTTGAGAAGAGCGACCCCGCATTTGAAGGAGACTAAAGATGCCGGACAAGACCTACAAAATAATCGACGTGGTTGGAGTTTCCGATGACAGCGTGCACCAGGCGGTACGCAACGCGCTGAAAAAGGCTTCCCAGACGATACGCAACATCGACTGGTTCGAAGTGACGGAGATCCGCGGACTGGTGAAGAACAACTCCGAACCCGTCTTCCAGGTCAGCATCAAACTGGGCTTCAGGCTCGAGGGACAATCGGTCTGACGGGCATCGCCCGGCTGCGGTGAGGATAAAAAATAATGCCTGACAAAACCTACGATGTGGTCGAAATAGTTGGAGTTTCCGAAGACAGCGTGCACCAGGCGGTGCGCAACGCGCTGACCAAGGCGTCGCGAACGTTGCGCAATATCGACTGGTTCAAGGTGAAGAAGATTCGCGGAGCGGTAAAGAACAATTCGGAGCCGATTTTCCAGGTTCATATCGAGCTGGGATTCCGCCTCGAAGACAAGTCCTGAGGCGTGATTGGTGGCGCAGTCTTCCGCGGAAGTTATTTTCCCGGCAAGGCGAGTTTCGGTCAGACAGGTACCGAAACTCGCCTTCGTTTTTTTGGCGCTCGCCCTTTGGTATGAAAATGCGTAGCTCGTCGATCGAAGCGTCACCCTCACCCTAACCCTCTTTCCCTGGTCAGGGAGAGGGCGTCAAATGTGAGGGCGCTTGCATGCTACGAATCAGCTTTTCGTCTCCAACGAGGTTTTGGCTTAAGACCACTGGGTTCCGGGCACGATGCCTAGGCTGGATATTTTTGCGCTGGGCTCGGCGCTAATATTGTTAATATGACTCCAAGGCGACCGGGAGGAGCCCAATGAAGCGATGTCCTGAATGCTCCAATACGTTTCCTGACTCGGAGCGATTCTGTTCATCTGACGGTGCGCAACTGGTGCCCGCCGATTCCGCCGGACGCGGCACTGTCCAGATGCCCCCTCCCGCTGAAATAGAGCCCGCGGTCGAATGTCCGGTTTGCGGTGGCAAAGCGTTGCCGGGCGAGGCGCTTTGCTCCTTCTGCGGCGCGCGCCTGGATTCCGCCGAGGTGTCGTCGCCTCAGCCAACTTTTACGATTCCAAGGCAGACCGTGTTGCAACCGACGCCGCAACAGAGCCCTGGGGGACAAAGCTTTGACGATGAACCTACGCGAGAGCCCTCGGGGCCGCGCCGCATGTTCGCGTTTACCGGCTACCTGCTGGCGGCCATTGTGGCGTTGGCGGCCGGGGCATGGTTCGCCCTTCATCTGAGCCGCACCGGCTTGGCACCCAAGCCGGTGGGGTCGGCCGCTGCGCCTGCCGCGTCCCCGGCGATAACCGGACCGATGGCGCAATTGGCCAGCAACATCAACGTCCAGGTCACGGGAGAATCGGCGTCCGATCCGGCGCGCAACGTTGACGCCGCCACCAAACTATTCAGCGACAATTCCCCCGCAGTGCTTGACCTGTACAAGAAGTCGCTGGCGGGTGACAGCGGTTTTTCCGACGGCGTGCTCGCCACGCTGACCGTGAACCCTGCGGGCGAGGTGGTTGCGGGTTCGGTCAAAACTTCCACTGCGCCCAATCCCGCGCTGGACGCCGATCTGGTCAAAACCATGATGGGATGGCACTTTGCGCCCTATAGCGGCAGCTCGGTCGAAGTCAGCTACCCGGTGGTGATGGCGCGCAATGCCGAGGAAAAGGCGTCGGTGGAATCCGCGCTGGCAGACAAAATAGCCGCGCTGAACCCGGGCGAGACTCCGGAGTATGCCAACGCTCCACCACCACCAGTCGAGTCCGCGAGCCCCGCGCCGGAAGCGAGTCCCGCGATGGCCGCAAGAGAGCCGATTACGCCGCCAGAAGCTGCGCCTGAAGCACCCCCACCCGCACCAGCAGCGCCGGCGTACGCGCCGGCGGCGCCCGAACGGCGCCGACCACGGCGGTATCGGAGAGAGGCGGCTGTTCCGCCACCACCCAAGGTCGATCTGCTGGCGCGCGTTACGGACCGCTTGCGCGCCGACCGCAGATTGGGTCGGGTAAAGGCCTATACCAATGGCGGCGGCGTGGTCACGCTGTATGGCAAAGTCTTCGATGACAGATTCCGCCGTCTGGCGATATCAACCGTCAAGAGTGTCGATGGAGTAACCGACGTCATCGACAGTCTCCAAACCGATACCGCCGCCTGGGCCCAGCAGGAAGCCGCCGTCGCGGCTCAGCTCCAGGGCGCCGGCTTAAGCCAGGTGACGGTGAAGGTGATCGGCCATGACGCTTATTTAAGCGGTCAGGTCAGCACCGAAGCCCAAAAGGAGCACGCCGTAACGGTTGCCGAAGGGGCGGCTCCGGTGCGCGTACGTACCAACCTGATTCGGGTGGTGCCCAGAGGGGTGTTCGGTTTCTAGTTGGCGATCCTCGGAAAAATACGTCCCAACCCTCTGTGTAATTGATTGGGCCGCAAGCGCGGGTCCGCATGATTGGTTGACGCCTGAAGAAAAGTTGTTAATCATGCATTTAATCTGTTGACAAGTTTACTTGGATGGCCGCATTATCAGGCACTTGCCGGTGGCAGATCTGTATCAGGAGGAGGCAACAATGGCGGACGCACCCAAATCGTGCAAAGAGGTATTCGACCGGATGCCTGAGGTGTTCAACAAGGATGCCGCCAAAGGTTTGGACGCTGTCTTCCAGTTCGATCTGTCCGGCGACGGCGGCGGGAAATGGAACGTCACGGTCAAAAACGAGACCTGCGATGTGAAAGAAGGAGCCCATGCGTCGCCTAACGTCACGATTTCGATGGCGGCCCAGGATTATCTCGACATGACCACTGGCAAGGCCAACCCGCAGATGCTTTTTATGAGCGGCAAGCTCCGGATCGCGGGCGATTTGGGCCTTGCGATGCGGATGCAGAGTGTCTTCCCTCAGTAAGTCAATTGGCGTATTCTTTGGATCGGCATATTCTTTAGGTAGATAGCGGAACCCCGGGATCCCCCCAAAAGAGCCATTCCGAATTATCCTAATCTTCCAAGTCCTTTCCTAAATTCAGAGATAGCTTAGAACTCACAAAAATTTTTGGTCTTCCAAGTCAGAGCCGAAAAACCTAAGCGGAACCCAACCGGATCGATATGGCCTTAACAGTCTTATGATCTGAAGGTGGGTAATTTGCCACATCAGGGGAGATAGGGAGCTAAATGAGTTCCCCAGACACGTCAAACAATCCCGCGGATAGCGAAGCGCTAGACGCCGGAGACCAGATCGACGACAGCGATCTGGCCTCCAAACTTTCCAAAGAGCTCAGCAATTGGCGTCGCAAACGCGGCGGCGGCGGTGGACCCGGAGCCCGTTTCAGGGACGACCGGGCCATCAGCAAGGTGCCGATGTCAGAGCCTGCACGTACCATCAAGGTGCGCGGTCACGAAACATTGGTGATCCGAAAGGGCAAGCTCGCGGCCAAGTCGCGTCCCGATTCGGCTCCGCCCCGCGATTAAGCACCGGCCGCTCCAACGGGCGGCCTTCGCACTATCCTTATTGAACGGCGCAGGCGCTTGCCGTCGGGGATTGATCATTCCCAGCGGATAACCTCGACCGGCAACTGCTTGGAAGCCTGCCGTGCGGGGTAAAGTGCGGCGAGCAGGCACAGAAACATCGCCGCCAGTGCAACCCACCCGAAGGCGGCCGGAGAGGCTGCCACCGGCAGGGTTGAAATTCCATATATTTCACGCGGTATATGGATGAAATGATAATGGGCCAGGGTGAAGCATCCGGCGACCCCCAGCACCAATCCCGCGATGGTCCCGATCGCGCCAACGATTAGTCCCTTGATGATGAAGATCAGGCGCACCGCGCCCGCCGTGGCGCCCATCGTCATCAGGATCGCGATGTCCTTGCGCTTTTCCATCACTACCATTATGAGCATCGCGACCAGGTTGAAGGCCGCCACCGCGATCAGCATCATCAGCACCAGGCTGTAAACCCGCTTGAGCATCGCAAAACCGGCCGAAGCTGCCTGGTTGATCTCGATCCAGTTGCGTACCCGGTAAGGCGGAAAAGAAAAAATCCTCGCCAGCTCCTCGGTAACGCGCCAGGTATCGTCCAGGTTGGCGAGATGGACTTCGACGCCGTCAACCTGCCGCTGGCGCCCGAAGAATACCTGCGCCCGGCCCAACTCCATGAAAATTACCGTTTCGTCGATGAACTGCACTCCGGAAAGGAAAATCGCGCCGACGCGAAAGGCCGCGCTGGTCGCTTTGATCTCTCCGCCGCTGACGGAGATTGGCGAGATCAGTCTCACCTCGTCTCCCACCTGGACGTGCAGCTTATCCGCGACGATTTCGCCGATCGCAATCGCGACCGGCGCCGGGGTCGCACCCGAGGCCTTTGGCGGCGACGTTGGGGGCGCGTTGAGACTGGCCAGGTCCCCTCGTTCCAGGTAACGGCGCAAGTCGGAAATCGCCGCGGGATTTTTCGGGTCGATTCCGCGTACCACGACGCCGCGCGCGGCGGTCTTCGAGGTCAGCATGCCCTGGCCGATTATAAACGGGTCCGCGCCAGTGACGCCCCGAATCTTTTCCGCGGCAACCTGCACGTCGGCGTAGTTCGACATGGCGCCATAGCGCACGACCTGAACCTGCGGAGTGAGGCTCAGAATCCGGTTGCGCAAATTGGCTTCGAAGCCGTTCATCACGGCCATCGTGATGGTCAGCGCGGCAACTCCGATCATCACGCCGATTGCGGTAAACAAAGTCGTGATCGAAATGAACGCCGACTTCCGGCGCGACCGCAGGTAGCGAAACGCGACTAACAGTTCGTATCGCATTTAAAGCAAGCTGGCCCTTCTGATCGCTTTGTTATGAGTATATGCGCGGCCGTTGCAATAGAAGGGCGCCAGTCACAGTCACCCTCTCCCTCACCCTCTCCCACGGGGAAGTGGGAGAGGGGACAGAAAGATTCATACCGAAAACAGTTCGGCGACCGGCTTGAAATCCTTCAGCGTGGACTGCTCTCCAAGCGTATGCGCTGCCTGCTCCGCATGCTGCGCGGTATCGAAATGCGCCAGGCACGCCAGTGTTTCTGCCTTGCCCACCTCGTGCATCAGGATGTGCGAGATGTATCCGGGCGCCTCGGCCAGAAAGGCGAGCGCCGTTTCCGGCTCTTCCATCCCGTCAAGGAAGTTGATCAGCATCGCTACCGGGGCGGACGCGAAATTGACTCCGTGGGTGCTGCGCACCGGTCCGAACGGCTCATAGGCGCGTTCGCTGCTCGATGCCAACATCGAATGCAGGCGCCGATTAAGCGGTGAGCGGGCCGCTTCGCGCCGGGCTCCCGCCAGTTCGCCGAGGCTGTTCCATTCGGAATAAGCCAGCCACAGCGCGTCGTCCTGCGCGCTACGATACAGGCGGCTTAACGTGCAGCCCTTTTTACGGCGCAGGATTTCCCACAGCTCGCGCGCCAGGCGCACTCCATCCGGCGAGGTAAACTGCAGGCGCTGCAATTCGCAAACTGCGTGTGCTGCCTTGCCGGCTCCAAACTGCTTGGTTGGTGAAATAGCCAGGACTCCTTTCTGATGTTGAGGCTGCCGCCTCTTCCACCATCATAGTCCTGCCACGGCTCCGGCGGCTACATCAACACTCCGTCCTTGCGCAGTTGCGCGATTTCGGCCGCGTCCAGTCCCAGCATCCCCTGCAGGACTTCGTCCGTATGCTGCCCCAGCGCCGGCGCCGCCGATCGCAATTGGCCGGGCGTCGCGCTCAGGTGATGTTCCAGGCCCATGTAAGGCGCTGGTCCCATCTCCTTGTGCTCCAGCCAATTCCAGAAGCCGAAGGACTCGAGATTCTCGTCCTGGTGCAGGTCCAGGCAGCTCTGGACCGGATAGGCCGCCACTCCGCCCATCTGGAGCCCGGCGGTCAGGTCCCATACCTCGCGGTCACGGACCTGCGCGGCGAGGAAATCGTCGAGCGCACCGGCATTTTGCAGCCGTCCGAGCATCGTGGCGAAGCGCTCCTCGCACGCGGGATTGCCCAGCACGTCGAGCAACCCCTGCCATTGCGGATCATTGGCGACGGCGATAGATATCCAGCGCTCCGCGCCCGCTTCGTCGCGGCATCGGTAAGCGCCATGCGGCGCGTAACGTTCGCTGCGATTGCCCTGCGCCTCAAGCACGCGCCCACTGGCGAAATAATCGATCAGCGCCGGGGCCAGAAAATGCAGCGAAGCTTCGTACTGGGAGATATCGATGTACTGTCCCGCTCCAGTGCGCCGGCGGTAATCCAGCGCGGCCAGCAGCACCGCAACGGCAAACCTCGGCGTAATGAAATCGGTATAGGCGCCGTAGGGCGGCGCAGGATCGCCGCCGGGGTAGCCTGAGATGTAATAAAAGCCGGACAGCGCGCCCATCAACTGGCCGAATCCGGGCATCATTGCCTGCGGCCCGGTCTGTCCCTGCAGGCAGGAGGACAGCATGATGATGTCGGGCTTGACCTGGCGCAGGTGGTCGTAGTCCATTTCCCATCCGCGCATCACCTTGGGCGTGAAGTTTTCGACCACCACGTCGGCCCACGGCACCAGGCGCATCACCAGTTCCCGCGCTCTGGGATCGCTCAGGTTGAGCGTCACGCCTTTTTTGGAGGTGTTATAGTCGGCAAAGAACTGGCTGCGGTTGATGCCGAATTTGCCGTCGGCGTAGGGCGGCGCGGCCCGCAAAACATCGATACGCGCGCTGGATTCGATCTTGACTACGTCCGCGCCGTTGTCGGCGAGGTATTTGGTCGTAATTGGGCCAACCGCGACCCAGGTGAAATCCAGCACGTGAATTCCCTCAAGCGCAAAAGGTGCCATACATCGCCGCTCCCGCGATCAGATAGCGTCAACCGCGCGCAGCATCGCCAAGTCGCGCGCCGTCAGGCCCATCAGTCCGCCGTAAATCTCCTGGTTGTGCTCGCCGAGTTTCGGCGCCGGAGTGGGCGGCGCCAGAGGAGTCGCCGACAGCTTCGCGAACGGGCCGGGAAAGGTTAGATTCGCGCCGCCGAGGTTGGGGTGCGGCACTGGAACGAAAAATTCCCGCGCCTCGAGCTGATCGTCCGCGGCGATCTCCGCCACCGTCTGGACCGGCGAGAGCAGGATGCGGCGCTTTAGCCCCCCCGCATAAATCTCACGCTTGGTCATGGTCATGAAGAAACGCTCGACGCGGTCCTCGATATCGTGGACCTGCTCGATTTCGTAATCGCTGGCTCGGCTGATTACGCCTGGAGCCCACGACGACCAGTTCTGGCGCTTCATCCAGTCCGCCGCGAAGCCCTTCTCGTCCATCCAATCCGCCAACGCCTTGATGGAAGGGGCTGCGGTGCCGCCAGTAACCAACATCGAGATGTGGCCATCGGCGCATCGGAACACCATCTTGCGCTTGAGCCGCAGCGCGCCGGAAAAAACTCCGTTGCGGGCCATCGAGCCGCCATGCATGATCGGAAACGCCTGCGCGTTCATCAACGTCCACACGACACAGGCCTGCATGTCGACCACGATATGCTGCCCCTGGCCGCTGCTCTGGCGGGCATAATGCGCAATCATCGCGGCGGCGGCGGCTTCCGCTCCGGCGTGCAGCCCCGCCTGTGGCAGGCTAATCTGAAGCGGCGGCCGGCCCTCTTCTCCCATCAGGTACATGTTCCCGCCCGCGGCCCAGATGGTGATATCCGCCGCCGAATAATTCCGGCCGGGCCCGCGATCGCCGAAAGGAGTGATTGACGTATGGATGAGGCGGGGATTGACGCTGGAGAGCGTCTGGTAGCCGAGCCCCAGCGATTCCAGGTAGTCCACCGGAAACGACTCGACCAGGAAGTCCGCCTTGCCCGCCAGTTCGGTCAACAGCCGGCGGCCGTCGGCGCATTCGAGGTTGAGCGTGATGGAGCGTTTGCCGGCCTGATAGGCGAGAAAGTACAGCGAGGTATCGAGGCTGGGATGGTCATCCAAAAACGGAGGAATACGCCGCGTCGCGCATCCGCCCGGAGGTTCGACCTTGATGACGTCAGCGCCCATGTCGGCGAACATCTTGCCGCACATCGCGCCCTTCTCGTCGCTAAGGTCGAGCATCCGAAAGCCCTTCAGCAGCTCACATCCCATGGCCACCCACCTTCACCTGTTCTGTTATCTGTTTACGGGCGGCTGGCGCGGGCCGCTCCGATCGCGGTGGCATAGGCCGCGTGTTCGGGAATGATGAAGCCGCGATTAAACATCAGCTCCATGTGTGGGAAGCGGCGGGCGAACTGAATGGTGCGCGTCAGCTTGCCGGTCAGCACGATGTCTCGCTGACCGCATGCGCGCGCATGGCTTAAGCTCAGCACCGCCACCACCTCGGCAATCATGTTGATGATCGCCAACGCCTTGTCTTCGGGCGCCGGGTCGCTGCCGATCTTGCCGAAATTGGAAGCGGTGCTGGCGGACGGGAGGCCCCCCAGCGGACCGCCGGCGATGTCGCCCACGGTGAGATTGATGCGCGAAAGGTCGCCGCGCGCGGCCATCGCTTCGAGCGTGTCAATTTTGGAAACGCCCAGCAGATGGCGGGCTAGCCCCAGCAAGGTGCCGCCACCCACTCCGGTGCCGCCTACGTGTTCGATTTTCCCCTCGCGCACCGATACGATCGCGGTACCGGTGCCCAGCGACACCACCAGGGCGGATTGTTTCCCGGCCAGCGTGCTGCCGCCCACGCCGATAGCGGTGAATTCGTCTACCTTGAACACCGGCCGTCCCAGCAGCGTATCGGGCAGGCCGCGTGCGCCGGCGCCGGTAGCCGCAACGGCGGTGATCTGGTCAAGCCGCAGGCCGCATTCGCTTACCAGCTTGCCCAGCACGCCAGCGGCGGCGGCAACCGGGTCGGTCAGCTCGATCGTAACCACGCGCATCCCCGGTTCATCGAGCAAAACCGCGTCGGTGGTCGATCCGCCAATGTCAATTCCTACAAGCATGGGCCGGTGCTTTCCGGGAACCGTAAACCATCCGCGGCCCGCTGTGCAAACGCCGCCCGGCTATGGCCGTGCCGTGCGGTTGTCGCTACTGTGCTGGGTGATGAGAATTGTCGCTGACTTCATGATTGTTATCGGCGCGATGCTGTTGATGGGGACCATCAGCATAATAGCGATCGCGGCGGGACACGTCCCCAGCGATGAATACCCGCTTTTGGTGACCGTGGTGATGGCCGCGATGGTGGGCGTCGCGATGGTCACGACAGGCATCCTGGTCCATTTGCGCAAATGGCAGAAGGACTGGCAAAAGGACTGAACCTCCCACTGCGCACTTTGAATGTTCACGGTAGGCTTTGCCGGCTAAGCTTTGATGTAGGGGACAGGAATATGAGCCAACCCGTCCGCGTCAACCATCATGTTCAGCATCGATACCCATTGGGAATCCGCTTCTGCCCGCTGTGCGCCGGCAAGCTTGAAGATCGGATTCTGCTGCCCGACGGGCGCGAGCACAAAGTATGCTCGGAGTGCGGGTTCGTGCATTTCCTGGGCCCCAAGCTGGTCGCCGGATGCCTGGTGATAGAGGGCGGCAAGGTCCTGCTCCTACGCCGCGGCATCGAACCGGAAATCGGCAAATGGACCTTTCCGGGCGGCTTCGTCGATTTCGGCGAGACTCCTGCCGATGGCGCGGTGCGGGAAACCCTGGAAGAGGTCGGGATGCGGGTGCGCATCGAGCGCCATCTGGGGCTGTACGCAGACCCCGCCAACCCGCATGCCGCAGTGGCGGTTTATCTGGCCGCGCCGGGAGAGGAGGTGCCAGGTATTTCTGAGGAAGCCCTCGAAGTGCGATTTTTCGCGGCCACCGAAATCCCCTGGGACGAGATCGCTTTCCGCACCACCCACGAAGCGCTACGCGACTGGCTGGCTCTGATCAAGTAACGGCCCGGGAGCATAGGCAGGGCGCGGTCGCGTCAGTTCTGGCCTTCCAAGGCACTTACCCGGCCTTCGATTCTGGCCATCCGCTCGCGAAGGTCCAGCGATTGGATCAATAAACCCTCAATCCGTCCGAAGCGGTCGTCTATGCTGACGAGCCGGTTTTCGATGCTTGCAAAACGGGCTTCAAACCGGCTTTCCATGCTGGCCAACCGCACTTCCACGCCGCCCACGCGGTTTTCAAGACTGACCAGCCGGCCGTCGAGTCCATCGAGTCGGCTGTTGGTGGCTTCGATCCGGCCTTCGATACTCTCGAGTCGGGCGCGCATTCCATCGAGTCGGCTATTGGTTCCCTCGATTCGGCCTTCGAGTCCATCGAGCCGGCTGTTGGTTCCTTCGATTCGGGCCTCAACGCCCTCGAGTCTCCTGTTGACCCCTTCGATTCGACTGTTGGTTCCTTCGAGTCGGCTGTTGGTTCCTTCGATCCGGCCGTCGATTGAAGCCAGCCGTTCGTCGTGTCGATGGAGCAGGATGCTATGCTCCCTGAGCAGGGCGACAACAGCGTTGAGGGCTTCACCATGTTGCCGCAATATTACTGCGTGCTCCCGGAGTTCGGGAGCTAGCACTTGCTGGAGAATCCTGCGCATCGCCCCGATGCCGGTGGCGACCTTCTCCATCGCATCTTTAGGATTGGCCATTCGGATGCATCCCCCCAAAATTCTAACGTCAACACGGCTGACGAGCCAGCCTGCTCGTAAACCGACTTCGCGGTCCTAAGAATTTTCAGCCGGGCGCGAGCGCGTGCAGCTTGAGCGCGTTGTCCCACATGATTTTGCGCTTGCTGGATATCGGCACCCCGGGGATCTCCATCAACTCCTCCACCGCGCGGGTGTACTTCCATCCTTCGGGATGGCCGAAGTCAGTGGACAGCACGATATTGTCGTCGCCCATCACGTCGATGACCTGCTTGATGCCCGGATCGTCAGTATCGGCGGCGATATAGCACTGGCGCTGAAAGTATTCGATTGGATGCAGGCGCAGGCCCGGAATGTCGATCTCGCGGAAACCGCCCATCAAGCCGGCCTTGAGGCGGTCGAGCCAAAACGCCGCCCATCCGGCGCCGGATTCCAGGTGCACGACGCGCAACTTCGGATGGCGCTCCAAAACGCCGCCGACGATGAACCCGGCGCTCGCGATCATGTTGCCGATACTGAACGCCATCACAGCCTGCGCCGAGGGCAGCCCGGGCAGATAATCCTGCAGCATCGGGTCGGCCGCGTTGTAGGCGCTGACGTGAACTCCCACCGGCACGTCGAGGTCGGAAATCGTCGCCCATAGGCGGTCGAAGCAGGAATCATACAGATGGCGGCCTCCCACCGGCGCGGGATTGATGTGGAAGGCCTTGAAGCCATACTCCTTGACGCAACGCGTCGCCTCGCGGGCGGCCTCCTCGGGGTCGCGCAAATCCAGCGACCCCGCGCCCAGCAATCGCGGACCCGCCTGCCCGCAGAAATCGTGCAGCCATCGGTTGTAGGCGCGCCGATAGGCGGCGGCGGTAGCCGCTTTGAGCGTCGGGGCCGCGGTCACGTAGAGTCCAACGGTCGGGTACGCCACCATGTATTCCATGCCGACGCGTTCCATCGCGGTTTTGTAAATGTGTGGAGGGAAGCCCTGGCGCGCGTACTCCGCGTATGCGCCGGGCAGACCGGGCAGCACGGTCAGCATGCGCGGCACGCCGATCGGCATATGGTAGCCGCCGACCTCGATCTCGAACCCAAAGCCCATCTGCTCGCCCTCGTACCAGCAGCGGGTCCGGGGCATTTCGTCACGGAATTCGGGGTCCAGGTACTTTTCCCAGATGTCGTCCGGTTCCAGGATGTGGGAGTCAGAGTCGATAAATCCGTGCTGCTCGCTGCTCATGTTGTGCCTCGATTTTTCCGATCGCAGTCCTTCTTCCCGGCCAAGCCAGGCTTGCGTTAATCGGCGTGTCCGTCAGACTCCGCGGGTAGCAAAAGCCCTTCAGGTTGTAAAGGCAGCTTTGAGGATCGCAAAGCGCGCGGCAATTTAAAATGTGAGCAGAAAGCGCCCTTCGGCCGGATGTTCGAGGGCGGCAAGCGAACCCCGCTCCGCCGCCCTCAGGGCACTTAACGCCAGGATTTCGGCGTCGGCCTGATCTATGGTCGCGGGCAATGGGGACGGTACTATCGCAAGCGTATGGCGCAGCTGCTGGATTGTTTCAACTCGCGTCCTCAGGACCGCCGCTGTACCCTCGCGTTTGGATGCGATCCGATCGCCGCCGCACAGGCGGTATTGAAGCTCGGGATAAGCCTCCAGCGCTTGCACCCCGACTGCGTCCCAGGCGCGGAAGGTGAGGAATCCCGCCAACATGAAACGCGTGAAAGTTCCCCCGGCAATGCGGCCGGCAGTCGCTGCGATCTGTTCGGATGGCCCCTGAGGGTTCGGTTCGGTCTCGAATAGCCAGCGGTAAATCGAACGTAGATGCGGCTTGCAGTCGCTGCGGGCGGCGCATTGCTCGAAGTATGCGAGCGTCAGTGTGGGGAACATCGACAGCCGGATCGCGCTATGTTGCGCCGAGGCGCGCAGCCTTTCGCGCAACGCCCGATCCAATGCTCGGGACGTGGGAATCGGATCGCGCGCGGCGACGCTGCCACGCGAGCAGTCAAGGTCACGCGGCCAGCGCGGGGAGTCGATCAGTACAAGCCATCCAGCGTCCGCATTCGGCCAGCTCGCGCGCAGCAGCTGCCGCAGTGTTCCAAGCGCGTCCTCTTCAATCCCACCGAGCGCAATCCGGTGATGTTCAAGTTCGAGGGATGCTATGCGAAGGACCGCAAGGTCGAGAAAATCCTCTCCGACGTCAACCCCGACCACTACTGCCGGTGGCGGAACGGACCGGATTGCGCAGCCCGCGGATGAGACCGGAGCGGACTTAGGCGGAGTTCGAGGCGCCACCACAGAGCGTTTCAAGTTGCGCCACTGCGCGTTTCAGCTCCTCGATCAGCTCTCGTGCGCGGCCGTTTCCAGCCCGATCCGCCAGGGCTTTCGTCACCGTGCGGTAGTACCAAAGCTGCTCCGGCTTGGGGGCGTTAAACCGTTTCCATACATCCTCTCTCACCACCCGGTAGTCCTTCATAACCGCGCGCGCGTTGGCCAGCTTGTCCGCCGCCGCAACCATCAGCACCGATTCATCCGCCTCGCGCATATGCGCGATATACCTCTCCTTGCGCGGTTTCCAGGGAGGTTTGGGAATCACGGTGGAGTCGCTACAGCTCTCCACGATGGCGGCCACCGGTGCGCCAAAGCGCTTACCGATCGTCTCAAAGGATGCGATATCGGGATGGTCCTCGACCGCGTCATGCAGCAACGCCGCGATCGCCTCGTCTTCGTTGCCGCCGTAGGACAGAACCAGCCCGGCAACCTCGAGCAGATGGGATATGTAGGGGACCGATCCCCCCTTTTTGGTTTGTTCGCGATGTACCTCGAAGGCAAACGCGAACGCATCGGCGAAGCGCGAAGTTAGTTTCATGGCTTCCGCCTCTGGCTGATTGAATGACGGTGCCTTACTGAAAAGGGCGACACACTATGCTCGGTGGACATGTTAACCCTAAGCGAAAGTAATTTCGTCAAGCGCATACAGAAAACCCTCACTCTACCCTCTCCCTTGGAGTCCCTTGGAATAAAGGGAGAGGGTTCAAAGATACACTTGTAGTAATTCTCCCCTCTCCATTTACGTATGAGGGAGTATGGCATGCGCCTGCGACGCGCCCCCGGCACGCATAAAAATGTTTGTCCCTCTCCCTGACCAGGGAGAGGGTAGGACGAGGGGTTTCCGAGTTTGTGGCCATTAGTTTATTTTCGCTTTGGTCAATTCCCGGCTGTCTCCGTGGTCAACGCCGGGTAGAGCATCTGGTACTCGCGCATCCCGCCCACGACTTTCTTCACGTAGTTGCGCGTTTCCGCATACTCGATATTCTCCACCCATTCGTCGTCCGGACCGCCGTAGCGCTCGACCCACCGCTGCACGGCGTCCTCGCCCCCATTGTACGCCGCGATCGCTTTGAACTCGTTACCCCCGAACATCGCTAGCAGCATCTTGAGATTAGCGCTGCCCAGCTCGATATTGACCGATGGATCATAGAGATCGATTTGATACTGGGGCAGGCCGGCGTGCGCCGCGACCCGTTGCGCCGTCGTCGGCAGGAGCTGCATCACGCCGCGCGCGTCCGCGTACGAGCACGCCATCGGATCGAACAGGCTTTCCTGCCGCGACAGAGCCAGAAGCAGATATAGTTTGACCCCAGTGCGCGACGCCGCCTGGCTGAACAGCGGCCAATAGGCGCGCGGATAGCGGATCGCTTCCGCCAGCCGGCTGGAGATCTCACCGCGCGCCGCCATCTGAGTGGCGAGCACCGTGGCGTCGTGATAGCCGCCGGCTTGCGGATACTCCGCGAGCAGGAACATCCGCATCCCACGGCTGCTCTCCGCAATTTGCGCCAGGCGCCTCAACTCACCCAGTTCCAGTTGATTGAGCCCGATTCGTTTCAACGCGAGCGCGCGCTGCAGATGGAAGGACTCGCGGACGGAAGCCGTTGCGGGCGCCGGCGCCGGATCAAGCGCCACGGCGGGCTGTTCGATCCGCGGCGCTCCCACACGCCGGGCCGCCATCTCGGGGTAATAGTTGGTAATGGTGCTCGCGGCGAGGTCGTTGAAGATGTCGCGGGCGCGATCGCCTTGTCCTTCCTGCTGGAGCGATCGCGCGGTCCAGTAATCATACAACGCGCGCTCGATAGGATCGGCCGCGCGCGACCTCATCGACTGAAAGTCCGCGGCGGCCTCGGCAAAGTGATGGTGCCGGTAGGGCAGCCAGGCCGACCTGAAGCGGGCGTCGGCGGCGGCCTCGGCATGAGGATGAGCGGCGGCCGCTTGCAGATAAGCCGTTCGCGCCAGGTCGAAACGATCCTCATCCTCGTAGGTGCGCCCGATGCGTAGCATCGCGCCGGCGGCCAGGCTTGAATTGGGAAAGTCGGCCACCAGTTGGCGAAAATACATCCGCGCGCCGGCGGTGTCCTTGCGATGCCAGTAAAGGCGCGCCAGATCGAACAGCGCGTCGGGGGCTTTGGGTCCGTGCGGCGCCGCCGCCAAATAAGCTCGGAGCACGCGTTCTTGACGCTCGCGATTGCCACGCGACGCCTTGGCCTCGATCCACAACATCGACGCGCGCACCGTCGAGGGCGGTGCCAGCGCTATCGCCGCGGCGGCCGCCGCGTAGGCCTCCTCGGTTTGTCCCTCGGTCAGCAGCAACTGGGCTTCGCCGGTGAGATACGACAGCGAAGCGGTGTCGGCCACCTCCGGATGGGCGCGCAGGAGCGAGCTTTCCAGCGCACGCGCACCCGCGTCGGAGGAGCTGTGCGGATAGTTGTGGCGCACCTGCTGGAGCTGTTCATAGGCCGCCGACGCCTCGCCCAGGCTGAGCAGGGCGCGGGCCAGAGCAAGCCCGGCAGGCGCCCGCAACGAGGCCGATTCAGACCGATCAATGGCGGACAGCGCGTGCTGGCGCGCCGGCCCGGGCTGATTGCACGTCAGTGCGATATTGGCCAACGCCAGATCGGCGCGGGCCGCGAAGATGCTCTCCGGATAGAGCGCGCCGAGCCGCGTGAAGCTGGCCGCGGCGCCGTCGAAATCGCGCCGATTGAGCTGCGCCTGTCCCAGATAGAAGAGTGCATAATCGGCCAAAACACCCGAGTCAGCAGCCTGAAGGTTTTGTATCGCGGACTGCATGTCGCCGCGCTGGTAGGCCCGGTAGCCGGCGGCGAATGCGGACTGCGCGTCCGGTGCGGGCGCCGCCGATACCGCCAGCGCCGCGGCGCACATAGTGCCCAATGCACACAACAACCACCATCTAACCCAGCGAAAATTTCTCATAGCCACCACTAATCTGGTTAGCACGAGCCGCGGCCATGCAAAACAGGTCGGCGTTGCAACCGCGAACTTGCGCGGCGGAGATCGCTATGACAGGTGTTAGATGACCGCATGAACAAACCTTTGATTTGACGATGCCAGGCGAAAAAATAATCACATCCGATAGCACTTCCAGGCTCGTACTTGCCTCCGCATCGCCGCGCCGCCGTCAATTGCTCGCGGATGCGGGTGTCGAGTTCGAAATTATTGAAAGCGGGATCGACGAGCAGCGCCGGCCTGGCGAATCAGGCCCCGACTTCGCCCGCCGGATGGCTTGTGAAAAGGCGCTGGCGGTTTCCTTCCGCCGCCCCGACGCGCTGGTACTGGGGGCGGACACAATAGTCGAAATCGACAGTGAGATCCTCGGCAAGCCGCACGATCCGCCTGAAGCTCGAACGATGCTGCGCAAGCTGTCAGGCCGAGCGCATCAGGTCTTAACCGGATTTGCCCTCGCGCGCGCTGGTCAGATCGTGGAAAGTGCCGTGATTGAAAGCGGCGTCATGTTCAGAAAACTTTCCCGGGCCGAGGTCGAGCGCTATATCGCCACTAACGAACCGTATGACAAGGCCGGCGGGTATGCGATTCAAGGCGACGCTCGTGACTTTATCGCCGCCGTCGAGGGCTCGACCGCCAACGTGATGGGACTGCCTATTGACGAGGTGCTTGAGGCACTACGCCGTCACGGTACTGGCCGCTGACGGCGAAATGTTGGCGTGCAAGTGTAAAACTCGGTGGACGCCAACGAGATAGCCAGACGGTTGGGTGCGGTCCGTGATCGTATCGAGGCGGCGGCGCGCCGCGCCGGCTGCGACCCGCACTCGGTGCGCCTGGTGGCAGCCAGCAAAATGCAGCCGTCGGCGGCGATTCGGGCTGCTTATGCCGCCGGCGCGCGCCACTTCGGCGAGAATTATGTACAGGAAGCGTTGTCCAAGCAGGTGGAGCTATCGGACTTAGACGACGTCAGGTGGCATCTGATTGGACATCTGCAGACCAACAAGGCAAAGATCGCGGCGGGCGCTTTCGATCTGGTTCAGAGTCTGGATTCGATTCGTCTGGCTGACGCGCTGGCAAAAGCCCGCCCTGATCCACCGCCAGCGGTTCTGGTCGAAGTCAATCTTGGCGGCGAGGCGAGCAAGACCGGAGTGCCGCCGGATGAAGTCGAAGCGATGATTAACGCGATCCGCGCCAAGGTCGAGGTGCGCGGTCTGATGGCTATCCCGCCGCCCGCATCCAACCCGGAGCACAGCCGGACCTACTTTGTGCGACTACGCGGGTTGCGCGACCGGCTTGCCGCCGCCACCGGGTTTGCGCTAAGCGACCTGTCGATGGGAATGAGTGACGATTTCGAAATCGCGATTGAGGAGGGAGCGACGATCGTGCGCGTCGGACGCGCGATCTTCGGCGAGCGGCCGCAATGAAGAAGCTCGGATTTATCGGCGCCGGCAACATGGGACAGGCGCTGGCCAAGGGACTGGTCGATGGCAAAGTCTTCAAGGCAGCCGAGTTAATCGCCTCCGACGTTGACGCCGCCCGCCGGCGCAAATTCAGCCGCGCCACTAAAATCGCCGCCGTGCTCGACAACCTGGAGGTCGTGCGCGAGGCGCCGGCGATCGTGCTGGCAGTCAAGCCGCAGACCATCGACGAGGTGCTGACCGAGATTGGACACGAGTTGGCGCGCGCAGGCACGGCCGCGCGCAAACTGTTCATCTCGATCGCCGCCGGAGTCCCGATCGCCCGGATTCAGTCGCATCTGGGCCAGCGCTGCAGGGTGATCCGGGTGATGCCCAACGCGCCTGCGATGGTGGGTGAGGGGATGGCGGCCATGGTTCGCGGCGCCGCCGCCACCGGAGCGGATGAAGCGTTTGCCTTAAAGCTTTTTCGCGCGGTTGGCCGCGCGCTCGCACTGGACGACGAAAGCCTGCTCGACGCTGTTACGGCGCTGTCCGGAAGCGGGCCGGCGTATGTCTATCTGTTCGTCAAGGCGATGGCGGACGCGGGTGTCGAGCAGGGCCTGCCCGCGAAGTTGGCCTACGAGATGGCCTTGCAGACGTTGTGCGGCGCCGCCGCGCAGATGCGCCAATCAAAGATGGCGGTCGAGGAATTGATCAAAGTCGTCGCCTCGCCCGGCGGCACCACCGAGGCGGCGCTGCGCAGTTTTGCGGCGCTGGGGTTTCCGGGGATGGTCGCGGCGGCAATCAAGGCCGCGGCGGACCGCTCGCGCGAGCTTGGCGCGTAATTTAGAATCAAGCCCGTGTTCGTCTATACAAATTTTGTCATTACAGTCGCATCGCTGTTAAGCAGCCTGCTCCAGGTCTATCTGTGGATAGTGATCATCGCGGCGGTTATGAGCTGGATCGAGCCCAATCCCTACAATCCGATCGTGCGTTTCATCTATTCGCTGACCGAGCCGGTTTTCGATTGGGTCCGCCGGCACGTCCCGGTGTCTTTTGGCGGACTGGACCTATCCCCGATGATTGTGATCCTAGCAATCTACTTCATGCAGTCCTACTTCATTCCAACCTTCGCCCGTCTCGCTATCAGCGGCTTCAACTGATCAGTGACCGGAGCGCCCCGACCACAGTGGCTGCGGCTGGGTGAGGGCTACTTTACCGTCGAGGTAAGCGCCCGGCCCGGGTCCGGCAGGCGAGGCTTTTTGCCCATCCGGCCCACCGGACCGGTTGTGGCCCTGAACTCGGCGCCGGAGAAGGGACGGGCCAACCGCGAACTGATCGAGTTCATCGCCGAAATTCTGGACGTCCCAATCGCCGCGGTGAGCATCATCAAAAGGCCAGGGCGCGCGCCAGAAAGTGATCCGGGTGGAGACGGCTTCGCCGCAGCCTATCGCGGCCAGGTTGGTGGCTCTAGCCAATGCATGACGCAGCCAACAGCGTTAGCCCAGCTCCGAGGTTGTTCGTCGAGGGTTAGATGCCGGGCGGGAGATCCTCAGAACTCGGCCGGCGACTGCGCAGCCGCGCCAGCAAACCCGGGATCGGCTGAGTCAAATCGGGCGGCAGCGAGTTCAATGCCGGATCGTCGAAGGACAGGTTCAAGTACTGAAGCGAAAGCTGCGCCACAGCTTCGCCTTGTCGAAAGTCTCGCTTGCGCTTGAGCGGGCTGCGGTCGGGCCGCAGCGAAAGCCAGATCTTGTGCAGCGCGAACACGCGCGGGTCGGGGACGACCATGCGTACCGGAAAGCCATTCCCCGCGACCGCAATCGCGGTCATTTTGGGCGCCATCGCGATCCACTGCAGCCCCTCGATAGATTCGGCGATAAGATCCTCCCCAGGCCGATGCTGGGCAGCTTGCTTATCGCCGGGCTGTCAGGAGGTGGCCGCAGCAGATCGACCATGAAGCCTTTTGCGTTCACGGCCCTGAAGCTGCGCTTTCCGACGGCAGAAAAGGACTTATCCACGGTTCGCAGCAGTCCAAGGAACCCGCGGATCCGATCCTCCTCCCCGAGCTTTAGAGCGGAGCGGGTATCAAGCAACGTGTCGAGACCCTCGGTTTGAAGGAGACCGGCCTTGAATTGTACGCCGGCTGCCGCTTCGAGGCGTAAAGCGCATGGCTGCCGAGGACCAGCAAGTGGGGACCCAAAAGTCCAGCGCGATCGAGGACGCGGACGATATTTGCGGACAGCGTCGGCAGCCGGTTGACGCCAGCGGCAACGCAGAATTTTGCCCGTCGTCTGAGCTCCGCCGCGGTCAGAGCCATCCGCGTCTTCAAATCTTTTTTTCTGTCCATGAACTCGCGGCGGATAGCTTCGGTCTGGCGCGAACGCGCGCCCAGTGACCGGATATGTCCAAGACGATCCAGGCTGCGCACGAGATACTGCTTGCCGTTCACCTTCTTCCAGAATATTCCGCCGCGGAGTTTGGGTGACTGCGCCGAAGGGTCAAGATAATGTTCGTAGAGTTGGACCGCGTCGAGAACGATACGTCGCTGTTCCGCGTCTAGCTCACGCCATTGGGAGGCCACGGTTCTTTCCTATCAAAAACAGCTTAGCACTAATTTGATAGGAAAAAAGACTGTTCACAGGGATGAATCAATCAGGAATTTGTAGTTTCTTCAGCGAAACAGGCACTTTCTATCGAATTCCATATTTGATAGGAAATGACCTGTTCCGCAGCGTTTCAAGGCGCGTTTCTCGACGGCTTGCCCTCGGGTTGGCGGCCGTCCGGCGGCATTTGCCGGGCGTCGGGCAGCGACATGAAGGGGATCGGCGACTGCGCCGAACTGTACATCGGTACCTCGCCCCTCCATCTTTGGATGGTCAGATAGCGAATTAACTCCGGGGTCATGCTGGCGGCGATTAGCTGGTTGGCCTTGGCCTCGGCCTGCTTCTCGGTCAGCAAAGCGTCGGCGCGTCCCTGCGCTTCGGCGCGCAGAGCGTTGGCGTTGCCTTCGGCCACGGCGACCTTCTGACGCGCTTCGGCTTGCGCCACGGCGACACGGTTTTGCGCCGTCTGCGCCTGTTGAGTCGCGGTCAGCGCCGCTTCGATGGCGTCCTGGATCTGCTGTGGCAGGCGCGGTTTGCCGATCACCGACACATAGTCGAAGCGGATCCCCAGCGGCGCCATCTCCTGGTCCACGTTGGTCTTGACGTCGGCGTCCAGACTTGAGATGCCCGCCCCCAGCACGTCCATCGCGTTGAGTTCGGAGCCCATGCGCACAAAGGAGTCGCGTATCCGCGAGCGGATGTAAGTATCCGCGATCACGTCGGGAGTCGAGCGAAACTTTATGAACAGCTCCGGCACCTTGTCGGGCATGAATTGATAAGCCACTGACACGTCAACATTGGCCTGGATGCGGTCCTTGGTTACGAAGGTGATGCTTTCGTCGTTAGGGCTGCCCTCATTGGGGTTGACGGTCCAAACCTTGTACTGCAGGAAGGTCGGGAAGTCGTAGATTCGCTCCGTCCACGGGTTGTACCACACGCGCCCGGTGACAATGGGCAGATCCTGCACGCCGCGCTCCGTGCCATAGAGCTTGACCTTGATCCCAACGTAGCCCGGCTGCACATAGGTAAAGCCAACCAGGTTGCGCCCCACGATAAAAATTACGATCGCCACAATCGCTACCACCAAAAGCTGCCGTACCAGCCTATCGGCCACTCCGGATTCTCCCTGTTTCAATGATTTTCCTCACAATAAGGCTCACCAGCACCGCCGCACCGAAGATCGATGCTCCCACGGAGGCCAGGCCGAGTACGACCTTGGTGGTGCTGGGCTCGCTGATCCAGTCGCAGCCCCTGGTACCCAGCGCGATGAATAAAGCGAAACCCCAGACATAGAGTACGACGTAAGCGCTCTGGCGCAGCCAGGCTGGAATTGCACTGGTTCCGTTTGATGGTGGCAGTAGTTCGGTCATGACGATATGACCCTCGGATCGAGGCGCGGCTGGCTGGACAGAGTCTTTGGACATTCAAACCACAGCCAAATCTTCGCACCTATGCATCAATTTAGCCATGACTGGCGAACTGTCCAGAGGTCGCGGACCCTCCGCACCGTTTTTGCACATTCGATTGACAGGCCGCACGCGATGATTATCTTCTCGATGGAGGCTTTTTCGTAGCTCCATGGACTGCATCCGGGCCCGGGGCTAGAGTAAAGGCTGTAAGCTATGCCAATCTACGAGTACCAGTGCGATAACTGCGGGGTTTTCGAACAGATTCAGCGGATTACTGAAGATCCGCTGAAAAAGTGTCCCACCTGCAAGGGCAAAATTAGGCGGCTCATATCCAGTACCTCGTTTATGCTGAAGGGTACCGGCTGGTACGCGACCGATTACGGTCACGCGAAGACTTCATCGGGTAGCGAATCGACTTCCGCCAACGGCAAATCCGAATCGGCGAGTTCCACCGCTTCTGCCGATAAGGGTTCAGCCGACAAAAGTTCTGCTTCGAGCGATAAGAGTTCCGGTTCGAGCGACAAGAGTTCCGGCGGCAGCGATAAAGCGGCCAGTAGTTCCTAGCGGTTCGCCCAAGCGCGCTTTCCCAAGCCAGAAACTGTGCGTAGGATACCCCTGAGCAGGGATTCGAAGCTCCCTGCGTTGACGGATCGTCCATGCGCGCACTGGTCCTGAAACAATCACTTTCACCACAAGCGACCGAGCGGTTTGCGCTCCGCGATGACTATCCCATGCCGGCTCAACTCCCGGGCGAGAGCCTGGTGCGCGTGCGGATGGCCGGGATTTGCGGCACCGACCTGGAGATGGTCCAGGGCTACATGGGTTTCAGCGGCGTTCCCGGCCATGAGTTTGTCGGCGAGGTCGTCGGCACGGCCAATCGCGCACTGGCCGGAAAGCGCGTCGTCGGTGAGATAAACGCCGCCTGCGGCGCCTGTGATTTCTGCAAATCAGGCATGGGGCGGCACTGTCCGAACCGGACGGTGTTGGGTATCCTCGAACGCGACGGCGCTTTCGCCGAGTATCTATGCCTGCCCGACGCCAATCTCATCCCGGTCAGCGGCCGGCTCCCGGACGAGGCGGCGGTGTTCACGGAGCCGCTGGCCGCGGCTTTGGAGATTTTCGAACAGACGTCGATCGCGGACACGGACCGCATCGCAATTTTAGGCGACGGGCGTTTGGGCGCGATAACCGCGGTTGCAATGAAGTCTCGCGGGCTGCACCCGGTGGTCGGCGGCCATCATGAGGACAAGCTTCGGCGCCTGGGCGAAATGGGCATCGCGGGAGAGCAGGAAAGCAATCTTGAGCCCGGCTACGACGTGGTCGTGGATTGCACCGGAGCCGCCCAGGGACTGAGCCGGGCGCTCGCATTGGTGCGCCCGCGCGGAAAGCTCATCCTCAAGACCACGGTCGCCGGCTCGGCCGGAATTAACCTGGCTCCGATCGTGATCAACGAAATCGAAGTAATCGGCTCGCGATGCGGCCGATTTTCCCCCGCGCTCGCCGCGCTCCAAAACGGCGTCATCGATCCGGCGCCGCTCATTTCCGCCATTTTTCCCCTGAGTGAGGCGCCGGCCGCGATGGCGCGGGCGGCGCATCCTTCCGTCTTCAAGGTCCTGCTTCGAGCGTCCTGAGCGTGGCCGCTTCCCGACGCACAACCGCGCGCCGCACCCCGATCGTCATCGGGGTGGACACGGGCGGGACCTTCACCGATGTGGCCGCCGTAATCGACGGCGAGTTGCGCATCCACAAGCTGCTTTCCACGCCAAGCGATCCGGCGGTCGCCGTGCTGGAGGGTGTGCGCGCCCTGCTCGGTGAGGGCGTTGCGCAAACGCTGACCTACAGCTCGACGGTCGCCACCAACGCGCTGCTGGAGCGGCGCGGCGCCCGCGTCGCGCTGTTTACCAACGCCGGGTTCGAGGACCTGATCGAGATCGGCCGGCAAAACCGCACCGACATCTATGCGCTGGCACCCGAGCGCCCGCAGCCGCTGGTCGGCAGGGCGATGCGCTATGGAATCGCGGAGCGGACGCTGTTCGACGGACAAATCGCACTCGAACTGAGGGCCGAGGAGCGTGCGCGAATTGCGAAACTTGCCGCCGCCAGCCGCGCACAAGCCTTTGCCGTCTGCCTGCTCCACAGTTACGTCAACCCGCGCAGCGAGGAAGCGGTCGCGGAGATCATCGAGCGCCGGCAACGGCCGCTGTCGGTCTCCCATCGCATCCTGCCCGAATACCGCGAGTTCGAACGCCTGTCGACCACGGTGGTTAACGCCTACATCGCGCCCCTGATGGTCGAGCATCTGGAGCGCCTGGAGCGCGAACTTCCCACCCGTCGCTTGCGCATCATGCAATCCGACGGCAACGCGATCGGAGTCGAACTGGCGCGCCTGGAGCCGGTCCGAACGATTCTTTCCGGCCCCGCCGCCGGCGTAATCGGCGCCGCCAGCATGGCGCGAGCCTTTGGCGTCGACCGCTTCATCACCTTCGATATGGGCGGCACTTCGACCGACGTATCGCTGTTCGATCGGCGCGCGAATATCCGCTCACTCAGCTATCCGGCCGGCTACCCCGTGCGCACCCCTGTCATCGACATCCATACGGTGGGCGCGGGCGGCGGCTCGCTGGCGCGAATCGACGAGGGCGGATCGCTCAAAGTGGGACCGCAGAGCGCCAGCGCGGACCCCGGTCCGGCCTGTTACGGGCGCGGCGAGGAGCCGACCGTAACCGACGCCGACCTGATCGCCGGGCGGCTTATGGCGGCCAATTTTCTGGGCGGCAGGATGCGCCTGTTCCCGGAGCGCGCGGAGCGCGCAGTCAGCCGCCTGAGCCGCGCGATGAAATGCCACCTGGACGAGGCCGCGCGCGGTGTGCTGCGCGTCGTCAACGCCAACATGGCGCGGGCGGTGCGCCTGATCACCGTCGAACGCGGCTTTGATCCGCGCGAGTTCGCGCTGCTGGCCTTCGGCGGCGCCGGTCCGATGCACGCCTGCGATCTGGCCGCCGAGCTGAGCATCCGCCACGTGATCCTGCCCCGCAATCCGGGCCTGGCCTGCGCGTACGGAGCGCTTAACGCCACGCTGGGCCGTGAGTACTCGCTCACTGTCAGGCGCAACGCACCGCCATACGGGGAGTTGGGAAAGTTGATGCGTCCGTTGGTGACGCGGGCGCACTCGGAGATGGCGGCGCAGGGCGTTGGCCGCTCGCAGGTTGAGGTCGAAATGTGGGCCGACCTGCGCTACCACGGACAATCCTTCGAGCTCAAGGTGCCGCTGACCCCGCGTTTCCTGGAGGACTTTCACCGGGCGCACGAACGTACCTTTGGCTATGCCGCGCGCGGCGTAGCGGTCGAGGTGGTCAATCTGCGCCTGGCGGCGCGGACGCGGGAGTACGCGCATCGTCCCCATCGCATCGCCCGCGCGGCGCATGCACCGGCGCCGATCGGCCGTATCAGCGCGCTGGCCGGCGGCCGCCGTCGATCGATACCGGTCTATCAGCGCGATCAGCTTGGCGCGGGAACAAGGCTGCGCGGTCCGCTGCTGCTGGTCGAGCTTAGCGCGACCGGCTACGTGGCGCCCGACTTCGCGATGCGCCTGGATGATTTCGGCAATATCCACCTGGAGGCGCACGCGTGAAACTCGACCCGGTCACGCTGGAAGTGATGAACAACCGCCTGGCGGCAATTGCCGAGGAGATGGGCGTGGTGCTCGGGCAAACCGGCTACTCGCCCAATATCAAGGAGCGGCGGGACTTTTCCTGCGCATTGTTCGATGGCGGCGGTGAGATGGTGGCGCAGGCCGCTCATCTGCCAGTTCATCTGGGCTCCACTCCACTGTCCGTGCGCGCCGCTATCGAGCGCCTTGAGCTGGCACCCGGCGACGTGGCGGTAGTCAACGACCCGTTCGCCGGCGGCACCCATCTGCCCGACCTGACCATGGTCGAGCCGGTGTTCATCCCGGGCCGCCGCGCTGCGTTCGCGTTCGTCGCCAACCGCGCGCATCATGCCGATATCGGCGGGATGGCGCCCGGCTCGATGGCGCTTTCGAGCGAGATCTACCAGGAGGGTTTTCGTCTGCCGCCGGTCAAGTTGGTCGCCGGTGGCCAGCCGGTGCGCGACATCTTCGAACTGTTCTTTGCCAACACCCGTGTGCGAGAGGAGCGCGAGGGCGACTTGCGCGCACAAATGGGCGCTCTTGCGGTGGGACGCCGGCGGATGCTCGAGCTGGTCGAGTCGCTGGGCGAGCGGCTGGTGAGCGCGGCGATGGAGGAGCTGAAAAGCTACTCCGCGCGCCTGATGAAGGCGGCGCTGGCCCAGCTCAAGGACGGCACCTACAGCGCCGAGGATTTCCTCGATGACGACGGGTTTGGCAGCCCACCGATACGGCTGCGCGCGAGCATCCGGATAAAGCGCGGCCGCGCCCGTGTGGATTTCACTGGCTGCGCGCCGCAGGTGCGCGGTCCCGTCAACGCGAATTACGCGATCACGCTGTCGGCCGTGTTCTATGTGATGAAATGCCTGGGCGCGGCGGCGGTGCCGCCCAACGAAGGGCTGATGCGGGCGGTGGAAGTGATCGCGCCGCCGGGAACGGTGGTCAACGCCAATGAGCCGGCCGCGGTGGCCGGCGGCAATGTCGAGACCTCGCAGCGTCTGGTTGACGTGCTGTTCAAGGCGCTGGCGCAGGCCGCGCCCGATCGGATCCCCGCCGCCAGCTCCGGCTCGATGTCCAACCTCACCGTGGGCGGATACGATTCATCGCGCCAGCGCGGCTTTTCATACTACGAAACGATTGCCGGCGGCGCAGGCGCGGCCCCTGGCCTTCCCGGCGCTTCCGGTATCCATACCCACATGACCAACACTCTGAACACGCCGATCGAAGCGCTGGAAGCTTACTATCCGATGCGCGTGACCGAATATCGGATCCGGCGCGGCTCGGGCGGCAACGGCAAATTCGCGGGCGGCGACGGTCTGATACGCGAACTGGAATGCCTGACCGAATCCGACGTGAGCGTGCTCAGCGAGCGCCGGGTGCTGGCGCCATACGGTCTTAATGGCGGTGGGGACGGAAAGCCGGGCGCCAATTATGTCGTCAGCGATGGGCGGCGGCGCAAGCTGCCCGGCAAGGCCAGCGCGCGGCTTAAACCCGGCCAGCGCATACGGATTGAAACCCCCGGCGGCGGCGCCTGGGGCCAAAGATGAGCCCTGAGATTGGACCGGCTTTCCGGGCCTGTGACGAAGGGCTTCCCGGCCCAATAGAAGCTTGCAGCAACGTCCTGTTTTGGGCTAATAACTTAAGATCGCGGTGTTGGCATCGTAGTTAGCTCCTTCTACTTACTTCACTGCTTTGCTTGGTTGGCTCGCGTTGCGGGATGCAACAGGCCCGAGCGTAAGGCAACAGTGGTGAAACCTGCTCCTGATGCCTGGCTGGTTGAATGGTTTGAAAGTGGGGATGGCGAAGGTGACTGGGGAGTCCCTTCCCAATCCATTACTGGCTGCATAAAAAGAGGAGTCTTTAATGAACAAACGGACCGCTTCACTCTTAACCGGAATCGTGGCTGGGCTGCTGATCTGCGCGTTGGCCGGCGCGGCGGCTGCGGAGATGATGTTCGATCCGCAGCACTACCGCGACCTGGTGGATACCTCGTCTTCTCAAACGATCCCGCCGGGGACGAAAATCACCCTGCAGAATTGGAAACAATATAAAAACTTCATGCCAGTCTGGCTGCAGGCGGCGTACTCGGGCGATTACCACTGGCACATCGGCCCCGGACCCGAGTTCACAATCACTGTCGGGCCGACCAGTAATTTTCCGCTGCCCAAGAAATTTCAGGAGGATACCGAGAAGTTTCATGGCCAGGTGAGCCTGGAAAAACTTTCGGACGACGGTTACACGATCAAGGGTTACACGGCCGGAGTGCCGTTTCCCAATCCAACCGAGCCGCTTATGGCCGCCAAGGTGATGTATGACGCATGGCTTCCGTGGCGCCCAGCCGTATCGCGCTACTACAGCTGGGATAAGATCGTGGACAAATACGGGAACGTGAGCCCTGAGGATACCGACAACACGTTCTACGAGATGGGTTACCTGAGCGATGAAGGCTATCCGAACACTACCCCTTATGGCTCCGAGTATTTCCAGGCCGGCCACTATTTCATCGCCGCCCCGGAACAGTCCAAGTACACCACCGAACTTCAGCTTCAGCCCAAAGATCCGACCAAGCTTCAGGAACTGTACGTATTCCTGCCCTCTCTGCGCCGCTCGCTGCGCTTGTCCAGCGCCGCCCGCTGCACTCCGCTGCTCGGCACCGATTACATCGCGGACGACGGATCGTGGCTGCCGCCGAATTTCGGTGTGACGTACCTGGGCTCGAAGAAGCTGCTCACTATCGTAGAGGATCCCCAAAAATCTCCCGATCCCAAGTCCTACGCCGGCGGCGGCGCCTACCCGGGCGACGCCTTCCCCGGATGGCCGGTGGCAGGGACAAATCATTGGGAGGTGCGCGACTACTATGTTATCGACCTGCTCGCGCTACCGAAACTCGGCAACTATTGCTATTCCCATCGCGCCTT
>DASZGF010000064.1:0-7005 GCA_035939115.1 Binataceae bacterium (SeqCode)
CGGTGTGGTGCAGCTCCACGCCCGGCGGCGTGTAGGCTGCGAGCAAGGGCATTGTGAGCTGCGGAAACCGGATCAATCGCCATTTGCGCAACCGCCGTGACGGTCCAGACTCGGGAGTGATCAGCTCGATCTTCATGCGGATGCCCTATCGAGTATCCTCCTTGTTCGCAGCCCTTCCTGGAGCCGACTCGCAGCTCGACAGTGGCGTGATCGATCTGGGACAGATGCAGTGTTGATTTGCGAAGAAATAGCGGTCAAACGTTGAGCTCCTGCTCAGGACTGCCGAACATAACTTTCAAATTTGCGACTAATCGTTCGAATTCGGCTCCGACTCCGCCGCGTTCCAACAGTCCCGAAAGAGCCGATCTTAATCGTCTCGAGTGCTCCACCGCCTGTGTCACTTCTTCCTCGCTGACTTCGTCGGGGCAACTGTAATTCGCATCATCGTAGGCGTAGCCGCGTTCCCATCTGCGATTTTCGCGTGTCGCAAGATTTATCGCGTCGGCAATGCGCGAACAGAGCTTTAAACCAAGTCGTCTTTTCATGATCGCTACGAAGCGTACCAAACGACACGCGATTGCACCGCCCGTTCCGGTTTTTTCTATCCACAACGCCTGAGCGACGCTTCAACCGACCTATTTCACCACGACTTGATATGCGACCCGTCCCTGCGGTGAGTGGACGATATAGACTGGCTTGGCCGGTGCGGGTTCCCATCCGGTGAACACGAAGACTCCGTGCTCGAGTTTCAGGTAGGCCAATTGCGGATCTTCGAAGCGATAGCGGTCAAAGCTCATTACCGGCGCGAACAGCCACTTTGACTGGTCCACCGGTTGGTTCTGGAAGCGGGACGGCGGATATTTGGTGAAGAACAGCACGTAGATGTAAGGCTGGTTGGCGTTGTAGGTAATCACGACCGGTCCATCGCCGAGGCTCGCCGCGTGCACGACCGCATCGCCTAGTCCGTATTGAAACTCGTAGGCCGCCAGGGCAGGATAATCGCGGAAATAGAAGCTGACGAACTTCGCTCCCTGGACCAGCATCACCAGCAAAATTGCCGCTGACACCAGCAGTCTGGCCAGGCGGCTGGCCGCCGCCAGGTCGAACAGGAACACCATCCCGAGCGCGCAGAGCAGGGTCAGCGGCGTGAGCATCAGCAGGGTGTGCAGCGGATGGCCGGCGGGCAGGATCAACACCGCGGTCAGGGTGGCGATGGCAAACCATCCGAACAGGAAGATCGTCACCCGGCGGAACCTCGGATCGAACAAGGAGCACAGGGCCAGAAAAAGCATCGCGGCTTGCGCCACCAGCAGTTGGCCGTAGCCGGGCGGATGCAGGCTTATGTCCGAACTTCCCGCCAGAAACAGGAAGCGTGGACTGAGATCGAAGAGCAAGCCCCGCCCGATTAGCCGCAATCGCATCGGCCAGGGGAGACCAAGGACCGAAACCGTCTGATAGCGCGCCATCATCGGCGCATAATGGCGCCACAGGGCGAATGCCTGGGGCATCGCGCAGGCTACGATAATAATCAGGCCCGCCAAGGCCTGCCTGCGGAACTTGCCGAGTTCACGCCAATAGAACGCCGCGGTCCAAACCAGGAACGGCGGCACGAACGCTTTGGTGATGGAGTAGGAATAAAGCGAAAGCCCGAACATGAGCCCGCTTACCAGCAGCCATCGGCCGCGGCGCAGGCGGATCGCGGCGAAGAAAGCCGCGGCGGCAAGTGAGGTTGTGGCGGCGGCGGTGATCGTCTCGTGGCCGAAGCGGCTTATGGGCAGATGCCAGGGCGAGAGGGCCAACAGCGCCACCGCTATCGCCGCGCCGCGCAGCCCTACCAGCATGCAGGCCACAGCGGCGACGCCCAGCAGGTCCACGATTGCCCATAGCACCGCCCCCAACCTGACCGAGAATGGCCGCAGCCCGAACAGTCCCACCGGAACGACCAGCGAATAGTCGAACAAAGGCATCCGGTAATCGTTGAAAGCCTGGATCGCGACCGGCAGGAAGTTGCCGTGCTGGTCGCGTCCGGTGTGCAGCAGGCTGTAGGCGTCGTAGCCGTTGCAGGCCTCGTCCTGGTTAAAGCCGGCCGGCACGCGCTCAAGCGCGACGGTGCGCAGCGCGATGCCAACGCTCAGAGCTGCGATCAACGTCGAGGCGGCGACTATCGCGGATGCCAGCCGGGCCAGGCCGGTGGAGCTCATGCGCTGCGCCAGCGGTTCGAGGTACTCAAGCCAGTGAGGCGAGCGGAAATCCGCGCTGTCAGTTGTGGCGGCCGCGATGGCCTGGGGGCCGGATGAACTCATCGCAATGCCGCGGCGCGCTCAATCCACCGGCGCCGGGCTGAAATCGTAGAATTCCAGCCGGTCGCCGACCTTGATGCCATGCTGTTTGCAGAAGCCGCCGTTAACTTCGAGCACGTACTGCGAGTTTCCACTGACATCCAGCGAGGCGTCGGAGTAGGGTTCGGCGTTGGCGATGATGCCGATCACCCGGCGGTCGCTTCCGGCAAAGAGCATGTCGATGGGGATTTGCGTGTTGTGCATCCAGAACGACACATGCGAAGGCGCCTTGAATATGAACAACATGCCGGCGTCGGCGGGCAGTTGGCTGCGATACATCAGCCCGCGTTCGCGCTGCGGGTTGGTTTGGGCGATTTCGACACTGACCGTCGCGCGCGGTTCATTGCTCGCTCCCACAATCGCGACGCGCGGACCTTCGGGAGTATGAGCGCATTGCATCAGCGCCAGCATCGCAAGGGGTAGTAGCAGCCCCGGCCGCCAATGGCGAGGTTCCGGACGGGCGAATTTTCCAGAGTTGTCCACTGTTAAGCCTATCATTGAGAGCGCTACACGACGCGGAGTTTGTGCCGGACTGGCTGCGTGGGAACAGGCTTTCCAGCCCTCTCACTCTTGATCTCGATATAAGTGTGCCGAAAAAAGAGGCTGACAGGTTGGAAAACCTGTCCTACGAAGCCAGTTCTGAAAATAGTGGGACAGGCGTTCCCGCCTGTCGATGACGCGCGAGTTCTTTTTTCGCGTCACCTTTTTCATAGCGATATAGCCTTCTGTATGAACTCCTTGTCGCCGCGTGATCCGGCCAAAGTATTCGTCCGCCATACCAGCGCAAAGCAGCCATGTATTCGGTACCGCGAGCAAAGAAAAGCTCGCGCGTCATCGACAGGCGGGGACGCCTGTCCCACTATTTTTTGCCGCCCCACCCAACCAAGCCTTAAGATGCAAATGCTATGATCACCTGCCGGAGAATTTGGGGCGGCGCTTTTCGCTGAAGGCGCGCACGCCCTCGCGATAGTCCTCGCTGTTGAAGCAGCGGGCGATCATCTCATCGAGCAGCTTTTGGTCACGCTTTTCGGGCTCATTAAGCGCCTCGCGAATACCAACCTTGGCGGCGGCCATCGTCAACGGCGCGTTGCGCGCCATCTGCTCGGCATACTGGCGCACGAAAGTCTCGAGCTCCGGCGCGCCGACCAGCTTGTGAATCAGGCCCATCGCCAGCGCTTCCTCGGCGTCGAACAGGCGCGCCGACAGCAGGATTTCGCGCGCGTTGGCCGGGCCGACGGTTTGCGTCAGCGCCTCGATCCCGTCGAGCGGATAGGCCAGTCCCAAACGGGCCGCCGGGATACCGAAGCGAGTCCCCTGCGCAGCGATCCGTATGTCGCACGACAGCGCTACCATAACCCCGCCGCCGATACAGACACCGGCGATCATTGCAATGACGGGCTTGGTGGAATTGACCAAAGCTGCGATCGCCCGGCCCGGCGCTTCGCGATACGACTTGGCCGCCTCCGCGTTGGCGCGCCGTTCTTTGAACTCCGAAATGTCGGCGCCGGAGATGAAAGCGTCCTCGCCCACTCCCCGCATGATGATGACCCGGATGTCGGGATCGGCTTCCAGCGCGGCGACGCCTTGCGCGATTGCGTGCCAGGTCTCGAGGTTGAGCGCGTTGCGCACCTGGGGCCGGTTCAGCACGAGCCAACCCAAGGGGGCGTCCCTGCGTATCAAAACCGTCTGCTGATCCATCTTATGGGCTTCCCTGTTTACCGGGTTCCGCGTGTTGGGCTCGCGCCCATTTTTATCACGCCCGCCTTAAGCCATGATATTAGCCGCTCGCGATTGGCATTTGGCATAATGATCAGGAAAAAGGAAGGATTCGGCAATTCACGTCCGGATGCAAGGGAGGCCGGGGGTCGGGATACGCGTGAGGATAGGGCGGAGAATTATTGCGTTGGGTCTGGCGGCCTTGCTCGCCGGATGCCACTACAGCGTGGTCAAACGGATTGATCTCTGGCGCAAGAAGCTGCGGCTTCACACCCCGGCCAGCTATAGCCCGATGAGTCTCAAGGAGATGATCGATATGCAGCCGGGATGTCCGTATGAGGAAAGCCAGGTGCCGGAAATCGATCGGCTGGAGCGGCGCGCCGTGGTGATGGAGGGTTACCTGGTCCGCGTCAACCAGCTCGCCGACGGCAAGACCTATGCCCATCTGCTGCGGCGCGGCGACATCCATCTGGAGATCGCTTCCGCGCCCGATTTCCATCCTGCCGGGAGTTCCGCGCTGCGCGTTATATGCGAGGTCACAGTTGCTTTCCAATGGCGGCGCGAGCACTGGAACCTCGAAGGTCTGGCGCCGCTGGCCGGCCTGGTCAGCGACAGTCTGATCGGCCATTCCTATCCCGGCGGCACGCCCGGTGGGGCGCGGGTACGGCTGTCGGGCTATCTGCTGGATGATTTCGTGCATTGCGCCGCAGTTGGCGATACCCGCGCCACCGCCTGGGAAATCCATCCGGTGACCAAAATCGAAGTGTGGAACGACGATAAAAAGAAATTCGAGCCGGTGCCTTAGAAAGCGGCCCTGCCCGACGCATCGAGGGCGGGCACGGCGGACCGCCCTACTCGGCCCGTGCGCTTTCCGCCTGCCGGTTCTCCTCCCAGCGATCAACCGCTACGCTGTCGATTCGCTCCTTGATCCGCGGATGGTTTCTGAGCAGGAACTGCAAATCGTGGTCGCCCAGTACTAGCAACTGACAGTAGGACAGTTGCGCGTGCTACGTTGTGCAACGTCGTGCGCATGTCCGAAACCTCGACACTGACGTATAGACAGTGTGTGCCAAGGGGTTGCGCGCTTGTGAAACTGAATGGCGCCTTTTGCAACCGTCCCTGACGGCTTGACTGCTGTTACCCAAAATGTTACCCATGAGTTTAGGTTTATAGGTAGGTAGTTTAACCATTTAGTTAAACTTAACGGTTAAAACAGACACTTGAAATGAAGCAAACAACACTGAAATTCACCACCCGCTGGGTAACCAGCGCGAGGGTACCGCCGGACTACCCGGACGATCGGATCGACTTTTGGGACACCGGGAGACGCGGGCTTGGGCTGAGGGTCAACCGCAAGACGGGCAGCAAGGTCTATTTCGTCATGTACCGCTACCAAGGGGTACAGCGGCGATTGGCCTTGGGTTCCGTTGAGATCGTCGTCATGGGAGAGGACGGTTTGGCAACGGCCAAGGCCGGCATGAGCTTGGCGGAAGCCCGCAAGCGCGCCGACATTCTTTTTGGCATGCTGGCGCGCGGTATTGATCCGCGGCCCGCTGCAGCGCCCCCGGCGCCCGATGGCGATACGTTTAGCAAGCTGGCCCAGCTGTTCATTGAGGGCGCCAAGAAGACCAAACGGCCGAGGACTGCGATCGAGTACGCACGCCAGATCAACGCCTACCTCATGCCCGCTTGGGCCCCGCGGATCGCGTCCAGTCTAACCAGGGCCGACGTCAAGACCGTGATAGGCGCCATCGAGCAGCGTGGCAGCACCGTGATGGCCAATAGGACTGCTGCCTTGGTCGGCGCGATGTTTGGCTGGTGGATCAAAGAAGGCCTCTTAGCGATCAACCCGGCAACCAAACTGGACAGGACGCCCGAGACACCGCCGAAGCGAATTTTAAGCGATCCGGAGATCCGCGAGCTCTGGTTGGCGCTCAATCGGCAACCGGGGCAGGTTGCCGCGTACTTCCGGATCTGCTTGCTGACTGGGCAGCGGCGCTCCGAGGTTGCCGGCATGGTGTGGAGCGAGGTGGACATGGAGGAGGCGCAGTGGCGGCTTCCAGCCGCGCGCACGAAGGCTAACAGGGGGCATGCGGTACCGTTGGTCGGCGAGGCTTGGGCGATCGTGCAGGCGCTTCGAAATACGGCGGTGCCCGGCAGGGTCTTTACCGATCTCGGATCGCTCAGTGGTGTGATCAAAAGGCTCCAGGCGGCCGGCGTCAACCCGCGCCCGCATGATCTGCGCCGGACGGCCAGCAGCCTGATGGCGCGTGCTGGCGTGACGGAGTTTGATATTGGGTGTGTGTTGAACCACGCCAAGCCCGGCATGGCGTCGAAGCATTATATTAAGCACGACTACCAGAACGAGAAGGCGCGGGCCCTGCGCCGGTTGGACGGCGCCGTCAAGGCGATCGTTGAGGGTCGCGATCACCGGGGCGACAAGGTTGTGGCGCTGCACGCGTCCTGACCGCCGCAAACGCCCGCAGGACGCGCCGGATCGCGTCGGACGGTACCAACCCCTACCCTGAGCTATAAAAACGCAGGGGCGGTGCGGAAGCGTTGGAAAGCGGAGGACTCATATTCGAGGAAAGCTCAAGGGCCGGGGCGCTGGATAGGCGTCTCACCCTTTCGCTTTTGTCAGCTTTGCGCTACAAACGGTAGCATGAAGCTCCGCCACGGCGCTGCACTCGCGCTTATGGGCCGGTATCTGATAGCGGCACTGTACCTTTCCATGGTCGAGTCGCGTTTCTTTATTAGCGCCTTCGCTGAAGCGGAGACCACTGGCTGGTATGTGGTAAAACCGCCGCTCGTCAACACCTGGCCCGGCAGCTCAGCTTTTATTTCTTGGTTGACCGGTTGCGGGAAATGGAGAGTGTGCGTCAAGGAAAATCTTGACGACAGCGACATTTCGCTTGACGACCAGGCTCTTGGCAAGTGGGCAGTTCTCTCG
>DASZGF010000065.1:0-2382 GCA_035939115.1 Binataceae bacterium (SeqCode)
CGGCGTGTGCCGGCAAATAAGACTCTAGACACCATAAGTGTGAGAGCCGTCCGCCATGATGGAAGCTTTGCGCTATAAGGTCTCCTCCGGGGAGACCATCATGGTCAAACATGGCGCACTGTCGAAATCACATGTGTATAAGCTGCTCCGTTCAAAGGACGCGCGCGTCCGCCGCGCCGCATTCACGCTCCTGGAGACCAGCAATCCCAGACTCAGAAGAAACAGCGAGCTTTTCATAGAAATCACGCGGTTCATTTGGGACGCCAATCCGAGCTACGACGTTTATCAGGAATTCACCAAGCGCCACTTTCAGGCTCGCTATAAGGTCCACGAGCTCATTGGCGCCCGTCTTAAGATAGAAAAACAAAAGCAACAGAGCGCCGCCGCGCAGGAGCTCGCCGGCAACGCGCGTCGTTGTGAGGGCGGATTTTTCCAGCGACTGTTTCTGCGCCCATCTCGCAGTTGAGGTTGGCAAGCTCGGCTGTCTAAAACCTTGCAGAGGCGCGTGCAGCCGAAGCCGCGTCAAGGCGCTTGCGCGAGTCACGCGACGCGCGCGGTATCCGCTTACGACGCGAGCGCGGCTGATGAGGTGTGCAGGTATTCCTTTGCCCTTCGCTGTGGTTGCTATGCCACAGTTCGGCGCGATCGCATTATTCGGTGGACCTATTCCACACAGAAACGAATTGGCCTTCCGGAGCAGCCTGTGCGCTGTGAAGAGGAGGGCTGGGGCATGTCGTATGCAAGTTACTGTCAGGATCAGGCTACCGCCTGTGCGCGACGCGCACGATTGGCGTGTTCACCAGAGATCGTCGCCTACTGCCGAAATCTGCAATTTCGCTGGCTGAGGCTTGCCGCGCAGGCGCAAGCAACGGGTGGTGCCCTGGGCTGCGAGAGCGATCCGGCGGGTTCACTGGGCGACACAACCGCCGCGACATGCCCGGTGGAATACGGGAAGCGGGCCGGAGAGTTGATCGCACGCGGCGCGCGCTCGCTGCACTCGACTTTGCGGCAAAAGAAGTTGGCGGCCGAGCGGTGCGTGAGATGAAGCGCGCGGGTGCCGGATTGTTGCGGGCCAGCAGGTCTCACTCGAGGGGGCTGCCTCCCTGCGCTGGAGAGAACGTTCAGCGGCAAGTGCGCGGTAGGGAGCAGAGCGCGGGTCTCGCGCTTCGCCCGACCGGCCTTGGCCCTCCGCTGGACAAAGACCGCGGCGACTACACCCTCTTCAGTGGCGAATTTGCTGTGGGTCGGATTTATGAAGAACGCGGCGCGCCCGCGCATCTCCAGTGGTTCTGGGCGATCACCGGCATTTTTGGCATGCCGGCGGACATGCCGATGGATGGCCACGCGCCGACGCTCGAATCGGCGCAGGCACAGCTCGGCGAGAGCTGGCGCAAGTGGCTGGCCTGGGCGAAGCTGGCCGAGATCGAGGGCTAGGGACCTGCCGAGCAGGGAAGCACGCGCCAATATGCTTGCGCTGCGCGCGCAGGATGATGCCGGTTCTGCGCTGCGGCAGTTGCGATTGGCCACGCCTTCACAGTTTGGCCACGCCTTCACAGTAGCCCCGAGGGGCTCCCTAGTAAGATACCCGACGCGGCGGGCTTGCCGATCCTGGACGAATTAGATTTTATGCGGCTGGCACGATTCAGTTCCAACGTAGGATTCCCGATGCTGCTGTTTCGCTTCTGCTTCTGTGTCCAGATCGTCCTATTAGCGTCCCTTGCCGCCCCGGTGTCTCACGCTTTCGCGCAACGCGTGGACATGTCGATCGGCGATGAACCGGGCGTCATTCCCCATGCTGCCGATGAACAACTGCCGCCGCAGTTTCGGCGCCAGGTCGTTCTTTATCGCTCCAGCGAGGCTCCCGGCACGATCATCGTTCAAACCGCCGAGCGGTTTCTCTACGTCGTGCAGCCGGGCGGGCGCGCGCTGCGCTACGGTATCGGTGTCGGCCGCGAGGGTTTTCAGTGGCAAGGCCTGCTGCACATCACACGCAAGCAGGAATGGCCCGACTGGACTCCGCCGTCGGAAATGATCGAGCGGCAGCCGTACCTGCCCCGCTTCATGGCCGGAGGCCCCGGCAATCCCATGGGCGCGCGGGCGCTCTATCTTGGCACCACCGTCTATCGCATCCACGGCACCAATCAGCCGAGGACCATCGGCAGCGCCGTGTCGTCCGGATGCTTCCGGCTGGTCAACGGCGACGTGATCGATCTCTACGATCGAATTCCAGTCGGGACCAAGGTCATCGTCCGGCAGAAGCCGGAATTGTGATCATGCTATGCAACCAGAAGCGAGATAGAACATGCCGAGGCTCTTTGCGCTGAACTTTCGATCCGGCCTCTTGATCGGTTTTGCGGTTGCGATTGCAGTTGCGGCAGCCGC
>DASZGF010000066.1:0-7135 GCA_035939115.1 Binataceae bacterium (SeqCode)
AGATTTCCGAATGGGGAAACCCCATCCATCAGGATGATCGTCGACTGAATCCATAGGTCGACGAAGCGAACCCAGGGAACTGAAACATCTCAGTACCTGGAGGAAAGGACATCAACAGAGACTCCGCTAGTAGTGGCGAGCGAACGCGGATTAGGCCAGTGACACGATCGTAAGAACCGGAACACTCTGGAAAGAGTGGCCATAGCGGGTGATAGCCCCGTACGGGTAGAAAGCGGTCGGGTCCTCGAGTAGGGCGGGACACGTGCAATCCTGTCTGAACACGGGGGGATCACCCTCCAAGCCTAAGTACTCCTCAGTGACCGATAGTGAACAAGTACCGTGAGGGAAAGGTGAAAAGCACCCCGACAAGGGGAGTGAAATAGACCTGAAACCGAACGCCTACAAACAGTCGGAGGGCGCAAGCCTGACGGCGTACCTTTTGTATAATGGGTCAGCGACTTACTCTGTGCAGCAAGCTTAAGCCGATAGGTGTAGGCGTAGCGAAAGCGAGTCTGAATAGGGCGCCTAGTTGCACGGAGTAGACCCGAAACCGGGTGATCTAGTCATGGGCAGGTTGAAGGTGTGGTAACACGCACTGGAGGACCGAACCGGTTACCGTTGCAAAGGTATCGGATGACCTGTGATTAGGGGTGAAAGGCCAACCAAACTCGGAAATAGCTGGTTCTCCGCGAAAACTATTTAGGTAGTGCGTCGTGTGATTACCGTCGGGGGTAGAGCACTGGATGGGCTAGGGGGATCCAAAGTCTTACCAAACCTAACCAAACTCCGAATACCGACGAGTACAGCACGGCAGACAGACGGCGGGTGCTAAGGTCCGTCGTCGAGAGGGAAACAGCCCAGACCGCCAGCTAAGGTCCCTAAGTCATGGCTAAGTGGGAAAGGATGTGGGAAGGCCAAAACAACCAGGAGGTTGGCTTAGAAGCAGCCATCCTTTAAAGAAAGCGTAATAGCTCACTGGTCTAAATAAGCCAGCCTGCGCCGAAGATGTACCGGGGCTCAAGCCATGCACCGAAGCTGCGGACTCGAAAGAGTGGTAGCGGAGCGTTCCGTAAGCCTGCGAAGGGGTAGAGGTGACTCGCCCTGGAGGTATCGGAAGTGAGAATGCTGACATGAGTAGCGATAAGGAGCGTGAGAGACGCTCCCGCCGTAAGTCCAAGGGTTCCTGCGCAAGGTCAATCCGCGCAGGGTTAGCCGGCCCCTAAGGTGAGGGCGACAGCCGTAGCCGATGGGAACCAGGTCAATATTCCTGGGCCTGCTGGAAGTGACGGATCCCATAAGTGGCTCTAGCTCGTTGGCGAATGCTAGGGCGGCGGAGGGGTTCCAGGAAATAACTCCAGCGTATAGACCGTACCCTAAACCGACACAGGTGGACTGGTAGAGTATACCAAGGCGCTTGAGGGAACTGTGTTGAAGGAACTAGGCAATTTACCCCCGTAACTTCGGGATAAGGGGGCCTCCATCGGTCTCGATGGAGGGGCACAGACTAGGGGGTGGCGACTGTTTAACAAAAACACAGGGCTCTGCTAAGCCGTGAGGCGAAGTATAGGGTCTGACGCCTGCCCGGTGCCGGAAGGTTAAGAGGAGAGGTTCACGCCTTGAATCGAAGCCCCGGTAAACGGCGGCCGTAACTATAACGGTCCTAAGGTAGCGAAATTCCTTGTCGGGTAAGTTCCGACCTGCACGAATGGCGTAACGACTTCCCCGCTGTCTCCAACACAGGCTCGGCGAAATTGAATTCCCCGTGAAGATGCGGGGTACCCGCAGTTAGACGGAAAGACCCCGTGCACCTTTACTACAACTTTGCAGTGGCATTAGAGAATGGATGTGTAGGATAGGCGGGAGCCTTTGAAACATTGGCGCTAGCTAGTGTGGAGGCAACCTTGAAATACCGCCCTTTTGTTCTTTGATGTCTAACCGCGGTCGGTTATCCCGATCCGGGACCCTGCATGGTGGGTAGTTTGACTGGGGCGGTCGCCTCCCAAAGAGTAACGGAGGCGCGCGATGGTGGGCTCATGCCGGTCGGAAATCGGCAGCTGAGTGCAATGGCACAAGCCCGCCTGACTGCGAGACTGACAAGTCGAGCAGGGACGAAAGTCGGTCATAGTGATCCGGTGGTTCCGCGTGAGTGGGCCATCGCTCAACGGATAAAAGGTACGCCGGGGATAACAGGCTGATACCACCCAAGCGTCCACAGCGACGGTGGTGTTTGGCACCTCGATGTCGACTCATCACATCCTGGGGCTGGAGCAGGTCCCAAGGGTTCGGCTGTTCGCCGATTAAAGTGGTACGTGAGTTGGGTTCAAAACGTCGTGAGACAGTTTGGTCCCTATCTGCTGTGGGTGTTCGAGACTTGAGAGGAGCCGTCCTTAGTACGAGAGGACCGGGATGGACGTACCTCTGGTGTACCGGTTGTGACGCCAGTCGCAGCGCCGGGTAGCTATGTACTGGAGGGATAAACGCTGAAAGCATCTAAGCGTGAAACCCGCCTCGAAACTAGGTCTCGCTGAGAGTCGTGGTAGACCACCACGTTGATAGGCCGCATGTGCAAGTGCAGTAATGCATTCAGCTTAGCGGTACTAATAGCTCGATCGGCTTGATTTCATTCGTTCCGTGCAGCGGTCGACATCCGCTGCCGGCCTTCTTGTGCCCTTCAGAGGGCACTGCCCGGACTTTTAGACCTCTTCCTTTGCGCTTCGACGACCTGGTGGCTCTAGCGAGGGGTGAACACCCGATCCCATTCCGAACTCGGCCGTGAAAACTTTCAGCGCCGATGGTACTGTGTCTCAAGGCACGGGAGAGTAGGTCGCTGCCAGGTCTTCCAAGCGCGAAGGAACCTCTTCCGATACGATTTCAAATCTAAATCGCGCATGGATTTACCGCGGGGTGGAGCAGCCCGGTAGCTCGTCAGGCTCATAACCTGAAGGTCGTAGGTTCAAATCCTGCCCCCGCAACCAATGCGAAAAAGCCGCCGATTTCCGGCGGCTTTTTCTTTTTCTACGCTGCAGTCAGTTTACTTTTTGACAGGGCCCGGTCGGTCGAGCCCAACGCCGGTCAGGTGTCCGAACGAGGAGTGAAGCCGCTCAATGATCGGTGGCGCCAATGACGGACGGAGTATTGAGTCGACGTTGTCCTTGACGTGAGCCTTGTTGCCGGTTCCGAAGAGAATGACATCGGCACCCTGCTCGTGGCGCGCGTAGCGATACGCTGCATCCGTGATGCTTTCCGCAGCGCCTTCGGAGACGAGGAACCCGAGCGGATCGCCCTCGGAAAGAATCGACGCGTCGAGAAGACCTTGTTCAACCAACGCGGCGAAGATATCGCGACGATAGGCGGGCCTGCTGAAGATGTTGCGGACGACGAACATCAGGAGTGTGCCGATCCCGCGACGCCGGGTTACCGGAAAGATCCTGTGACGCGCTCCCTGGTTCATGAGGCTGTAGGCCAGCATGGTGACTTCCCAAGGGGCTTCTTGGATCGCCTGAGCGAGCATTTTTTGTTCCGGATCATTGGGGCTCGTCTCGGTGATGCCGATATGGCGCACCTTCCCCTGGTCCTTGAGCTTCATGACCGCGGGTGCCAGAACATCACGATGGTATTCATAGGCCGCTGGATGGACGGCGTGGAAATGGAAGATGTCCACGTAATCAAGGCCTAGCCGTCGCAGCGCCGCCTCCACTCGGCGGGTCACCGCTTCGCCTGTATCCTCACCTGTCTTGAATATGGCTTTGGTCGAGATCACCAGCCTGTCTCGGTCATAGTATCGGGCGGCGGCTCCTACGATCTCCTCGGTTCCATAGGCCTCGGCGGTGTCGAGGAAATTGACGCCTAGATCAACGGCCGTACGCACCACCGCCACGCAGTCGTCGAAGCTGGCGCCGCGGCCCAGGCCCAAACGGCTGTTGCCTCCGCACCCAAGCCCGGCGACGCTTGCCATGAGGCCGGTTTTTCCGAGTGGCCGATATTCCATAACCCGCTCCTTGATCAGCGCTTGGGGCCGCCGCCGGGCCAGACCGGGCTTCTGGCGAGGTCGGGCCAGCCGGCCGGCGTGCTGGAAGTAGAGCCTATTTGTGGCCGGGACGTCAGGGGAGGCAACAGCTCGAGGCCCTCAGGAGGCGGGCTGTTTGCTGCGCGGAAGATCAATCTGTCGTTTGCACCTTGTTTCGAGCGGCATCAGTCTCGTCTCCCGAATGCTTCCAGCGGCAGTTCCGCCTTCCAGTGCGCATTGATGTGTGGAAAGTTCGTCATCCCATCGCAAACGGGAGCGCGACAGACCATGCACGACATCGTCATCCGGGGCGGCAGTATCGTCGACGGCACGGGAGCGCCTGCGCGCCCTGGCGACGTCGCCATCGATGGCGACCGGATCGTCCAGGTCGGCGGGACGGCAGGTCCGGGCCGGCGCGAGGTGAAGGCCGAAGGGCGGATCGTCACGCCGGGGTGGGTCGATGTGCACACGCATTATGACGGTCAGGCCACCTGGGATCCCGTCCTCGCGCCTTCCTCCTGGCACGGCGCCACGACCATCGTGTTCGGCAATTGCGGCGTGGGCTTCGCCCCCGTCCGACGCCAGCACCACCAGGCGCTGATCGATCTGATGGAGGGCGTGGAGGACATCCCCGGCGTCACGCTGACGGAAGGCCTCAAATGGGACTGGGAGAGCTTCCCGGATTACCTCGACGCGCTCGCGCGACTGCCGCGCACCATCGATATCGCCGCACAGCTCGCCCATCACCCCTTGCGGGTCTATGTCATGGGCGAGCGCGCCATCGCCCGCGAGCAGGCGACGGCCGAGGACATCGAAGCCATGGGCCGCCTGACGGAGGAGGCCCTGAAGGCTGGCGCCGTCGGCTTCACCACCAGCCGCACGGACCAGCACAAGACGCTGGCCGGCGACCTGGTTCCCGGGCGCTATGCCGAGCATGAGGAACTTTTAGCCATCGGCAGGGCGATGGGTCGCGCCGGCCGCGGTGCGTTCGGCATGCTCTCCGACTTCGAAGACGAGGCCGCCGAGTTCCGCTGGATGCGCCAGGTGGCGAAGGACAGCGGCCGGCCGGTCTGGTTCCTGCTCACCGACCGCAGCTATGACCCGCAGCGCTGGCGCCGTCTGATGGACGGGGTCCGCGCCGCCCGCGCCGACAACCTGCCGCTCTCCGCCCAGGTCGCAGGACGCCCGGTGGGGCTGACGCTGGGCCTCGGCACCTCCCTCAATCCCTTCGCGCTGCGTGAGGCCTTTGCCGCAGCCGCCAAGCTCCCGCTGCCTGCGATGCTGGCGAAGCTGCGCCACCCCGACATGCGCCGGACGATCCTGGCGCAGGAGGCCTCGCCTCGGCTGCTCGACCTGCTGCCGCCGTTGTCGCGCCAGATCGCGACGCGCTGGGACCGCATGTACCTGCTCGGCGATCCGCCCGACTACGAGCCGCCGCCGGAGAGCAGCATCGCCGCCATGGCGGAGCGCGCGGGCGTGACCCCGGCCGAGTTCTGCTACGACTATCTGGTCGGCGGCGATGGCGGGCGGATGGTGTATTTCCCCGTCACCAACTACGTGCATGGCGACCTCGAGGTGGTGCGGGAACTGATCGAGGATCCGCACACCCTGCTCGGCCTGTCGGATGGTGGCGCGCATTGCGGTGTGATCTGCGATGCCTCGCTCAACACCACGATGCTGGCCCATTGGGTTCGCGACCGCACGCGCGGGCCGCGCCTGCCGCTGGAATATGTGGTGAAGGCGCAGACGAGCGAGACGGCGGATTTCTTCGGCTTCCGCGACCGCGGTCGGCTTCAGGTGGGCATGAAGGCCGATGTGAACGTCATCGACTTCGACGGGCTGCGCTTGCATGCCCCGGAGATGATCTTCGACCTGCCGGCCGGCGGCCGGCGCCTGGTGCAGCATGTCGACGGTTACGACATGACGATTTGCTCGGGCACGCCGATCTTCGAGAAGGGTGAGGAGACCGGGGCCCGGCCCGGAAAGCTGGTCCGATCGACCGGCTGACAGGGCTACGCCGCACACTCGCTACACTCCGAAGGTCGCATGGTTTCGCGGCCTGTCTTGATGTCAGCATGCCCGTAACGATGGATTGAGCGGGTATGGAGGACACGGATGGGCATGCTCTCCTGGCGTTGGTGGTCCCGAATCAAGAGCTGATCCTCGAATGACGCGGAGTCCGCTTCTCAACGCTTTGCAGACGGCGATCGGCGTCATCTGCTTCAGGCGCTTTCGGCGCTGGCCGGCGGCGGCGCCTTGGCTGTGATGTCACGACCCGCCGAGGCGAAAGACGCGAGCGACCTGCCGCCGCCCAAGCGGGCACTGACCGGCCGCGATGAAGCCGGCAAGTCGGTGTTCAAATCCTTCGACATCACGCCCAAGGTGGTGGAGATCGATTCCAACCCGGGACTGACCTTCTACGAACTCTACATGACCGAGGGGGTGCCGCGGCTCACCGGCCTGGAGCCGGACCCGATGCTCGAGGGAACGAAAGCCTTTCCCGGCCCGGGAGGCACGATGTTTCGCCTGATCTCCTATCCGCCCAGGCGGCCGGAAGGCTACAAGCCGCCGCCCGGCGTCACATTCGAGAGCGGGCTCAAGGAAATGTCGGACAAGGTCCCCCGCATGGGCGATCATTTCGATCGCAGCGCTCCCGGCATGCACACATCGGATACCATCGATTATTGTGTCGTGGTTCGTGGCGAGATGACGCTGGAACTGGACGACGGACAGAAGGTCAGTTTGCGCCAGGGCGATTGCGTTGTTCAAAACAGCACCCGGCATCGCTGGCGCAACCCGTTGCCGGAGCCCTGTCTCATGGCCTTCGTCTCGATTGGCGGGAATCGGGGCTAAGGCTTGGGTTCATTCGCCGCCGTCTGGCCTCACGGGAGAATGGCCTCGCCCTCGATCTCGATCTTGGCATGGGGATCGATCAGGGCCGAGACCTGGACCAGCGTCATCGCCGGGAAGTGCCGGCCGAGCGTGCTGCCCCACGCGGCGCCGATCGCGGCGCCGGCGGCGTTGAACTCGGCGATGTCGGTAACGTAGGCGCGCAGCGCCACCAAGTGCTCGGGCTTGCCGCCCGCGGCGCTGAGGACGGTCACGAGGTTGCTGAGCGCCACCTTCCAT
>DASZGF010000067.1:0-3115 GCA_035939115.1 Binataceae bacterium (SeqCode)
GGCGGTGCCTTCACGGGTAGATCAGCCGCGCCAGCAACGCCCGTCCCGAGCGCAAGCATGGCGGCCCCTGCGATGAGTGCCTTTTTCATGGTGTCCCCACTTTCCCGAATGGGCGCCACCCCGCGCCCGACCAAGCCGGCCCGAATGGGCCGCCTCTGGTCAAAAGATACGCGTGATTCGTTGCTATCATAGGTTAAATCGCACTTGCCGAGCAAAGTTCTGGCGAAGCGTGTCTTGCGTGCAACAGTTGAACTGATAGAGATCAAATACTGTCTCTAAAACCAAAGAAAAGCCGCAGAAAAGACAGAACAGATAACAATTCGGAATAGGCCGCATTCGCTTATGGGGAATACCCTTAGGTACTAATACTTAATCACGTCGGGAGTAGTACCTAACCAATAAGAATAATAGTCCCCGCAACCATTGCTGCAACATGATAACACCGTGAGGGTGAGTTCGTCGATGAAAATCAGCGACGAAGGGCGCTGCATTGATGCCATGCTTCGGCATCTTGGCTGCGGCCACGACCTACACGATTTTCCCGGTACCCCGACCGAAAAGGTCGCTCTTGTTCGAATAGCCGGTACCCGCCGGCTGATTGCATGGCAGAAAGCGCGCGTTCGGTATGAATTGACCGCATTAGGCTGGGATAGACTGATGCCGTCGCGCCGGTTTGGCGTTGGATCGCTTGTGATGAGTGCGGCCTCAGGAGGAGCAGTAGGTGCCATTGCGTTGGCTATTTTATGGTTGCCGGGCGATCCATCGCACCCTTCAGTCCATAGGCATTCGTCGGCGTCGATTTCCAGGGTGGAAAAACCGTATCTGCTGCAAGCTTCACATTCAGCCGAGGTGCCTGCACCGAGACCCGATCCGCTGCCGGTGACAAATGTGTCGCGGGATGCTGTTGCGGTTGCAGCTGAACCGGACCCTGACGAGGTGAGCAGGGCCACCGATCGCCCCGCAGCGGACCCGCCAAGGGCGGAGGTGCCTCTGAGCGCGGTCAAAGAGACCGAGGTGAAGAAATATCGCCGTAAAGCGGCACATCACCGCCGAAGAGAGCACGGCCGCACGTGGGCCCGTGCCGATCGCTGGCGCGCTCAGAGCATCAGGTATGCAGGCTATGGCGGGTGGTTAGGCTACAGATAATCGCGGCGCGCAGGTTGCAGGTGTCTGTACTTGGATTGTCGGAATGCGGTGTTGAGGAGGCCGTCTAGCAAAAGGAGCAACTAATGATTCGATTGATCGCCGTTTCGTTTGCCCTGGCCTTGGCTTCAGCTGCACAGGCTACGCCGCCCGTCCAGCTTGCCCAGCCGGACGCAACGGTCACGCAAATCCGCGAAGCATGTGGAGCGGGCATGCGCCGCACCGCCGGGGGGGTCTGCGTGAGAACCCGCAGTCATTATCGCGGCGCGTATGCGGGGCCGGCCCGCCGTGCCGTCCGCAGGTGTGCCGCTGGAGTGACTTGCTGACGCAGTTGGGAAATTGAGGGACGCCGGCTCGCCTTCGGCGGTTAGGTCGGCGCTCCTTTCTCTTTAGGATCGATAGTACCGCGGTGGCTTTGCCGGCGCGAACGGATGAGTACGCCGACTTGGCTGCCATCGCAGTGACTGCTGTCGGGCCCGGACAGGCTGCGGCATCGCTCAGGTGAATCGTGACCCGGATTCTGATCGCCGACGACCACGAAGTAGTACGAGTATGGCTTCATCGGACTGGGCAGCCGGAGCTTTACGCTGCCCGGAGTTGTGATCCCGGCGCTTGCCGGCGACACGATCACCAGCAACCACAATGTCCAGGAGGTGAAGCTGGGGATCAACTACTTGTTCAACTGGGGCGGCCCCGTGGTCGCGAGATACTGATCGTCGAAGCTTTATCTTCTTCGCTTCGGCGTTCAGGCCCCGGTTCCCCTGCCGGGCAGACAACGGGCCGCTCGCTCTGAGCGGCCCTATCTCTATCGGACCTAAGTATCGTCTCGGCCCAGGAGGGCTTAGTTGAGTACTTGATGGCGCAGGACTCTGCTGTGCGGCGCGATGTCCGAAATGGGTCGCAGTGAGCATTGATCGTCCGTTATGCGGTCCGCAACCAGCTGATCGCGCCGTAGAGAGCGCGGGCGCTATGTGGACGCGCCGTTGACGCCGAGCGCTCGGACAAAACAGGTGTGGCGGAGAGTCGCTCCGCCATCGCCCGGCCCTTCCGGTGTGCGCGCCGCCTGTGATGTTAGCGGCGACCGACGCGGTTCACGCCGCCATTGACATTTCCACGATGATGGACGCCGTGACCGTGACGTACCGCGGCACGTGCTGCAGGACGTGCGACGAGCCGAACGCCAGGCCTTGCCACGCAATTCGCCGGATAATCGATGTATGTACAGTACACCACAGCCTGCGCTGGCTCAGGAGTCAGCACCGCGATCCCTCCGACTACGCTCATCAAAGCGGCAGATAACGTCAGGACATATTTCATTGCCAGTCCTCCTACTCGACCAATCGGTAGGAACAGCATGCACCGACGACTTGAACCAGGCCACTACACTTTTCGGCTAAGTATTCCCCCTGATAGGCGGTTAAGGTTTTCCCTGATAATACCCTGGCGGCAAATCATGAGACCTTCCCGCGCGAAAAAAGGCGTTGGCCTAAGCACAGCGTGCTGGACCATCGCGCTTTATTTGATGCTCATCCAGGATTAGGTCGCGGGTGAACCGTCACGTCTTTCGTGGCAACACGTTGGGCTCGCGGCGCGAGGCGCATTGTGCTACCGTTCCCTTGTCGGGAACTTCGCGGGTTCATAAGTGGGCCATAGTGGCCGAGCGCACCAGCGGCCTTGGGTGCCTGAATCGAAACACAGGCGCCGCGTTCTTTACGGCGCGATCAGCTGGTTGCGGACCGCATAGCGGACAATTGCTGCGGTCGAGGCGACGTTGAGCTTGCGCATCGCCGTCGCGCGATGGCTTTCGATCGTCTTGACGCTCAGATTAAGTATCGCCGCCGTCTGCTTGTTACCGTGGCCTTCCGCAATGAGCTGCACGATCATCCGTTCGCGCGGGGACAGCGCGCCTCCTCTGCCTCTGCCCCGGTATGCCGTCAAACAGGCATCAAGCAAATGTTGCGAGATGCTTCTG
>DASZGF010000068.1:0-3030 GCA_035939115.1 Binataceae bacterium (SeqCode)
CGTCTCTGGAGACAAAACACGGATATTGAAAATTGGCGACCAGGTACTGGCGCGCGAAATTGGCCAGTGGCGCCGGAAACTCCATAAAATTACGCGTCAGAGACTACGGCACGTCTCGCTAACCCTCGGGAATGTCGCACGTATTTTTGCAAACTGGACATAGCCCACAGAGACCGGTCTGGCTGGCTGATGATGCAGTCAGATGCGAACTCGTCTCCGCAGCAAATTCCCTGCTATACCTCGACTCAACGAAGACCCGAGAAGCTGTTGGTTGACACTGGGGGCCAGGTGGATTCGGGTGTGGTTGATGATTCGCCCTGGATTTTTGTCCGCAGCGGAGCGAGGCGCACTGATAGCGGTCGCGCGGGATGGCCTTGTGGAGCACCGGGTGGCGCGGCGGGCGAACGCGATTGTTCTTTTGAACGACGGCTGGAACTGCGAGGAGGTCGGGTCGGCGCTTTTGTTGGACGACGACACGGTGCGCGAGTGGTTCGAGGTCTATCAGAGGCAGGGCATGGCGGGATTGAGGAATTTCGGCCATGAAGGCAGTTCGTGCCAGTTGACGGACGAGCAGCAGACGGCTTTGAAAGCCTTTGTCACGACGCGGCTGCCCCGCAGCACGAATGCGATTGGGGCCTGGCTTAGGAAGAATTATGAGCTTAGCTATAGCCACTCTGGGTTGATCGCACTGCTGCATCGGCTTGGTTTTGTCTATCACAAGCCGCAGCGCGTGCCGCGCAAGCTTGACGAAGCGCAGCAGCAGGCTTTCATCGCGAGCTACGAGAAGCTTCTGAACCGCCTCGAACCCGATGAATCTGTCGTGTTCGTTGATGCGGTACATCCCACGCATCAGGCGCGGCCTACAGGATGTTGGGCGCCGAAGGACGTGGCCATTGGGATCGAGCAGACCACCGGGCGCCAGCGCCTGAACATCCATGGCGCGATCAATCTGGAGACCGGGCAGACGCAGATGCTGGAGGCCCCGAAGATTGACGCGATGAGCTTGATCGCACTGCTGGTCGCCATCGAAGCCACCTATTCGGGAAAGAAATGGATCTACGTCTTTCTTGACAACGCCACCTACCACCACGCGATTTTGGTGCGTGAGTGGCTGGGGCAGCCGGGACGCAGGATCAGGCTGCACTTCATCCCGTCCTATTGTCCGCATCTTGATCCGATCGAACGATGCTGGGGCGTAATGCACGAACATGTCACCAATAATCGAAGCTATGAAACCTTCGCCCAATTCAGATCGGCAATCCTGCGCTTCCTTAGGCGAACTGTTCCCAAAAAATGGGACCGCTTTCGCGACCGAATCACCGACAACTTTCGTATCATCTCGCCCGACGATTTTCGGGTCGTCGCGTAGACCCGGTATAGCAAGGGAATTTGGTGCGGAGACTGGTTCGCAGCTGACTGCATCCTCAGGGATCCATTGAGCGTGGCAGCCCTCTCTCGCACGGCCCCTCGCGTCAAATTCCGCCCGGCTCAATTTCACATTGTCGCCTCACAACTTCCATGCGTTGGTCGAAAGTGGCGGCCACAACAGGCGTGGGTACATAGCGTGGGGAATCGGGGATGCTATTGGCCATTTTCCGGGCCATCGGAGCCGCCTTGTCGCACCGCCGCTATCGACCGGAGCTGCACTATATGCGCGGCCCGGGGCCGAAGTGGTTCGAGCGTCACGGCCGATAAGCCCGTCTGAGTGAAAGCTGCCGGTCGGTCTGGCCCGCGCCGTTATGAAACGGCGGTGGCGGGTGGGACGGCGATCCGTTCAAAATCTTGCCGGACGACACTGCTGCCCTACGCCGCTGCTGCCGCGCGTTTGCGCACACTGTCGATCAGGGAGGCTCGGAGCAAGTAGGCGCGGTGGGCAACTGGATCGGCGGCGGTCCGGCGCAGCGCCTCGCTGTTCTTGGCCCGTATGTGCGCGTTTTGAGGGCCCTTCGGGTCTGGGCGGGCGGCACTCCAGGTCCACCGCTTTGAGCGGGCAGCAAATGACGCCGCTGGTTTGTGTTGGCGGATGAAGTTTTCGGCACACACACCGGTAGTGGTCAGCTTTTTGCCCCCCGGGAGATGAAAATGTTGTGTTTTTTGTCAAAGGCGAAATCGGAACGTGATGCACTCACTCATGTCCCACAGCGGGATATGCGGCGTGATCCTCTTCTTCACGAGCCAGCCCAGAAATTCTGCAATATCTCAATCGCAATCTCAATCGCACACATGGCCGAGAACTGCTGGCTCGCTATGGCAGCGATGCCGTTGCTGATCCGCGCTTAAAGATCAAGGCCATCGAAGCTTCGAGAGCGCCCCCCGGCCAGCCGCGGTAATCCGCATGCGGACGACTTTGACCCCGCGCCCGCCGATGACCAAGCGCTCGATGGTCGATGTCGCGAGCTCAGCGTTGACCAGCTCAACCAGCACCTCGGCCTTGAATCCGTAAGCCAGCATGATTGCCTCGGTGCAGCCGTCGATGGATGCCTCAAGCAATTCGAGCGCTCGACGTCGCTGTTGCTTATGCGTGGGCATCGCTGCGTGGCCTGCTCATCGCTCAGCAGCCTTGGCGCTTAGACTGTGATCAGCGCTCCCCGACCCGCCGCCGTCTGCACGACGGGCCGGGGCTTGCCGTTCCATACGTAAAAAAAGGGGCGCAGAGGTCTTCCTGCGCCCTTTCCCTTTCGCCAAGGAATCTGGGAGGGCGTCCGACTCCGGGGTCAGCCGCGCGATCAAACGCCTGGAAACTCGGCTTGGCGTCCGACTGCTGGACCGCACCACGCGCTCGCTTGCACTGACGGATGAGGGACGGCGATTCTACGGAGAGGTGAAATCCCACCTCGACGCGATCGAGGATGCGGCTGAGGCGGTAAAGCAGCACAAATAGATACGGACCACCATTCGCGACCTCACGCTTGAGGCGTTGCAGATGCGCGAACTGAGCCTGAAGCAAATCAATGGCGTGGTGCGCAAGGTCACTGAAGGCGTTAACGTTGGCGTTGGAGACGGCAAGATCGATGTGGAAAAAACCCTCTC
>DASZGF010000069.1:0-1552 GCA_035939115.1 Binataceae bacterium (SeqCode)
TGAAACTCCGGCAGCAACCGGCAAAGGCCAATCCCAACCACGAAGAAGGCGACGGCCCATATCGAATTTTCGATGGCGTTGCCCAGATAATGGGTGGTCAGCACCGCATACCATGAGAAGCATTCCGCAATCAGGATCAACGGCACGATCACCCAGGCGGCGTTCACGGTGGTGTCCGATCCTGTCATCGTGCCCAGCTGGTGCAGGATGATCGCCCACTGCGCCGCGAAGCAGATCTCGGCCACGGTTGCTACCGAACGGCCGACGATAACGCTCGACAGCCAGGTGTCGAACAGGCAGATCCGCTGAACATCCGCGCGCGGAAGGAACGAGCGGAATGCGCAGCCAAAGACATAGGCCGCGCTGAGCAGAAGCATAAGCCCGATGCCGGAGGTGCTGCCGAGACTGCCGGCAGGCTGTTCATGAAATTGGTGGTAGAGCGCGAACCAGACCGCGATATTTACGCCGCTGACCAGGGTCAACATACCCCACCACCAGGCCAGAGGATTTGACCAGGCCAAGGAATTTGACACGGAATTCGACCGCGCCCGCCAGTCCAAACTCATCAGCCGCTCCACCTTTAATCGAACTGACATCCAAGGGTATTAATTCTGTCACAAACCGGCGGCCAGCCGCCACCAAAATGTGTGTGAGACCGTGCTTTTGGGGGCTGCCGGCGGGGTGGTGGCGGTGCCTCTGGCGCGCCGGCTTTGGCCGGCCCGGGGTCATCAATGGACCCCTTGGGCCAGGCTGGACCATCGAGCGTCCGCTTTGCCTTTAGGAAGACAATTTATCCACGTGGGACGAAGCCGTTTCCACGGGCCCACGAAACCATCCTGAAATAATTGCCGCCTAACGTTGGTCCGGCGCAAAGACGGGGTTTTGACGATGTGGATGATGATCAACACGCTTTATGAGAAATACTGCGAGGCGCGCGTCGAAGAGATGCGTCGGCTTGAAATCCAGATATTGCCTGCGTGTTAGTCGCACCATGTTAGAACTAAAGCTCATTGATCGCGGCCGCAAAGGCTGGGCCTGGGAAGTACACGACCACACCGGCGCCGTGATGGCGCGCGGGCGGGAGAAAACCCGGCTCGCGGCGAGATACCAGGCCGAGCGCGCCTTGTTTCAGCTGCTGGCCGTCGGCTGGAAATCGGACGAGTTCAGGCGCGCCAGAAATTAGTGCCGTCGCCGCGGCGACTTCCGCCGGGACAATCGCGTCGTTCTGACGGTGCGGCCATCAACCTCCAGCATCGCTATTCGATCACGTCGTCGGCGCGCGAAAGCAGCGTCGGTGGAATGCTCAGTCCGAGTGCGGTCCTGAGGTTGATGACCAGCTCGATCTTGGTCGGTTGCTCGACCGGCAGGTCGCCCGGTTTCGCGCCATCCAAAATCCTTTTTATGAAAGATGCCGACCTTACGAACAGCGTCCGCAACGATATGCCATAGGCCAACAGGCCACCAACTTCAGCGTAGACTGTAATAGTGGAGAAGCTTGGAAGACGATGCGCCAGCGCCAGCGCGGCAATACGATCGCTCAAATCCAGATTGC
>DASZGF010000070.1:0-1658 GCA_035939115.1 Binataceae bacterium (SeqCode)
CCGCGATCGCACCGGCGAAGGCCAGGTGATCGATTGCTGCCTGCTCGATTCCGCCCTGACCATGGTCGAAATACCCAGCATCTTTTATCTCGACACCGGCGAGGAAGGCGGCGAAGGCGGCCGGCCGCCCTACCGCGCCAACGACGGCTGGGTGGTCATTTCCGCCGCCGGGCGCGAGATGGCCGCGCGGCTGATGCAGATCGTCGGCTCCGCTCCCGCGGCCTGCTCCGCCGAACCGATCAACTCGTCCGTGGGCCGCGGCGATGAACGCCGCCGCCTGCTGGAAAGCTGGTGCGCCGAGCGCAGCGTATCCGACATCATGGAGACGCTGCGCGGTGCCGGCATCCCGGCCGCCCCAGTGCGCGGCATCCCCGAAGTGACGCAAGATCCGCACACGTGGGAGCGCGAGATGCTGAGCAAACAGCCGGACGCGCTGGCGGGCGAAATCCATGTTCCCGGCGTGGCGGTGAAAATGTCCGCCACGCCCGGGCGCATCGGGCCCGTCCCCACCCCCGGCCAGCACACCGACGAAATCCTCGCCGCGCTGCTCGGCTACGACGCGGCGCGGCTTGAATCCTTGCGGGCGGCGAAGGTCATCGCCTGAAGTTGGCCGGCCGCCCCTGGAGAAGCAGATGCGGAAGCCGCGCGGTGATATTGAATCATTGCCAGGGGACGGATGGATACGGTTGAAGCCGGGTGAGTTCTTGGGACGCATACAATTGAACGAGTTCAGCAAAATGACGACTGATTGTCTTTTCTGTCGAATCGCCGAGCACAATAGCGATGCACATGTCATCTACGAGGATGATGCTCTAATGGCGTTTTTGGTTCTGTGCCCCATTAGACCCGGCCACGCGCTTATCATACCAAAACAACATTTCGACTACTTCGATGACGTGCCTGCCGAGCTAATCACGGCGATCATCTTTTTTGGGCAAAAACTCGCGTTGGTGATGAAGGACATTTATCGAATACCTCGCGTCGCATTTCTATTCACGGGGGGAGACCTACCTCACGCCCATGCCCATGTTATTCCCCTCCATGAAAAGGAAGACATCACATCCCGCCAGTACATTGCGGAGCAGGAGCTAACGTTTCGAGAGGCGGCTCGTATGCCCAACACTGAACTTGCTGCAATCGCTCATGGCCTCAGCTGTGCGTTGGCGTCCCGCAATTCAGATTGAGTCGCCACCGACACGACTGCAGGCCTGCGACGGGCGTCCGAAATTTCCGGCGTGCCGTTGCTGCACTGCATGAGTCAGCTTATGGCACGAAGCTGACGTTCCGCCACGTCCGCGATGAGGTCTGCGTCTGGGGGTGAAGCGGACGCGTGGCGGACACCTTCCGAAGGCCGCTGTCACATCGATACGCGGTGGCCTTTATGGCCCGTGAATTGCCAACATGATCGAGAAGGCGCTGTCCCAACCTTCGCCCGGGCGCGAGGCACGGGTAAACCCCCAGCGCCCGCCATGACCCTGGTAGCCCGAACGCTGACACTTGCGGCGGGCGCGCCCCCGGTAAGATCGCGCCCTTTTTCCGATTTAGCGAACAGGCGAGAAGGAAGCCGGGATCAGCAGCTTATTTTCCTGGCGAAGCGGGCGCACGCCGCTCTGTGGCGGCCACGCCCGACCGGGCGCGCGGGACTCAGCGCGGATGCG
>DASZGF010000071.1:0-1795 GCA_035939115.1 Binataceae bacterium (SeqCode)
GGCAGATTGCCCGAGGCGGCCTGCGATTTGAAATCGTCCACCGTCTGAAAATGGGGCGGCGTCGGTGGAAAGCGAAACAGTGCGCCGTATGGAATACCCAGTTCGCTCAGTCCGCCAGTGTCGACATATTCACCCCATGACACGCTTTGATTATCCAGTTGATCAAGGATAGTCCCGTTGATGGGTTGGTAGCCGCTTCCCGGCGGAATTGCTTCGCCGGTTGTGGTGACCAGATGCCCGAACGAAGTTGCCGCATACAAGTACATCCGGTTGGGTACGGTTTGAGCGGGAGCGGAGGAGAAGTAACGATCATCGAGCGTGAAGGTCTGTGCCATCGAGTAATAGAACGGCAGGTCGGTCTGGGTATAGAATCCCATCGTGTCGTCGTCGATCGGGGTCTCGCCTTTATCGATCTGTTCAGTCTGGTCGTTGACCGACACAAAGCCGTTGTTGGTCCCGTTCAGGCTGTTGTTAGGGTCGGTGGCGTTGATCTCCTGGTGGGTTCCAACCCAGCTATGGTCGAGATCGGGAGAGACGCATAGGCGCGGATCATGGAAGGCGACAACAGCCGCGGAGCCGTCGGCTTCAGGATTCGAGTTGCTACAAGTGAGAGAGCCGCCGCTGGAGGTGCAGGTTAGCGCGTCCACGCATTGGTTGTCGCCGGCCGCACACGGCCCGGCGTGGAAGGGCGAGCCCGGAGCATATGGCAGCGCGCCAAAATAGTTATCGAAGGAATGGTTCTCCTGCATCATCACGATGATGTGGTTGACGCGCTGCAATCCAGTTGCGCCGGGGATTGGCGGTGGCGTACCTGAACCGCCGCCGCCGCAGCCGGATAGGGTCAAGAGGAGAGACAGGAAAAGAATGGGAAGGACCGCAAAGACCGCACGTTTTCCAGAATTCATCACGCAGACGCCCCAGCAATAAATATGCCCTGCTTTCGAACAGTTAATACCATTAAACCGGAATTTCCGTTTTTGACTTTCCAAACATGCGATTTTTAGCCTGGCAGGGAGCCCAGCGTCAAGTTGACACACGCTGGGAGTGGCGGTTGGCTCCCGGCAGCGGGGATCGGGCCGCTTCGAGCCCTTCCGACCACCCTGCAAGGCGACTGCGCCACTCTTAGCACAGATTCTTGGCGCACCGGTGCCCGCGTTGGCTGCTCCCAATCGCTGATCGAGATTGCGCGACGCGAAGGGCTCCCTAAGCGCTACGTCACGCGACTGGCCAGGCTTGCCTTCATTTCGCCCATGGTCGCCGAGGCGGTCGCCGCAGGCCGCGCACCGGCTGGGATAAACCTGCAAATTTTGATGGATGGCCGCCTCGCGCTACCGCCGGATTGGAAGGACCAGCAGCTGCTGCTTCAGCGCCGAACATGAGGCCACGGAGTCAGCGGTCGGCGATTAAATGACGAAATCGGGGCCCGCATCGGGGAAGGGGCCCGAGTCACCTCGCCGCGGAGAGAAATCCGCAGAATAGGCCCAAAAAAGTTCCATACGATCGTTCTCCGGTGCCCTCACGGCTGCGGGAAGCCGCGCACCTGTGCGAATTTCGCGGTGTTCTCCAGAGAATGCCGTAGATCGCTGCCTGCTTGGCGGAGAAAGGCTGATTTGAACCCCCGAGCCCCTTCCGATCGCTGTCCGAAGTCGCGCGCGATCACCGGCAACCGTTGGTCGGGCGCTTTGTTCTTCGGGTTGAAGGCCCGGCTCAAGGAGGTCCCCGGCGATGGAGCGCGCTAAACGCCCGATTCGACGCTGCGCGGTCCCACAAGTCCTCGGAGGAGGGACTCGAGCAG
>DASZGF010000072.1:0-1649 GCA_035939115.1 Binataceae bacterium (SeqCode)
TCGTGACCTCGGCGGCGAACCCGCATTACCAGAAGCGCTTCGACGAGCTGCACAAGCTTGCCGCCGCCGGCGATTGGGCTGCGGTGCGCGACTATAAGGTCAGCGGCAGCAACAGCTATTCAAAACTGGTCGCGCGCTACCAGCAGGATTTGCTGGCGCTGCACGCGGCTTGGGAGGCCACCCGATGAGCGAGGGCGGAGAACTGGTGCACTTCCATGATTGGCGCGCCGCACGGGACCGCAAGGTCGCGACGCGCCGTCTTTGGCGCTCCCGCTGCAGCGGGCTGGTGACCGTGCCTCTCTCGATTGGGCTTGCCACCCCGGTGCTGGCGGCCGGCATGTCATCCTTTTGCACCGGGCGACTCACAGTGGCGCAGAAGTTCAGCACCGGTTGTTGATTTACCGGATCATTAAGGAGAATTGCAATGCCGCGCGCGAGTTGGCGAGGTTTCCTGCGCCTTTCTTTAGTGTCCTGCCCGATCTATTTGTCGCCGGCGACGACACGCGCGAAACCCTTTCGATTGCACCAGGTGTGGCGGCCAGATCCGGTCGATGTGGACGAGGACGCTTTGGCCGATCGGGGTGAAGGGCAGCAGGGTTCTGCGCCATCCGCACCGCGGCTCCTCGTCAGAACCGTTAACGCGTTCAGATCGAGGAACAACGATGGCCCGCTTTTTTTTGACACCGTTGACAGATTCATGGTTTGTTCTATATACGAGGGCCTGATCACGCTCGAGATGGGAGCCGCAAATGCAGGGCGTCAATCGCTGCGTGGTAACAGTATTATGTCAGTTGCGTTAACCAATTCAAAAAACTAAACGTTTATATATGCTGACTTTTTAAATATCGAAAGCCAGTGGGAACATTACAAGCGCCAACTTGCGCAGAACTCACCTGTTGAAACCCGCGCATATTTCCGAGATGATAGGATCTACGCTATGCATTATAATGGCCATGATGGGCGGTTCGTCACCGGGGCGGTGTTCGCGAAAGATGACAGGCGCGGCGGAGGCAGCGTTTTTCTCGGGCTGTCGGGGCCAGTATGACCGTCGCCTACAACGATCTCCGCAACCCGAAATATCTCATCGTCCATGCGGTCCTTTCTGAGGACTGGCACACTTCCGCGCAGATCGCCGCCCGGCTTCCGCGCCCGCCGTTCCGTCCGACCGAGGAAGTCTCGTCGCACCTGTCCTACCTGGTGAAGCGGAGACTTGCCGAGCGCGATGACGGGAGCAAACCAGCCCGTTTCCGAAAAATCGAGCCTTCACGGCAATTTCAGGTTTTATATGTTGATGGACCTGGGACAACGGGATGAGCCTTACGCGCAATACCGAGCGAGTTCGCAGCGACGGAGGAAAAGAGCGTCACAAAAACTCCCTCGAAAACCGCGATCGCCGCTGGTACCCGTCGTCCTGAATCGCCCGCCCATCACACGGGGGACCCATAGTTCGAATCCATCTCCCTCCAGCGGCGAGTCCGATGCGAACCTGACTAGGCCCGACGTGACGGGGCAGGCGAAGTAGTCGGGCCGAATACAGGTGCTGAAGGCATGTGCGTGGGCGAAGATGTCAGCCTGATCGGCGCGAGCCTGTTGCCATCGGAGATGATGCAGTAAGTTGTCGTCTTCAGGTTCGCACGAGACTTGTATGG
>DASZGF010000073.1:0-68035 GCA_035939115.1 Binataceae bacterium (SeqCode)
GGGAGGTTAAGAGATGGCCGACGGATTCCAGGTCGGAGATGTTGTGAAGCTAAAAAGTGGCGGGCCCTTAATGACCATCGAAGAAATCGACGGCGACAGGGCCCATTGCCTCTGGTTCAAGGGAGATAAGAGGGAGACTGGTACTTTCCCGCTTGCGACACTGACGAAGGCTGATTAACCGGGGGATGGTGCGTTGAAGGCCGACGACGGCGCGGTAAAATAGGTGTCGAGCTACATTCTAGTGGTCGTCCAGGCCGCGTGAACAGCCCCCGGTCAAGGCGTCGGTGAATACGACGCTCCCATCTTTCGCTTTTCCGAGCTTTGCGCTACAAATAGTAGCATGAACGGAAGCCACGCCGCCGCACTCGCCCTGATCGGGTGGTACCTGATGGGGCCCTCATTCGCCTTTGCCGGGTGGTACCTGATGATGCCGCCGTCCCACGCTGACTTTTTTGCAGCTTGTGATGGCCAATTCGCAAGCACGTTCGACCGGGTACTGACGTTCATCGCCGAGTGGCGCGCCAAACCCGACGACTTCAAGGTACAAAGGGAAAAGTGCGAGCAGTGGGAGTTGTGGCCGGACCCGGACTTCCAAACAGAGCCGTTTTCGCAATGGCACCAAAGAGGTGAGTTCGAGACATTGGCTGATTGTCAGGCATACCGGGACAGGCCGTTGACGGAACGGGAAAAGGCTGAAAACAAGATTTTCGCGGACCCCTCTAACCATATTACCGGAGAATTAGCGAATCAGAGCACGGAGGCCTTCTTTCAGCTCTCCAGATGCATCGCCACCGACGACCCGCGCTTGGCCAAATAGGACACCCTGGGCGTTCAACTTAACCAACCATTGCAGGCGCTCACCACCACGCCCGAGTCGGACGTGTCCACGTGGGCGCGGGACCGACTGGTGGCAATTACTAGGCGCGAGTTGCGCCGGGAGAGCCTCAAAGACAAATGAAGCCGCGCCACGCCGTCGCGCTCGCCCTGGTTGGGTGGTACTTGATGGTACCTCTGCCCGGCCACGCTCCAATTCCTAACGCGAACATTCACACATTCTCAAACTGGGTTCACATTGCAAGCTTCGATTCTGCTGCAGAATGTGAGCACGCCAAGATGGGCGTGACCAGGATGGGCGTGGCTGGTCCTCAACTGGGCGGGTACCCCGATTGGGAAGTGACAAGGGTGTTGCTTCTGAGCCAATGCGTCGCCAGCGACGACCCGCGCCTCAAGGAAAAATAGGACAATGCGGAAACTCCGCCACGCTGCCGCGCTCGCTCTAGTTGGATGGTATATGATGCTTCCTACCATGTACCATTACCCACCCCCTAATGATTGGGGGTTCGGCTATTGGAACCATGATGGAACTCCCGACCTTTCTAGTTGGCAGATTATGGGATCTTACGATTCTGCGGCTGAATGTATGACTGCAAAAGAGAATCTGTCATTGGCCGTGCCCGACACTATAGCAAAAAAAGACCGGAAAGTTTACGCGCAGATGGCGTCTCTCGCGACGAAAAAGGCCGTTTGCATCTCCACCGACGATCCGCGCCTGAAGGACAAATGAAGGCCCACCCCGCCGCCGCGCTCGCCTTGGTTGGGCTGGTATTCTGAATGAAAGTGCCGCATCACCTTGGAGAAAAAAACCGCATGTACGAAACCCATTTGGCCCTGATTGTGGCTCTAATCGCTGCGGTCATCGCGATGAGGCGGCAACGCCGATTGCCCACCTTTCGTTTGGAGTGGGACAACATCTCAGCAAATATCGTCTACGCCAAACGATTCGTCGTCGAATCTGGGATGGAACTATACATCGATGAAAAAGGCCGACCCACAATCGAATTTCCGTATGACATTGTTGACGGTGAGAGCTGGCGGACGTCGGTTAGGTGTGGGCATGGTCTAGGCGGATTTAGGGTAGAATTCATACTCAGCCCGCCTGACGATCTGCCTCATCAGTATCTCGCGGTGGCGTTCGGTGCGTCACCCACCTCACCGGCTCAGGTTTCAATATTTGATGCGAACGATGCGCTAGTGGCGAAGTTGCCTTGATAATCAACCAAAACAGTGCCGAATTTGCGCCATCGGAGAGCCGGAATCCGGCTATTTTTTTGGCTTGTTACTCCTTATCGGCACTGGCCGACCGTCGGCCAGATCTCGAAGGCTTCGGGGTCAGGCCGCAGCGCCCGTAGTAGATAAATCTTCCCGAAGGGTCTCACATCCTTTCCCATAAGGAATTGCCTAGCTTGATGAGCCATGTCCGCAAACGTCTCGTGCCTTTGGTCTTCGTATGGGGTGTTATAAAGCACAGCCTCGTCGTAATAGATGATGAGCCGTAGATCGCCGGTCTGGTGACGATCGTACTTGGTGGTTTTCTTGGTTATAATCTTGTCAAGAGCCTGAAGTGCCAATTCTGAGGAATACGACGAGCCTTCCTTCAACGTGAATACAATCCAAGGGTCTGCCCGTCGCCCGTCGACAGCCTGCAATCCCAGCGCCTCGCTTAACACGCCTTCGCTGGGAGAGTGCTGCGGCCAGAAGTGGTGTGTTCGGATGTACTTGCCGACTGTCGGATATCCCGCAAAGCCGGTTAACGGATAACCGTAAACTTGCCTCAATCGTTCTTTGTGCCAGCCTGCTTCAACATCTGAGACGATGCGCAAGAACTCACCGCGAAGGGCATCACCATCTCGGTGATCGAAATTAGCGTCTCCGATGGCGACGGCGACGTGCGCAAAATTACGGGGCTTGTACTCCAAGCAGGGAAGCAGAGCCCCGTGAAGCTTCGTTCTCTGCTTTTCCTTTCGTTTGGCCTCTTCCATCTGTGGCTCATGAAGCCATCGGCCAAGCTGGAAGCTGATGCAGCCCCCGGTTTTCAACTTGGCGGCAATATCGGCTATCTCTTTGTCTTTGGTTCCTGGGCCATAGCACTCAACCTCGCCTGCAAAAGACGGGTGCGCTTCCAGGAAGCACGCAAAGACAGCCAGTTCGAGTTTAATTTGCTTCGGGTCTGGCACGCGTCAATCCTGCCTCATAGAAATTCTCCCATTTTCTGGCCCCGTTGCCATTAAGTTTTTTTTAGCCTTTCCGCTCCCGGCGGGTGTTGCACGCTGTTTTCGCGCAACCAGTGTTGTTCGGCCAGGTAGTGGTGACGCAGGTCCCGTTGCACGTCAACCCTACACAATTCAAGCGTTATAAACCAGAAAGCCCTGGGCGCGCATCTGAATGTGTACGACTTGGACATTCGGGTTTCGGCCCTTGGGCCTCTTTTTGCATTCTGCGCTTAGGTTAGGGCTCTTGGGTTCCATTTATCGCGCCAGACGCGGATCGATGGTCTCAACACATTGCAGCGAGCTTACGATCTTTTGCGCCAAGCCAGGATAACCTTTGGCGCTCCAAGAGTGGTCTATGTCGTTTAGATGCTGGTACCAATGAAGCTCGCTCTCGTTACATTGAGTGACCGTATCGAAGCTTCCAAGGTTCTTCCAAGCACTTAAGGGCAGGCTGGGATCAGCGCTGGCCATCAGATACCAACCCACAAGGGCGAGCGCGGCGGCGTGGCGGGGTTTCATGCGACAATTTGTAGCACAAAGCTAGCAAAAGCGAAAGTGCCGCCTCCGAATGCGCCGCTGGAGCTCGTCCGGACGGTAATTTGTCAGCGACTGGGATGATACGCTGGAGATCCTGAAGGACAGGGAGCGGTAAAAGGACTCGCGGAAGACGCGCTAGGCGTGTAGCGCCACCACCTTCTCGTCCTGGCGATCGCGGCCTTCGATGATACGCTTGACGGCGCTATCGAGCTTGCGCAAACCCGCTAGTTTCTCCCGCTCATATGGGTACATGTTGTAGTGCCTGCCGGTTACACCGCCTTGAGTGTGGTTCAGGATGCGCCCGATGTCCTCTTCGGGCACGCCAGCGTTGCCCATGATCGTGCTAGCTGTTCGGCGAAGATCATGCGGCCGGGCATTGAGACCCTCTTGGCGTAACTTCTTGACCCATGCATCCACACTGGCGAGCTCCGTAAAGACCAATCCATCGTCCTCGGGCGCCATACCGCGCAGCGTCCGGACGATCTGCAAGGCTTGCTGCACCAACGGGACCTTGTGCTGTCTCTTGTTCTTGGTGCGCTCCGGTGGGATCGCCCATATGCCGGTCTTGAGATCGAGTTCGGGCCACCGCATGCCCAATACCTCGCTCCGACGCTGTGCCGACAGCAGGCACAGGCGGAAGTATGCCGCTATTTGAACCGGCTCGTGATCAAGCCGCTGCCACAGTGCTCGGAGCTCGTTGTCAGAGAGCACTATCTCGCGTGGGAGCTCCGGAGTTTTATCCAAATGGTGGGCCGGGTGGACCGTCAACAGCTCCTCCTTGACGCACCAGGAAAAGAAACCGCCGATGGTCGCAATCAGACGGTTCGCCATCGAGGCCTTGCCGCGGTTCTGAATCCCGGTTACCACGGCCTTGATGTCGGCGCGGCTGATGTCACGAGCTAGCCGGCTCCCCCAAACCGGCAAGAGGTCGTGCTTTATGGTGCGCTCGTACTCCCGCCAGGTCCGCTCACGCTTGGTTTGTATGCAAGCCTGGATATATAGTGCCGCCAGCTTTGAAAACGTGTCTCCGTCGACCGCAGGCCTAACGGGCGCGACTTTTTCACCCGCTGGGTCTTTGCCCCGCGCTAGCTCGCCGAACGCGGCATCAGCAGCCCTGCGGGCATCCGCCAGACTCATGTCGACCACCGCACCGATATGTGCCTGATAGACCCCAAGAACAAGACGCCGCTTGACCCCCTTATGCCGGTACATGATGGACCAGACCTTGCGGCCAGCGAGATCCACCCGAAGTCCTAGGCCACGACGCTTGGTGTCCCAGTAATCCAGGCGTGATCCCAGGTAATCCGCCGGCACCTTAAGGGTGGCGAGGTCACGGTCTTTGAACTTCAGGACTGTGGTGGCTTGGGTACTTTTCTGTCGTCTCATATAAAACCTAAAATAATACTTTAAGTATTATCTATACTTAGCTTAACCTATGGGTACCACGCCGGGTACCAATAAGTCAAGCCCCACCAAGCGTTGCAGTTAGCGCCAAGCTGTAGCACAAGAGCGCAAAGCGACTGATAGACATGGGTTACGGCAACAGTTGACCGTTTCATCTGCATGCATAAAAAGTCACACGGTTGCGTTGCTGACTCATTTGGCGACAGTGGTTGAGAATCCACCCTGCTAGGCTGGTTTCACTTTGCCAACGCCTTTCATGTGCAGAGACCCTGCTAATCGCGGCGGCCTCGCAACCTGCCGTCGGAAAAACCAAAATTGTTTGCGGCTGTGTAAATTCATGAGGTTTTCCACAGGACTGCTCGGCCGTGGCCTTGCCGATGCGCCGCCGTGGTTCTAATGTCTAGTCAATGCGGGTCGTGAGGTGTGGTACTCTATGCTTTGGGCATTTAAGCGGTGGAAACTGATTTGGGCCGTAGCGTCGGTCTTGTTGCTGACCACGTCGGCGGCCAGTGTCGCCAGGCATTACGCCAGGCCGTCGGCGCCGCCTCCGGTCGAGCCACTCAGGGCGATCCGGGTGCTCGGCAGTGGGCCGGCGCCGTTCGCGCTGGACGCGCGCGCGGCGATGCTTACCGAGTTTCACTCCGGCGAGGTTTTGTACGCGTACAACGAACATGTGCGCATGCAACCGGCCAGTCTCGCCAAGATCATGACGTTTTACATCGCGCTTGAAGCGCTCAAGAACGGCAAGCTCACGCTGGACACCGGGGTCACCATCAGCGAGAAGGCCTGGCGCCTGTCGATAGACCAGACGGTTTCCAAAATGTTCCTGCAAGTCGGCCAGCAGGTGCCGGTCAAGCAGTTGCTCTACGGCCTGATGGTGTCATCGGGAAACGATGCGGCGATGGCACTGGCCGAATATCTGGGCGGCAGCGAAGAAGGCTTCGTGCCGATGATGAACGACTATTGCCATCGACTGGGGCTGAACGAAACGCGCTTTGCCAGTCCCGACGGACTGCCGGAACCGGACCAATACACCACCGCCGCCGACATGGTGAAACTGGCGACCGCGCTGCTCAAGGACTTTCCCAGTGCCCTGGACTATACCTCTGTCAAAGAATTCACCTTCGACAAGATCACGCAGCGCAATTGGAACACGTTGTTGTTGTACGATGCGCGCGTGGACGGACTGAAGACCGGCCACGTCGATGAAGCGGGCTTTCACCTGGTCGCGACCGGTCACCAGGATAATGTGCGGCTGATTTCCGCCGTGATGGGCGCGCCCAATGCCGAGAAGCGCCGCACCGAAACCGAGAAGCTGCTGGCGTGGGCGTTTCGCTCCTTCGTCAACGTCAGCCCTGACTGGAGCCATCTGATTCCCGCCTCGCTGCCGGTTTATGAAGGCGATGCTCCCAAAGTAGCGGTGGCTCCGCCCGGATCGATGGAAATCACGCTGCCCAGGGGCGAGGAGAAAAAGGTCAAACTGAGCGGCGGTCTGGACGTATCCTATCTGGTGGCGCCGGTTGCGATCGGTACCAGGGTCGGAAGCCTGACGGTGAGCGAGGATGACCGCACCCTGCTGAGCCTGCCGGTCGAGACTCAAAAAGAGGTCGGGCGAGGCGGTATTTTCAGGGTCCTGAGCGACAAAATCGCGCTCATGTTCCATCGCCTCGGGCATCTAATCACGTCGGCGATCCGCGCGGCCATCCGCAAGATCCCATTCATCGGCCCACGTTTGGTGGGCGCCTGAAAAAACGCCCCCTCTCCAGGCTGCTTCGGAGCGGGGGCGTTTGCCGAACTACATCAGGGTGGCCCCCTACCCTGACTGTGCTTGTCAGCGACGTTTGGGATTCGTTACCGCAGACAAAGTGGACCTTTGGCGGTATGACCACATCGTGGGCATAGGTCGAAGTTACTGACTGGATCAGCGCCGCCGACGGCAGACTATCCTGTCTCCTGGCACAATCGGTTTTGCCTGAGTACTAATTACGGTCAATATGAGCAATTAACTTGCGATAGTTAAGTATATTCGAACGCAACCGTTTTTTACTAGACACAGCGTTTAGATTCTATACAAAACGTTCACAAAAGAGACAGCGCCCGGCCTCGATCACATCGCCGCAGTAAAATACGCCGCGCTCCTTGACGCACCTGAGCAGTGGGACTAGATGCGATTGTGTAAAACAAACGTTCAGGAGGCCCACTCGGATGCGGAAGCGATCAACTCATCTATTCGCGCGGACGCTGACAACGCTGCCACTTGCGCTGGGACTGATTTGCGGGTCTCTACGCGCGGCTGCCGCCGTCGGGTCCAGTTACGACTTGGCGGATTATAAGGCTCTGGCGCAAGCCGATTCCCCCCAGACCATCGCGCCGGGGACCGCGATCACGGTTGAGAACTGGCAGCAGTACAAGCAATTTTTGCCAATTGGTTTGCAGTGGCTTTACAGCGGCCAGTACTTCTTCAAACTCCAGCACGGCGCTGACTATGCGATCGAAGTCCAACCAACCCGGTCAATTCCGCCGCCGCACCAATTCGCGCTCGATACCGAGAAGTACAACGGCCAGGCAAAACTGGAGCCCTTGGGCGGCGGACGCTTCGGAATCCAGGGCTACGTCGCGGGAACGCCGTTTCCCAACCCCACCGGCGGACCATCCGCGGGGATGAAGATACTCTACAATTTTTACTACCACTATCAGCCGCACATGCTCTACAACCTGTACCTGGTCTGGTTGATAGATCGATACAACAACCATTACAGCGAGAGTTCGGCCGAGGTGTTTCATCGCTTGATGCACGCCAGCGATGTGGACGTGCCGGTCAACAACCCCGCCGCCAGCGGCTATTTTATGAGCGTGTATGACGAAGTCCTCTCACCCGAACAGTCCAAGTACACGGCGGAGCTCGTGCTGTTCCCCGACGACGTAACCAAGGCGCAGGAAATATACGTGTTTCTGCCCTCTTTGCGCCGCTCGCTGCGTCTGTCCAGCACGGCGCGCTGCTCCCCCGCACTCGGGACAGACTTTACCAATGACGACAATCGCGACGGTTTCAACGGTATACCCACCACGTTTTCCGCCAATCTGATCGGCGAAAAAAAGGTACTGGCGCTGGTGCACGATGACCTTCAGGCGCGGCAGAAGCCTGAAAATTATCTGACCAGCGGGCTTCCCGGTTGGGCCAGGCCGGCAGTGGGAAAGTGGGAACTGCGCAAAGCTTATTTGCTGGATATCCGTCCGTTGCCGGAGATCGCCAAATCCTACTGTTACGCGATCCGAATACTTTACGTCGATGAGGAAACCTCGGCGCCCCTGTTTGTGGACCTTTACGACAATTCGCTCAAACCATGGAAGGTGACCGTCAACCGCTTTTCCCCAATCCCGGTCAACGACGGCTTCAACAGCACGTGTCTAACGCCAGGAGATGCCAATCCTACGATTTACGACCTGCAAAATAGTCATGCCTCCCTGGCTTTTCAGCAGATGGTGGCGGCGGCGAACTCCGCAGTGCCTGCTGAATACACCAACGTTCAGAGATACGCGATGCCCAGTGGTCTGTCGCAGATTATGAAGTGATCCGACGCTGTCGCTGAAGCTGGCGCGCACCAGCTTCAGCCCGGCGCTATCGCGGGGCAGCTGCGCAATTGATATGAACTTAAATTCGGCACTGCGACGGGGGTGGAAAAGTGGCCGGAAAGAGGCGCGGATGAGAAGCCTGGAAAGTCAACGCAAGTGGGTGCTCGTCGCTCTTTTCGGGACCCTGTTCTGCACCTTGGGCTCCGTTGTCAATACCATTCCGATCTTCATCACGCCTCTGATGAAGCATTACGGATGGAAGCACACCCAGGCCTCCGCTGTGCCGATGGCTTATTCGCTGACCATGGGTTTGGGCGCGCCCCTGGTGGGCTGGGCCCTGGATCGAATTGAAGCGCGCGTGGTGATGACGATCGGAGCGCTGGTGCTGGCATTGGGCTTGTTCCTGGCCGGCGCCGCACATTCCTTCCTGCCGATATTTATTGCCCATCTCCTGATCGGTGCGGGAGGCGCTGCTTCTTCGATCGTTCCGGGTTCTCTGGTGGCTGCCAATTGGTTTGGCGACCGCCGCGGCTTCGCGATCGGCGTTACTATAGCAGGCGGTTCGATGGGCGGCGTGATTATGCCCCCGGTGATCGATCGCCTGCTCAGGTCCTCGATCGCAACGGCATATTTCACGCTGGCGATCATGGTTTTGCTGGTCCCGACCACCTTGATCCTTGCGTTCATTCGAACCCGTCCCGCAGGCGCCGTCGCGGCCGGTCCGGCCAGCCAGCTCGACAGCCTGCCCGGGCTTGATCTCGACCCCGCCTTGCGGACGCGCCAATTCTGGATTCTGGCCGCAGTCCAGGTGTTGGCCACGATCGGCATGTTCGGCACGTTCTTTTACATGGTCCCATTCCTGATCCAATCCGGCTATGCGTCCTCCAGCGCCGCACTCGCCATGAGTTTCATCAATGCCGCCGCCGGGGTTGGACTGCTAATTATGGGGGCGCTCTGCGACCGCTTCACCGGCCGCAAAGTTCTGCCTTTCATGGCGATTCAGCTCGGACTGTCCTCCCTACTTCTGCTGGGCGCCCGGGCCAGCACTGGATGGGCCTTTTACATCGGCGCCTTCCTATTGCTTTTCGGTCTGGTGGTTGGTTTCGCGACCATCGTTCCAGTGGTGCTGGCGGAGCTTTTCGGACTCAAGCGTTTCGGCACATTGTCGGGTCTGCTGGGAATGGCGTCCGCGCTGGCCATGGCAATAGGACCGATGGTGGTAGGAGTGGTCTTTGACGCGACCAATAGCTATACGACGGCCTTCGAACTATCTGCGATGGTATGTTTTTTTGCCGCCGCCTCGGCTTTTGCGCTTTCGCCCATCCGAGGTCTGGAGACAGTCTCGCCCGAAGCGTTGCGGAGCCTGTCGCGCCATTGACCAGGTCGTCGTTGGTGGAGGTCGGGCGACTGACGACCTTTCAAAGTCGCAGCCGCCCGACAGTTATGGGAGGGAGTCATGAACCCCGCCGCCGCTAACCCCCAACTTTGACCGTGCTTAGCAGCGCGTTTTTATTCGTATCGCAGATGAAGCGGATTTTCGGGAGTATGACCTCGCACTGCGCGTAGGTTGAGATTATCGGGTTGGTCGGCTTAATCAGACCTTTGCTGCCCCACGCCTCCTGGTCGATCTCCATGAAGTGCGAATGACCGCGCTCGACCTTGGTAAACACGTAGTCCGGGTCGACCTGGACCAGGACCAGCTTACCCTCGGCGCGATTGTGCGCCAGGTGCATGCTGGCCACGTACTGGATGTCGCTGCCGGAAATGCCTTCGCGGTCGATCATCTCCGCGTCCAGCACGCGCCGCCCTTTATCGTCGTTGATCTCGACCACGATCCGCTCATGGCGCACGCTCAGATGGGTCTTTCCCGGCGTCACCGGGAAGCCCCATCGGCGCGCGAGTTCCACGCCCGCTTGCGGGTTGTCGATATAAGTCTTGAAGGTAAGCGCGCGCGGCCGAAATCCGGCTCGGCCCACCAGCCGCAACTCACCGGTCGTAAACGCGCCCCACGGGCTTTCCGGACATACCATCACCGTGCATTGAATATACGGCGGGATGCTCGGATTCATCGACGGCGGCAGCAGCGCGTCGGACCCGATCGCTGAGATCTCGCTGGTTACGTTGAGGACCTGCGCGTTCTTCAGGCTTAGGGGTTCGGTCCCGTAGCCGTCAATTTCCGGCGCCGACGCACCGAACTGGTTGACATCAAGTGTTCCAAACCTCGGCATCAGCGTGCTCCCGCGGCGACCACACCCTCGCGATTAACCGGTATGATGGTTGGCTGGTGGTCGCGCTTGAAGTGTGGAATGACATGCTTGCCGAACAGCCGGATGCTGTTGAGCACCTGCTCCTGGGGCAGCATCTCGACCGCGTTGGTCAGGAAGTTAATCGAATCGAAGCCGGCAGACTCCCACGCCTTGAGCGTCTTGGTGATACGCTCGGGATCTCCGATCGCCACTCCCTGCGGAACCCCGCCGGTGTCGCTCGGCCCCTGGGCCTGGGAGCGTACCGCCGGCAGCAGACCGGCCGAGGGATAGGATTTGGTCGGATAGGCTTCGCGGCACATCACGATCTGGTTGGCCAGCAGGCCGAAATGCATGAACATGGCGGTGCCGTCCTTGATTCCAACCTTGTCGTCTTCATTGCAGCACAGGAAGGTCAGCGCGGCGCAATGGTTGTTGATGATTTCGCCCACCGGCTCGCAGTTTTTGATCCGGCGCCGGTATTCCTGCAACTTCTTTTCCTGCACCGGCAGCGGATCGTAGCTGATTCCCAACGCGCCCATGCCGCGTTCGGCCGCGTCGATCTCGGTGCCCGGGCTCGTCACCGCGACCCACATCGGCGGATGGGGCTTCTGATAGGGCTTGGGCAGGATTGCCCGTTCCGGCATCGACCACGAGCGGCCCTCGTAGGAGTAGCGTTCCTGCGTCCACATCTTCGGCAGGCAATGGACGTATTCGTCCCAGGTCTTTTTGGTCTCATCAGGGTTGGCGCGAAAGCCGCCCAGTTCGCACCAGGTGGCGGAGCGGCCGGTGCCGACTTCGAGCCGCCCGCCCGACAGGATATCCAACACCGCGGTGCGCTCGGCGACCTTGATTGGATGGGTGTATTCAGGCACACAGACGATGATGCCGTGGCCCACCCGGATGCGTTTGGTGCGCATCGCGATTGCGGTCAGAAACAACTCCGGCGCCGAGCAATGGGAATACTCTTCGAGAAAGTGATGCTCCACCGCCCAGGCGTAGTCGAAGCCGACCTCGTCGGCCAACGCGGCCTGTTCCAGCGCGTTTTCGTAAACGATCCTTTCCGAGTCATGGGTCCATGGCCGCGGCACCGACAATTCAAAGAATATCCCAAACTTCATTGCGGTGGTTTCCTCCTTGGTATGAGACCGCGCAGGGCGCGCCTCATTTGGAATCAGTATCATGTTTCCACAATTCCGGCCAAAGGGGTCAGACGCTAAATCTGACCCCGCGCCGGGCGGCGTCGAATCGCCCGATGGGTTGGCGCATCGCGTGAGCCGGCGCTAACATGCGCCGCACGTGCGGGCAAAGGCAGCCCTCAAGGAATCGGGTGAGGCGTTTATGGATCAATCCAATGATGGGCTACTGGCTGGAATAAAGGTTCTCGAATTCGGCCAATTCTTCGCCGGACCCACGGCCTCGCGGATGATGACCGACATGGGCGCGGAAGTGGTCAAGGTCGAGTTTGGCCCACACGGGGACCATCTGCGCGGCTATCTGCCGGAGAAGGCGGGGCTCAGCGGCATCTTCATGCTGGAAAATCGCGGCAAGGAGAGCATCTGCCTGGACATTGGCACTGAAGAGGGGCGGCAAATCGCGCGGGAACTGGCCGCCGTCGCCGATGTGCTGATCGAGAACTATAGCCCCGGCGTTCTCAACCGGCGGGGATTGGGTTACGAAGACCTGCGCAAACTGAACCCTCGGCTGATCATGTGCTCGATCTCCGGGTTCGGCCAGACCGGTCCGCTCAGCTATCGGAACGGCAACGACACGATGGCGGTGGCGATGAGCGGGCTGACCCATCTGACCGGCGATCCCAACGGCGCGCCGACCTATATCGGCGCGTCGATTGCGGATGCCAACGCCGGCATCCACGCGTTCAGCGCGATTTGCGCGGCGCTGTTCAATCGCGCCCAGACCGGATTGGGCCGCTACCTCGACATCTCGCTGGTGGAGAGCCTGTTCAATCTTCACGACAATGCCTTGGCGCGCTACATCATCAGCAATGGCGCCGACAATCCGATGCGCACCGGCTCACACCTGAGCGGTCCCACGCCGTGCGGGATTTTCAAAGCGCGGGACGGCTACATGATCATCACCGTGCTGATACATCAGTGGGAAAACTTCGCCAATACGATCGGGAAGCCCGAACTGCTGACCGATCCCCGCTTCAACCCGCCTACGGAGCGCGCCAAACATATGCCCGAGCTGATCGCGATCATCGAGCAATGGCTGCAATCGTTCCCCACCCGCGATGAGCCGCTGAAGCTGCTCGCGGAACATCGCGTGCTCAGCGCCCCGGTGCTCGATATCGGCGAGGCGATGAACCATCCGCAGATGAAGGCGCGCGGCGTGATGCAGCCGGTCGACCATCCGGGCGTCGGTCCAATCCCGCTGCCCCGGGCGCCCTTCCATGTTTCCGGGGCCAGCGTGGAAATCCGCGCCCGCACACCCTACCTGGGCGAGCACAACGAAACCGTCCTGGCCCGTTACCTCGGCTACTCCACAGAGAAAGTTGCCGAACTGACCCGCGCCGGAGTGCTGATCGCGCAGGCGATGCCGAAATAAGGCGGAGCGGAAGCTCTCAAGCAAGTCACCCCGGTAACCCGAGCCATCCAGCCGTCAGCAGGCCAGTGTTTCTAGCGGCTGCGCTCAGGCGTTCAGCTCCTCGAGCAGCGCCTTGGCGTCCTTGAGGTCGGCGGTGTCGAAGCCTTCGGTGAACCAGCCATAGATTTCCGCCAGCATCGCGCGCGCTTCCTCGCGGCGGCCGTGCTTGGTGATCATGCCAGCGAGGCTCATTGTCGCGCGCAGTTCCCACGCCTTTGCGCCGGTCTTTTGCGCGAGCGCGACGGCCTCGCGGAAGTCGGCCTCGGCCAATTCCGTTTGTCGCTGTTTGAGCCGCAATTCACCCCTGATTCTGAGAGTCTCCGGCCGGTGTGATCGTCCGTCGGAATCAACCCTCAGCGCCTGTTCGATGCTTTCAAGCGCGTCGCCGACAGCGCCTGCTAGTTCCTGCGCGACCGCAACGCCGAGAATACGCCGGGCCGCCGACGCCATAATCGCGAATTGATGTTTCTCCATTAGCTCGAGTGCATGAGCTGCCAGTACCTGAGCTTGTTCGTATTCCCTGATGGTGAGATGGAATTTCGCGGCGAATAACACCGAGCACGCCGTGTTGTACGAGTTGCGTTCGTCCACAGCCTCGGTCATCTGCATCATTCGCTGGCGGGCAACATCTGCCCAGCCAAGCATCCACGCGTTTAATCCACCATAGACAAAGGCGGTTTCGGATACAGCACCGGGACCCCCTCTGCGACCCGGGTCGTCGAAAAACTTGAGCCCCGCCATGAAATGCTGCTCGGCGCCGACGAGGTCGCGAAGACTATGGCGGATAACGATCTGGGCCATATACGCGGATGCGAGAGTGCCGGAACCGGCTTCGCGAAGGGCAGTTCGAGCGCCTGGTCGGCAATTGCAGCGGCGGCTGGCAGGTCGCCCGAGCCGAAAGTGGTCATACTTCTCAAGAATACGGTGTTTGCAAGTTGACCGAGGTTGCCGGTTTTCTGGGCCAGCTCTGCAAGGCGCTCGTTAGTATGGAACATTTCAGGCGCAGCATTGCCCTTGGTGAGCAAAAGTATCACCCACACCGATTGCCATAGCCCCAATTCGCGTTTGTTACGCTCGAGCGATTCCGGCATCGCATCGGGCAGGGCTTCCAGGGCATATCGATAAAACTCGATGGCGCCACCTGGGGCGAGCGCCGCCTCAGCCTGATGCGCGGCCTCGACCGCATATTGGAAAGCTTTGCCGGGAATCCCGGCTCCGCGAAAGTGAATCGCCAGAATCCGAGGTCCCGCCCGAGTTGACTCTTCCCACTCGGTGGCAAGATGAGAGTGATGTTGTTTGAGAAGCTCCTGATCAAGTCCGGCCTCGGTAACTTCCCGGATACGGTCATGATAGGCCTCGACCTGCTCGGCACCTTCCGTCTTGCGAGTTCTGACCAGGCGTGCGGCACGGAGTTGTTGGATTTCCGCATGACCGCCACCGCTGATCCGGGCGGCGCGCTTGGCGATTTGCAGGTCAACCGGCTGTCCGGCTACGGCGACCACTTCCAGCAACCGCCGCGTCGATGAGGACAGACGCGAAGACCACGCACGGATTACCTCGTTCAGCGCGGGTACTCTTACAAGCGGCTGCGTATCCGCACCTTGGGCTTGAACGTAACGAACCAACTCACTGATAAAGAACGGATTACCCTGAGCCTCGCGTGCAATGAGGTCTGCCTGAGCGATGTTGGAAGAGGGTACTTGTTGGAGCAGCGTCGTGGCTAGTTTTGTAGCTTGAGGAACATCGAGCTCTTCCAGACCAAGGTCAACTGTCGAACGCGCATTACCGTTCGTCGGCCGCAAGGGCCTCAGCCGCCGCAGCAGTGGGCTGGTATCCGCCTCTTCACTTCGATAGCAGGCAATCAAAAGCAGGGCCGCGCTTCGAGCCTCAAATATCTGGCCAACAGATCCGCACTGTCCTCGTCCCCCCACTGAAGATCGTCAATGAATAACAAAACGGGCTTGCGCACCGCGATCCGAGTCAGTACCTGGCGAAATGCCGTAAATCCCCGCTGCCTGACCTCCCCGAGGTCGGAAAAGTTCGTGATTTCTAGACCCGCTTCAAACGCGCGCCACTCTTGCAACACCGGGAACAGGCGCATCAGAGCGCCAAGGTCGTCTGGCATCAATGCTCGCGCATCGGCTCGAGTCAGACTCTTCACATGGCGATTCAGATCGTCAACCACGCCGTCGAGCGCATTGTAAGGAACCGCCTCTCGCTCGTAGCAACGGCCTTCCAGCACCACCAACTCGCTGCGCTGGCGCACTTCGCCCAGAAAATACCGGGCCAGTGCGGTCTTTCCAATCCCAGAACGTCCGTGCACCCAGACTGTCACGAGGCGTCGCTCGCGGCTGGATTCAAGGGCCTCGCGCAAAACCGAAAGGTGGCGCTCCCTGCCAATGAACGGAAACAGGAGAACGGAGTTCACGCTCTGTGAAGCTTCAGCGGTGCCGAGCGGGCCGCGGCCCAAACATCGCAATACTTCGCTATCAGTGGGACGTCGGAGCGATCGCGCGACAGAAGGCGGCAACAGAGCTCCTTCAGATCGGATGGAAGGTCGCTGACCAGATCGTCGGGCGCTGGGGGATCACGCCGGCGTTTGTGTTCCAGAATCTCCCGCACCGAGCCGCGGAATGGTTGTCGCCCGGTTAGCGCTTCAAAGAGCATCACGCCGACGCTGTACCAGTCGCTTGCCGGCGTCGGCTCCAGCCCGCCGGCCTGCTCGGGGGACATGTACGCGGGCGTACCAACCAGCAAGTTATTTTCCGCGCGGGCGACTGCGTCACTTTCCGCCACCAGCCCGAAATCCAGGATCACCACCCGCCCGGTGCGCTCGACCAGAACATTGGAGGGCTTCAAATCGCAGTGCAGCTTGCCGGCCTGGTGGAGTGCGCGGACTCCCTCCGCCAACTCACGAAAAGCATCCCGAAGCCGGTCCAGATCAAGGCTTGGCAAAGAATCCGCGGGCTGGGCCGGCGGCGAAACGTAACTGAGAAAATCCACCTCGACCAGCTCCATGGTAAAGAACCAATGTTCGCCCTCCGCGCTGAGCTCGTAGAGGGTGATGAGGTTGGGATGATCAATATCGGCCAGCGCGCGGAACTCCTGCTTGAAGCGGTAGAGTGCGCCCGGTCCTAACTGCTGCAAGGTTTTCAGCGCCACAATGGCGTCGTGCTCGCGATCGTACGCCTCGTAAACGACCCCGAAGCCCCCCGCACCCAGGTACCGGCGGAGCTCGAATCTACCTGTTCCGTGAAGCTCTCCGCTGGCGTCGTCGACCCCCTGGAGTCCGGGCGTAGTCAACCCTGCCCGGCGCGCGCTGATGCGCGATCGTGGCGCCAAGCATCGGATCGGTGGGCCTTGCCGCACCCGCCACCCCCGCCTGATCCTGCGCCAGGGCCTTGGCTGCTACTTCAAGGGCTGGGCTCTCCAGGAAACTTCCGCTCTCCTCCGCTTGCGCGAGCAGCGCTTCGACTTCGCGTCGTAGCGACTCGTCTCCGCTGCAGGCTTCCCCCAGGAAGGCCGCACGCTGGCTAGTTTTCCGCTTCAGCGCAGAATGATATAGGCGCTCGATAGCCTGCCAGCGCTCAGCCTCCATCGGAGCTCTCCCGGGTCAGCTCGCGCCGCAGCCAACTCCTAGCCAACTTCCAGTCCCGCAACACCGTCTCCGGCGAAACCATTCCGCGCCCTCGGCTCTCGAGCGCGCCCTGTTCTCCCTCACTCCAGGCGTGCAGCAGTTGAGTCACTTCGTGCAGTGGTAGTTCCATTCGGCGTGGGCTGGTTCGCAGGTCCCTAGGTTATTGAAAGCTATTACTGTTTTCCCGAGTTTGCCACAGTATCAGCCTTCCCTCATTTGCCCAGACAGAAAACTCTTTTCTGCCTGTTACGGTTTTCGCTTCTGATTTTCGCCTCTTAAGGGTGGTGACGATGAGAACAAGCGCGTTGTCGCTTCAGGTGGCACTTCTCCTTGAAAGACCGGGAGGGTCTCCGGTTGTAGCCACCAAAACAGTGTGGTCCCAAGTTACCGATTCTGTAGCGAACGGTTTCCCGCCGGGTTCAGGCGGCGAGGTGTGCTCGTGTCCGATCAAACCGCGAAACAACCTATTTCCCAATCCTCGCCGGTAACGAGCTTGACACCCAGCCGGGAGCACCCGTTCCACCAAACCGACGCGCGAGCGGTTTGCGACGCGGCACGCCGATATTGGAATTCAGGAGATTTGCCCGCGAATATGCCCTCGGTCCGTGCACCTCCGTATTGGGCTTCACACAACCACCGCAATTCAACCAACCGCTGGCCGCTTTTAGCGGCCGACCGACCCGGCATTGCCGCGCAAGCCATCATGTGACTTGGCGTGCATTTGCTCAAATCCGAAAGGAACGGAGAGTCTATGTATTCAGTAAGAGCAAGATCGCTGCGATGGACAGGTACCGTCGCATTGACAGTTATCCTTGGTGCCCTGTTCGTGGTTCGCGCGCTGGCAGGCGGGCAGTCATCTTCCCACCAGTTTCGTCCTGAAACATTGCCCCAGCCGGCACGGTCGGCGCAGGGAGAAAGCGCGCGAGACCTGGTGCTCAGCCACAGCGTTGTCTCGGGAAAGAGCACCAATACGACCTTTGGGCCTGTGGGAGCAAACTGCGATGCGACAACGGCAGGGCCGGACTGCACGTTTGTTACGCTTAATACCACGGCAACCGGAAAGTCAGAACCAGGGGGACCTTTTACGGAAACCGATACTGTAACAATCCTGATAGGACTATTCAGCGCCGGTGGCCCGTTCGTATATCAGAACGGGGCCGTCGACTCGAACGGAAACGAGTCCGGCGGCTGTGTCCAAACCTTTGGAGTCGCGCATAGGGTGTACGCCAATGGGACTATCGACCTGAACACTCAGGGAGCCAGCTGCTGTGCGTCGGACACCTGTGCGAATTTCATCGCTGGGCCACCCGGCACCAGTCACGGGACCGCTGTCTGCACTTCGGGGACGGGAAAGTATGCGGGGATACAGTGCTCCGAGGAGGCTAGCGGCGGCAGCACCGACGGCGTGCATTTCGTGAGCCGCGGCGAAATGGTCAGCACCAAACAGCAGTAGTTTAAGAACCGCAAGCCGACACCGCGCCCCGCCCGCCGGACCCAAGTTCGCGGGCGGGGCGCGGTTAACATTATAGTGCGTTTCCTCTCCGCTATTCAGCTCTTCGAGCAATGCCTTGGCATCCCTGAGGTCGGCGGTGTCGAAGCCTTCGGTGAACCAGCCGGTTCCGCCGCTTGGGTAGGATCGAGATCTTCCCAGCTCGACCGTTGAAAGCGCCGCTGCGGGCGCCGCGCGCAGCGCGGTTAGCCGGCGCAGCAGCGGGCTGCTGTCTGCCTCTTCACTTGGATAACAGGCAATCAAAGCACGGCGGCGGAGCCGCCGCTCACCAGATCGGCCAACAGGTCCGAACGGTCCTCGTCTCCCCATTGCAGGTCATCGATGAACAAAACCACGGGCGGGCGGGCCGCGACCCGATCCAGCACCTGGCGCAAAGCCGCATACCCGCGCCGCCTTAACTCTTGGAGGTCGCACGCATGCTCAACTTCCGGGACTCGCATCGCTGAGCGCGCGCCACTCCTGCAGCACTGGAAACAGGCGCATCAGGGCGGCAAGGTGGTCTGGCATTAATGCCTACGCCTGCGCGCGGGGGAGGTTCCGCACATAACGATCCAAATTGTCAACCACCCTATTGTAGGGAACCGCCTCCCGTTCGTAGCAACGGCCCTCCAGCACCACCGGTTGGTTGCGTTCGCGGATCTCGTCCAGGAACCACGCAACCTCCGCAGTCTTGCCCACCCCCGAAGGGCCGTGCACCGACACCATGACCAGGCGCCCCTCCAGGGTGGATTCGAAGGCCTCGCGCAGAACCGCAAGATGGCGCTTCCTACCGACGCGTTTGGCCGCCCCTGGAATCCCGGCGTAGTCAACCCTGCCCGGTGCGCGCCGATGCAACATCGTTGCGGCAATGACCGGATTGGTTGGCCTTACCGCACCAGCTAGCCCCGCCTGATCCTGCGCCAAGGCCTTGGCTGCTATGTCAAGGGTTTGGACTCTCCAGGAAACTCCCGCTCTCCTCCGCTTGTGCCAGGAGCAATTCAATTTCATGTCGTGACGCGTCATCGCCGCTGCAGGCTTGCTCCAGGAAGGCCGCCCGCTGGCTAGGTTCCCGCTCCCGCGCCGAATGATACAGGCGTTCGATGTTCTGCCAGCGCTCAGCCTCCATCGGAGCTCTCCCGGGTCAGCTCGCGCCGCAGCCAACTCCTGGCCAACTTCTAGTCCCGCAACATCGTCTCGGGCGAGACCTTCAGCACCTCGCCGGTTTCCTTCGCGCTGAGCCCGCCGAAAAAGCGCAACTCCACTACCTGGCTCTTGCGTGGGTCCACGGCCGCCAACGCTTTGAGTGCGTCATCCACCGCGACCAAATCCGCGCCCGGCCCTCCTGCCACGGCCAGCGCCTCCTGGAACTCCGGTAACCGCAAGTCAGCCCCGCGCTTGCGCGCCCGGCGCGATCGGGCCCAATCCACCAGGATGCGCCGCATCAATTGCGCGCAGACCGCCAGGAAGTGAGCCCGGTTTTGCCAGCTCACCTGCGCGGAATCCACCAGCCGCAAATAAGCCTCGTTCACGAGGGCGGTAGGCGACAGCGTGTGGCCCGTGCGTTCCTGGGCCATGTAGCGGCGCGCCCGCCGATACAACTCCTGGTACACCAAGGGCATCAGCTTCTCGAGCGCACCCGGTTCCCCGTCGCTCCAGGCCCGTAGCAATTGAGTCACTTCGTGCGGTGATAGTTCCATCAGGGGAGCGTCCGGTTTGCAAATTCCAAGATCGTTGAAGCTATTACTGTTTCCCCGGGTTTTCCAGACTATCAATCATTCTTCACTCGCCTGACAGAATTTTTTCTCGGCGATACCGTTTTCGCCGCTGATTTCCGCTTCTTAGGAGTAAAGGCAACCGAGAGAAGAAAGGGATTTTTGCCGCAGCGTGCGGCACTTCTCGCCGAGGACCGGATGGGGTTTCGCGGGTGTAGTTCCCGTGACCAGGCGGCCATGTGGCCGATCACTTGGCGAATGTTCCCGCCAGTTCTCGGGCGGGTGAGGTGTGCGTGTGTCCAAGCAGATTGCCAATCAGCCAGATTCCCATTGCTTACCGATAAGCCGCCGGCGGGCGCCAACATACCGGCTTCGCGAAACCCATGCGCCAGGCGTTTTCATCGTGGCACGCCAATGTTACGGGAGTCTGGCAGACCTGCCGGCGAGTATTCCGTCGGTCCGAGCACCTCCGCAGTGAAACCTGGGCTCGGTCCAGTCCAACAATTCAATAAACTGCCGGCCGCTTTCGAGGACCCCGGCCGAAACTCTCGGATGGGGAAGATACAATGAAAAAGCTTTTTTTAATGCGCTGCTTGACTCTGCTCGTTCTACTTTCCTTGAGCGTTCTGCTGGGAGTCTGCCGGGCTGCCCGTGCAACATCTTTTGCATTCTCCACGATCGATGCTCCTTTCGCCGATGCAACTTCCACCATACTCACCAATAACAATCCCAGCGGGCAGATTACGGGGTTCTATATTGACAGCAGCGGCGAATTTCATGGGTTTCTTGATAACCGTGGCGCGTTCACACCGATTGATCCGCCCTTCGCGGGTGCCAATCACTCCTTCCCCAGCTGCATCAACGCCAATGGCCAAATTGTAGGGCTATATCAGCTAGCCAGCGGTGCATTTCACTATTTTCTTGACGATCACGGCGTTTTCACCTCGATCGATGTCCCTTTCCCCGGCGCGACTAGCACGTTCGCGCCGCCTTTCATTACTCCCGGCGGTGAGATCATTGTGGGCGGTTACCTTGATAGCAACGGTGTGGAACATGGTTTTCGCGACGAACGCGGTGTCTTCACCTCGATCGATGTGCCCTTCCCGGGCGAGACTGGCACGTCACTTGACGGGATCAACCCTGGCGGCCAGATGGTGGGGGTTTACTTTGATAGCAATGCTGGGGCGCACGGTTTTCTCGATGACCACGGCGTCTTTAGCGCAATCGATGTGCCCTTTCCCGTTGGTTTAGACACTAACGTCACCTCAATCAACCCCTCAGGCCAGATCGTGGGGTATTACTCTGATAGCACTGGTGGGTTTCACAGTTTTCTCGATGACCACGAGGTCTTTACCGAATTCGATGTGCCGTCAGCGGGCCCTTTTGGTACCCTGGTCCAAGCGAACAACGCCCGTGGTCAGATCGTCGGGCTCTATGTTGATAGCGGTGGCATAGCCCGCGGTTTTCTGGGGATACCCAATAAAAATAGCGGCGTAGAGAAATAAAGGAAGGGCTGCTGACCAGCCCTATTCCTGCAAAGTTGCGGGCTCTACAATCTTGGGGCGGAGTTCGGGAAACCGGAACTCCGCCCCGCGGCAAAATCGCTTCGCATCAATGCTGAGCCTGCCCTGAGCGAGGCCGAAAGGGAGCGCTCGCGTTACACATCGGCGCAGGATAAGGGAAACTCCCCGTGGCGTACCTTGCCCCTACCATTCGCGGGTCGCGCGCTGATTCGACGATCACTGAAACCGCGGCATCACCTTACTGGCGAACAATTCGATATGTTCGCGCATGATACTCATTGGGCAGCCGCCTTCGTTGCCCATGAAGAAGAAGGTGTCGCAGTGGGTGGCGTCGACGTACCTTTTGATCGTTTCGCAAACCTTCTCGGGCGAGACTATCCTTAGCTGGCGGCTCTTTTTGAACTCCTCGAGATCGCGCGCCGCGGTATAGGCGGGCGGCGTGTTCCAGGTCTCCATCCACCCGGCGTAGGTGTTGGCCGAATGCATGCAGTAGGGCGCAAGTTCATTCCACATCCGCTCGGGATCGTTGGAGCAGAACACCCACGCGCCGCCTCCGCCGATTATCCGCGCCTTGGCGGGATCCTTGCCCAAACGGCGCAGCTCATCGACGTAGATTTGATAGGTCTGCGGGGTGACGCCCACCAATCCGTCGCCCATCCGCGCGGCGCGTTTGACCGCGTTGGGAGCGTAGCCGCCCACCATGATTGGCGGCCGCGGCTGCTGGACCGGACGCGGCGTCAGGCGGGTGTTCTCGACCTGGAAGAACTTGCCTTTGAAATTGACCGTCTCGCCGTCCCACAGCCGGCGGATGATTTCCAGCATCTCATCGGCGCGCCGGCTGCGATCCTGTAGTTTCATCCCATAGCCGCCGAATTCCTCGGGCCGGTAGCCCAGCCCTACGGCGAGTTCGTAGCGGCCGCCCGAGAGGATATCGAGCACCGCGCCGTCCTCCGCCAGCCGCACCGGATGGTAGAAGGGCAGCAGCATGATACTGGTGCTAAGGCGCACGCGCTTGGTGCGCGCCGCGATCGCGCTCAGCAGCATCATCGGCGAGGGCGCCCAATCGTCCTTGGTGAAATGATGCTCGGTCAGGAAGATGTAGTCGTAGCCCAGGCCCTCAGCCCATACGACATGATCGATGATCTCCGCGTAGAGCTTGGTCGGATCGCGATAGAACTGCGGCGGGTTGCGGAATTCCAGGTTTAAACCGAAGCGGACCTTACCGGCCATGTCGATGCCTCCCACGTAATGACTGAGCGACATATACCGCGCCAGCCCGCCCGCGGCAAAGCCGTGGCCCACCACCCATCAACGTAATATAGGAGCCTGACTAATCCGAGCCGCGCGCGTGAGCGAGCGGTCGCTCTCGGGTTCGGCCTTCTGACCGCTCCCTGAGGGTCGCGGCTCGGATTTTTTTTCCTGCGTCAGGCGCATCATCACGGACTTTTAGGACCGTGGCCCGGGATTTTCGTTGCAGAGCTGGCCGATGGGCTCATCGCCATATTGGTCCAGCAGCGCAACGATCTTCGCCTTCCATGCAAACGAATCGCGGTAGACGCTCGGGTGCTCGACGAGCGCCCGATTGCTGGCAAGCTCAGCTACTCGCTTATATGAGACACTCCCATCGGCCAGGGAACCGGATTTACTCTCCGCCTCGGCACAATAGGAATTAAGAGCCAGCTTGTTTATCGTGGACGTACTGAGAGGTGCGGCCGAAGCAGCCGCGGGTAGAGCTATCAGCAATGCAACCGCGAGTACGGACCTCCGGCACCATCGAGAAAGGCTGTCGAAAAAAAGATGGCTTTTGCGCTGAGCTGTGAAGTTCCTCATCATCCTCACCTCATCACCGGAACAGCTATGGCAACGAGTGAGCGAAAACCGTGCCATCGCAATTGATCAGATGAGTTGATGAGTAATGAAAGGGCTTTTCGCCATCATGTCGATGGCGCCAGTCTGCACTTCGTTGAAAAAATTACGCGTTGCAAAAACTGAGTCCGCCAGCCTGTTGAGCTTCTGCGCAGGAGAAGACTGACTGTTTTATGCAACTCGCCAGCGGGCCAGTTTGGCGAGTCCATGAACTCCGTCTAAACTCGGTTTAATAATAAGCTCAAGCGCCGATACCCCATCCAGATTGACTTGGTAATCTTCCACTTCCTTGGTGGAACCCTGCGGGCTGAAGTTCCACTGCTGCCTTACGATCTCTTTGAAAGGCCCGGATCGCTCGCTGGCCCACGCAAGCATGAACTCCTGGGCTCGTTCGCTTTCGGTTTCGACAAATTCCAGCAGAATCCGCCTGACTGGTCTTGGCTGATCGAACAGCAAGCGGATGGTCTGAGTGCCGGGGTTCGCGCTCCTCCATCCGGGGCCATCCTCCGAAAAACATGAATCTACCGGGAAGGCCGGATCCTCCGACGTGAATTCAACGGACGCGATTTGTGCCAGATCAAGCCATTGCTGCCGGCCCGCAGGCTTCGATTCCGTGGTCGACGTGCTGATTCTGTCTTTTCGCATTTTTCTTACTCCGCCTGACGTCCCTGCCGTAGCCAGGATGGCAAGCCATTTCTCGGCCAAATCGAACTGAAAACACCTTCCAGCATAACACACTGGCGATGACTGCACGGTGGGGAGCTCGCGCTTGCGCCGTCAGGCACAGTTCAGTGCAATTGCCGCGCACCAAGGCGCCTTCCTCGCGCGTTTAGACCCGGTGAAGCGGACTGCTACAGTATTTTCGTGGCTGCTTGTCGATTTCATCAGGCGGTAACCGAAGGCCGCGCCCGAATTTATAGGATCAAGGCGTTTCGGACCGCTTCTTGCGACCCGATTGCCCAAAATTGGAGGTGATTTGAATTATGACGCCACGGATACGCGAAATTCTTAGTTGGTACGAGGGCGAGAATCCCGGGATACTGACCAATCTGGCGCGGATGCTCAATCACGGCCGGCTCGGCGGCACGGGCCGGATGTTGATCCTGCCGGTCGACCAGGGCTTCGAACACGGGCCGGGGCGCAGCTTCGCGATGAATCCGCCAGCCTACAGTCCGTTGTATCATTACGAGATGGCGATCGAGGCCGGACTTAGCGCTTACGCCGCTCCGCTGGGCTTTCTGGAGGCCGGGGCGGCGCAGTTTGCCGGGGAAATCCCGCTCATCCTCAAATGCAACAATCACGACCTGCTCCATAAGGAGGCCGACCCGGTTCCGGCCATGACCGCCGGCGTTGAAGATGCCTTGCGGCTGGGCTGCGTGGCAGTCGGCTTTACCATCTACCCCGGCTCGGAGCATCGGGTGGCGATGTACGAGCAGTTGCGCGAACTGGCCGCCGATGCGAAAGCCGCGGGACTGGCGGTGGTCGTGTGGTCGTATCCGCGCGGCTCCGACCTGAGCAAAGCGGGCGAAACCGCGATCGATATCTGCGCCTATGCGGCGCAGATCGCAGCGCAGTTGGGAGCGCACGTGATAAAGGTCAAATTGCCCAGCGCCCACCTCGAGCTGCCCGAGGCCAAGGCGGTTTACGAGCAGAACAAAGTGCCGATCGCAACGCAGGCCGAACGCGTCCATCACGTGGTCCAGAGCGCCTTTGACGGCCGGCGCATCGTCATTTTCTCGGGCGGCGAGGCCAAACCGGAAGAGGAGGCGCTGTTGGAGGAAATGCGCGCGATTCGCGACGGCGGCGGCTTCGGATCGATCATCGGGCGCAACACCTTCCAGCGTAAAAAACCGGACGCCCTCAGGATGCTTGGTGACATAATAAAAATCTACGCGGGCCAGATGCGCTGAGCCCGCCGGGCTTATCGCTGCGGTTGCGCCTCGCGAAATTTATACGTTAACGGGTGGTCCATGATCATCGCGGGTGACATTGGCGGCACCAAAACTCTGATTGCGTTGTACGAACGGACAACCGAAGGGTTGCATCAAACCGCGGAGCGCGCCTTCGCCAGCGCCGACTACGACTCGCTGGAGGCGATCCTGAGCGAGTTCCTGCGCGATCACCCCGGGTCGCGCTTGGAAAACGGCTGCTTCGGTATTCCAGGGGCGATCATCGAAGGAAAAGCGCACACCACCAACCTTACCTGGAACGTTTCCGAGTCGGCTTTGGGAGCGGCGCTCAAATGCCGCGTCAAACTGCTTAACGACTTGCAGGCCACGGCCTTCGGAGTGCGCTACCTGGCCCCGGAGGAACTGGAAGTCCTCAACCCCGGCGCGCGTCCCAAACATAAGGGCAATGTCGCGGTAATCGCCGCCGGCACCGGACTGGGAGAGGCGTTTTTGTGCTTTGACGGCTCCCAGCACCATCCGATGGCCAGCGAGGGCGGCCACGCCGATTTTGCGCCGCGCAACGAGCGCGAGATCGAATTGCTGCGCTACCTGCAAAAGCATTTTGGCAGCCATATCAGCAATGAGCGGGTGTTATCGGGACCGGGCTTCTACAACATCTACAGCTTCCTGCGCGACAGCGGCTTTGCGCCCGAACCGCAATGGCTCAAGGAAGAACTCGCCGCCGGAGGGGATCACAGCGCAATCATTTCGGAGGCAGGGCTGGCCGGGAAAAGCGCGCTGTGCGAGGAGACGCTTGAGATGTTCGCGACCATCTACGGCGCCGAAGCCGGGAACGTCGCGCTGCGATGCATGGCGGTGGGCGGCGTGTTCGTCGCCGGCGGCATCGCGCCCAAACTGATCAAGGTGCTGGCCAACGGCAAGTTCATGGAAGCCTTCCTGGACAAGGGGCGCATGAGCGCAGTGCTCAAAGAGATCGAGGTAAGCGTGGCGCTCAATCCGCACGCCCCGCTGATCGGCGCCGCCCACTATGCACTGAACATGAGTCTTTAGCCGCCGCCAACGCCGTACAGCGGCCGGCTTTTGCCGGATTGGATATCCAGGATCCAGGCCCTGCGCCTTTGGTCACAAAGCCGTCAACTCCAAGTCAACGCCACGTGCTACCCGGCACGGGTAAGCCTCAAACAGTAAACAAAAGACCACTTTGGTGAATCACACAAGTATATTGTACGTGATTATCGGCGAAAAGTAATTTGGTAGGTGCCGAGCGCAGCCGGATATTGCACAGCCTTGCCAAAGTGGCGCTTCAGTGATTAAGTTAGCCGCGAGATGACATCCAATCATCAGAGCGCAACAGCGATCTGCTAAAGCGGCGGGGGCTTGCAGTCGGATTCGGGCCGCGAAGAGCCGTATCCAGTCCAACCGCGCCGAGACAAGGTTGCTCCCACCGCGAAACATTGGATGTCTGCTGGCGGTCGTGAACAATCCGGTCGGGGAGGATTGGTGTGCGATGCTCGGCAAGTTGCAGCGTATCGCCATCGTAATGGCAATCACGTGCTTGTTCATGGGGCGGGCTGCGGTCGCAACGGAACTCCGGTGGGACCCGGGCGTGTACCAATCGCTAGCGCCCGCCGATTCTTCGGAAACGATCGAGCCTGGAACCAAAATCACGCTGCAGAACTGGCAACCTTACAAACGCTTTTTGTCCTACGGGACCCAGGTCCTATACAGCGGCAGATATTTGTGGCGTGTGGGCGGCACGCCCGACTTCACGGTTACTGTGGGGCCGACCCACCACGTCACGTTGCCCAGGAAATTCCTGGAGGACACTCAGAAGTATGGAGGGCAGGCCAAACTGGAGCGAGTGGATACCGGCGGTTTCACTATCATCGGTTATGTGGCCGGCGTTCCATTTCCCAGCCCCACCGACCCCGAAATGGCCACCAAGGTCTCGTACAACTTGCACTATCAGATCACGCCCGAAGTAAGTCTGTCGTCCGCGGACGGTTTCATTGTCGACAAGTTTCTTAACGTCGGATACAGCCAGGACGACCTGGTGGTCTTCAGGCTAAGCCATCTGAGCGTTGCGGGAATGCCGATCAATCCAGCCTACGGAACCGGCTACAATTACGGCTTCCGCGTGTCGCTGATTGCGCCGGAACAAGCGAGATACACCACTGAGATCGGTTTATGGCCTGATGACCCTAGCTGCCGGAGGAGGTGTATCTGTTCCTGCCTGCACTGCGCCGCCCGCTAAGGTTGTCTTCCGCGGCCCGCTGCGCACCGATTCTTGGAGGCGACTATGTAAACGACGACACGGGCGGAATTGCCACGAACTACGAATACAAGGTTCTGGGCGAGAAGAAGATTCTGGCCTTGTGGCATCCCACCTCTGCTCCTGGCGTGCTTTTCAATCCTGACAGCATTCAAATCAAAAGCTCTCTTCCCGGATGGCCCAAGCCGACGCTGGGTGAGTGGGAGCTGCGCGATGTTTACGTGCTGGACATCCTGCCTCTGCCGGTGATGGGTCCGCGCTACTGCTATGGGCACCGGGTCGCTTATATCGACCAGGAAACCTGGCGGCTGATACCGGGGGAAGATTACGACGCGGATGGCAAGTTATGGAAGATTTACGAAAACACGAGCATGGAAATTCCCGACGATACAGGGGATGGAAACTATGTTCAGACTTATTCCGAGACCCTGCTTAATATGCGTGAGACTCACGCAACGGGCAGTATTTTAAACTCGCCAATTAGAGTCGGCCACCAGGTTCCTCCGGAATATCGCGATGCGTCAGTGGCGGCCTTTCCCTCTTCGCTCCACGGAATAATGAAGTGATAACTCCGGATTATCATTTCCGTCTTCGAATTCATCGCATCTGTGTGTTCATTGCGAAAAAAGTTCTCGAAGCAGGTGCTATCCATATATCTGCAGAGTGATTCAATGCGCTGTTCAAAGTGTGGCACCGAAAATGTCCCTGGCTCGCGCTTCTGCAACCAGTGCGGAGGGCCGCTCGGCCAGCGGTGTCCAAAGTGCGCCTTTGATAACACCCCCGATGCCCGGTTCTGCTCACAATGTGGAGCGCCATTCGACTCTTCTGCGGTTAGCTCTCAGCCTGAACCTCAGGCGGCGCCTGTCGGGGAACGCCGCCATCTGACGGTGCTGTTCTGCGACCTGGCGGGATCCACCGGGATCGCCGCGCAACTCGATCCGGAAGAATGGCGCGAGACCGTATCCAGCTACCATCGCGCGGCGGCTGAAGCGATAACGCGATTTGGCGGCCATGTCGCCAAGTACCTCGGCGACGGCGTGATGGCGTTCTTCGGTTATCCCGAGGCCCACGACGACGATGCCGAGCGGGCCGCGCGCGCCGGCCTGGCGATTCTCGACGCCATATCCAAGCTCAACGAGCAGACCGGGCAACCCAAGCTGGCGGCGCGGGTCGGGATCGATTCTGGGGAGGTAGTGGTGGGCGTGGGCGCCGGCAAGGACGCCGACGTATTCGGGGACGCGCCCAATATCGCGGCGCGCGTGCAGGAAGCAGCGGCTCCCGGCACGGTGCTGGTGACCGAGGATACTCATCGTCTGATCTCGGGGCTGTTCGTAGTTGAGGCGCGCGGAGCGCCGGCGCTCAAAGGCATTGAACGGTCTCGCCAACTGTACCAGGTAACCCGGCCCAGCGGGGTGCGCGGGCGGCTGGAAGCGGCGGCGGCTCGTGGACTAACTCCATTCGTCGGGCGTGAGGACGAATTGCATCTGCTGATCAATCGTTGGGAGAGCACGCTTAACGGTGAGGGCCAGGTCGCGCTGATTATCGGCGAGGCGGGGATCGGCAAATCACGCCTGGTGCAGCGCTTCCAGGAGCAAATCTCAGGCCTGCCGCACACCTGGCTCGAGGCAGCGGCCGGGCCATTTTTCAGAACACGCCTTTCTACCCGGTTGCCGAAATGCTCAAGCAGGCGCTGGCGTGGCGCGGCGATGAACCGGCGGAGCAGCAGTACGCACAACTGGAGTCCGCCTTGGAGCTGGCGGGACTCAAGCCGGCTGAAGCTATCCCGCTGCTTGCTCCGCTATTGAATCTGGCGCTGTCGCCAAAGTATCCGCCCTCAACGCTTTCACCCGAGCAGCAGCGCCGCCGATTGTTGGCCGCTTTGGTCGAGTTGGCGCTGGGTTTTGCCCGCGTGCAGCCAACCGTGATCTCCACCGAGGATTTGCATTGGGCCGACCCTTCGACGTTGGAGCTGATCCAACTGCTGGTCGAGCAGGGGGCGCAAGCGCGGCTGCTGCTCCTGTACACGGCGCGCCCGGAATTTCGCGCCCAATGGCCCATGCGGCCCCACCATACGCAGATCACGCTCAACCGGCTCAGCGCGCGCAACGTGCGTACGATGGTGGCCCAGGTGGCCGCCCGCGCGGCGTTGCCGGAGGAGACCGTCGCAGCGATGGTCGAGCGCACCGGCGGCGTGCCGCTGTTCGTCGAGGAGCTGACGCGGTCGGTACTCGTTGGCACCTCCAGACTGGTGGGGCGCGAAATCCCGGCGACGTTGCGTGACACGCTGATGGCGCGCCTGGACCGGCTGGGGCCGGCCAAGGAGGTTATCCAGGTCGGCGCCGTAATTGGCGGCGAGTTTTCCTACGAACTGTTGCATGCGGTCCATCCGTTTCCCGAAGCTGACCTCCGGCACGCGCTAAACGTACTTGCCGGCGCGGAATTGCTATACGAACGCGGCGTAGCTCCCCAGTCCACCTACCAGTTCAAACACGCACTGATCCACGACGCCGCCTACGAAGCCCTGCTCAAGAGCCGCCGCAAGGAACTGCACCGGATGGTAGCGCGTACGATCAATGAAAAATTCAGCGCGCTGAAAGATATACATCCCGAGGTTCTCGCCCGCCACTGGACGCAAGCGGGTGAAACCGAACCGGCGATAGCGCAATGGACCAGGGCTGGTGAGGTCGCCCGGGAGCGCAACGCGTTTCCGGAAGCCCAGGAGAGTTGCCGCCAGGCCCTGGCGTTGCTGGGGACGTTGTCCGAGTCGCCCGAGCGTGAGCTGCGAGAAATGGAGCTCACACAATCAATCGCTTTCATACTTACGGTTACCAGGGGACATGCCGCGCCGGAAACCATCGAAGCCATCGAGCGTCTTGCGGCGTTGGCCGAAAAGAGCGGCAACCTGAAGCAACTGGTCAACATGTTGTCTTCCCGGTTTATGGGCATGTACATGTCCGGTAACCATCAGGCCATCGGCATCCTTGCCGATCAGGCGCTTGAGCTTGCCATTCGCGAAGGAACCCCCGCCAGCCTGGCGCTCGCGCATGATCATCAAATCCTTGCGCGCTCCGCGTTTGGCGACTTCGCCGGTGTCGAAAAACATTTCGCGCAGTGGCTCCAGTATTGCGATGATCCCGAGTTCAAGCGCAAGACCATCCCCGGAACCGCCGTCGTACCGTTTGGTTACGCATGCTGGAACGCGTGGACGCTTGGGCGCGCCGACCTCGCCCGCGCGCGTGAGGCCCGCATGATGGCCGCCGTTGATGCCAATGGGAACAACCCGCATGACGTCGCCTACTCGGCGTATTTTGCCGCCACTCTCCGGATCTATCTAAAAGACTACGAACAAGCCGAGGCTTTAGCGGCGCGGGCACTCGAAGTTTCACTGCAAAATAAATTCCCGAATATGGCGGCGTTCGACCGATGTACACTCGGTCTGGCGCGAGCAGTGCTGGGCCATCCCACTGAGGGCCTGGGCTTGATTCGGGAAGGAATCGCCGGTTTGGTGGAAGTTGGCGCACAGCCGTCAGGCTATTTTACATCGCTGGCGGGCGCGCAGGCGCTCGCAGGCGACCTCGCCGGGGCGCTTGCAACTGTCGAACAGGCGCTAGAGGCGAATGCCGACAGTCCAACAGCCCGAGCCGGAACTCTGACGCTTCGCGGCGAACTGCGGTTGGCACAGGGGCAGACAGAACTGGCGGAGCAGGACCTCCGCGAAGCTGTAGCGGCCACGCGGAGCGTGGGGGCGATCGCGCCGGAATTGGGCGCCACGATGAGCCTGGCGCGGCTCCTCGCGAAAAAAGACCAGCGCGACGAGGCGCGTGCGATGCTGGCAGAGATCTACGCCTCGTTCACCGAAGGCTTCGACACCGCGGACCTCAAGAACGCCAAAGCGCTGCTCGAGGAACTGAGTCATCAGGCAGGAGAGCAAGATGCGCTGCACCAACTGCGCAGTTGATAATCCTGACGGCCTGAAATTCTGCAATCAATGCGGCGCGCCGTTACGCAATCGATGCGCCAAATGCGGCTTCGACAATGCTGCGGGGGCGAAGTTCTGCGGGGATTGCGGCGACGAGATAACTGCGCCGCTTCGACCTCCGACCGGCGAAACACCGCTCATCCGCCAACACGAAGCCGACGGCGAGCGGCGCCATCTGACGGTGCTGTTCTGCGATTTGGCTGGTTCTACCGCCATCGCCGCGCAGCTGGACCCGGAGGATTGGCGTGAAATAGTGGCCAGCTACCATCGCGCTGCCGCTGAGGCGATTACTCGCTTCGGCGGCCACGTCGCCAAGTACCTGGGCGATGGCGTGATGGCGTTCTTTGGCTATCCCGAAGCTCACGATGACGATGCGGAGCGGGCGGCGCGCGCAGGTCTGGCGATTCTCGACGCCCTCGCGAAGCTCAACGAGCAACCCGCGCGGCCGCGGCTGGCGGCGCGGGTGGGAATCGATTCAGGTGCGGTGGTGGTGGGCGCGGGGGCCGGCAAGGACGCCGAGGTCTTCGGCGACGCGCCCAATATCGCTGCGCGCGTGCAGGAAGCGGCCGCTCCCGGCACTGTACTGGTAACAGAGGAAACGCATCGGTTGATCTCGGGGCTGTTCGTGGTCGAGGCGCGCGGGGCTACGGCGCTCAAGGGCATTGAACGGCCGGTCCAACTATACCGGGTCATCCAGCCCAGCGGAGTGCGTGGTCGGCTGGAAGCGGCGGCAGCGGGACGGGGACTGACAGCATTTGTCGGGCGCGAGGACGAACTGCGCTCGCTGATGAATCGCTGGGAGCAGGTGCTGGACGGGGACGGGCAGGTGGCGCTGATCATCGGCGAGGCGGGGATCGGCAAATCGCGCCTGGTGCAGCGCTTCCATGAACAAATCGCGGTTACGCCGCACTCCTGGGTCGAGACCGCGGCCGGCGCATTTTTCCAGAACACGCCCTTCTACCCGGTTGCCGAAATGCTCAAGCAGGCATTGGCATGGCGCGGCGATGAGCCTGGCTAGCAGTAGTTCACGCAACTGAAGTCCGTGCTGGAAATGGCGGGCCTTAAGCTGGCCGAAGCTATCCCGCTGATCGCTCCGCTCCTGAATCTACCGCCATCGGCGAAGTATCCGCCCTCAGCGCTGTCACCCGAGCAGCAGCGCCGCCGCCTGCTGGCCACGCTGGTCGAGTTGGCGCTGGGCTTCGCCCGAGCGCAGCCGACCGTAATCGCGACCGAAGATTTGCATTGGGCAGACCCTTCGACGCTGGAACTTATCCAACTGCTGGTCGAGCAAGGCGCGCGGGCAAGGCTGCTGCTCCTATACACGGCACGGCCTGAGTTTCGCGCCCAATGGCCGCTGCGGGCGCATCACGCGCAAATCACGCTGAACCGGCTCAGCTCACGCAACGTGCGTGTGATGGTAGCCCAGGTGGCCGCCCGCACGGCGTTGTCGGAGGACATCATCGCGGCGATGGTCGAGCGCACCGGCGGAGTGCCGCTGTTCGTCGAGGAGTTCACCCGGGCGGTGCTCGAGAGTGGGGATGGGAAGCTCACAGGGCGCGAGATTCCGGTGACCTTGCATGACTCGTTGATGGCGCGGCTGGATCGGCTCGGTCCATCCAAGGAGGTCATCCAGGTCGGGGCCGTAATCGGCAGCGAATTCTCCTACGAATTGCTGCACGCGGTCCATCCGATCGCCGAAGCGGAATTGCAACGTGCGCTGCGCACTCTCACCGACGCGGAACTGCTCTATGTGCGCGGCATCGCTCCGGAAGCGACCTATCTGTTCAAGCACGCACTGATCCGGGACGCGGCCTACGAGGCGCTGCTCAAGAGCCGCCGCAAAGAACTGCACCGGCTGGTCGGGCGTTGCATCGATGAACAATTCAGCGCGATTGCAAAGGCACATCCCGAAGTCCTCGCCCGCCACTGGACGGAAGCGACGAAATCGAGCCCGCGATCGCGCAATGGACCAGAGCAGGCGAGGCCGCGCAGGCGCGCAACGCGTTCAAAGAAGCGCTGGAGAGCTACAGGAAGGCTTTGATGCTGGTCAATCGGTTGCCCGAATCAACCGGACGTGATCTTCGCGAGCTGAGGCTTAGGCAATCAATGGTCGGGATGCTTAGCATCACAACAGGATATGCTGCTCCGGAAACGATCGACGCCGTCGAGCGCGCTGCGCCACTGGCCGAGAAGAGCGGCAGCCTCGCAGAACTTATCAATTGGGTGGGTTCGCGATCTGTCATCGCCGGCATCTCGGGCGAGTGGCCCGCCGCCGTTACGCTTGCCGATGAGGCGCTTCAGCTTGCGCTTCGCGAAGGTAGCCCTGAGCGGCTCGCGGGCGCGTATGGCCTTGAGGTTATTGCGCGCGTTAAGCTTGGCGATCTCGCGGGCGCCGAGAAGCACTTCACAACGGGACTGGCGTTTTTCAATGACCCCGGTTTCCGGCAGAGTCCGCTCCGCGGCTTCATACCGATCCTTCATAACGCAAGCCATAACGCGTGGCTGGTTGGCCGAGCTGACCTTGCCCGCGAGCGAATGGCTCAGTTGATGACTGGTGTAGACCGCGGCAATCCATACGATCTGGCGTTTTCAGGGTGTGGCGCCGCGCTACGCAGTTTTGACATGAGAGAATATGAGCAAGCCGAGGCTTTGGCCGGGCGGGCGCTCGAGCTGGCCGAGAAAAATCAATTCCCACAAATCGTGGGGATGTTGCGATGTGTTCTCGGTTCAGCGCTCGCGCAGTTGGGCCGGGCCGCCGAAGGTGTCAGCCTGATTCAACAAGGCATAGCAGGTTTGCTCGAAATCGGGGCGCGCGCGGGGATCAGCCAATACACGGCGTGCTTGGCCGGCGCACAGGATTGCCAGGGCGCCATCGCCGATGCGCTTGAGACGGTCGAACAGGCTCTAAAAGTAAATCCCGATGAACGCGACTACCGGCCCGAGACTCTCAGGTTACGCGGGGAACTGCGGCTAAAACAGGGGCACACCGAACTCGCCGAGGTCGACTTCCGCGACGCCATCGCGCTCGCGCGCAGCATGGGAGCGAAGGCGTGGGAACTACGCGCCACCATGAGCCTCGCGCGACTGCTCGCCAAGCATGCCCGCTGCGAAGAAGCGCGCGCGATGCTGGCGGAAATCTACGGCTGGTTCACCGAAGGCTTCGACACCGCCGACCTCAAGGGCGCCAGGACTCTGCTTGACGAGTTGGCGGAGTAGAAACCCGCAAAGAAAAAATGCCATGTTCAATCTGCGGTGCCGAAGGTTCGCAGCGGCGGGATCGCATTTTTCAGCGATCCAGAGGTCCACGACGCGCAGAGCACTTCGCGCTTAACCTGACGCATCCAGGGAAACAATGCCTTACACGCAATTAATCTACGAAAAACTCGATCGTATCGGCCGCATCACGCTCAATCGTCCGCGCTACCGCAACGCGCAATCGACCGTGCTGCTCAAGGAACTCGACCGCGCATTCGAGGAAGCCGTCGCCGATGACGGGATTAAGGTAATAATTCTAGCCGGCGCCGGCGAGCATTTTTCCGCCGGGCACGACCTCGGCACGCCGGATGAAAAGGAAAATCCGAACAGCTTTTACAACACCAAGGGACTGAAGAACCGGCATATCAGGTCGCGCGAGTTGTTCCTGGAAAACACGCTGCGATGGCGTGACTTGCCCAAGCCGACCATCGCGCAGGTGCAGGGTTACTGCATCTTTGGCGGCTACATGTTCGCCTCGGCGATGGATCTGATCGTCGCGGCCGACGACGCCATGTTCCTGCCGTCGATCACGCAGTATTTTTCCGCGCCGTGGGATGTCGGCGTGCGCAAGGCCAAGGAAATCCTGTTCCAAAGCCGCTTCGTCGATGCGCAGGAGGCGCTGCGAACGGGGCTCGCCAACCTGGTCGTGCCGCGCGCCGAACTGAAGCGCGAGACGCTGGCGCTGGCCGGCCGCATCGCCGAGACCGACGCCTTCACATTGCGGATGCTCAAGTATGCAATCAACAACGTCCAAGACGAGATGGGCTACCATACCGCCGTCCGCAACGCCCACTCACATCACTTCCTCACCCGCGTGCAGGAATACGCGCAATGGGACCGCGGCGAGGGGCGCGGCCCCAAGCGCATGCCCGGCGTCGAGCAGGCGCTGCGGAAAACGAAGGGGCCGGAACGGTAGTTAGGGGCGGTCGAGGCAAAATTAGCGCGCCGTTTTTTCTATCCCTTGGCCCATATTCAGCTGGTCCGAGACAAAAAGAACCGGCGCGGAGGCCGGCGCTACGGAAAAGAGCACTAGCGGTTATTGCGGAGCCATATGCCGCAGTCCGGTTAAGCGTCTGCGCGGCGCTCCGCTATCAACTGGTCCAGTTCCTTTCGCAGGCGGCCGATTACGTCGTCATAGCTGAAGTTACCCAGCTTGCGGGCTTTCTTCTTCAGGTTGACCGTGGTTGGGCCGCACCATAGGCCCAAGTCGGCGTCGTCGGTTTCGCCCGGGCCGTTTACCCGGCAGCCCATTACCGCGATCGTGATTCGATGCTGCGCCGCGTAGGTGGTCAGCTCCTTGACCTGCTGGGCCAGTTCCACGAACCGTTCGTTTTCGACTCGCGAGCATGACGGGCACGAGATTATGTTCAGCCCCTGACCGTAATCGGGAACCGAGATGAAGCGGCCGGCGGCCACGTCGTTCAGAATCTGATGGCCGACCTCCACTTCCTCGTGCTTGCGCTCGTTGGGCAGCGTGAGCGACACGCGGATAGTCTCGCCGATGCGCTGGGCGAGGAGCTTTTCGAACGCGATGCGGGTCTTGATAATGCCGTCGGGCGGCAGACCGGCCTCGGTCACGCCCAGGTGAATCGGCACGTCGGGGCGGCGCTCGGCGAAGCGCCGATTGGCGTCGACGACCTTGGCCGGATCGGAGTCCTTGAGCGACACCACAAAGCGGTTGAAGCCGTACTCATCCATCAGATCGCAATGGTACGCAGTCGATTCCACGATCGCCTTGAGCTGATCGTCCGGGTACTGGGCCAGGAAAGCCGGCGCGACCGACCCGCAGTTGACGCCGATGCGAATCGCCAGGTTATGGTCGCGGGCGATGTCCACCAGCCATCGCACCTTTTGCGGGATGCTCTTTTTCTTTTCGATATGATGCAGATGACCGGGGTTGTAGCGAATCTTGTCAACGTGCGGCGCGACCTTGTCGGCAATCTTGTAGTTTTCCTGCAAATCGACCGACAGCACCACTCCTTTGGTCTGGGCGCGAATTTCCTTGAGCGCGGTCACCTCTTTTTCGTTGTCCAGCGCGATGCGGACGATGCCCGCGCCGGCGCGGGCAAGCTGATGGGTCTGGGCGATGGTGGCGTCGATGTCCATCGTGCGGGTGGCGCACATCGACTGCACCACCACCGGGGCGCCGCCGCCCACCGGGATTCCGCCGATATCGATCTGCCGGGTATTACGCTCGGATGCTGCCTGGTCCATTACGCTCAACTTCCGCCAGTTAGTGTTTGTGGCCTTCTTCGGCCGAATTAAGCGCGATAATGCTGTGGCTGAACGCCGCGCCCGCCCGCATCGCCATCGCCACGAATACCGCCTCGGCGATTTCTTCGTCGGTCGCGCCATGCTCGACGGCGGCCTTGGTGTGCACGTCGATGCACCATGGGCATTGGGTGACGTGCGCCGCCGTAATCGCCATCAGTTGCTTAATCTTGCCGCTGAGCGCGCCGTCCTTGAACACGACCTGGTCGAAGTCAATAAAAGCCTTGAACATGTCCGGTTTAAGCTGGCGCAGCTTGCGCAGGTTCTTGGGACCGTCTGCCGAGTAAAAGTCTGCCATTTCTGGGGCCCTCACTTTGTGCGCGATATCTTAAAGCCGCCTCGAATATACCAAATCGCCGCCCCCGTCAGTAGCGGGTCTTTTTCCCGTAATACGCGGCTGGCTGGACGCCCGTGGCATCCAGAGGAACCCGATGAGCCCGGGTTTGCGAAGGCAAATATTAAAATAGCCCATAAACACTGTGTTTTTTAGCAACGATTGACTACGGTCGGGACTGGTTTCTATGATTCCACCACCCGGGAGGATATTTGTCCGTGCGCATGATTGTTCCACCGTTGGCAAGCCGCAGGATCATCGACCGAGGGCTGAGTGCCTACTTCAGGACGCACAAGGCCGCCGATTTCCGGCGCGCGGTGGGAGAGTTCTGCCGGTTTTACGCCGTCAAACGTCCCCGGATCGAGTGGTACGAGTACATCGATTGGGGAAAAACCGCAGGTAAAACCTACGAAAACGGACGAATCCACCTGATCCATCCGGAGAACTGGAAACGCGGCCGGAAATATAAGACCGAACGGATGTGGATCCAGACCTTTTACCACGAAATGGGCCATTTTCTGTTTTGGACCGACGCCGAGCGCAAGGCGGACAAGTTCACCCGCCAGATGGTGCGCGGATTGCGCCGCAGTTCGACCGCAGCCAAGGTGGGCAGAGACGCCCGCCCCGCTAATTCGGCCATATCCGCCCGCCGCAGCGGCGCTCGCCGCCCAACCACCGGCAAGCGTCAGATGACCGGCAAGCGTCAAACGGTCGGCAGGCGTCAGGCTTCCCGCGTCAGGAGCAAGGTGCGGGTCAACGTCTCCCGGCGCGCCCGGGCGCGCTCGGCCCGCTCCTGAAATCAGCCATGGCCAATAAGCCCAACGTCGAGGACCGTTGGTGGGTTGAAACCACCGTCAAGAAGCCCAAGGCGGCGCGCAACGAGCCCGAACTGCCCAAACTGCCGATCGCGATGAGCTTTTACAGCGTCGCCCGGGACTACGACCAGGACCGCGCCAAGGAGCATCTGACCGACAACAACCTGAACATCGCGCGCGAAGCCAATCCGCCGCGGGGCGGATGGGCCTACGTCGCGATGACGGAGGAGCATTACCCCAAGCATCTGGTCAAGCGAGTCAAGGACGAATTCCGCCTGCCGCGCGAGGCGCGGGGGATCGTCATCGATCACGGCCGGCTGGTGCGCCTGCTGATCTGCGGGCCAGAGCTTGAAGACTGGCTGATCGATGTGTTCCTGGGCGAGGAGCCCTCGGTGGACGTTTACGTGTGGAGTACGATGTACCGCGAGCGGCTGTTCAAGCGGGCCGAGGAAGCGATGCGTCAGGCCCGCCGGTGGGCGATCAACCTGCTGCAGTTTCCGCCCCAGCGCGACGACCCGTTCCGCGACGCGCTGCTTTAGGCATGTCAACCAACGCAAAAAAAGTTGGACCCGTCAAAGGCCCCGTTTTGTACGAACACGACTATTACGGGTGGATTCTGGACAACGTGCACGCTATCCGGGAACGGCGCTTTGAAGATGTGGACTGGCTGAATGTTGCCGAGGAGCTGGAAGACATGGGCAAGAGCGAGCGGCGGGCATTCCGCAGTCAGCTTGCGCGTCTTCTAGCGCACTTGCTCAAGTGGTCTTATGAGCCTGAGGGCCGTCGTTTAAGTGAGCATAGCTGGCGCGCCACCATCGCGCACGCGCGCAAGAGCGTGCGTGAACTTGCAGACGAAAGTCCCAGTTTCAAACCTCAAATGCAGGATTTTTTTTCCGCGGCGTATAGCGATGCGCTTGCTCAGGCAGTGGCGGAAACCAATCTGCCCAAAAGGACTTTTCCCGCCGCTTGTCCCTGGACTCTGGACCAGGTAATGGACGACGATTTCTGGCCTGAACGTTAACCCGATCGCGCTCGGGATGGCTCCGATGACAGGGGCTTCGGATCGGAGGCGAAAACGCAGACCATTCACTGATCCCGACGCTCCGGCCAACGGCCATCACGATGAACAGGTGACATCCATGACCAGGCCTAAGTTTGCGGCGGTGCTGCCCACGACCAGTTTTGAGCTGACCCGGACCTTCGCGGAGCGCGCGGAGGCGGGCGGTTTCGACACCGTGGCGGTCGAGGATCATTTCTTCATCCGCGGCGTTGGTCAGCAGCCGCAGGAACCACGGCTGGAATGTTTCACGGCGCTGGCCGCCGTGGCAATGGCGACCAGGCGGGTGAAGCTCACGCAGTTGGTCGCCTGCAACTCGTTTCGTCATCCGGCCATGACGGCGAAAATCGCGGTCACCATCGATCATATCAGCGGCGGCCGCCTCGAACTCGGTCTGGGTGCGGGCTGGTTCAAGGAAGAATACGACGCGCTCTCGATGCCCTATCCAGCCCCGAAGGTTCGCGTCGAGGAGTTGGCCGAAGCGCTGCGCATCATCAAAAAGCTATGGAGCGAACCGGTAACGAACTTTGAGGGCAAGCATTACCGCGTGCAGGGCCTTTATGCCGAGCCCAAGCCGCTGCAAAAGCCGCGGCCCAAAATCATGCTCGGCGGATCGGGTCCGGCGCTGCTGCGGCTGGCCGCCGAAGAAGCCGATATTCTCAATATGATCCCGCCCACCGGCGGCAAGTTCGGCGAAGTGATAATCGAGGATGCGCTCAAGTTCGACGCCGCGGAATTTCGCCGCCGCACCGCAATCCTGCGCGAGCATGCGCGCAAGGTGGGACGCGATCCCCGGGAAATAGAACTCTCGCAGTTTCCGTTCGTAATCATGGGAAACGACCAGGCCTCAACCGACGCGATGCTCACCGCGATGGCGCAGATGATGGGGGTGAAGGACACCGGCGCGGCGCGCCATTCACCCAGCACGCTGATCGGCGACGCCGAACAATGCCGCGACGAAATCCGCCGCCGTGTCGAGGAAATGGAAGTAACCTACTTCTTCTGCCGCTTCCTCGACCCCGATACGATGAACCGTTTTATCGACGAGGTGCTCGCAAAGCTCTGACGCGCTGCGCACGCTGCGGAAGCAAATCTTAAGTAGGCTGACGGCACGCAAAGATTTTGCGTTCGGAAGGTACTTCGCTTGCGCCGCGTGCATGCGGGCATATTTCCTACCCCCTCTCCCATTTATCTATGGGAGAGGGCTGGGGAGAGGGTGCCTTCAGCGCTTGCATGATGCACTCAAAACATCCTCGATCTTCGCAGCTACTGCGACAGCAGCATGCGATTGCGAAACAGGTTTGCAATTTTGTGGCATTCTTTTCCAGACACCCTCTCCCCGCCCTCTCCCATAGATGAATGGGAGAGGGTGTCAGAAGGGACAGGTATCGCGTTTGGGTTGCGGGCGTCCGCCCCGCCAGGGCTTTTGAGCTAATCCCACTGGGGGGCGCGCAGGCTAGATGGCGACCACCTATTCAGAGCAGGGACCACCGACCTTGGCTGGCACAGCGGCGAAGGCCTCGCTCTATCCATTGGCCATTCTGTTCCTGATCCAGGCGGTCGATCAGATGAACCGCTTTCTGCCGGCGGCGCTCTTCCCCGCCCTCAAGCGGCAATTCTCGCTGTCCGACTTTCGCCTGGGCACCCTCTCCTCGGCGTTCGTGTTCGTGGCGGCCCTGGGAGCGGTTCCCTGCGGTATCCTGGTGGATCGTCACTCGCGCGTCCGTATCGCGGCTCTGGGCGATCTCGCGGCCAGCATCGCCATGATCGCGAGTGGTCTGGCCAATTCCTTCGCGATGCTATTCGGGTCGCAAATGTTCCTGGGATCCGCGCAGTCAAGCTACTGGCCCAGCGCCTTCTCGTTGATCGCCGACTACTATCCGGTAAGCGAACGGGGCCGGATGCTGGCTATTTTTCAAGTCGGCGCAATCGCCGGTTTCCTGGGTCTGCCGATCGGTGCCTTTATCAGCGAGACCTGCGGATGGCGGGTCGCATTTCACTTCTTCGCGATCTTCGGCTTCATCCTGTCGATGCTGGCCTGGCGGCTGCCGGAACCGGTCCGCGGCCTTCAGGATCTCGAGGGCGCGGCAACCGGACACCCAGCCGCCGCTTCCGCATTGGCGCGGATACCGTCGGCACGCGCCTTTGCACTCGTGCTGCGGATTCCTTCGGTCCTGATCTCGGTTTTGGCCGGCGGACTGAGCAACTTCTTCCTTTCCGGACTGGGCACGTGGGCGATCACGTTCCTGGTGCGCTATCACCATTTGAGCTTGACCGCGGCCTCGCTAACTACGAGCCTGCTTGGTATTGGCGCGATCGTCGGCGCGTTGAGCGGCGGCTTTGCCGGGGATCGCCTGGTCGCGGAGGGCCTGGATGCGGGCCGGTATTACATCGCGGGAATCGCCTACATCCTGGCGTTTGCGTTGCTGTTTCCTGCCTTTGCGGTCGGCAGCACACGGCTGATGATAGTTCTGTTCGCGATAGGAGCCGTCACGTTGACGATGCCCGGGCCGCAGTTGTCGGCCATCCTCGCCGACGTGGTCCATCCGGACCTGCGGGGGCGGGCCTCGGCGGCTACGTCTTTGGTAAGCGCGCTATCTACCGCGGCGTCACCACTTACGTTCGGATTCCTTTCGGATCGGATCGGGCTGCGCGGCGCCTTCCTCGTGCTGATACCGCTGATGGCGATAGGCGGGGTTTTCCTGCTGATTCTTGGACCGAGTTACCTGACCGCCGACATCGAAGGCATGCGGCGGCAGCTGAGCGACGCCGACGCCTTCGCTCCGGCGCCCACCGCCGAGTTGCAGGAAGCAGGCTCCGATCGGTTGAATCCCTCGTTGCCGGACTCGCTGCAAGCGCCTGCGAAGGGCCCGACCGGAGCCGGAATTCTGTTCAACCTGCTGTGCCTGCTCGGAATCCTGAGCGCGCTCGCGCTTGGTATAGCCGAAGCGCGGCGCTAACCGGTTGCGCCCGTGACGGTGACACGCACAGCATTATATGTGGGATAGATAAAGAATTGCGGAGCAGGCTGTGGAGGACTTTTTCCGCAGCCTGCCAGGCTAGGCCTTGGGCGGAAACTTCACCGTCGCCGTCGCGGTGACCATGCGGTCGCCGTCTTCGTTCTCAATCCAGATGTCCAGTTCGGCGGTATGCTCGCCGTGATCCACCTGGGTGACGAATCCTTGCAGCGACAGGTTATGTTCAGGAAGGACGGGGCTGCGATAGGTGGTGCCGAGCCTGACCAGGCGCCCATTGCCCGGTTGCGCCCAGTCGGTGACCAGCTTGCCGATCAGGGCGGCGCTCATGTTACCCGGCGTGATCATGCCGGGCAGACCTTCCTTGCGCGCCAGTTCGTCGTCGGTAAAGCGCGGCACGCCGTGCAATCCGGCGGCGTCGCAGTAGGCGCGGACACGATCCTTGGCGAGGAAGAGCGGCTCCGGGCCGATATTGTCCCCGATCTGTACGTTTTCCAGCGAAAGCACTTCTTTGCCGCTCATAGCCGCCCCATGAAACGATGGTCGATATGGGCGACCACCTCGTTTTTCTGGTTGTGGACGGTCGTGCGGACGGTGACGAAGTACATCGCCCCGCTCCGTCCGGTCTTTTCGTAGATCTCCTTGACGTGGGAGACCAGCTTGATCTGGTCGCCGGCACGCACCGGGTTGACGAACTCGACGTCGCGCCCGGCGTCAAAACCGCCCTTGCCGAAGAACGGAATGCTCTGAAAAAAGTGACGCCCGTTGCGGAAGGTCAGCGCGAACAGAGGCGGCGCGATCAACTCGCCGTAAGGACCCTTGCACGCCGCCGCCTCGTCCGTGTACCACGGATTGGTCTCCCCGATGGCTGCGCAGAAGCCCTTGATTTCATCGGCCGACACGGCCACCGGATCAGTCTCTTCGAAAATCTTGCCGATTAACGCTGGATCGTAGTCGAGTGCCATTTTTATTTATTTCCGAACTTTCCTGTGGCGCTGGCCTCCGTGCCAGCGATTTTTTCAGTTCCGCAGCTCACAGCAGCAGGATCAATTCACGCCGTTTGTTCGGGTGTCGCGCGTGGCACCGGCTTGCGTGGCGCGCGAAAGTCCACCGGTTCGTATTGTCCTGACTTTAGTTCGCGCACCAGCCCGTCGATATCCTTGATGCCGGCCTCAAACCGGGTGGCGCACACGCCAATCAGGCTGACCAGATGCGAATCCGATCCTCCGACCGCGCGATAGCCGAATTTCGCCACCAGGTCGGCCGTGCGCTCGTCCTCGCCGCGGCGCGATCCGCCGTTAAGCAACTCGACCGCGACCACGTTCTCAAGCGGCGGCTTGCTGGCGTAATGCTCGCACAGGCCGACGTTGGGGCGCCCCGGATGGCAGGGGACGACTATACCGCCCATCCGCGCCACCTCGTCGATCAGTTCCTGCGCCGGGATGCGGACGTTGGCGAAATCGAAACGGTGCGCGATATCCTCGTTGACGCCGAACACCAGCATGTGACCGTAGTCGGTTTCCGCTTCGGTCGCCTTAACGATCATGGTGCCGTATTTGTCTTCCAGCTCGCGGTAGTCGCCGTCGCGGTGCCACTGGCGATGCTCGGTCAGGACGATCCCGTCCACAGGACGTTCCTGCCGCCGCAGCCGGAGCCAGGTGAGGTACGCCTCCACCGGAGCGCGACTGTCTTCCGACGCCTCGCTATGGCTGTGCAGATCGAGAATGGTGCCCATTTACAATGGTAATTCCTTGAGCGATTACCTGGCCGGGCGGAAATTGACCAAAGTCACCTCGGGCGTAACGTCGGCAAATACCACCTCGACCGGCATCCCTATTTTAACCTCTTCGGGCTTGCAGTCGACAACGTTGGCCAACATTTTGACGCCTTCCTCCAGGTCCACGTGAGCGACGATGTAGGGCAGCGTATCGCGAAACCCGCGCGACGGGTTCTGATTGGTCACAGTAAATGTATAGATTTTGCCCCGGCCGCTGGATTTGACCCATTGCACATTGGCGGACAGGCAGCCGACACAGACCGCACGCGGCTGGTACTGCACGAAGCCACAGTCGCGGCATCGCTGGACGTATAGCTCGTGCCGCTTGGTCGCCTCCCAGAAGGGACGGCTCTCCTCGTCAAAACTCGGCAGGGGCTTCTGGTAAGGCTTTTTCTCTTTTTCCTCGGCCATGTCTATACTGTCCTATTCGTTGGAAAGGATGACGCTTGCCGCCGCGTGCCGGTAGCCCAGGATGCCACCGATTCCGCTTGCGATCGCCGTGCGCAGCGGCTTTTTGCTTTGGCGCGGACCGCCCTCGCCGCGCAGCTGTTTGGTTGCTTCGATCAGCAGGAAGATCCCGCGCATCCCCGGATGGTTGTTGGAAAGCCCGCCGCCGTCGGTGTTGAGCGGGAACTCGCCGTCATAGCGCAGGCGCCCACCGCTTACCCACGCGCCGCCCTCGCCGCGCTTGCAAAAACCCAGCGCCTCCAACTGCATCAACACGGTGATCGTAAACGAGTCGTAGATCATCGCCATGTCGATATCTTTCGGAGTCAGCCCGGAGCGCTCGTAAACCTGGCGGGCCGAGTCGTTGGTCGCGATATCCATCAGGTCGCGATGGCCCGCCGCGGCATGGCGCATCGCTTCGCCCGATCCCAGGACGTAGATCGGCTTCTTGGGCAGATCGCGCGCGCGCTCGGCGGAGGTCATCACCACCGCGCCGGCGCCGTCGCTGACCACGCAGCAATCGAGCAGATGCAGCGGCGTGGAAATGACGCGCGACTTGAGCACGTCCTCCACCGTCAGCAGGTCGCGGTACTTGGCGTTCGGATTGAGCGACGCATGCAGGCGCGTGGTCACCGCGATTTCCGCCAGTTGTTCGGAGGTGGTGCCGTATTCGTGCATGTGGAGCTGCGCCGTCATCGCGTAGCCGTTGATAATCGTCGGCCCGTAAGGCTGCTCGAAATGCGTACTGGGGTCGCCGGCCATCCCGCCGCCGCCACCGCCGCCGATTCCGGCCATCGGGGTGGATACCGGCGTGGCGCTGTAGCAGATCAGCGCGACATTGCACAGACCGGCGGCGATCGCCGCGGCGGCGTGCGCGCAATGGCCGACGAAGGACGAGCCGCCGTAATTGGTCGTATCGGTGTAGGTGGGATAGAGGCTCATGTAGTCGGCCAGGGCCAGGCTGCCGATTAATCCGCCCCCGCCGGCGTTGAACAACCCGTCCACGTCCTTGATCGTCAGTCCCGCGTCCGCCAGCGCCTCGCGCGCGCTTTCAGCGATAAGTTGGTAGGTGGTTTTGCTGGGCGAGAAGCGGGTCGGATGCTCGTAGACCCCAACGATGGCTGCTTTCTTTTTCAGACTCACGTCAGTGATTTCCCAAGGCTTAGAGTTGCGCGAGGAACTTTTCGATCTCGGCGTTGACGTCGGCGGGCCGTTCGGTGGGCAGATTGTGCGCGGCATCGGCGATTTTCGCCAGTTTGGCGCCGGGGATGTGATCGGCGATAAACTGCGCGTCCGCGGGCGTCGTCGTGGTATCGTCGGCGCCAGCCAGCACCAGGGTTGGCTTTTTGATTTTGCCTAGGTCGGCTCTCAAGTCCACCGCCGCGCACGCCTTGACGTCGGTCCATCGCACCCGCGGGTCGGTCTTTATCTGCTCGCCCCAGCCCTCGCGGATGACGTCGATGTTCTCCTTGACGGTTTTGGGCGAATAGCCGTCGTTGTTGAACTGCTGGCTGGCGCGTCCCTTGGCCACCGCCTCCAGCGCGGCAAGGCGTTCGGCGGGGATGTTGAATTTGGCCGCCGTACACATCGCGATTACCGCCTGGGTGCGGTCGGGGTAGCGAATCGCGAAATCCAGCGCCACCGCGCCGCCAAGCGAGCGTCCGGCGATCACCGCGCTTTTGATCTTCAACGCGTCCAAAAATGCGGCCACGAAATCGGCGTACTGCGCGACGGTCTCGAAGCCCACCACGCCGTCGGAGCGAGCGTGCCCGGGCGTGTCCATCGCAATCGGACTGTGCTTGGCGCCCAAGCCGTCAATCTGACGGTGCCAGTTGTGGCCGTTAGACCCCGCGGCGTGCATGAACACGATGGTCTTGCCGCGCGAGAAATCAGGGACCACGTCCGGAGTGGTGGTCGCGCCAACGTAGTAATAATAGGTCGGATGGCCGGCGACCTGCGCGTATTTGGTCGGCATCTCGAAAAACCTTTCTTAGACTCTCGCCTCTCCCTGACCATAGAGGATTTTCCTCTTCCCTCTCGTTGACCAGGCAGAGAACTATTCTCCGCCCTCTCCCTGACCAGGGAGAGGGTTAGGGTGAGGGTTTTTTCTCGCCTAAGGGCTAGTGGTTTGAAGCGCAGATGTCAAATTGGATAGAGGACCAGCAAACGCTCCAGCCACCAGTAAAACGCGGCCCATCCGCGCCATCCTTCCCATTTCGCGGATAAGGCCCGAACTTCCTCCTCGGTCGCCGTGCGATCCATTCCATAGGCCTTGCCGATTGACTTACGCAGGCCCACATCGGCGGCCGGGATCGCATCGCGAAAGCCCAGCGCCCGAATCAGTACGTACTCCGCCGTCCAGCGCCCGATTCCTTTGATGGCGGTCAGAGCGTTCAACGCTTCCTGCGGCGCCGCGGTCCGCAGCAGTTCGAAATCGATCTGACCGCTGAGCACGGCCGCGGCGATGCCCCTGATGTACTCAACCTTCTGACGGCTGAACTGGCGCTCGCGCGCAATTTGCGCATCCAGATGGACAACCTGCGCGGGCGGCGGAAACAGGCCGAAGCGCTCGCCGTTAACTTCCAGGTAGCCGCCGCACATTTCGATCAGCGCCAGTTTCAGGCGGCGGGCAAACGCCAGGTTGATCTGCTGACCGAGAATCGACCATGACACCGCCTCGAAGGGGTCGATAATCTGGATCGGACGCAAAGCGCCCAGGCGCCCAGCCACTTCCGCCAGCACCGGATCGGCCTGTGCCGCCTTTAGAAAAAGCGCCGGATCGGTGTCGAGCAAAAACGTTCGCCGGATCAGCGCGGCCGCCCGCTCGACGACGGAGCGGTCGATTCCAGCGCCAAAAACTTCCAACACCAGCCGCGGACGCGCCGGCATGCCGATCGAATGGAGCGACAGAAGCACATCATGGCCGCCGACATTGACGGCACGCCGATAACGCCCGTCCTCAACTCTCTCCAGCACCGCGGCCGGCCAGATGCGCAGGTAGCGCAGCGCCAGATCGAAATCGAACGGCGCCACCGCCCTTAACTCGATCGCGGCAGGACGCGCCCGGGTTGCGGCTTTTGACGGAAGTGTCGCCGCCGGCCTGATTGCTCGCGAAGCCATGCAATGGAGTTAATACACCCGAGCCTGCCCGATGTGAAAAGAGCGCAGAGGCCTTAAAACAAATGCTCAAGGTTGGAGAAGCGCGCTGGAGAGGCCCGCTTTTCTCGCATCTCAGACGCGGCCCACCACCTTGAGCACGCCGATCGCGTGGCGCGCCGCCTCCAGGTAGCACGGCTTCGGATTCATGGCGTGCTCGCGCAGGCATACCTCGGTGAATTTGATCGCGTGCTCATCGCCCGCGTCGATGGCGCTTTGGAACAATTCCTCCGGGTTGGCAATGCTGGGGGCAGCTGACTCGGCCTGCGGCGGGTTTACGCCATAGATGGAATAAAGCGAGGCGGAGGCCTGCCACGCGAAGGCTAGTCCTTCCCTGACTCCACCGGTATCGAGGTAGGCGGAGATCTTGCGTAAGGCGGCAGGAGCGTCGACGCTATGGATAAATGCGATCGTCGTAATGATGTCACGCGCGTTGGTCAGGTAAACGCGCACGAAAGTCTCAGTCAGGTTCGAGAGAAACGCGGACGCGCTGCCGCTGGTATCCACCAGCGAGATGGTCTGCGCGAAAGGTGGAAAATCGTCAAGCTGGACCAACGCGTCGACGATCGTGTGAAAATGGCCGCGGCGTTGGACTGGCAGCAGCGGCACCTCATCGATCGCGCGGGAGGGCAGGCTGGTGGCAAGCGGCGTGCGCTTTTCCGGCAGTTCCTCATAGGTCGCCGCCCAGTAGGCTAATCCTTCCGCAAGTTCTGCGAGCCGGTTGGGCGTTTCCTGTTGTGAGAGCGCGCGCACCGCGTGGCCGGTGCGGATGATTCCGTGCGTTGCCGCACCCACCAGGCCGGGCGACAGCAACGCTCCCCATCGCGCAATGGCATCCGGCCATGGATGCGCCTTGAGTTCGTCGCGAAAAAACACCACCCAATCAGCGAACCGGTTGGCCGCACCAAGCGCGTCGCGCCATCGCGAGCGATCGATCTTCAGCGAGGGACGCGGACGCTCGGTAAACATATGGCGATAATTTTCAACCCATGAAAGCACCGCGTCGGCACGGCCCATCGCGCACATCGCCTCGGCGCCCATCGACGCATGGCTGGTAAATCCGTTGCTAAGGTCGGGCCCCGCTTTCAAGGCCATCTCAAGGGCGGCGTCCATCGTGGAGTAATCCGGCGTCATCGTTCTTCAAGCTCCGGGTGCGTCTGGCCTTTTATACGATACTATAGGGAACACCCGAACTGTTGTAGAACTCTGAGCGTCGCAAACACGGAGGAATCGATGGAATTCGGAATCCTGCTTAGCCACATGGAGTTCGCCAAACTGCGCGACCTGGCTCAGACGGTCGAAGGCTTGGGCTATGACCTGGCCGTGCTGGGCGACCACATCGTGTACGAGCGGGCACAGGGAAAGGTCGATCCGCGCCAGATCTCCTATGACACGATGGTAAGCGCGGCGGTGGCGATCGAGGCGACGCGGCGGCTGCGGGTCGGTCACCTGGTGCTGAACAACCTGTTTCGCTATCCGGTGCTCACCGCGCAGAGCATCATGACGCTGGACCATCTAAGCGGCGGCCGCGTCGCAGCGGGATTGGGAACCGGCTACGGCGAGACCGAATTCCGCATGACCGGCATCAACTTTCCAGAGATGAAGGTCCGCCTGGAGATGCTCGATGAGGCGTTGACCTGCATCCGTTCGCTGTGGACCAACGAAGAGACCACCTTCATCGGCAAGCATTATCAACTGCGCGAGGCGATTCTGTATCCCAAGCCGATCCAGAAGCCGCATCCGAGGATCATTATCGGCGGCGGAGGCCGCCCCGTGCTGCGAATCGCCGCCAAACACGCCGACGTGGCCAACATCACCTGGGAAGTGGGTCGCTCCGGCGGTTTCCGCGCCGCCGACCTGACTGGCTTCGACGAAGTGCGATTCAACGGACGCGCCGCATTCGTACGCGATGAAGCGCTCAAGCAGGGGCGCGCCCGCGACGCAGTCGCGGTCAGCAATATCCCCTCCGCGATCGCCGTGACCGAGTCCCAGGCCGACACGGGCAAGGCGGCGGAGCGGATCGGACGCGCGTTCGGCATGACGCCCGAGCAGGCGCTGGCCTCGCCGATGCTACTGATTGGCACGCCGGATTCATGCGCGGAACAACTGCGCCATCGCGCGCGCGATTGGGGCGTGACTCAGTTCATTTTCATCACGGGGAGCGAAAAGGTGATGCGCATACTGGCGGAGCGGGTGCTGCCGCAGATCGGTTGAGGTTCCGCTTCCGGCGCTTCGATATCAATCGTAAGTGGTTGTGGTCCGCCGGGTGATGACTTTGACTTGAATCACGCGGGCGACCGGATTGAGGTCGAAGAGAATCCGGTAATTACCCACGCATCGACGCACCCGAAGCCATAATTCTTAAGCTTTGCGACGTCGCCCGCGTAAGGGTCAAGCGCCATCGCGTCCAAGGCCTCGGTCACGCGCCGCTGGTCAGCGGGAGGTAGCCGTCGAAGGCTTTTTTTGGGCCGAGTTTGCGACCAGAACTTTCCAGTTCATGGTGGAGTTGGTCCAGCGTTACGTACTCGCCGCGCTGAAACTCGCGCTTGGCGCGGTCCAGAGCACGGATTTCAGCCGGGGTCGCCTCGTCCTCAGGAAAGCGGGCGGGCAAGGGCAAAGTACGTGCGCAGCGCTTCGCGCACCAGTTCGGAGCGGGTCCGATGCTCAGCTTTTCGAATCGCTTCGACTTGTTCCATCATCTCGCGCGGAAGCGAGACGGCAATTACCTGACGGCTTCTCATGGTAATAATTTGTAATACCGGGATTCTACCGATGCATTGGAGCGGCGGTCAAATACTGGCCTTCCAGGTGGCGTTAGACTGGCGGGCGACGCGACCTCCCGGCGCCTGGCAATCGATGTTAATGGCGCGGTGCGGATCGCAGAACTACTTCTCCTGCAGCGTTTTGATGTAACTCACCAGATCCTGGATGCGCCGGCGCGTGGTGGCTTCGGTGGAGGGGTTGGGCTGCCCTGCCCCCATCTGCCAATTGACTCCCCAGGTCGGCATCCGGTTTTCACCCAACTCATGGGCGGCGATGTTATCACGTCCGTCGATTGCCTGGTAAATCTCCTGGGCGGGGAACTCTCCGTGATTGTTCTTCGTGAGCTCGGTCAAATCCTTCGGCTTGAGAGCGGGCAGCACCGTAACCGCCTGGCCGTCGCCCTTGCCAGTCGGTCCATGGCAGACGGAGCAGTTGTCGCGGTAATCCTGCTCGCCGGGGATCACTTGAGCCACAATGGCGGTGGCGCCCAGCGCCATCCAAATTCCGGCGGCGACGGCTGTCAACCTGGCGAACCTCTTTGCCTTGGCACGCATTTTCCGGCCGATCCTTTCGCGATGGGCCACGTCACCGACCTGTAGCGCATCGCAATTTTAACTCGCGGGCGCATCGCCGCCGCGCCGCGTTCATGCCACAGCGGCGAATCGATGATAGCATGCGGGAATCGCCCGGCGATGCGGTTGGGGCGATGGACCGCGCGCGGCATTTGATCGATCCTATCTATAGCGCAGCGAGCGGAGAGCCGTGTTGAACGAGAGAGTGGCGACATGCATCTGATGTACTTCACCGAGCAGCCGATGTCGGCCTATCCCACCGAGCAGAGCGATCGGTTCGGCTACAGCGCGCTGCTGTTCCCTAACGCGTTCTTCGATTCGGCCGAGGCCAGCCGCCTGTACAACGAGCGCCTGGAGGAATACCTGCTGGTCGACGAGGTCGGCTTTGACGGCATCATGCTCAACGAGCATCACAACGCGCCGTTCTGCATGCAGGCCAAGTGCAACATTTTCGCCTCGATCCTGGCCGCCACAACCAGGCGCGTCAAACTGGTGCTGCTGGGCAATCCGCTCCCGATCGCCGAAAATCCCGTGCGGCTGGCCGAAGAACTGGCGATGATCGACCTGATCTCGAAAGGCCGCCTGGTCTCCGGCTTTGTGCGCGGCGGCGGGGTGGAGTCGATCGCCGCCAACGTCAACCCGGCCTACAATCGCGCGCGCTTCGAGGAGGCCCACGACCTCATAATCAAGGCCTGGACCACGCCCGGACCCTGGCGATGGGAAGGGGAACATTACCAATTACGCGTAGTGAACCCGTGGGTGGTGCCGCTGCAAAAGCCCCATCCACGGATATGGATTCCGGGGATTTCCAGCCGGGAGACCATCGTATGGGCGGCGCGCCACCGCTACCCGTATATCGCGCTCAACCTGCCGATCCAGGAGGCGATGACGGTCTGGAACACCTATGACCAGGCGGCGGCGGTGGCGGGCTATCGGTCGGGGCCGGAGCAGCGCGGATACTTGATTCGATGCCACGTGGCCGAGACCGAAGAGAAGGCGATGCGCAACGCGCGCCAGTTCATGTGGATGCAGGGCGAGCTGATTGGGCTGCAGCATCCGGTGTGGGCGACACCCTCGGGTTACTTGGGCAATTGGGCGCGGCGCGGATTGGCGGAGATCCGCGCGGGCTACCGCACCGGGCAGGGATCTCGGTCGTTCGAGGAGATGGTGGCGTCGTTGTCGATAATCGCCGGCACGCCCGAACAGGTGATCGAAAAATTACGCGTCATACTGGAAGAAACGCAGCCCTCGATTCTGGCGTTGTGGGCGAATGACGGCCGCATCAGCCACGAGGACTCTCAGAGCTGCATCCGCCTGATCGGGCAGGAGGTGCTGCCGGCCCTGCGCGAGATCGGGAACAAACTCAAACTGCGCAGCCCCTTCGAACTCAACACCCCGGTAAGCCTGGCCGCCAGCCCCCCACCTCCACCCACGCGCGCCTCAGAATGGTGAGAGAGCGGAAAATCGCATAACGCGGTAAACGCCGCTCTCTCCCTGGACGGGAGATGCGACCGTGTTGCACGTCATCAATGATTGCATAGCTTTAATAGCGTGGTATGCCTCGAGCGCCACCCAATGATGAATTAATCACTATATTCTTCAGCACAATGAGGCAATTAAAAGCTCCGCTTGGCCAGTCTGCGTCAATGCGCGAAAGGCATAACCTGAATCTCTTAAGACACCTTCGGCAACTGGAGCGCAAGGCACTGATTAGTCGAACGAACCACCGCACAGGTTACCACGGTCCGTTGCGTCGGTATGGGCTGCCGCATTCTCGCAGCCTTCGTCATCTCTGCTTCAGCTGCGAACCTGTCGGAGCCCGCTGCAGAGCCTTAAGGCGATCCACTTCCAGCCTGAGCCGTTTGAGTTCCTCCCTAATTCCGTGAGAGTTTTCCAAACCCGTATCGGTGCCGCGGTCAAAATCTTTTATCTCCGGACTCTGCTCTGAAGCGCGCGTTTGCGCTTTTATGCTGTCCGCCTGGAGCTTGCGAACAAGGAGCATGAGCAGGTTCGTGAACTGTTTCATCTGTTCGGGTTCGAAAGCCCTTTCGAAGATTTCCCGAGCGCTGCGCGCCACTTCCGGAATGAGCTCGCGGCACAATTCAACGCCCTTGGCAGTCAGCTGAACCGAGCGGCTGCGACGGTCTTCCCGCGACGTCACTCTTCTTATCAGCCCACGTGCTGCCAGCCGGTCCAGGATTTTGGTAATCCCGCCCTTCGTGATGAGGGTGCTCTCGGAAATCTGGGAGCATTTGAGTTCGCTCTTTTCCGCCCGCGCTATGGTAATGAGTACGTCCGCCTGTGCCAGGTTCAATCCATGCGCGTGATGGGGAGCACCGGCACGGTTGCTGAAGAGAAACCCGGCCTTAACCAGCGACCTGGCGGCATCGACGAAGGGCATATCGTCAAGTTGAGCTACCAATACGGCCAAAGCTTCCGGCTGCGCGGGGTGAGACTTCGACATCATGAACGACTCCCTTTATGATAGCCTGCCACAAATAAGTTACCTCCTCAACTGTAATAGTTTCTTCCTCAAATATCGACCGTGGCAGAACAGGCTGGGGTCATGCGCTCCTCGCTTTTCGCGAATACTCGTCTGCGGGTTCGGAACGCGATAACCGCTTGTCCGCTGTAACGCCATCATCTCGCCCGGATTAAGAACGGAGTTTCGACATAAAGTAGCGGAACTATGCAAACTTCTGACACCCTTTTCCAGCCTGCCGACCTGAGGGCCGCTGATCTCCACTTTTTGTCGCAGATTGCGAGCGATTCGCACAAAGCGAGGACATCTGCCCCCGCGCGCCCGAGGTCGATCTAATTTACTTAGAAACTATTTATGTTGACGTGGCAATCGTGTTGGCATGACTCTCGCAAAGTCGGATCGTTGATGTCCACCCGTATCCATCAGTGGGAGACGGGCGCAGAACCGCGGTCACAAAATCACCATCCGCGGACCGCGGTGATCGGGGTAAACGCAGATGGCTATTTTAATCAAGACCGTGCGGGACAACGTGGGATTCATGCACGCGGCCGGTGAAAAAGTCACCGTTGTCGGTAGGTTTGCGCGCAGCCACTTCGACAACACGGAACTGATCATGGTGCGGTTCGCCAGCAACGGTTGCCGCGGCGCACTGATGACGGATGAAATTGTGGAGGCATAGCGTAAACGCCGCGATTTCGTGGGTCCGGCCATGAAAATAGAAAGCCTTTGAAAAAGCTGTCACGGGATTAATGGAGGAAATCCTTATGACTCGGCGTGTTTTTTTTTTGCTTTTCCTTCTGTTGACGTTTATGGGCGGTATTTCGCGGGCGCAAACTCCAGCCGAACCCGAACCTGCCCCGGTGCAGGACTGGCTCGGCCTGTCAGCGCATCAGGGTGCCGGGATTGATCCTGGCACCAGAATAACGATGGCGAACTGGCAGCAGTATCAGCAATACATGCCGCTTGGAATGATCGAACTGTTCGGGGGCAAGTATTTCTGGAATAGATGCCGCGCGACGTCGAAATTGACGTAGGCACCACGGTCAGCTATCCGGTCCCGCGCTTTTACGAAGACGCAACGCTCAAAGGGTCGAACCCGGCCGGGCTTGGCCAAAATTCTTTATAAGGAAGGAACCTACGATGAAGTTGTTTGGCATATTAGGAGCAATCCTTGTAATCATCGGATTTCTTGCTGTGTCGCGACCGCTGATAACAGCGATACCGACCATGTCAGAAAGCGGAGAGACTGACAGGTACGCTGAGCACCAATACCGTATCGAACAGCTTCTTGGTGGAGGCGCAGTTATCATCGGCTTTGCTCTTCTGGGCCTGGAGATTCATGACCGTAAATAGCCGTTTTCATGGACCGGCAATAATTTACCGGGGTCGGATGTCCGACGCGGCGGCGCAAGCTACCTATCCCTATGAAACATACTGAGGTTCAACCATGACCCAAAAAGAAGTTCTTGTAGGAATTGTCGGTGCGGACACCAAGGCAAGCTGGGCGAAGTTGGCGCACGTTCCGGCGATCAACGGTCTTCCTGGCCTGAAGCTCACGGCTGTGGCGACGCGGAACGAGCAGAGTGCACGCGACGCAGCTGAAGCCTTCGGTGCTGACCGTTGGTTTTCCGATCCCTTCGCGATGATCCGCGATGACCTGATTGAGGTCATAACGATCGCCGTCAAAGTGCCCGCACACCGCGAACTGGTTATGGTGGCTCTGGATGCCGGTAAAACGGTGTACTGCGAGGCGCCTCTCGGACGCACCGTCGCGGAGACTGAAGAGATGGCCAGCGCGGTAGGTTCGCACCATACCGCGATTGGATTGCAGGGTCGGTTGAATCCGGCCGTGCGGCGCGCGGCTCAATTAGTTTCCTCGGGAAAAATTGGACGCCTTCTAAAGGCGAGAATTGTCTCTACCACCAGCGGCTTCGGGCCGGAGTTGCCATCCTCGCATGACTACTTCAATAAGACATCTTCTGGTGCCAACCTGCTAACCATCACTGCGGGGCATACGCTCGATGTGGTGGAAGCGGTCCTCGGATCGATCATCGAGGTTGACACCCGGACCGAAATTTTGTGGCCCACCGTCAAACTGACGGATATCGGCGAGGAGAGTGTGCGCGAAACCGCCGATCACGTTGGCGTCCTGGGGAAGACGCACTCTGGTGCCGTATTTACGGCTGAGATCAGCGGTGGTGTAGCGCCGGAGGATGCTCGCTTCAGCTTTCAGATCAGAGGATCAGCAGGATGGATCAACCTGACCAGTGACCATCCCTACGGCTTCCAGGCTGGGGATCTCAAGCTGACGTCAAACCTCGCATTCGACGCACCCGAGGAGCCCGCGGTTTCGGGTGGGCTCATGGGAGCGGCGATCAACGTGGGAGAGGTCTACGCTCATCTTGTCAGCGATGTACATGCGGGCACCTACAGCACACCGGGCTTTGAACACGCACTTCACAACGCTCGTCTGATCGAGGTTGTAAGGCGCGCCGCCGAACGAGGCGAGCGGCAGAAACTCACCAGTTTAACAACCTGAATAGCTCGAATACGCACCTCCGAATTAGCCTGACGACAAGGCAGGCGAGGAGTACGCGCAAAGGTGCAATTGGTTTCAATTAATTGACGTAGAAACTATAAATACTTGACGCCGAAATTAATTGGCGGTATGATAAAGAAAAGAGGGGTTTTCACCATGTCGAAGCCAGTCACCGCCAAACCGCCCAAGTTCGTTCTATTGCTGGCGCAAGATGAAGTGCCTTCCCCTGATGCCGCTAGGGCGCTTTCCTTTATCTGCAGCAATCGTCGCTGTGCTCCCTATCACGAAATAGATCGCTTCCTGGTCGCGCCAGTGAGGAAGCCTTCTGCGTTAGTACCGTTGAGCCACGCCGGATTAGTAGCGCTCGTCCTCGCTGGCGTCCATGGCGGGCGGGGACGCCCGCCCCACTGACCTTCGCCCCACTGACCCTGAACCCATGGCTAGTGCTTAAGTTAACGCCCATGCCCGTCAAGAGGGAGAGGTGGATCTCATCATCGCGCGGAGTACGCGGGGCGGGGACATTGGGAGTTCCGTCATCCGGATTCCGGTCGCGCGATAGATCGCGTTGGCTGCGGCGGCGGGGCCCGGTACGATCGCCACCTCGCCTACTCCGCGGATTCCCAGCGGATGGAGCGGGTTGGGCACTTCGACTACGCAGGTCTCGATCAGCGGCAGATCGAGGCAGGTCGGCATCCGGTAGTCCAGGAAGCCGGGGTTACGCATCATGCCATTGGCGTCGTAGATGTATTCCTCACTGAGCGCCCACCCCAGACCCTGGGCCGCTCCGCCCTGCATCTGTCCCTCGACGTAGCTGGGATGGATCGCGCGGCCGGCGTCCTGCGCGACCGTGCAGCGCAGCACCTGGGTCTCGCCGGTTTCAGGATCGACCTCGATATCCACCAGCATCCCGGCAAACGTCGGTCCGACGCCCTGGGCATGGACGCTCGCCCGTCCACTGACCGGTCCGCCCGTGCGCAGAAATTTTTGCGCCATGTCCCGCAGCGTGAGCGGCGCCACGCCGTTGTTGCGCGAGACGACCCGGCCATCAGCGTAGTCGATGTCCTCCGGGCTTATCTGCCACAGCTTTGCGGCGCGTTCCTTGATCTGACGCACCGCGTCGTGGGCGGCCTCGTACACCGCCAACCCGGTGGCCAACGTGACGCGGCTGCCGTCGGTCACGTCGGTCTGGCCGATCGAATCGGTGTCGCCGACGCTGGGCCGCACCTCCTCCGCCCGCAACCCCAGCACCTCGGCCGCGATCATCGCCATCGAAGTGCGCGATCCGCCGATATCGGGCGATCCGGTCACGACGCTGGCAGTGCCGTCGACGTGGATATTCACCTCGGCGGAGGATTGCAATCCGCCGTTCATCCAGAAGCCGAAGGCAACGCCGCGCCCGCGATTTTTACCTTCCAGTCTTGAAGCGTAATGGGCGCTGTGCTTAAGCGCCTCGCACACCTCGACGAAGCCGATGCGCTTGAAGCGGGCGCCGGAGGTCTGTGTAGTCCCTTCGTGCGCGGCGTTTTTGATCCGGAAGTCGATCGGGTCCATCCCACAGCGTTCAGCCAGTTCATCGATGACGGTTTCAGACGCGAGCGCAGCGTTGCCCGCGCCCGGCGCCCGGTAGCCGCGCGTCTTGGGCCGATTGACCAGCACGTCATAGCCATCGATTTGGAAGTTTTCGATATTGTACGACCCGATCACGGTTATAGCGCCGGCGGCGACCGGCGAACCCGCGTAGGCCCCGGCTTCATAGGCGAGAAAGACCTCCGCCGCAGTGATGGTGCCGTCGCGCATGGCACCCATTTTGATCCTGATCGAAGAGCCCGAGGCGGGGCCGCTGGCGCGCATCACGTCCGCGCGGCTCATCACCATCTTGACCGGGGCGCCGGTCTTGCGCGACAGCGCAACGGCGAGCGGTTCGAGGTACACGATGGTCTTGCCGCCGAAGCCGCCACCGATCTCCGCCGGCACGACTTTGACGTCGCCGAGCGGCAGTCCTGCAATCTGCGCGATCATCGCCCGCAGCTCAAACGGCGCCTGGGTCGAGCAATAGACCGTAGCGCGGCCGTCGGAGTTGTAGATGCCCACCGCGTTGTGCGGCTCGATGTACCCCTGATGCACCATCGCGGTGGTGAACTCACGGTCCACGATGTAGTCGGCGGCTTTGAAACCGGCGTGCAAGTCGCCACGTTTGAACTGGATGTGGGAGGCGATGTTGGTCGGCAGATCGCCCGACTCAGGCGTGCGCAACTCGGGGTCGATGATCGGCGCGTCCGGCGCCATCGCTTGCTCGACAGTCATTGCCGCCGGCAGCGGTTCGTACTCGACTTCGATCAGTTCCACCGCCTCCTCGGCAATATGCAGGGAGGTTGCAGCCACGGCAGCTATCGCATGGCCGTGATAAAGCACCCGGTCGCGGGCCAGCACGTTGTGCGCGCAGTCGCGCGGATTGAAAACTATCTCGCCGATCGCTTCCTTGCGATTGGGCAGTTCGGGCAACTCCGCGCCGGTGATGATCGCCTTGACGCCGGGCAGCGCCAGCGCCTTGTCGATATTGATCGATTTGATCCGGGCATGCGCATGCGGGCTGCGCAGCACCTTGCCTTGCAGCATGTTGGGAAAACTGTAGTCAGCGCCGTATTTGGCGCGTCCCGTGACCTTGTCGACGCCGTCGTGACGAACTGGACGCGTGCCGATCACCTTGAATTGCTGAGTGCTCGCTGTGCCCATGGCGGCACCTCCTGCGCGTTGGGGCGCTTAACTCCGAGGGTAGCCTAGCTGCTTATCAGGTTGAAGAGGTGATGGCGGAGTGGGTGCTTGAAGCGGCGGCAGGCACCCTCTCCCTAACCCTCCTCGCGGAAAGACGCAGGGGAGGAAATCAGAGGTCAGAAAGACAAGGGCGCCCCGTCGGAATTGTCCGGCGGGGCGCCGCTCATTGCGAGATAGAAGCGAGTACCGCTATTTGCCGTTGCTCATGATTGCCTTGAGCACGCGCGGCGGCGACATCGGGGTAAAGCGCATCCTGACGCCGGTGGCGCGATACATCGCGTTGGCTACCGCCGCAGGCGGCGGCACGATCGAGACCTCGCCGACGCCACGGACGCCGAGCGGATGGGCCGGGTTGGGCACCTCGACCACACAGGTTTCGATTAGCGGCAGATCCAGGCAGGTTGGCATCCGGTAGTCCAGGAATCCGGCGTTTCTCAGATTGCCCTTGGCGTCGTAGACGTACTCTTCGTTCAGCGCCCAGCCCAATCCCTGGGAGGTTCCCCCCTGCATCTGTCCCTCGACGTAGCTGGGATGAATCGCCTTGCCGGCGTCCTGGGCTATTGTGGCGCGCAGGACCTGGGTTTTACCGGTATCGGGATCGACTTCGACGTCGACCAGCAATCCGGCAAACGCTGGACCGACGGCGGCGACTTGTACGGAGGCGCGCCCGCTGACCGGTCCGCCGGTGCGCACGAACCTGCCCGCCAGTTCCTTCAGGGTCAGGGGCGGCTTGCCATTGCTTTTCAAAATCATCTTGCCGTCGGCGTACTCCATGTCACGCACGTCTTCGGCGTTCATCTTCCAGACCTTGGCGGCGCGCTCCTTGAGTTGGCGAACCACGTCCTGAGCGGCGTTGTAAACCGCCAAGCCGGTCGCCATCGTCACGCGGCTGCCGCCGGTCAGATCGCAGTGGCCGATGGAATCGGTGTCGGCGACGCTGGGCCGCACGTTCTCCGCGGGAAGCCCCAACACCTCGGCCGCGATCATCGCCATCGAAGCGCGCGACCCGCCGATGTCGGGATTGCCGGTAATGACGCTGGCGGTGCCGTCCGTATTAACGTTCACCACCGCGGAGGATTGCATCCCGGCGTTGAACCAGAAGCCGAAGCCGACTCCGCGTCCGCGGTTCTTGCCGGTCAACTTGGACTTGTAATGCGGGCTGTTCTTGAGCGCCTCGCAAACCTCGACGAAACCAATCCGGGAGTAGGGCGCCCCAAACATCGAGAGCGTGCCCTCCTTGGAGGCATTCATGATGCGCAAATCGATCGGGTCGATACCGGTCTTTTCCGCCAGTTCGTCCAGCGCGGTCTCCAAACCGAACGCGGCGTTGGTCGCGCCGGGAGCGCGGTAAGCCGCCGTCTTGGGCCGGTTGACCACCACGTCGTAGCCGTCGATCAGAAAGTTCGGGATATTGTAAGGAGCCAGCACCGTCAGTGCGCCGGCGGCCACCGGCGAACCCGGAAACGCACCCGCCTCGTAAGCCAGCCATACATGGGCTGCGACGATTTTGCCGTCTTTTTTGGCGCCCAGCTTGACCTTGATAGTGGAGCCGGAGGTAGGGCCGCTGGCGCGCAGCACTTCGGAGCGGCTCATCACCATCTTTACCGGGCATGCGGTGTGCTTGGAGAGCATCAGCGCGAGCGGCTCCAGGTAGATGGTGGTCTTGCCGCCAAAGCCGCCGCCGATTTCCGCCGGGACAACCTTGAGGTCGCCAACTGGAATCCCGGCGACACTCGCGCTCATCCCGCGGACCTCGAACGGCGCCTGAGTCGAACAATAGAGGGTGGCGTGTCCGTCGGAATTGTAGATCGCCACCGCGTTGTGCGGCTCGATATAACCCTGATGCACCATCTCGGTGTGGTATTCGTGCTCGATGATGATGTCGGAGTCTTTGAAGCCTTCCTCTAACTTGCCGCGCTGGAACTGGATGTGGGAGGCGACGTTGGTCTCCTTGTCGCCGGCGTCGGCGTTGCGCAAGTCCGAATGCAGAATGGTGGCTCCGGGCGCCATCGCGGCATCCACGTTGAGCACCGGGGGCAACACCTCGTACTCGACCTCAATCAAATTCAGCGCTTCCTCCGCGATATGCGGCGAGGTTGCGGCGACCGCGGCGACGGCATGGCCGCTGTACAGCACCTTGTCGCGCGCCATCACGTTGTGCCCGCAATGCATCGGGTTAAACGGGATCTCGCCCAGCGCCTCCATCCGATTGGGCAGCTCCGGCATTTCCTTGCCGGTGATGATCGCTTTGACGCCAGGCACCTTCAGGGCCTTTTCGATATTAATCGATTTGATTCTGGCGTGGGCGTGCGGACTGCGCAGCACCTTGCCGTGAAGCATGTTGGGGAAGCTGTAGTCCGCCCCGTACTTGGCGCGTCCGGTAACCTTGTCGACGCCATCATGACGAATCGGACGCGTGCCGATAACCTTGAACTCTTGCGTTGTCGCTGCAGCCATGAGTCCGCTTCTCCTACGTTATTCCTGGCGGTGAAGCCGCTCAGGAGGAATCGGTCTTGATCAAACAGTAGCCCAAGCCAGTCCCAGCAGGCTATGGGCTAAACCCATCCTAGAAAACCCCGGCCATTATCACAAGGGCAGCGGCCTGCGTGCAGCGATCACGAAATGGCGCTAGGGGAACAGATGCCAGAGCGCGGCGATTTCTGCTGCGTACAGCGCCAGCAACAATACGATCCCGGCCGGATTGATCCACCAGGCCTTTTGCTTTGAGGGCAGCAGCCACCACTTCAAGCCGCTGATAGCGAGCGGCACGAACGGCCACGTAGTAAGCACTACGCTGACCGCAATCTCGATAAACACCGCCAGTGCTCGGTTCAACCCGCCCAGCAATGGGTGGAGCAGGCGCAACTCCAGCATCACGAGCGGGAAGAGCACCAGCATCACGACCATCGATTCTTTCCACGCGGGCGGAGACGCCCCGCTTGCCTGATCGGCCGGAAACCACCCGGCAAAGGCGGACGGCAAATGATGGCTTTCCCACGACGACACCAGGGCGTCGTGGTCGCGCAGCAGTTCCCGGCGCTCGTCCGAATTCAGCCACTTATCGAGTTGCTCCGCAGTGGCGAAGCGTACCAGGGTGGTCCAATACGGCTGATTCGCACTGACAGGAGGTTGCAGATAGCCGCCGCGATAACCGGGAAACTGCGCTTCGGCCTTATGAATCCTGGCCGCCCATTCCTGGTAATCGCCGACCTTGTCGGGCTTGACGCGAGTGGTAAAGACCTCGGTCACGGGGCCATCGGCTTGATCTCCGGTGGCCTCTTCCACGCGCAATCCATTCGAGTCCAACCAATCCACCAACGAGTCAGCCTTCAGCAACAGATCGCGATACGGTTCGGACTGCCGCCAGGCGTGAAGCGAGTCGGCGTCGCGAAAGTGCTGAATGATCTGCCATTGCTGCTGGTCTGACATAACGGCCGCACTTACTTCGGCGCTGATGAAACCGGCACATCCGGCGGCAGCCGTTGAAATTTTCGCATGCCAGGACGAGAATTCCTGCTCCACGCCCGGGCGCAGGCGCATTGTGATCACGACCGCAGCGGGAGGAGCGGGTCCTTTGTTCTCTTCGTTCATGCCAGAGGTATCAGACCGCGAGCGTCCGTCTGGAGAACGATCTTGCCACCGAAAACGTGAACGATACAATCGAGGCTGACTTTTCCGGCGCGGACAACGGATTTGCGTTGCCGTCAGGTCGCGCCGCTGCTTCTCTTTTGGCGCGCGCTGCGTTAACAGTGAACCACCCAAATTTGTCGTAAGGCATTCAGTATGGATTTCAGTTTGTCGCCCAAAGCCGAGGAATATCGCCGCCGCGTTGCCGCCTTCATGGATGAACACGTCTACCCCAACGAGGAGTTGGCCGAGCGGCAGGTAATCGCCTCAGGCAACGAGCATCATGAACCCGAAATCGTCACCGGGCTGCGCAAAAAAGCCAAGGCCGAGGGCTTGTGGAACCTCTTCATGTCCGACGAGAAGTTCGGCAAGGGGCTGAGGAACGAAGAGTACGCGCCGGCGTGCGAAATCATGGGCCGCAGCCGCATCGGACCCTATATCTTCAATTGCTCGGCGCCCGACACCGGCAACATGGAGATTCTGGCCGAGTTCGGCACGCCCGAGCAGAAGCGTCAATGGCTGGAGCCCTCCCTGGAGGGCAAAATCCGCAGTTGCTATTCGATGACCGAGCCGGAAACCGCCGGCTCCGACCCGACCCAACTGCGCACCCGCGCCGTGCGCGCAGGCGACTACTACACGATTAACGGCCATAAATGGTTCACGTCGGGCGCGCTGCATTCGCGCTTCGCAATCGCGATGGTGGTGACCGACCCCGAAGCCGAGCCGCATCGGCGCGCCAGCCAGATAATCGTCCCGGTCGACACGCCGGGGTTCAACATCGTGCGGCCGGTGCCAGTGATGGGACATACCGGCAACGGCGGACATTGCGAGATCCTCTACCAGGACTGCCGCGTGCCGGTGACCAACGTGCTGGGCAAGGAGGGCGACGGCTTCCCGATCGCGCAGGCGCGGCTGGGTCCCGGCCGGATCCATCATTGCATGCGCGCAATCGGCGTGGCGGAGCGCGCCTTCGAGCTGATGTGCAAGCGGGCCAACACGCGCTGGAGCCACGGCAGCTACCTGGCAGACAAGGCGAACGTGCAGCAATGGATTGCCGACTCGCGTATCGAAATCGACGCCACCCGGCTGCTGGTGATGCGCGCGGCGTGGAAGATCGACACCGCGGGCAAGCGCGGCGCGCGCGATGAAATCGCCCAGATCAAGGTGATGGCGACCAACATGGTGATGAACGTGCTGGACCGCGCGATCCAGACCCACGGCGCGATGGGCGTCTCCGACGACACCCCAATCGCGCGCTTTTGGCGCGACAGCCGCGCCCTGCGGATCGTCGACGGCCCCGACGAGGTGCATCGCATGACGCTGGCGAGGCGCGAACTGCGCAAATGGAAGTAGATTCTATCCCCCATAATCAGTAGTGGGTGAGCTTTCTTTCCCCTCTCCCATTCGGTTATGGGAGAGGATTAGGGAGAGGGTGACTGCGTACACTTCAAGGATAGCGAGCGGCACATAGTAATCAGCCATGAGCGAACAAACCGGCCCGCTGCCCGAATACACCGAGGTCAGGGACGAAGACCGCTTCGACCCACAGCGCCTGCGCGAGTACCTGCGCGACAAGCTCCCGGGCGCGGACGGCCCGATCGAGCTGATGCAATTCCGCACCGGCAGCTCCAACCTGACCTTTCTGCTGCGCCTTAACCGCGACGAATGGGTGCTGCGGCGTCCCCCGCGCGGCCCCGTCGCGCCCAGCGCCAACGACATGAACCGCGAGTACCGCATCCTGTCCAGGCTGTGGCAGGCGTTCTATCCCGCACCGCGCGCGATGCTCTTTTGCGAGGACGCCGAGGTCATCGGCGCGCCGTTTTACATCATGGAGCGGCGCCAGGGTGTGGTCGTAACGCTACGCCAGCCTTTTGCCCTCGCATTGCAGGGCCATTCGCCATCCACGTATCGCCAGATGGCGGAAGCTTTTATCGATACGCTGGCCGACCTGCACGCAGTCGATTATCAGGGAATTGGATTGGGCGGATTCGGCCGACCCGAAGGCTTTTTGCAGCGCCAGATAACCGGATGGATGGGCCGCTGGGAAAAGGCCAAAACGCAGGAAGTCCCGCTGATGAACAAACTGGCGGACTGGTTCTCGGAGCATCAGCCGCCGCCGCAGCCGCCGGTCATCCTGCATAACGATTTCTACCTGCACAATGTGATGTTCGACGCCGGCTTTCCCGGCCGCATCGTGGCCGTGCTGGATTGGGAGATGGCATCGCTGGGCGATCCGATGATCGACCTGGGCACCGCGCTGAATTACTGGCGCGATCCCGACGACACCCCGGATCTGCTGGACCTGAGCGAAGGCTATCCGCATACCGCGATCACGCCAGGGATGCTGCGCCGCGAGCAGATGGCGGAGCGCTACGCCCTGCGCACCGGCCGCGACATCAGCGCATTCCCCTATTACCTGGCGCTGGCGTACTGGAAGTATGCGACGGTGGTGGAACAGCTCTACCTGCGCTACTTCCGCGGCCAGACCACGGAGCCGCGCTTCGCCAATTACAAGAAGTACGCCCCGGTAATGGCACGCGAAGCCGCCAAAGTCGCATCGCCCCTGGGCTTCCGCGATTAGTAAGCAAATCGGCGGCCGAAGCGGGGACGGCAAGGGTTGGGGTAGCTAAATCTCAATTTTTTAATCTTTTAAATCTTTTGATCTTTTAATCAGTGGGACAGGCGTCCCTGCCTGTCGATGACGCGCGAGCTTCTTTTTTGCTCGTGCCAGCGAATACCTGACGCAGGTTCAAGAGTACCCGGTGGGCTATCTCTCAGTGCGATGAGAATTTATAAACGTGGCGCGAGTAAACGAACTCGCGCAATTCATCGACAGGCGGGGACGCCTGTCCCACTATTTTCAGCCAATCAACCCCAGCCCGGGCCAAGCCAATGAGCAGACCCACAGCGGTCAGGTTTTGGGTGCTCGCTTCTTGTACTGAACCAGCTCCAGGATCGTGCCGTCGGGATCTTCGAAGCAGACCACGGTTGATTGTCCGCCCTTGTATTTGACTGTCAGGGGATCGGAGAAAAGCTTGACCCCCCTGCTTTTGAGTTCCTCGACGTCCTTTTCGAGCTCCTTGCTGTAGAAGCATACGCGCGCGATGCCGAGATTGTTGAGCTTTTCGTAGGGCGGTTTGTCGCTGCGCGGATTAAGCCATTCGATCAGGTCGATGTGGCTGCAGTAGGGATCCTCGCCGATTTGCAGCAGGCGGGCGCGGGCGCGCGAGTCCTCGGGCATCCTCAGACCCTTGCCCATCTCCGCACCGCCACCCTCGCCGAAGTCCACTACCTCTTTGAAACCCAGGGCCTTGTAGAACTCAAGGGAGCGCTCGAGGTTGGTGCAGTTTATGTTGATGTGGTAGATGCTGCGAAGATTCATCGGGCACGCCCCTGCGCCTTGAAAATGGGTGATTGTGCTTGAGGTGTATCAGTCACCCTAACCCTCTCCCACGACTTAATGTGGGAGAGGGAACAGAGTTCAGTTTGCCGCTGCCGCGCTCGTTGCGGCGGGCTTTTGCGGCTGCACGTTGGTATAGGCCAGGCTGACCGGCGTGTTGAGATCGAAGGGGCTCTCCAAGCCCAGCTTCTTGCCGATCTCGCGCACCTCCGGCAACACCTCCTGGCCGGTCAGGCGGATGCAGGTCTTGGAATCCTCGTGGTTGATCCTGCCGTCGTTGCCGTACAGGGCGAGGATTGAGGGCCGCGTCTCTTCCATGATGATACGCAGCTTCTCGATCACCTGCTTGGGCGTGCCCGCAATCAGGGTTAGGTTCGCCATTTGCCGCTCCAGCGACGCGTTGACGCCCCTGACATGGGTGTAGCCCGCGCGCAATTCCGCCATCGCCTTGCGCGCCCAGGTCCCCAGGTAACCCGACGGCGCCGCCCATACCGGATGAGTCAGGCCGGTGAACTCCCCCTGCATCCACATGAACTCGCGCGCATTGCGGATCGCTTTCTCCTCGGTCTCCGCCACGTGGCAGCGAATCAGGTAGCCGCGTTCGGCCGGACTGGCCTCATAGCCGCTCTCTTTGGCCACCTGGTCATAGATCTTCCAGACGTTCTTGCTCTCCTCGATCGGCAGGTTGAGCGCGATGTAGGGGTAGCGATGCTGCGCCGACCACACGATGGTCTCGCGGCTGGACACGCCCGGGATCCAAATCCGCGGATGGGGCTTTTGCAGCGGCAGCGCCCACGGATTGACCACTCGAAGCTGGTAATGGTTGCCTTCCCAGCGCCATGGCCCGGGCGTGGTCCAGGTCTTGACGATGAGGTCGTGCGCCTCTTCGAAACGCTCGCGGTTAAACGCCGGATTGGCATTGGCCTGCAGCGACTCGACGCCACCGCCGCGCACAAAGCCCGACACCAGGCGGCCCTTGGAGATCATGTCGATCATCGCCAGCTCTTCGGCCAGGCGCACGGGATTGTCGGCGATCGGCAGCGGATTGCCCAGCAACACGATCTTTACGCGCTTCGTGATTGCCCCGAGGATCGAGGCGCAGATGTTGATCTTGGCCTGCATGCAAAACGGCGCCGTATGGTGCTCGTTGAGCATGATCCCGTCGTAGCCGTACTCTTCGACCAGCTTGTATTCCTCCAACCGTTCGTTATAGAGCCGGCTGCCCTCGGCCGCGTCGAAGAACTTGTTGGGGAAAAGCAGCGCGGTATAACCGTAGCGGTCGCCTTCCGACTTGGGATAGGCCGACATCGGCTGTTCTGTGAAATACATTAAATGCATAGGCCGTGGCCTCCCTTGAATCTAAATGTGAGCCGGCGCCTTACTTGCCGGCGATAAAGGACTTGGTCAGGCGGGCCAGTTCGTGATGCTTTTCCACTTCCAGGTAGTGGTTGCCCTCAAGTACTTCCAGCTTCGCCTTGGGCATCAACTGCTGATAGCGCTCCCCGCACGACAGCGGCACCACCCGGTTGTTTTTGCCCCATACCACCAGCGTCGGTACCGTCACCGCCTTGATCAGGTGCGGCATCGCCTGGTTAAACATATACGGCTTCCACGCGATCCGGGTGGTCATCTCGCGGTTGACCTCCCAGGTCACTAACTGATCGACGTCGGGGCGCTCCTTGTACAGCTCGGCGAATTGCCCCTGATCGGCGAAACCCGCCCGCACGTAGTCCAGCGTGCTGATCAGGAACTGATCGATAATCTCGCCGCGCGTGGGCTGAATCCCCATCGCGTTGACCAGCACCAGATGGCTGAACTCGTGATGGCACATGGTCGCCATCTCAGCCAGGATCCAGCCGCCAAAGCCCAGCCCCACCGCCGCCGTCGAATTAAGTCCCAGGTCCTTCAGCAGGCGCTGATAGACGCAGGCGATGTCGCGCACGTTGCGCGCCCATTCGGGCCGCTCCGACTTGCCGAACCCCGGATGGGAG
>DASZGF010000074.1:0-75882 GCA_035939115.1 Binataceae bacterium (SeqCode)
ATCCATCCATCGACGATGTCTCCTACCAGGTACAGGTTGTCGGCCTCGTGCCGATTGAGAAATTCAAGCAGCTCGCCGGCCCGGCATCTCCGGGTCCCCAGATGGAGGTCGGAGATCCAGATGGAACGAAAAGAACGCCGCCCAACAACGGCCGGCCTACTGGCAATTGGTTTGTGCCGGTCATCGCTTAACCCATACTCACTCATCCCCGCCACCTCCCCCACCCCGCAAAACTACTGTTCAGGCCGGCCACATCTAATCAGTATACTATCAATGGCGCGAAAGCGACAAATATCAATGACGATAGATTAACTAACGCCTTATGGAGTGTTAATTTCGTGGAGATGGTATGTTACGTCCGCTTTACGGGTTACCTATCGAACTGTGTTGCTGGTCATCATATTTCCAAATATTTCCAACACTAAGTCGTTTTTCTTGGTATGCCTATGTGGGATCTGAAACGAATAGATTGTCATGCCGAATCACGTTGACGCGACAATCCTAAATCGATGCTGGTGTCGTAGGGGCGGTTCGTGAACCGCCCGCAGATGTCGAGAGAAGAAAATAAAACCATCGGGCGGTAGGTCGGTGCATTCAAGACGGTTTCAGCAAGATAAACCAGATGCGGGGTAAGGCGGGCGAGATAGTTTCGCAACGTATTACGAGCACGCCATCCGCGGCGAAAACGAGCTGGAACGCATACAGACGCAATTACATTTATTTCACCCGCAAGCCTGGCGATCTGATCCCGAAAACCCCATGGGCACGAGGCACGGAACGGGCGGTTCGCGAACCGCCCCTACGGGGGCCGGGACTTTTCCGCGCTCAGCCCAGCGCGGCGAGATCGACGAAAAAGTGCGGGTAGGTTTTGGAAACGCAGCCTGGATCCTTGATCCGTATGCCCGGTGTTTTCAGACCCATGATCGCGAAACTCATCGCTATTCGATGATCATCATAGGTCTCGATCGCCGCCGGTGTGGGGCGGGTGGGTGTGATCTCCAGCCCGTCCTCATGCTCGACCACCTTCACACTCAGGCGCTCCAGTTCAACGGCGAGCGCGTGGATGCGGTCGCTTTCATGATGACGGATGAAGGCCACGTTGCGTATGCGCGTGGGTGAAGTGGCAAACGGCGCCAGCACCGCCAGGGTCGGTACCATATCGGGCATCGCGTGCATGTCGATGTCCAGTCCGGTGAACTCTCCGGCGCCTTCAACCATCACCGAACCACGGCGCCAGTTGATGCGGGCGCCCATCCGCTTGAGCAGGGACATGAACTTAATGTCACCCTGGACGGAATCGCGGGCCAGATTCTTGAGCTCGACTTTGCCGGCGCACAATAACGCGGCAGCGGCAAAGTAGCTGGCGCTGGAGGCGTCGGCTTCGACGGCGAAGCATCCGGCCTGGTAGGATTGTCCGCCGGGCACGCTGATGAAGTCATCGTCGGCAAAAATCCCTTTTATGCCGGCGCGTTCCATCAGGCTGATGGTCATGGTTATGAACGGGATCCCGGCCGAACCAATGAACTTCAACCGCAGCCCCTTCTTCCAGATCGGGGCGGGCAGCAGCAGGGCGGAAACAAACTGCGAGGACAGGCGGGCGTCGACCACTGTCTCACCGCCCTCAAAATTCTCCCCACCCTGGATCACCACCGGCGGGCATCCGTTGTCGGCTTCGCAATTAATCGCCAACCCGAGTTTGCGCAGCGCTTCGATCAAATCGCCAATCGGGCGCTGGCGCATCCGGGCATTGCCGTCGAGCCGGTAGCGTCCCTTGCCCAGGGTCAGAAAGCCGGCCAGAAAGCGCATCGCGGTGCCTGACCCGCCCACGAACAGGTCCGCCGTTTTAGCGGGGATCGTGCCGCCGTGCCCCTCCATCACAATCCGGCTGGCCTGCTCCTCCAGCGAGATCGCATAGCCCAGACTTTGCAGCGCGGCGATCATGTAGCGGGTGTCATCGCTGACCAGCGCCGACTCGATAACCGAGCGGCCATTGGCCAGCGCCGCCATCAGCAGCGCTCGATTGGTGATGCTCTTGGAGCCGGGCACTCCGACCTTAGCCGCGAGCGTCCCGAGCAGAGGTTTGATCTCGATCTGGTCCATCTGGCGCAAACGGGCGGAAAATTCCCTGGTCGCTGTTACTACATCCTAAGTTCAGAGCACGGTCAATTCGCAAGATCAAAACCGATCCGCCGTGGAGGATTTCTAACCGATAGCCGCGGCGGCAGAATTTTGGTGTCAGGCCGAATGGCTCAGCTTGCGGCGCCACCCAAACACCGATTGAATGTGACAAAGATTTGCCGCTAGGCTTTCATCTACTGGAATCATGGTCACCGACGAAACATCCAAACCAACCGAATCGATACCTCCTCCGCCCCTTACCCAGCCTGCGAGCAGATTGGACACGTGGACGGCGAGAATCGAAACGTCAGCCCTGCGCCAGCTCCTGATCGTCGGAGGCCTGGGTGTGTTAATCATGGTCGGCCTGTTCCTGGCGAACTACTCGCCCAAGGCGGCGGACTGGTATTGGAGCACAATGTTTCCGATCTTCGGGCTGGTCTGCCTCGGGCACCAACTGGAAGTAGGCAAGACTCATGGCATGCCCGCCTGGCAGGTGCCGCTGCAACAGGCCCTGCATTGGCTCGGGCCGATCGTCGCCGTGCGGATCATCTTTCTCCAGTTCTCACGCGGCCAGATGGCGGCCGATTCGGTCGCGCTCATGATCCTGCTGGTGCTTGCGGTGACCACCTATCTGGCGGGAATTCATTTCGACCGCAGCTTTGTCTGGGTCAGCATAGTTCTCGCCCTGGCCGCGCTGGTGGGGACCGAGATCGAGACCTACCTGTGGCTGATAGTGGTGTTGGGGCTGCTGCTGGTGGCACTGATTGTGATCTCCACCGTGCTCATGAGGCGGCGGACCACCGCGAACGCAACGCCGCCCTGAATCGGGTGCGGATCGAACCTCAGGCTACCGGCGTCGCGGCGCTTGCCCGGATCAGGCGCAGGCTGCTGCCTTTCACGTTCCTGCTTTACATCGTGGCCTACCTCGACCGCATCAATGTCGGCTTTGCGGCGCTCCAGATGAACCGCGACTTAGGGCTGGGCGACGCGGAGTTCGGCCTGGGGGCGGGCGTGTTCTTCATCGGCTATTTCCTGTTCGAGATTCCCAGCAACCTGATTCTCGAGCGGGTGGGAGCACGCGCCTGGATTGCCCGCATCATGATCTCATGGGGCGCCGTGGCGATGGCGATGGCGATGGTGCGTGGCGCCCCCAGCTTTTACCTGCTCCGCTTCCTTTTAGGCGTGGCCGAGGCCGGATTCTTTCCCGGCATCATTGTGTACCTGACCTACTGGTTTCCCGCGCCGCAGCGGGCCCGCGCGATCGCGCTTTTCATGACCGCCAGTGCCTTGGCCGGGGTGATTGGCGGGCCCGTGTCGGGCGCCCTGCTGGCGACCGGCGGGAGGCTCGGGCTTGCGGGATGGCAGTGGCTGTTCATCCTGGAAGGACTGCCATCGGTAATTCTCGGCGTGGTTGTTTTGTTCTATCTGGACGACCGTCCCGGCGACGCCAAATGGCTGACCAAGGAGGAAAAACGCTGGCTGGCTGAAACTCTTGCGCGCGAAAGTGCGCGCGAGCACCGCCTGATTCGCGGGCTGACAAACGCCAGGGTCTGGCTGCTTGCGCTGCTCTATTTCGCAATCGTCACCGGCCTGTACGGCGTGACCATGTGGCTGCCGCAAATCGTCAAAGGGCTGGGCACGCTTGGCAACCTTGGAGTTGGGTTCGTCTCCACGGTTCCGTTCCTGGCAGCGGCCGCCGCGATGGTCAAAGTCGGACAATCCTCCGACCGGCGCGGGGAACGGCGATGGCACGTTGCGCTGTCGGCCTTTGCCGGAGCGGCAGGGCTGATGCTGTCCGCGCTCGTGCACAATCCCTTGGTTGCCCTGGCGGCGCTGTCGCTGGGCGCCGCCGGCATCTGGGGCACGATGGGTCCGTTCTGGTCGATGCCTTCGGAGCATCTGGGCGGCACCGCCGCCGCGGCCGGAATCGCGCTGATCAACTCCGTTGGCAACCTCGGCGGCTTCGTCGGACCCTACCTGGTGGGGATGGTAAGGCAAACGTCTCAGAGCTTCGCCGGCGGCCTGGCCGCGATGGCCCTGATGCTCGCGGTTGCCGGATGCCTGGCGCTGGCTCTGCGCGACGAGGCGAATGCCGGGCAGCCGGTTCCATCAGGGTGAGAGCGGCCTTGCAACTCTTGCAGCCGGACATGCCCCGTGCCCTTTGACGGCAATCTTCCGGAGTCGTATTCAATAGGGAAGGAAGCCGCAAATGAAAGCAATCGCCAAGACCCGCGCCGCGTTTGGAGCTGAACTGGTGAACATCCCCGTCCCCCGCCCGGGGCGCGGCGAACTGCTAGTGAAGATCGCGGCCTGCGGCATCTGCGGCTCCGATCTCCACATCTATGAATGGGAGCTGGGGGCGGAGCGGTTCGCGCCGCGTTTGCCGATGGTCCTGGGCCATGAGCCGGCCGGCGAGGTCGTGGAAGTCGGCCCCGAAGTCAGCGGATTCAAGAAGGGCGATCACGTGGCGCTCGACCCCTTTGGCCATTGCGGCAGATGCTCCACCTGTCTGGGCGGACGGTTTAATCTGTGCACCGCGCCGACCACGCTCAGCGGCGCGTTTGCGGAGTACACCGTCGCACCGGCCGGCAACTCGTACCTGGTGCCCGCGAACATGAATATGGAGCAAGCCGCCTTGCTGGAACCGTTCGCCACCGGGTTGCATGGGGTCGAGCAGTCAAGCGTCAAGGCCGGCGACCGTGTGGTGGTCGAGGGACCGGGACCGATAGGACTTTGCACGGCGCTGGCCGCTCGATGCATGGGAGCGGCGTCAATCGTGATAACCGGGTTGCGGGCAGACACCGAGCGGCTGGAGTTGGCGCGCCGCTTCGGATTCCACGCCGTTTGCGCGCAGGACGAGGATTGGATCGCACAGGTTGCCGACCGCATCGGTGAAGACGGCGCCGACGTGGTGTTCGACGCCGCCGGGATGATGCAGAACGTGCGCCAACTGGTCAAGCGCGGCGGACAGTTGGTGCTGCTAGGATGGCCGGCGCGCGATCTTCCTTCCGCGGAAATGCGCTCGCTCTTTTTTCACGGCGTCAATATGATCAGTTCCAGGGTCAGAACGCCGCAGACCTGGCGTCGCGCCATCGCCCTGGTCGCTGGCAAGACGGTGGATTTGGCACCGATGGTGACCCATCGCGTGGACCTGGCAAATGGATTGGAAGCATTCGAACTGCTGCGCAAAAAACAGGGCGTCAAGGTGCTGGTGAATCCGGCGCTTTGAACTCGTCCGTGAACAGACGGCGGAGGTGTTACGATGCGAAACGGCTTTAAAGTCGCCGATACCGACACTCATCAGATGGAGCCCACCCGAATCTGGGAGCAGTACATCGATGATCGCTTCAAGAGCGCCGCGCCCCGCCTGGGCCGCACCCAAAGCGGCCGCACCACGATGATGGTCGAAGGGGAGTCGTTCACCGCCGAAGAGGGCAAATACCCGATGGACTCGCCGGAGTTCCTGGCCGCCGGTGAGCGGGCGATGAAGCGGTTTGAGCGCAGCCGGCGGGCCGGCTTCAGCGCGCAGTCCCGCCTGATGGATATGGACGAAGAGGGCGTGGACGTCCAGATCATCTACCCAACGGTGGGTGGGCAGATGCAGGGCCGCGAGTTTCACGACACCGAATTGCTGGCCGCCTGCTGCCGCGCCTACAACGACTGGAGCGCGGATTATTGCAGCGCCGCGCCGCAACGCCTGCGCTGGGCCGCGATGCTGCCGATGCAGGACGTCGACAAGGCGATCGAAGAGGCCGATCGCGCCGTGAAAAACGGCGCCGTCAGCATTTTCGTGCGGCCCAATCCGGTCAAGGGCCGCAACCTGCATCATCGCGACTACTGGCCGCTGTATAAGGAAATCGAGCAATTGGACCGGCCGATATCGATTCACGATTCAGGCTCGCCCCGCATTCCGTCATACGGCGATCGGATGGAGACGCATACCAGCGGACATATCCTGGCCCATCCGTTCGAGGCGATGTCCGCGATGGCGGGGCTCATCTGGTTCGGCGTCTTCGAGCATTTCCCGCGGCTTAACGTGGTGCACGTGGAAGCTGACGCCGGATGGGCGCCCTATTGGGTGCAGCGCATGGAGCAGCATTGGGAATTCAGCGCCAACGCCGAACATCCGGACATGAAGCTGCGTCCGACCGAGTATTTCAAACGCAACATCTTCGTCGCCTGCCGCGCCGACGAAATGACGCTCAAGGCGGCGGTCGAGTTGCTCGGCGACGACAACTTCGTGTGGAACTCCGACTATCCGCATCCAGATGGGACTTGGCCATGGGCGCTGAACAAGCTCGACCAGCAGCCAATCGCGCAAACCAGCAAACGCAAAATCCTATGGGACAACGCCGCCCGCGCGTACCGTTTGAACTGAGGATTTGATGAACGTACGCACCGACGTGCGACGGATCTTCAACGCACCTAGCCGCCGACGACAGGAAAAATCCGAGCCGCGACCGTCAGGGAGCGGTCATCTGCGCCAACGCGAACAAAGACCGCTCGCTGACGCGCGCGGCTCGGATCAGAATCGCCTTCGTTATGCGGATTGAGGAAAGCTACAGCCGCTTTCGCGAGTTCATTACTGTTGGAACGAGCGCTCTTTCTCGTAGCGCCGGCCTCCGTGCCCGTTCCTTTTGTCTCGGACAATGCTGGGCCAGACAGAAAAAAACGGCGTGGACGCGCGCCGTTTATGCCTGCTGTGGAAATAGTGCCGCCCGCGTGACCTCTTTGCGCTCGCTTTTGTCCAGTGCCTCGGCCGCTTGCGCAAGCGGGAATTTCGCATCGCACAGTTCCAGGTATGGATAGCGATTGATGTGCTGCGCCAGAAAATCCAGCGTCTTCTTCAGGTAATGCGGCGGATAGGTCGCGATGCCGTGGATTTCCATTGATTTGAAGGTGATCATCGACGGGGCAAGCGGCGCGGTCAGCCCGCCTGAGATGTTGCCCACCTCGATCAGCCGCCCGCCGTTGCGAACCAGGCTGACCGCTTCGACAAAGGCCTCGGGAATACCCGCCACTTCCAGCACCACGTCCGGACCGCTTCCACCGGCCAGTTCGCGCACCCGGGCCTGACGCGCCTTGAGGTCGGGATATTGGCGCAAGTCGATCACTTCGTCGGCGCCGAACCGCCGCGCTTGCGCCAGCCGCAGATCGACGCCGTCGATCGCGATTACCCTGGCGCCGCGCGCCTTCGCGATCGCCATCGCATGCAGGCCCAATCCACCCGCGCCCAGCACCAGCAGCTTCTCTCCGTACGACAGCCGGCCGCGATCCAGCGCCCAGTACACTTGCGACATGGCGCAGTTGGCCGAGGCGGCAATCAAATCCGGGACGTTGTCCGGAATGCGGTAAAAATGCTGGTCGGGCTTGATGAAGTAATGCGTGGCGAACGTGGCGGTAAAATGCGGCGGCACGTCGGGATGGGCGGCGCCCATGACCCGGTTGACGCATCCGGCATGATTGCCGGCCACGCAGTTCTCGCATCGATTGCATACCGTGTAGTAAACCGGCGCGATACGGTCGCCCACCTTGACCGGGACCCCGGCCCAGTCCTTGGTCACGCCCTGGCCCAGCGCCCGGATTATGCCGCTCATTTCATGGCCCGGCATGATGCCGCGCCGCCCGAACTCACCCCTCCACATGTGGACTTCGGAGCCGCACACGTTGGTCTGGGTGACTTCAGCGACCAGTCCGCCGGCGACCGGATCGGGAACATCGTACTGGAAAAAATCGATCTTATGGCCCTGGGGAATAAACGCGACCGTACCCTTCATGACGATTGATCCTCTGCGCGTAAACCTAGGAGAATCGATCCGGTTGGGCAAGGGCGGTTTTCTTTCCATGCGGGCGGCGCTCGGCCGGCGCAACAGCCAACCGCATTCCGCAAAAAATCAGCTCGGAATTATTCCCGCTTTGAAATTAATCCAACATCCCGGCCCAAGTGCTCACGCATCATGACGCGAAGCACGCCTAGTGCGCCATTCGCGCGTCGGATCGTCGTCCGGGTCGGGAGTTTCTTGCGCGGGCCGCAGCGCTTCGGGCACATGGCGGAGGTTCACCCGGATGCGGGTCCAAGTCGATGACCTGCCGCGCATGGAATCGATCAGTACGTCATCGGCGGCGAGCAGTCCGGCTACCTCGGCATGTTTGCTCTTCCACCTTTCCAGACCCGCCAGCGCGGCGCTCTTGTTGGGAGAATTCGCTACCACCACAAGTGGCATCTTGGTCCGCGGCTTCTTCGCGACGGACTTCGTGATCGACCTTGCGCGCGAGGGGGCAACCCGCGGCGCTTCACCCTCCATCTTGCGAAAGTGCGGCGGCCAGGGCGCATCGCCGAGGCCCGCGGCCTCGTCTTTTGCCGCCAGCTCGAGCAAACCTTCAAGCGAACCTGGTGCGGAGTCGATGTCGGCGTGCGGATCGCCGAGCTGCACGAAACGCTTGGGAATCGTGAGGACGGTAAAGTCGCCCGGCTCACAGTCCCGGACCTCGTGCCAGTAAAGCGGCGTCGACACACGAGCGTCGGGCAGCGGGCGCACGGAATACGCGGAGCACGTCGTCCGATCTTTCGCATTCTGGTTGTAGTCGAGAAACACGCCGTGACGCTCCTCTTTCCACCACTTCGAGCTGGCCAGAGCGGGCGCGCGCCGCTCGATTTCACGCGACAGCGAGAGTGCTGCGCGGCGCACCTCGCCGAAGGCCCAGCGCGGATGGATCCGCACGTTGACGTGGATTCCCCGTGAGCCGCTGGTTTTCGGCCACCCGCGAAGCCCCATCTCCTCCAGCAGCGATTTCACCTCAAGAGCGACCGTGCGCACGTCCGCCCAACTGACGCCGGGGCCCGGATCGAGATCGACCCTCAACTCGTCGGGATGGTCGAGATCGCCGGTGCGTACAGGATGCGGATGCAATTCGATGCAGCCCAGGTTGACGATCCAGGCCAGGCCCGCAGCGTCATCGACGACCACCTCTTCCGCGGTGCGTCCGGAAGGGAATGCCAGCGTTATCGTTCGCAGCCACGCAGGCCGCTTGGCGGGCGCGCGCTTCTGATAAAACGCCTCACCCTCGGCGCCGTTAACAAAGCGCTTGAGAACCAGCGGCCGATCCCGGATACCGGCCAAAGCCCCCGGCGCGACCGACAGATAGTAACGGACAAGGTCAAGTTTCGAGAGCTTCGTCTGGCCGGAAAAATACAGCTTGTCCGGATGCGTAACGCGGACCTCGCGCCCCTCGATCAACAGCAGCTCGCCGGCTTCTTCTTTCCCCACAAAAAAAGTTTACACCCATCGGCGCAACTTCGACGATGACTGCGGAGCGTCGGCACGGCGTAAAAGATCAGGGCCTCGGAATCCGGGACTGCAACGAATTCTGGAAGAACTTGAGGTATACCACGCGGTTGGATGGTGCGGTCATGGAATCGCGCTGTCGGCGCGCAATCAACGGTTCACGGCCGACGGATCGCGGGATTTATTGCCTGCCGCGAAAAAGGGCCGCCATCTTTTCGCGTTCGGGGGTATCCATGCCGCTGCGCTGTTTCAGGGTGAACTCCTGGATTCGGTTCCTCGCCTACGCAACGGCGCGCGGCCGGCGCGTAGCCGTGGTGCAGGTTCGCGAATCTCAGACCGCCCTTTTCCTTGAGCGCGGCTTCACCGGTAAGTGAACAATGGCTGCGTGGCAAGGGTAACGAACTTGATTTTATGATCGGGGAGATTGGCAACCCGGATGAATCCCGCCGGCGCATTTTCATCGCGGTCGACGGATGCGGCCAGGCGCTCGATCTGAAAAATTGGGGAAACCGCACCTCGCGGCTGCTTTGAGCGGCGTATCGATTTTCATGGCTTCACGCTGCCCGCGCCGGTATGATTGCGCCATGGACTTCGCCGACCGGCTCGTGGATGCGCAAAAACAAAAGCGCAGCCCCCTGGTTTTGGGCGTCGATCCACAACTCGACCGGCCGGGTGCGCCCGGCATCCCCGCGAACGCCAGCCTGACGCGTTTTTGCTGCGACATCATCGAGGCCTGCGCCGAGTTCGTAGTCGCGGTCAAACCTCAACTGGCTTTTTTCGAGGCCCGCGGCCTGGAAGGTATGACGGCGTTCGCGCAGGTGGTCCGCTTCGCCAAAAGCCGCGGATTGATAACGATCGCGGACGCCAAGCGCGGCGACATCGGCACCACGTCGGCGGCTTATGCCGAGGCCTTCCTGGGCGAGGGCGATTTCGCTTGCGACGCGGTCACGGTCAACCCCTACCTCGGCAGCGATGCGCTAGCTCCCTTCGTGGCACGGGTGCGCGCCGGACGGGGACTGTTCGTGCTGGTGAAGACCTCCAACCCGTCATCCGGCGAGTTCCAGGACCTGAGCGCCGGCGGCCGTCCGGTATGGGAGGCGGTGGCGGAGCGGGTCAACGGATGGGGAAGCGACTTCGTTGGAAAGTGCGGCCTGAGTTCGGTCGGCGCGGTAATCGGCGCGACCTATCCGGCCCAAGCCGCCCGGGCACGAGCCCTGATGCCGGCGGCGGTCGTGTTGGCGCCGGGTTTCGGCGCCCAAGGCGCCGGCGCGCAGGACGCGGTCGCCTCAGCGCGCCCCGACGGCCTCGGAGTCATTGTCAACGCCAGCCGGAGCCTGATGTACGCCTCTGGAGCGGCGGCGGACGGGTCGCCGGCGCTGGCTGCCGGCCGGGCGGCGGCAACCATGTGCGATGAACTGAACCGCGCTTTGGCCTCGCATTGTGGCAGTTAACTCTGCATTTTGTAGCATGCTTCGACCCTTTATTGGAAAGCCGCGAAGTTCTATGCCAGGAATCGTGGGATGCGATTGGTGTTAGCACACTTGACTTTGTTCTGTACCTGAGCGTACAAGCGATCGTGGCGTATATTAAAAACCGGGGTGGTGGGTTGATGAATGCTTGGGTTGCGCTTCGCGAATTTGGTCGTCCGGCCCGGTCGATCGGCCAGGGACCGACAGTTTTGATGCTGGCCCTGTGCGCCGTGTCGTTTCTTGCGACAACAGCATCCGCTCAAACCTTGGTGCTGCCTCAAGGCGCTTATGCCCAACCCCAAAGTGCTTATGTGCAGCCGCAAGGCGCATCGATCCGGCGCGAAGGCTCTTTGGAATTCCCCAGACCCGCGTCGATTGAACCCAACATCAAGTTTTGGGTAAACGTCTTTGCCTATTACTCGATGCGCGATTTTGTGGTCCACGACAAGGACGACATCTGGAAGGTCTATCAGATCCTCCATATGCCTGGTGACGGCGATCCCACTCGGGCGGATGTGGATTGGGCCAACACCTATCTTAAAACCAAGTACGCAGACATCCTGAATCGGCTTGCGATGGGGAATGCGCCGGCTACTTACGAAGAGCAGCAGGTCGCAAATCTGTTCAAGGGCGAGCGCAGTCCGAATTATGCCGCGGCGGCGCAGAACCTGCGCGTCCAACAAGGCATGGCTGAGGAGTTCCGCGATACCCTGGTGCGCGCGCAGCTATACCTCCCGCGCATCCAGGACGTCTTCCACTCCTTTGGTCTGCCGATGGAACTGGCGCTGCTTCCGACGGTCGAATCAGGGTTTCACCGCTATGCGCGTTCCAAGTGCGGGGCGATGGGTTTGTGGCAGTTCACCCGTTCCACCGGCAAGGAATATATGACGGTGAACGGATGGCGCGACGACCGGCTCGATCCGGCGCGGGAAACCGACGCCGCCGCCCAACTGCTGCTCCACAACCATGAGTTGCTGGGCAGCTGGCCGCTGGCGATAACCGCTTACAACTACGGCACGGGTGGAATGATGCAGGCGGTGGAGGCCACCGGCGGCGGCGATTACTGCGAGATACTGCGCCGCTGGGACGGACCCCACTTTGGATTTGCCAGCAAGAATTATTATTCGGAGTTTTTGGCCGCGCTTCAGGTATATCAGTACCGGGAGGCTTACTTCCCCGGTATCGGCGAGGAACAGCCGGCGTATGAAGAACCCCCTCCTCCGCCCCCGGTCCATTACGTATCGCGCCGTCATTATGGCCATTCCTCGCTAAGGCGCGTCGCAATGAACACGCGTGGCGGCCGGCATCGGCTACGCCGCGCCATCTTTCATTCAAGGTCGCGCAGGCGTCTGCGCAGCGCGAGTCGGGCGCGGAAGACGCTTTTTTCCGCGACCAGTATAGCTTCGGACGATTCCTGACCTATAGGTCAGTCGCCTCAGGACGGATTTCCAGCCGAGTACCTTTTCGCCTCACGCTGCGCGACCTTAGGTGTCGCGCCTGCATCGTCTCGGGCGTGCGTCCGGATGAGCTTCAGCGCGCTGATGAAGCACCCCTTATCGTCGATCTCCATTGCGAAATAGTTACCTGCCAGTCCGGAGCAGAGATAGCGATTCCACGCTGATTGCTGCGTTTTTTCCCGGCACGCGCGATGCGATCTTCAACTCCGTGAACGATTCCGGGTAGGCACCTGCTGCCAACTTACGCGGTTAGCAGGCTCCACTCGGATCAACCGGAAGAATCAGGAGGTTCGAATCATGAAAAAATTCGCTTTTGGAATAATCGCGGCTGCATTCGGCTCGATGTTGTTACTTCCCGCCGCTTCCCCTGCTCGCGCTCAGGACTGGCAACACCGGGACATGGCAAACGATGCTTATGCCATTCATCGCGAGGAGCATAAGCTTCGTCATGATAATCGGGAGCTACAGGACGACGTGGCCAGAGGTGACTATGGCGCCGCAGCGCATGAGCAGGCCGAGATGGCTCAACGGCGCTATAACCTGGAACGCCGCGAGCAGGATCTGAATAACGATCGGTACCGATCCTACAACGGGTACGGTCATCACGGTGACGAGGACGACGACTGAGCGCAATCCAATTTGAAATCAAAATCCGACATGATTGCTTTGAGTGAGTTCGCTGACCGGCGCGCGAGTTGCTAGCGCAAGTCGCGCGCCGGTCCTTCAACAGCCTCATAAAGCAGGCTTCTTCCCAGCCTACCTTAGTTCCCGCACCGCGAAGCGGGGTGAAATTCTCCTGTCATAATCATCATGCGCGTGACATGCGGCCGATAGCTCCCTTTTTTTCAGGCACGGGGTAGGGTAAAAGTCTCGCGGGCTTTTCGGAGGTGTCGCATGGATCTGGGTTTGACAGGCAAGGTCGCGTTGATAACCGGCGCCAGCCGCGGGATTGGGCGCGCGATCGCGCACGCCTTCGCGCAGGAAGGGGCGCGGGTGAGCATGTGCGCACGCACGCCGGATCCCCTGGAACAGAGCGCTGCGGAACTACGCGCCGCGGGCCATGAGGTCTTCTCCATGCCCGCGGACGTGACCGACCAGGCGCAGGCGGCGGCATGGGTCCGAAGCACGGCCAAGCACTGGGGCGGCATCGATATCCTGGTCAACAACGCCGGCGGAGCGGTGGTCGGAACGTTGGCCCAGCTTTCCGATTCCGCCTGGCAGGAATCCTTTGCGACCAACTTCTTCGCTCCGGTGGCGCTATCCCGGATGGCGGCGGTGGAGATGGCACGGCGCGGCGGGGGCGCGATTATCAATATCAGCTCGATTTATGGGCGCGAAGCCGGAGGTCCGATTGCCTACAACGCGGCCAAGGCGGCTTTGATTTCACTGACCAAGATGCTCGCCCGGGAGTTTGCCCCCAACAACGTCCGGGTCAATTCCGTCGCGCCCGGGTCGATCATTTATCCGGGCGGCGTATGGGAGCAAATCTTCCAGGAAAACCCGGAGTTCGAGCGCGAATTTCTCAGCCATGACTTTCCCGCCGGTCGGCTCGGACGTCCCGAAGAGGTGGCCTACGCCGTGGCGATGCTCGCCTCACCGAAGGCGAGTTGGATTACGGGTGCGACGCTCCCGGTGGACGGCGCCCAGGGCCGCTCGCTGATCTAGTCGGACAGCAGAATTTGTTCAGGCCGGAACGTACAGCCCTATCGCAAAACCCATTGGGCCATGCGCAAGGGAAGTTTACCTTGCGCAAACGAGTGTACTAGTCGGTGGATACATAGAGGCCGCCTCTTTGTGAACAAACTTTGACGCGACCAGAATCCATTTGTCGCGCAGACTTCGAAGCAACGCGGAAATCCCAATAATAGTCAAACAAAATTGGCGGATAGTTGAAGTTATTACATGGCGTGAGTCTGACGACAAGCGCCCGGGGAAATCTCCAAGCGCATCGGGAGTAAATCCTCGTTTTTGGACGGGCTCTTAGCTAGCTTACCAACGGCAGAGATCGAACTGCGGAAACTTGCGATCGGACGTCGGAATGGAGCCTCAATACTCGGTCGCCGCTGAAAATCTGGGCGCCGGCAAGCATACGCTACTCGCCCGATGGCGGGAGTTGGTACGCGCCGATGTGCGCCTTCCCGAGCGGCGTTTGACATCTACCGATCCGGAACTGGAAGATCACCTCCCCGCTTTGCTCGACAGCATCATCAGGGTCCTGCACGGCGACGAGATTCCCGAGAAAATGATACGCGAGCCAGGGGCGCGGCACGCGAGCACTCGTAGGGCCCAAGGCTACTCGATCAACCAGCTGGTTTGGGAATTTGCAATTTTCCGCAAATTGCTGAGGGAAACGCTCGAGCAATTAGCCGGCGATTTGCCCAATGAGCTTCTTTTCACCATGCGCGAGAAGACCATGGAGCTGGCTGACCAAAGCGAGATGGGATCCGTGGAGCAGTATGTCGGGGAGGCACAGCAGGAACGCGACGCCGCCAGGGAGGAATTGCGCAAAACCACTGATCAGAGGGCTCGCTTTTTGTCGGTGTTATCGCACGAATTGCACAACCCTTTAGCGGCGGTTCGTACGGCACTTTATATTGTGCGGGGGGAACGCAGTTCCGACTCCGAACGGCAGCGCGCACTGGAAATCATCGATCGCCAGACGACGTACCAGACCAGGCTAATCGACGATCTGCTTGATATGAATCGTATTTCGCAGGGCCGGATTGAGCTCAGACGTGAGCCGGTTGACCTCAGACGTGCCGTTACCAATGTGATCGATACCTACACCAGAGCAATCGAATCAAAGTCAATCAGCTTCCGTTTTGATTATCCCGATCGGGAGGTCCTGGTTTTAGCCGACCCGGTACGGATTGAGCAGGTCGTCGCCAACCTGCTGATGAATTCGCTGAAGTTTACCCGGTCCGGCGGATCCATTGAAATCCGCTTGAGCCAACAGGATGACCGCGGAAACATTTCGATACATGATACTGGAATAGGAATTGAACCCTCCAGTTTGGACCGCATCTTTGAGTTGTTTTCGCCGGAGTGGGCCGGCAAGGCCGAAAGCGGTTTGGGTATCGGACTGTGGCTGGCCAAGCAACTGGTCGACCTTCATGGCGGAACCATAGAAGCCCACAGCGAAGGGCCCGGCAAAGGCACAGAAGTCATTGTGAGTCTTGAGTGCATGGCAAGCCCGCGCGCGGAAACACCCGCAGCCAAAACAGTGCTGTTGGTGGAAGATGATCCCGACCAGCGCGAACTCATGATAATGGCGCTTTCTGAAATCGATGCTGAGGTCGTTGGCGCCAAGGACGGATCAGAAGCGCTGGCAATGGCAAGCAGCAGGCACTTCGACGTCTGTATTCTTGACCTCAACCTTCCGGATATCACCGGTTATGACCTCGTCGGGCGCTTGCTGCAGCTTCAGGGCGAGCACCGCCCGGTGATGATCGCTCTAACCGGTTATGGCCGGCCGGAGGATGTCGCGAGGGTCAAGAGCGCGGGCTTTAATTATCATGTCGTCAAGCCCGCCAATATAAATGAGCTTCAACGGATCATCAGCCAGGCGAGCGCTGAAGAATAAACCGGTCACGAGGGAAACGGGGTGATCTCAGGCGGGCACGCCGGTCAGTGTGTGGCTGGTGGCCGACAGGATCCGCACCGCAATCCGATCGCCGATGCCGCAATGGCCGGCAAACACCGCGGTCTTGAAATGGGGCGTCTTGCCGCACATCATTCCGCCGCCACGGCGTGCCGGTCCTTCGACCAGAACTTCGCGCACCTGACCGATCTCCGCCCGGTTGCGAGCCATCGAGAGCGATTCCTGAAGCTCGATTACCGCCGACAAGCGGCGCGCCTTTTCCGCCTCGCTCACACTGTCGCCCAGCTTGTAAGCGCGCGTATGCTCGCGCACGGAATACTTGAAGGTAAAGGCCGCATCAAAACCGACTTCCCGCATCAGGGCCATCGTGGCTGCGAAGTCGTCCTGCTCCTCGCCATGGAATCCCACGATGATGTCGGTGGAAAGCGCCAGCCCTGGGATCTCGCGCCGCAGCCGCTCGACCAGGCCCAGGTATTCTCCGACGCTGTAGCCGCGTTCCATCGCGGCCAGGATGCGGTCCGAGCCTGACTGCACCGGCAGATGCAGATACGGTTGCACCTTGGGCTCGCCGGCCATCGCCTCGATGACCGAAGGGGTCATGTCACACGGATGGGGCGAGGTGAACCGGATGCGCTCGATCCCCTCGACCGCGGCGATCATCTTGAGCAGGCGGCCGAAGTCGACCTCGTCATGGCAATACGCGTTGACCGTTTGCCCGAGCAGCACGACTTCCTTGACCCCGCGCGCGGCCAGTTCGCCGCATTCTTTTAGTACATCGTCCGGCGCCAAGCTGCGCTCGCGTCCGCGGACGTAAGGCACGACGCAAAAGGCGCAGAAGCGATCGCACCCGCGCATCACGGTGACGTAGGCGCGAGGGCCCGGTCCGTGATCGGATCCAAGCCCGGCGTAGGTTTCGTCCCGATCAAGGCGCACATCCACGATCGGGTCGAAGCCGGCCTGACCCAGGAACTCGGGCAGCCGCCGATAACTGTCAGGCCCCGCCACCAGGTCGAGATATGGCGCCTGCTCGACTAACCGGGCGCGATTGTGCTGCGCCATGCATCCGAGCAGACCCAGCCGAACGGCGGGCCTCCGATGTTTTAGCCGCGCCAAATCGGAGAGCCTGCCCAGCACGCGCTCTTCGGCGTGTTCCCGGATCGCGCAAGTGTTGAGCAGAATGACGTCGGCATCATCCGGGCGCGCGGCGCTGCCGTAGCCGGCCCGCCGCAGGATCCCGCTTATCAGCTCGGAATCGGCGATATTCATCTGGCAGCCATAAGTCTCAAGGTAAACCCGTGGCTGCGTGCTGCTTTCGGAGCGTTTCATCGGCCGTGGTGAAATCTTACGCGAGCGGCAGGCCGCAACACAACGCGGTGCGCAAGCGGCGGCGAAGTTGCACGCGGTGGTTTTGATGCTTATTCTATATGCGTCATGGTGCCGCAACGCCAGCCAGCTTTTAAGCGTATGGAGGCATCCCTGCTTGCCTGTCCCAAATGCAAGGTGGCGGTGCCGGTGCGCAAGCGCCTGCTGCTTATCCTGCCCGAAGGCAACAAGTACGAGTATGTGTGCCCGCAGTGCTCATCAACCTGCGGCACCACAATCGAATCCGACGACAAGCCCGGAATCCTTTCGTAACCCGGCCAGGGTCTCTTGCAGCCGCAGTCCCTGGAGAATGCGCGACTAGGTCCGCAGGGCGCGGCAAGCTATATGCCTCGGGGTATTTCGGCAGAAGGCGTTCGCGTTTGGGGATGGCAGCCGTGCAAAAACGGCTAGGAGCTCAAATGGTCGCACCCATGCATGAACCAAGGGTGGTGAAAAGTCGATCGCAATGCGCTGCCCCCGACCGAACAATCCTCGTGTCGAGTCGCGCAAGCAACAGTGAGCAGTGATGAATCTTGTGATACCGACCCTTGGATGTATTTCGGGTGGCTCGCTCTAGCCCGGACTTGAGGTTTCCCTTATCGACAGCTTCGACATTGGTGTTCGCTGGAAGTGCGCGCTTATTGAAGCCAGCGCCATAGAACCTTTGGAGAGCGTCGCGATCGGACATAAGCCATGCCTCAACACATTGCACCATTAGATGGCATTGCTCATCGCCTACCGCAGGCCTTGCCCATCCATCCCGCGCGAGAAGATGGTTCCACGGCATCTGTGACACCGGCCCCTCGGAATCCACCAAGAGAACGTTGAAGGCGCCGTCGTGCGTGCGCAGAGCTGTCCTGAAGTCATCGAACGCCGCGTTGCGGCCACCACAGGCAACCACGTGCCACCGGATACGGCGCGCCCGTGCAAGTTGTCGGAGCGGATCGAGGAATTGGCCGAAGCCTTGCCGGATCGCGGCCTTGGATTCACTGCCCTCACCGCCGCCCTCGACGTAAATCCGAACCTCGCTCACCATCGAGTACCGCCGATCTCTCCCATGCGCCACAATTCTCCAAGCTTGTACCGGTTCAACCATTCGGCAAGTTTCGGGGCTTCGAGACGTCGAAGGGTGGTTCCATCTTCATTACGCTCGCAAACAACCACCGCTTCAGGAACCTCTGAGAGCGCAGATATCAGCGAATCGGAGTGGGTAGTCACGATGAATTGCGCCCGCGTGGCAGCCTCCATGAATAACTCCGCCAGCGCCGGCAGCACGTCAGGGTGGAGTCCTAATTCGGGCTCTTCGATGCAGACCAGGGGCGGTGGTGTAGGATGGCAAAGTATAAGCAAGAGGCTGAGGTACCGCAGCGTTCCGTCGGAGAGCCGCGTAGCGGGCACCGGGGCCTTCAGGCCCTTTTCATGGAAAAATACCTGCACCGTACCGCCTTGTACCTTGGTCGTGAAATCCTCGACGCGCTCATAGAAGAGCCGCAGCTTCTCCAGTAGCCTCCGCTTTGTGTCTGAGCGGTTCTGGAGATCATTCAGGACGAGACCAAGGTTGCTGCAGTCTTCCAGCAGGAAATCTTCTGGAAGATCAGCCTTTTGGGGTAATCGAGGAGCGCTACAACGGCCGAGGTTCCATTCTCGATAGAAGCGGATACGGCCGAACTGAGTCCCTACGTAGGTAAGCTCTGGATAAAGGTCCACGTCCTTGCGCTGAGAGAGGATCGACTGCTCAGGGCTGATATCGTCTCGCTTGAGGCCACGCCAAATGCGACCAGTTTCCGTTCCATTCACCGTTCTCGTGCGACGTCGTTTTGGAGAAAGCTCAAGCTTCGTGGGAGTGCTTATGATCGCTCGACCACTTGAAAGGATGTAGAAAGACTGTGGCTTCGTTGTTCCCGGCGTGCCCGGTCGATCATTCTCGATCGCTTCGCCAATGATCTCCAAACGCGAATTGGCCACAGTGAACGCGAGCCGATAACGGAGCGGCATTATGCCTTGGGGATAGTCGAGAGTTGCCTCCAACTCTGCTGACGCCTGGCGCTTTCCCTTCCAGATCCACTCTGCTACCCCGCCGCCCTCGCGAATAGGCGCAAGGAGGTCCTTAGGCGTCGCCGCGAGCAGACTGACCGCCTCAATCAGATTCGACTTACCAGAAGCGTTGGGTCCGATGAGTACGTTAAGAGGCTCAAGATCAATGGGTGCCCCATCACTTCCGTACGAGAGCAGGTTGGTGAGCCGAAGTGACCGAAGCATCCTCACGCCTTGCATGGTCTGCTTCCAACCTTTCTACCCGCAACACCCGAAAAATGTATGTCCAAGGGTTCGAACCCTCTGTTCGAGAATTAGCTCCGTTTAACGATCTTCAATCGCCTTCTCCAAGTGTGTGGCTGAATTTATGTGCTTTGAGCGCTGAAAGCCACTCCACATAAAAGCGTCCCGAGTTTTTGGTCGGCAAACCTACGATGAATCGACGAGCGGAAAACCTCGGCCTTTGGACACCTACCGGGCGGCGCTCCCGCTTTTCACAAGGCCGCGCTGGCCGCCTGCAATCCGCGGAATGCACTAACGGCACTCGTCAATTAGATGAACCGTCAGTCCTGGTGTTGGGAAAGCCGGGCTTTCTCCGGCCCTTATGCAATGTCATCGATATGGCATCGGTTTTGCTATCTTTTTCAACGCGTAGCAATGCAGGCTTCAACATGATCGACGCTCCAAACAATAACAGATACTGAAGCAGCTTCCGGCTGGGCGGTGTCGATCCGGGGCCGCCTCAATCGACTTATAGGCAGACAATGAACCCATAGGGAAACGCAAGACGGGAAGGCTTGGGCGGCGCTGGGAGCCGGCCGCGGGCCCGAAAGCGGGGCATTCAGAGAGGGAGGAAAAACAATGTTGATGCCATCGATCTTGGTCGGACTGGTAGGAATCGTGCTAGCGGCCAGCCTCCTTGCAGCGGACTGGTATATTTGGGACTTCCGTCACCGGATTTCTCAGCCAGGCGTGTCAAAATTCGCACGCCGGATGCCTGCGGATGGTAAGCGCATAATCCATGCACGGAGCGCTTCGGGTCGTGGGTTGTGTGCCACTTTTGCTCCTCAATCCTGAGCCGGCACGTCTTTTATCGTGTGCGTGTTGAGCCGGTGGATGGACGACTGATGCGGTGCTGAAGGCAATCCGGATATAACTTGTATTCCGCAAGTGATCATCGATAGAGTGTCGCTTGTGCCAGGAAAGCCAGAGTCAGGACGCCGCTCCGGATGCCCGGTGAGTATCTCACTGGAGATTTTTGGAGATCGATGGTCGCTGCTGATCATCCGCGATCTGATGGTTCGCGGGTTCCGGACCTTCAAGGAGTTCCAGGAGTCGGGCGAGGGGATTGCCACCAACATCCTGGCGCACCGCCTGCACAAGCTCAAAGCGGCCGGGATCATCACCGCGGAAGCGGAGGAGACGGATGGACGAAAGGTGAACTACCGGCTGACCCGCAAAGGGATCGATTTGGCGCCGGTCCTTTTGGAGTTGCTGATTTGGGGGGCGCGGCACGAGGAGACCGGGGCTCCCGGCGCTCTCATTGAGAAGATGGAGAAGAAGCGCAAAAAGATCCTCGCTCAGGTCCGGCGGCGGTGGCGGAAACGGGACTCGACTCCGCTGATACCCAAATTTGGGGACAGTAGCGTTGACCGCAATTTGATGTGAACCCGGCGGGCCTCGGCAGGTGGAGGGATATCGCGGGCAGATCGTGCCGATCATCAGGCACCACCTGCGAAGACCGAAAGCTCAGGAAGGAGTGAGAGATGAGCAAGGTACGAATACTGGTGGGCACACGCAAAGGCGCGTTCATCCTGGTGTCGGACGCAAAGCGCAAACGGTGGGACATCAGCGGCCCCCATTTCGGAGGCTGGGAGATGTACCATCTCAAGGGATCACCCGCGGAACCGGATCGGTTGTATGCGTCCCAGTCCAACGGCTGGTTTGGGCAGCTGATCCAGCGTTCCGACGACGGCGGCAAGACCTGGGAGCCAATGGGTAATCAGTTCGTGTACGATGGCACCCCTGGGACTCACCAATGGTACGACGGCACGCCGCACCCCTGGGAGTTCAAGCGAGTCTGGCATCTCGAGCCGTCGCCCACCGATCCCGACACAGTCTATGCCGGGGTCGAAGACGCAGGCTTGTTCCGCTCGGGCGATGGCGGGCGGACGTGGCAGGAGCTGCCCGGACTGCGCGGCCACAGCTCGGCGCCCAGCTGGCAGCCCGGTGGCGGCGGATTGTGCCTGCACACGATCATTCTGGATCCAAACGACCCCCAGCGCCTTTTTATCGCGATCTCGGCCGCCGGCGTGTTCCGGACCGATGACGGAGCCGAGACGTGGCGGCCAGTCAACCGCGGTCTGCGGTCCGAAAACATCCCCGATCCGAATGCCGAGGTCGGCCACTGCGTTCACCGCATCGCGATGCACGCCTCGCGTCCGGACGTGTTGTTCATGCAGAAGCATTGGGACGTCATGCGCAGCAACGACGCCGGCGAGTCGTGGCATGAAATCAGCGGCAACTTACCCACTGACTTCGGCTTCACGATCAACGTTCACACTCACGAGCCGGACACTATCTACGTCGTACCGATCAAGAGCGACTCGGAGCACTATCCGCCCGACGGCAAGCTGCGCGTGTACCGTAGCCGCACGGGAGGCAACGAATGGGAGCCACTCACCAAAGGGCTGCCGCAAAGCGACTGCTACGTCGACGTGTTACGGGGCGCGATGACGGTTGACTCGCTCGACTCGTGCGGGGTGTACTTTGGCACCACCGGCGGGCAGGTGTACGCATCGCCTGACGCCGGCGATAGCTGGGCGCCGATCGCCCGCGACCTTCCGTCCGTACTTTCCGTGGAGGCGCAGACGCTTCCATGATCCGAGTCGTGCTTCCGGCACATCTGCGCAAGCTGGCGCACGTCGAGGGCGAGGTGAAGCTCGAGGTCGAGGGTCAGGTCACGCAGCGCGCGATCCTCGACGCACTGGAAGCCCGCTACCCGATGCTGCGCGGGACCATCCGCGATCACGTAACGCAAAAGCGCAGAGCGTTCGTGAGATTTTTTGCCTGCGAGCAGGACCTTTCCCACGAGCCGCCGGACGCCCCGCTACCACAAGCGGTGGCGGCCGGCGCCGAGCCCTTTCTGGTCGTGGGAGCCATGGCCGGCGGCTAGAACCGGCAGCACATGCGTTGACGGGAAGTTTCCCCACACGGTGGCTGCGTCTGTAGGGATGCCGCCTCCGCCCTATCCGTGCTAAACGTGCTCGACAGCGCGCTGGCCTACGAGCTGGCGACCTCCAACCTGCCCGACCATAAGGAGGCGGCGCAGGCCTTTATTGAAAAACGCAAACTTAATTTCAGAACCTGATTCACAGGCGCGGGCGGGAGACGCGATCATGGACTTCCAATACAGCCCAGAGCAGCAGCGGTTCAGGCAGGAGTTTCGCACCTGGCTGGCTGCCAACCTGCCACCGCAACTGCGTGCTTACGACACGCACATGGATTTCGTTCCCGAGAGCAGCGACCTGTTCGAGGCGCGCCGCGCCTTTCAGAAAAAGATGTTCGACGCGCGCTGGATGGGAATCTGGTGGCCCCCCGAATACGGCGGGCGCGGTGCGGGACTGATTGAGCAGGTCATCTATGATGAAGAATACCGGCGCGCCGCGGTGCCGATGCTGCCCAATTTCCCGCATGTCAACCAGTGGGGACCGACCCTGATGAGCTGGGGCACCGACGCGCAAAAGCGCCGCTTCCTTATCCCCATGCTTAGCGGCGAGGAGACGTGGTGCCAGGGCTACTCGGAACCAAACGCGGGCTCCGATCTGGCGGGGGTGCAAACCCGCGCCATCGACCAGGGGGACTTCTTCATCCTGAGCGGCGCTAAAATCTGGACCTCGGGGGCGCAGTACGCGGACTGGATGTACCTGCTGGCGCGCACCGATCCCAAGGCTCCCAAGCACAAGGGAATCAGCTGCTTTTACCTCGAGATGAAAAGCGCCGGGGTGACGGTGCAGCCGCTGGTGACGATGGCGGGGCATCGGCATTTCAACCAGGTTTTTTTCGATAACGTACGTCTGCCCAAGGCGAACCTGGTCGGGCCTGTCAACGAAGGATGGCGGGTGGCGATGACCACCCTGACTTTCGAGCGCGCCGTTTCGGGCGGCAGCGGTCACGATTTGCAGGTCCGGCGGCTGATCGAGTTGGCGCGCACCGTGACGATCGACGGCAAGCCCGCATGGGAGCATGAATGGGTCCGCCAACGGTTGGTGCAGCTCCAAATCGAATGCGAGGCATTGAAGTACACGGGCTTGCGCGCCTTAACCAGCCAGCTCAGGAAGCTGCCGCCCGGGCCCGAACAGTCGACCATCAAGCTGACCGGGTCGGAGCTGACGGTTCGGATTGTTAAATTCGCCAGTGAGCTGATGGGCAACTACACGATGGTGGACTCGCCCAGCGCGCCCGTGCCCGACGCGCCGCGATGGCTCAATCTCATTCTGAACGCGCGAATGCTCACTATCGCCGGGGGATCCAGCGAGATTCAGCACAACATCCTGGGCGAACGCACGCTTGGCCTGCCCAAAGAATAGGGTGCTGCAGATCGCCGCAGCGGACGCACGGAATGTCTTATGGTTGCGGACTTCAGTTCGCGACCACTTCATAGACGGCGAACTCGGCCTGCTGCTCGGAGGACTCCGCGTGCACCACGCGGAAATCATCCGAAGTCAGATAAGCGCGCAGAGCCGCCCGGTTGGTCCATCGCGTCATCAGCATAAAGGTCGTTCCTTGCACGGTCGTTTTCGACAGCACATCGAGCCCCAGGAAGCCGCGATGCCGATCGACCTTTCGCGAGCGCCGGGAAAATCTGGCCGCGATCAATTCCGCCTCCTCGTTGGTGACCGTGAAGTTGGAGATGGCAATGATCATGGATGAGCCCCCTTTGTCCCCGCGGCCGACAGTTGCGCGCTTGACACAACCCGCTGCCGCGGGATGATTAGGGATCCGCCAGGCGGCAGTGCGGCGGTGGCCGGGTAAAAAACTAGAACCGGCCGGCCTGGAGCGCAAGCATCATGACACCAGCGCACAATGAGGCAAGCCTTGCAATAGAGAGCCGGCGGCTGGCGCTAGCCGAAGCCGCGGTCCGCGATCATTTCGGCAAACATTCCGAGCTTCAGCAGCGATACGGTGAGCAGGGTACGGCCAAGTGCGTGCACGACACCGAGTTTCACCTGGCTTACCTGGCGCAGGCAATCGCCTCATCCACCCCCGCCCTGTTCGCGGCTTACATTCAGTGGGCGGCATCGATGTTGAGCGCGCGCCACATCCCTGGCTCTGACCTCGCCGAAAGTCTGGCCGCGATGCGCGTGGCAATCGCCGGGCAGTTACCCGCGCAAAGCGCAGAAATAGCGGCCGAATATATCGATCATGCACTGAGCCGAATCGATGAAGCGGCCCCGAGCCCGCCGTACCTGGACGGAGCGGACCCGCTGACAATGCTGGCGCGCGACTATCTCAAGGCCTTGCTCGCCGGTGACCGCGGCAGCGCCGGCGCGCTGATCTCCGATGCCGTGGGCCGCGGCACACCGGTTGCCGACATCTATTTGCGGATCGTTCAGCCGGTCCTCTACGAGGTCGGCCGGTTGTGGCAAGCCAACGAAATCACTGTGGCGCAGGAGCATTACTGTTCCGCCGCGACGCAACTGGTCATGTCGCAGCTATACCCGCTGATTTTTAACGCCGCGCGTCGTGGAAGAACCCTGGTGGCCGCGTCTGTCTCCGGCGACCTGCACGAGATTGGATTGCGCACGGTCGCGGACTTCTTTGAAATGGCGGGATGGGACACCCACTACCTGGGAGCCAGTGTTCCAGTCCCCGATCTGCTGCGCCTGCTGGCCGATCGCCAGGCCCACGTCCTTGCGCTGTCGGCAACCATCACCGCTCACCTGGGTGCGGTCCGGGACACCATCAAGAGCGTGCGGGGTTCGGTCGAATGCAAAAATGTGCTGATATTGGTGGGTGGTTATCCGTTTAATATTAGCGGCGAGCTGTGGCGAACGCTTGGAGCAGACGGCTGCGCGAGCGACGCGGCAGCGGCGGTGCAATTGGCCGAGGACCTTTTGAGGGACAAGCCGGCCCAATGAAACGGGAAGACGAGCAGGCAGGGCGGGCGCCGGCGGGGACGGTCTTGCAGGTGGCCGACGACCGGAAGTTGTTCGAGGAAATTGCCGCACTGAACAACGAGCTGATTACGGCGCAACGTGAACTCGCGCGGCGCAACGCCGAGCTGACCCGCAGCAACGAGGAGAAGAATCAGCTCCTGGGTGTCGCGGCCCACGACCTGCGCAATCCCCTGGCCGCGATTTACTCATGCAGCGAATTTTTGCTCGACGAGTCCAAGCACCTCGACGACGATTCGCTCGAGATGCTGCGCGCGGTCAAGACCTCCAGCCTGTACATGTTGCAGCTCATCGAGGACATCCTGCATCTCTCAAGGATGGACTCGGGCAAGATCGAGCTGCGCACCAGGAGCTTCGACCTTATCGAGCTGGTGACGCGTCATGTTGGGGTCAACCGGCCAATCGCCGCGCGCAAGAACATCACCATTGATCTACACCTCGAACCCAACCTGCCGGCTATCGAAGCGGACCCGCACAAGATCGAACAGGTTTTGGAGAACCTGATCTCCAACGCGATTAAGTTTTCACCGCCGCAAACCGTGGTCAAGGTGACCCTGGGGCGCGACGGTCCCCGGCTGAAGATTGCGGTTGCCGATCAGGGTCCCGGAATCCCCGTGGCGGAAAGAGGAAAACTCTTTCTGCCGTTTTCACGTACCAGCGTCAGGCCCACCGCCGGCGAGCAGAGCAGCGGTCTCGGTCTGGCCATCGCGCGCAAGATAGTCGAGGCCCATCGAGGGCGGATCTGGCTTGAAAGCGAGGTCGGGAAAGGAACGACCTTTCTGGTAACGCTTCCAATACAAGCTGAGCCAATCGCAACTCAATAATTACTCCAGGCAACGGAGCGGTGCGCTAAGGAAAATATACTGGACGCTTTCCCGCAGCGGCTCTATGGTTAGTGCCCCGTAACGCATCCGAGCGCTTTTGTGGCTTCGGCGTCAGACCCAAAAAAGATCCTTATAGTTCGTCTCAGTTCCCTGGGCGACGTGATCCAGACCCTGCCCTTGCCGACGGCGCTCAGGCAGTCTTTTCCGCGGGCGAAGATCGGATGGGCCATCGACGCGGAGTTGATCTCCGCCATCGCGGGTCATCGCGACGTGGACTATATCCATTCCTGCCCGCGTAGCGGCTGGCTGAAAGCGGCGTCGAATCCCTGGAACTGGCCGCGGATCAGGCGCGATTTGTACGCTTTTGCCGGCGCGATTGAAGCGGTCGGTTACGACGTCGCGATCGACGCGCAGGGTCTGCTGATGTCAGCCGTCCTGCCGTTTATGGCGCACATAGGGCGGCGGGTCGGTTTCGCTCATCGCAGGGAGATGAGCCACCTTTTCTACACCGAAAAGTATGTTTCAAAGCAGCAGTACTTTGACCCGCAATATCCTCACTTCCAGCATATGCTGGCGTTAGTGCGCGCCATTGGAGGCGACACCTCCGAACATGAGATGGTGCTGCCGGAAACTGCCCCGCACGTGCGTGCCGCACTCGACGTGACACTGGACCGGGCCTTTGCCAACCGCAAACCACTGATCGCGCTCGCGCCCGGCGCCACCTGGTCCAGCAAACGGTGGCCGGAGAACTACTGGCTTGAATTGCTGGAAATGATTCTGTCCGAGACCAGCGCGAACGTGGTCTTGATCGGATCTCAGAGCGAAGCGCGGCTGGCTGCGGAACTGAGCCAAGGCGGGGGCAAAAGAGTAGGGCCGCGGGTCCTCAACCTTGTCGCAAAAACGACCCTCCCCGAGCTTTATGCCCTGCTTGAGCGTGTACCGATCGTGATCGCCGCCGAAACGGCGCCACTGCACGTAGCGGGAGCGGCCCGATGCACCCATCTTATCGGCATATATGGTCCAACACCCGGCGGCAGAGCGGGCCCGTTGGGCAGCCCCGACATAAAACTGCTGTGCGCCGAGCCCAGGCTGCACTGCCAGCCCTGCCAGCAGCGGCGATGCCGCTATGGCACTAATCAATGCATGCGCAACGTCGCTCCGGCGGATGTGTTCGCGGCGGTGGCCCAAGCGTTGGAGTCGCTGGAGGCCGGACCGCCGTAGGGGCGTTTCGCGAAGCGCCCCTTCCGTGCCTCATGAACTCGTTGTCGCCTCGGATGACGCGCTTGTAGTAATTGCGCAGCCAAACTATCTCGCCCGACGTACCCCGCGTCTGGTTTATCTTTTTGCTGGAAACTGTCTTGAACCCACCGACCAGCCCGCCCAATTGTTTTTTTCTTCTTTCGACGCTTCACGGGCGGTTCATGAACCGCCCCTCGAGTTTTTACATTACTCGGCCTTCTATGGAACACAATTAGCTGTGTTCAACTACTTCTCGCAATACGACCACGAGCGTACTGCTATGCGCCTCGCCCGTCGCATTCAACAACTCGGCTATCAGGTCGAAATACACAAAGCCGCCTAATTCTTTCTTGAGAGAGGGTTAGGGAGTTACACGGCCCGGCCCCTGATACATGTTTCGCCCTCAGCCAATCGGCATTCGCAAAGTATCAGTTCAGAATTATTCTCGCTTAGGAGTCCGGTCTTCCCACCATCACTGACCAATCGGCGATTCGATCCCACAGCTGTTTACGGGTCGTGGCGAAGTTGTGCATGTGCGCCATTCCGGGGACCACGTAAACGGACACATCGTTCGAGCTCATGAAAGCGCCGGGTTCCGCGCGCGGGTCGGGCACCACGTCGCGCTCGCCCGCCGCTATCAGCACCGGCACCTCGATCGCTGCCGCCTCCTGCGCGACATATCCCGGCGATAGCATCAGGCGCGCACACGCCGGCATGGTCAGGCTTCCCCAGGGCGGGGCGGTTTTGCGCGCCGGATAGCCGCCCTTCATATCGGCGTCGAGGATATCCTGGGGAACATCCTCCCAATGGAACGGATAGACGAAGTCGAATTCGCGCACACCGCCGCGCGCCGCCGCCCGTGCGCGTAGATCATGATTGCGGAACAATCTGTTCGCGGCGATTCCCTCCTGCCGGGCGGCTTCGGTCCGCTGCGGCAACACGGTGTGAATGGCGCTGAATCCCAATACCGCGACCGCGTCGCACGTCTTGAGCCGGCCCTGCATTACCATCGTGATGCAACCGCCCATGGACTGGCCGATGGCGACTGTGGACAGGTTGGGCATCGCCGGGAATCCGGGGCTAAGCGAACCGGCGGCGAGTTGGGCCGATATCTGGCGGATCGCGGCATCGTTGGCGGCGGCAAGCATTTCGATACTGAGCGATGTGAGATCAGGAATGCTGCTGGCGCCGACGCCCAGATGGTCCGCGGCAACAAAAATAAGGCCGCGCTCGAGGTGATGTTCCGCCTGGCTGTAGCCGCGATGTCCAGGCGGATGCACATCGAAATAACCTTTGCTGTAGCCACCGCCAGGAAAGGCGAAGATCGCCATCGGCGGTGACGTGAGTTTCGCCGCATCGGGCAAAAATACGGAGGCGGCGATATGCAACGGGCCGGGCAGTGCCACAGCGGCGGATATATCTACTTTCAGTTCGATCGATTCCATAAGCGTCCAGCGTCAGATAAGTTCTGGCTCCCTCTCCCACGGAAAAGTGGGAGAGGGGACAGAAATAGTCACCCCTCGATGCCGTACAATTTCGCGGCGTTGTCGCGCACCAGCATTCGCGTTTCATCTTCCGCGATATCCGCAAAGTCGTGTTCAATCTGCCTGCGCGAGTAGGGGAACGTGCCCTCGGAGTGGGGATAGTCCGAACCCCACATCAAGCGGTCGACGCCCATCAGATGGCGGGTCAGAACGCCGGCGCGGTCGTCTTCGAAGGTGGCCCAGAAATTACGCTTGAAGTAAAACGACGGCGGCTCGCTTAGCTGCGGTTGGATCCATTTGCGGTTGTCCTCCCAGAAGTGATCCATCAGCCGCAGCGTGGCCGGGATCCATCCCACGCCCCCTTCGGCCAGAACAAATTTGATCCGCGGATGGCGCCGCGGAATTCCCGCCGCGATCATTACCGTCAACGCATGTTCCATCACCACGATCTTCTGATTAATGATCCAGAAATCGCCCAGCCCGAACTCGCGCCGGTTCAGCGGGAACCCGTCCTCGCGCGCGCCGACGTGCATCGCCACCTTCAGTCCCAAATCCTCCAGCGCGTCCCACAGCGGCTCATATTCGGGTTCGAAGTAGGAGCGCTTCATGATTCCGGCCGTGATCAGCACGGATTGCAGTCCCATCTTCGCGCAGCGTTCGGCCTCTTCCACCGCCCAGGATATCGGACCACGCACGGTCAGCATCCCGGCGCCCAGCAGCCTTTTGGGTTCGGCGGCGCAGAACTCGGCGGCAAAGCCGTTGTAGGCGCGCATCGCCTCGAACTGCACCTCGGGATCGAAGGGACCGAAAAGATGCAACCCGATGTTGGGATACACGACCTCCGCCGCGATCGAGTCCATGTCCTGATCGAGCAGCCGCATGTGGGGATCGAGCGCGCCAGGACGGACTTTTTCATGCCTCCCGCCCGGTCCCAGGTCGAGCCGGTCTTTTTGCTTTTCAAAGATCGCCTTGACGAGACCTTTCATGGCGCCGATGACCGGGTGGCCGTCGACCACAAAGGCCATCTCGCCGTTAACCCGCGCAAAGTGCGGCGCGCGATCGCGAAACCGCTGGTCCATCCGCGTGACCCACAAATCAGGCGGCTCGGCCAGATGGCCGTCGGCGGATATGAATTTGTCGATTTTCATGTTGACCTCCGGCATGCGGCTTACTTTGTCAAGAACGCCGGCCAGTATAGACGCCATCCGCAAGGAAATCACAGGCTAGAAGCCGGTGCCACTTTCAGGCGCGGCTCCGCCGCCGCAGCACTGCCGCCCAGCGCGCCCAGCACCGCGGCTTCCAAAAAAGGACGCGCCTGCGCGGTTATGTCGAGGTCCGGATCAAGCTTCTTGCCCAATCCTTCCACCACCACGAAGGATATGTTGAGCACCGTAAAGCGCCCGTCCAGCCGCATCCCATAGCGCCGGAAGATATCGAAGAAGGAGCAGATTGCCGAGGCCATCTCGATTTCTCCCAGCGGGCGATTGATGAAGCGGCCCAGATACTCGACCATCTCCGACTCGTAGGCCGGATAATCAATTGGTCCCAACCGCCGGCATAGCTCGTACATATGGCGCGCCAACTCCCGCCCCATTCCGTTAGCCATGTAGTACATAGTCTGCGCGAACAAGAGCCGATCCTGCGCCGTCAATTCCGCCGTCAGTCCCAGGTCGAACAGGGCGATCCGATTGCCAGGCAGGAAGCGGATGTTGCCCGGATGCAGGTCGGCGTGGACGAAGCCGTCGATGAAGGCCATCTTGCAAAACACCTTGATACCCAGCGCCGCCACCTGGCGCGGATCGATTCCCGCCGCGCCGAGTTCCGTTTCGCGCACTCCTTCGAGCAGCTCCATGGTAAGCACGCGCTCGCTGCAAAGGCGCTCCACCAGGGCCGGAAAGACTACCGCCGGTTCATTTTTGAAATTTTCGCGGAAGCGCAGGTTGTTGGCTGCTTCGATACGAAAATCGAGCTGCTGGTTGACCGCGAAGCAGAACTGCCGCACCGCCATCACGGGCGAAAGCAGGTGCAGGGTGGGGATTGCCTGCAGCAGATGGGCAAATCCAAGCGCGATCGACTGGTCGAGCGCCGCCCACGCCGCAATGGAAGGGCGCCGCACCTTGACCGCCACGTGCTCGCCGCCGTCAGCAGTGCGCGCGCGATGGACCTGCGCAACCGAAGCCGCGGCCAACGGCTGGCGTTCGAACTCGCTGAAAAGCCGCTCCAGCGGGGCGCTGAAGTCCTGCTCGATAATCTGTTTTACCTGCTCGAATGGGAAGGGCCGGACTTCCTCCTGCAGCTTCACCAGGTGAGCGATAATTTCGGGCGGCGCCAGATCGGGGCGCGTGCTCGCAACCTGGCCCAGCTTGATGAAGGTGGCGCCCAGATGTTCCAGCGCCCTGCGCAGCGCGGTGCCGGCGGCCGCCAGCGCGTCGTGGCGGTCAAGGCCGCGGGTACGGATCGCCCGCACGCCTAGCGCCGCGACGAACACCGCCAGCGCGTACGCACCCCAAGTCAGCATTTGCAGCGACCGGGTGAAAATGCGCACAGCGGTGGCCAGCCGTTTCATCAACTCTTCCGTTGCCGCCGCCGATGTTTTAGCATCCGCAGCGCCGCACCTGTTATTTTGACCGATCGATCATACATGGTTCGATAGCAGCTTGGAGGTTGGCTATGGATTACAGCGAATACAAACACCTCGCGTTCAAGCGGTTCGACGACGGCGTTCTCCAGGTGACGCTCAACCGCCCCGAAGTGCTTAACGCGACCGACGCCCGCATGCATTGGGAGATTTCCCAGGTGTGGAAGGATATCGACGCCGACGCGCAAGCCAAAGTGGTGCTGGTGACCGGCGCCGGGCGGGCATTTTCCGTCGGCGGCGACAACAACATGCTGACGCAAACGCTGGGCGACGCCGAGAAAATCGCCGGGCTGTGGCGGGAAGCGGGCGACATTGTTTACAACATGATCAACCTGGACAAACCGATCATCTCGGCCATCAACGGACCCGCCTTTGGCGCCGGACTGGCGGTGGCGCTGCTTGCGGATATCAGCATCGTAGCGGAAAACGTCCGCTTCACCGACGGTCACGTCATCCTGGGCGTGGCGGCCGGCGATCATGCCGTGATCATCTGGCCGCTGCTGTGCGGGATGGCCAAGGCGAAGTACTACCTGCTGACCGGCGAAATGCTCGATGGCAAGGAGGCGGAGCGCATCGGGTTGGTCAGCCTGTGCGTGCCTGCCGCACAACTGATGGACAAGGCGCTGGAGACCGCGCACAAGCTGGCGGCGGGCCCGCAGCAGGCGTTGCGCTGGACCAAGCGCTCGCTCAACAATTGGCTGCGGATGGCGGGGCCCAGCTTCGACACCTCGCTCGCGCTGGAAATGCTGGGTTTCTTTTCCGCCGATATCAAGGAGGGCAACGCCGCGCTCAAGGAAAGGCGTCCACCCAAATTCGGGTCGAAGTGAGTTTGGATCGAGGCGATTTCGGACCGCTTTGACGTGCGGCCGGGCGGTCGGCTACGAGACGGTTTTATTAACACCACGTTGATCATTGCCGCAAAGCGGCTTTTTTGCGATACTCTGCGCGATTTTAAATCTGGGCCTTTTGAGGGAGGAACCGGTACATGAGTAAAATCAAGGTGGCAGTTGGCGGGTTTGCGGTGGCTGTGATGCTTGGCGCGATGCTTCCGGCGTCGGGCGCGCTCGCCGCCAGGCACAAGGTCGACTGCTCCAAGGTCATGGACGACATAAACGGCGGCAAAACCGTAAAGGAAACTGCCAAGGATCTGCACATTTCCAGATCCAGCGTAAAGCGCTGCCAAAAGAAGGCCAAGGCTGAGGGCGGTGCGATGGCAAGTCCGGGTGCGGAAGCCAGCCCTGCCGCCGAGGCGCCCGCTCCTGAGGCACCCGCTCCTGCAGCGCCTGCTCCTGCGGCGCCTGCTCCGATGGGAAGTCCGGCTGCACCATAGCAGGTGCTGAGAAAGCAATGTTGACGAAATGGCAGTGATGCCGGATCTCAACATTCGGCATAAAACCGGCTGCCTTCCCTAAGCTTCTCACCCTTTTGGGAGAGATAAGAGAGGGAGCAGGCTGTGAATAATTCTTTTTCGCGGCCTGCTGGTTAACAATTAGTATGTTTGGTTTCACCCGCCGATGTGGCAGCCACATCGGCGGGTTATTCACTCAATCCGGGGCGGAATATTCCCGTCGGTGGAGCTGTTTGACCCGGGCTTGGGTCTTAAGGGGATTGTCTTGCCTGCCGTGAACAACTGCGATCTGTGCGATTTGCGTGATTACACGCAACGCTACTGCGAGTTTGTCCATCCTTTCAAATTCACCATCCTTGATTGCGATTCATGCGATACCCCGATGGCGGTCCTGGGAGAGCATCGCAGCGCGCCGACCGAGGCCGAAAAGAGCCTCATGATCGAGGTGCTGTCGGCCATTGCGCGGGATAAATGGGGTGCCGACAGCTTCTTTATCGACGACGTGATGCGCCAGATTCCCGACCATTGCCACCTCCACGCCCGCCGCCGATGGCGTTGGCAGTGATCCCTGCGTTCTCATCTGTTTGCTGCCGCTAAAAAAGATGTCGTTTTGCTTTGAGCAAGCCACATGATTGTGGTATATGCGTTCGCTGTCACCTGTTTGGCGCTAATTGTGACAATCGCGCCATAGTTGGCGGGCATTACGCCCCCCTAGGAGGTTGGTTCGCGATGGCAAGCGGTACGGTCAAGTGGTTCAGTCCGAAAAAGGGCTACGGCTTCATCACCATGGAAGACGGTCAGGACGTCTTCGTCCACTATAGCGCGATTTCCGGCAACGGCTTTCGCTCGCTGGAGGAGGGTGACAAGGTGGCCTTCGAGGTGACTCAGGGTCCGAAAGGCCTGCAAGCGGCGAACGTATTGCGCGACGCCTGAGGACAAGACACTCGGTTGCAAATTCGAAAAAAGTTCCTCTTCAGGAGAGTTCCATCGCCAAGGGTTTTCTAAAGATGCTTCCTTAAGTTATGCCCGCCTGTGCGGACACGCCACGGCTGCCGAAGACCAGGTGCATATAAGCCCGTGCTCGATTTGAGCTGGGTCGGCGCCGGGTGACGCTGCGGCTTTTCGCGCAAATAACTGCCGAAGAATAGTTTGATCGTGTGTGGCCTGACTGTCGCACGGGTGCGGCTGCCTGCGCGGATTGTTGGGATCCTTCTCAATCGCACCGTGTTTTTTTCATCGGCCCCGGAAAATTTCCGATTCAAGATCACGCATTCGGTTGAAGTGTGCGTCAAGACTGGGCCGGAGGTTGCAAATCCGCCAAGTGGTGCTTTTACCAAAAACACCCGCGTCATCGGTGAGGCTGAAAATTGATTGACGAGCCCAAACAACGGTGTAACGCTAATTAGTAGGCAGTCAATCCGACCTTAAGCAATCCACCTTTGGTTTTGCGTCCTTTCGGCGGGCCAGAATATTGGCTGCCATCCCGTTTACGCCGGAGGTGCCGACATGCAGCACGCTTCAAAAGTACTAGCCGTCGCCGTTGGATTCCTACTGGGCTCTGTTAGCGCGGTTTCCGCCGGTGTGGTGATGTCCGAGACCGCGGTCGCCAGCGGCCTTAATGGCAACGAAATGGTGCATCGTACGATCTACGTCCAAGGCAATAAGCAGAAGGTCGATACTGACGGTCTGCAGACGATCACGGATTTGGATAAGCGCCTGGTGTACGTCGTCGATAAGACCCACAAAGATTACGTGGAATTGCCGCTGGCCTCGATGAGCGATGCCCTCGCCGACGGGGTGCCCGGCGGCGCCGCGATTGTCCTCAAGCGCACGGGAAGCACGCAGAGGGTCGCGGCTCACAGTTGCGACGAATACCGCGGCCGCACGGCCAATGACCAGTTGCAGATCACTGTGAGCGCCTGCGTTTCAATGTCCGCTCCGGGCGCTTCGGAAATCGCCAGGTTCGATCGGCGGATGATCTCCCGGATTCAAGGTTTGAAGTCCGCAACTTCAAGTGAAGAATCCGCCGGCGTGGTGCTGCAGAAAAAATCCGTGGTGAACCTGCGGGTCCCCGATCCCGAGCAGCAGGGTCATCGGACTGCATCGATGATGACCAAAACTACCGTCAACAGCATCAGGGTGAAGCCTCTTGCGGCGCAAACTTTCACCCCGCCAAAGGGATATACCAAGGTCGAAAACCAGCCTCCCGCGGAACTGCCCGATGGCATCGAGTCAGCTATGCTCTCGCAACCGTTCTATCGCGACCGCTCTTCCCCAGCAGCAGTTGATGGCCTGAGGATTCCTACGGTTAGTAATTCTTTCCTCGTTGGATGACGCACGCGCTCCGACCGTTCGAGGCGCCCACGACGGATCGGATGACGCTACCGGCGCATGGTCTTGCCCGCGACGGTGATTTGCGATGCTTCCCGTCTCCAGCCGAAACCGATATAAATGTTCGGATCAAATTCGGCCACCATTTTTGTGGTTTGTAGACAACGAGGTGAGGCTTTATGCCCTGGACGATAACCCGCCTATGCATTGACTGCGTCGATACCGGCTGCGTCAGCGTTTGCCCGGTTGACTGCATCTACGAGTATGTGGGTGAAGACAAAACGAAATTCCCCAATATGCTCTATATCAACCCGGATGAATGCATCGATTGTGGCGCCTGTGAGCCTGAATGCCCCTGGCAGGCGATTTTCGAGGAACCCGCGGTGCCCGATGTCTTCAAAGACGACATCCCGCTCAACCACGCGACCGTTGATGAACCCGATTCCTTCAAGGTAAAGGCCCACGAGACTACGGAACAGCCCACTCCGGAACAGGTGGAGGCGAACAAGAAAAAGTGGGGCTTCGAAGCCTGACGGGATGATGCCCCGCGTTCGCGGCTGGGTTTGGCCAGTCCGCGAGCGCGGGCGAAGTCTTCTGAAGTCTGTTACCTGCCTGAAGATTCCGGGCCTTGCGCCTGGGACAAACTCAAACGATCCGCTTTTGTCCGTGCCTGAAGCCGCCCTGCTGACCGGGGGCCTCCCGCTTTTCACGCGGCTCGGGGCGATTTTGGCGTTGCTCTGGTTGGCGGCTCATCTCGGTGGGCACAATTTCCAGCGCGCGCATGTAGCCGGTGCCCACCGAACGGGTGACGATCATGGGGTCGTCCTTCAGCGCCAGATGAACGATACGGCGATCGCGCGGCGGCATCGGCTCCAACGCGACGGTTTTACGCTCGCGCTTGGCGCGCTCGCCCATCGCCAGCGCCATCCGCTCCAACTGCTGACCGCGGCGCGCGCGGTAAGAGGCAACGTCCAAGGTAACCGGAACTGCATCCTTTATATGGCGCGCCACCAGCCGGTTGATCATGTACTCCATGGCGTCCAGCGTCTGACCATGGCGCCCGATCAGGATGCCCGAACCATCGCCCTTGATGTCGATATGGATCGATTCGGGATCGCTGGAAACCGCGGTCTCCGCCTTCTCGCCCATCAGGTCGAGGATATCCCTGACCAGCCTGTGAGCTTCCTGACTCTGATCATCGAGGCTGGCGCTGCGCCGCGGCGGACCACCTTCGCCGCCTTCCTCATCAACCGACTGCGCGGCTGCCGCAGGCGTTTCCACGGGTCGAGGTATTACTTCCTCGGAGCGGGAGAAGTCCCCGCGCGGCCTGGTCACCGGGGCTTCCTGGACGGCGGCGAGTTCCTCCCGGCGGGGCTTGGTGATGGCGACTTCCGCAGCGGCGGCGCGGGCGGTAGCGGTTTCCTGCCGCGACGCGGCGGGGGGAGGAGAGGCGACTCCGCTGCGGGCGATTTCCGGAGCGCGCCGTTTGAGCCGCACGCGCGCCGGTCGCGCGCCCAGGCCCAACAGGCCTGATCTCGGGGTGGCCAGGACCTCGATGGAAACGTCTGCTTCTTCGGCGCCGAGCCTGGCCAGGGCTTCACGAATCGCCGCTTCGACACTGGCGCCTTCCGCTTCGATGTAATCGTTGGGGGTCATGCGTTAGCCGGACTTAGCTGTTTGAATTCGCGGTTGAGAACGTACTGCTGGGCGATTCCCAGGGCGTTGGAGCAAAAATAATATAGCGTCAGACCCGCCGGAAAGTTCAGGAACATGATGGTGAAGACCAGCGGCATCAGCATCATCATCCGCTGCTGGTTGGGATCGGGCGACGTCGGTGTCATCTGTTGCTGCAAATAGGTACTTAGCCCCATCAGCAAAACCAGCACCGGGATTCCACCGCAAGGCAGAAAGGCGAGTTTGGGTAAATGCGGAATGGGCAGGCATTCGGGCGCCGAAAGGTCTCTGATCCAGGCTATGAACGGTGCATGGCGCAACTCCACCGCGTTAAGTAAAGCCTCGTAAAGGCCGATGAAGATCGGCAGTTGCAAAAGCATCGGAGCGCATCCCCCGAGCGGATTGACATGGTTGCGCTTGTAGAGGTCCACCATTTCGCGGTTGAGCCGGTCGCGGTCGTCTTTGAACTTTTCGCGCAGCTTTTCCACCTGGGGTTGCAGGCGCTGCAGGCGCATCATCGAACGCTGACTCTTGATCGACATGGGTAGGAACGCCAACCGGATCGCCACCGTAAGAAGAATGATATCTACCCCCCAATTGGGGGCGATGTAGTGAAATAACTTAAGCGCGCGCAGGAAGGCAAGCGCCAGAATACCGGTCCAACCGAAGTCAATCGCGCGGCGGAGTTGCGGGTTGACCTCCTCCATCGCGTTCAGGCTCTTGGGACCCATGTAGAGCCGGGTCGAAATCCGCGCGGTGCCGTCAGTCACCTTGGGTGCCAACAGCATCGCGGCCGTCGCTTGGGTACCGTCGTAATCCATCACGACCGTCCCATCCTGGGGACTGACGGGAAGAAAAACGGTCAGAAAGTAACGATCGCCGAAGCCGACGTAAGTGATGTTCCCCTTGATCGGCTCGACTCCCTTGCGCAACGCCTTTTCGGCGTCGACCAGGGTCTTGTTGTTGACCAGGGCCTGGATCTCAGGGATGTCGTAGTAGCCCTGATGCGCGGTCAGCGGTTCGCTCATGGTGAGCCCCACCGCCTCGACCTCGCCCGGTGGCCCACTCACGGCCGCTTCCAGGTTGAAAACGTAGCCGCTGCCGTCCAATTCCACGGTCTTGAACACCTTCAGCCCGGCAACAGTGGCGGTCAAGGTCAGCTTGGCGCGTTGCAAATCATGGAGCACCGTGCGCGCGAGAGCGTCGGTTTCATAGTTCAGGGCACGGTCATCCAACTTACCTTCACGCGTTTGAACTACCAGACCCAGCGGCAATTCACCTCCGGGCGCCGACGTGACCAGCTCCATCGGTGGACTGTCTGCATGGGCCGTCTCGCGAAATTTCTTAAGCTTCAGGCTGAGCAGGCGGCCTCCAAGGGTGGTGAACTGGGCGACGAAAACGTCATTTTCAACCTGGATTGTTCGCGCTGAGACGGTACCGGTGGTGGGCGCCGCCGCCAGAGGTTTGGCCGGCAAAGCCGATGGAGCATAGGTCGAAGCCGGCGCGGCATTGGAACTGATTTTGGACTGAGGCGCACTCTGTTGAGACTGCTGCTCAGTGGGGGGATAGAGCCGTTTCAGAACAAATTCCTGGTAGGCAAAGACGGCCGCCAACGAAAGCACCACTGCAATTAAAAGTCTTGTGTCCAAAGCACTCCTTAATAGCTCCCGGATTTGGGCGAATCCTGGGGGACCGGATCGTAGCCGTAGCCGCCCCACGGATGGCATCGAGCCAACCGGCGCATCGCCAGATAGGCGCCGCGCCAAAGCCCATGGCTGGCAACAGCGGTCTTCGCGTAGCGCGAGCAACTGGGTTCAAAACGGCATGAAGACCCGGTCTGGGCGGCCACAAGCGGCGCTAACAGCGCGTGATACAAATCCAACAGATGCGCCACCGCGTTCGCGGCGATGCCGGGACGGTACGAAACCTGCGCCCCAGTTAAGTCCGCTTCCATGGATTCTGTATCGGACATTCGCTTCATCTTGTTCATGGGATGGGCCGAGGGTTCATGCGGGATGGAGGCGGCGGACGGTGTGGCGATGGACTCAGTGGACCCTCATCAGCAATCGGGCCTGGGCAAAGCTTCGAGCCTTTTCGCCATTCGCGACACGGCGGGCTTTAATTCCGCTGTAACCTCCTGGGTCTTGAGTTCTGCAGCGCCGTCTCGAGCAACAATCATGATCGTGCTTCCAGGATACAATACCGCCCTGAGCGAGCATCTAAAACTTTCCCGCAAGCGGCGTTTGGTTCGGTTGCGGGCCACCGCATTGCCGATCCGGCGTGAGACCGCCAATCCGAGCCGTGCCGCCTCCTGATCAGGAAGCTTCGCCAGATAAATGACGAAATGCACGGTCTGAAACCGGATTCCCAGCCGCCGCACGCGCAGGAAATCAGCGTGACGTCGCAGGCGATGCTCTTTTTCGAAACTGGCGTTAGGCTTGGAATCTACCCGGGCTGTTTGGACGGAATCGAAACCGTCAGGCGGCGGCGACCCTTGGTGCGCCGCCGTTTGAGCACACGACGTCCGCCGGGCGACGCCATCCGGGCCAGGAAGCCATGAGTGCGCTTTCGCCGCCGATTGCTGGGCTGGTAGGTACGTTTCATCTTTATTTATCAATTGTTCCAGTTACTTGCGCCGCGCTTCCGCGTCAAGCAAAGCTAGCGCTTGCGTTCGGAAGCCGGACGGCAAGCGGAATAAAGTCTGGACCCATCCGCCACGGTTACAAATTGTTACGCCGCCGGCCCAGGATAAGCAACCACCGAACCAATGCAACCACACGACCGGCCGTGGAGCAAGGCACTACGTACCTCCCGCCGGCATTAACGGCGGGGCTGCGTCGCGAATTTTGTCCGGGGCGTGCGGATTATGCGGCGCGATGTTTGACTTTCAACTCGCGCTCGGCGGTCAGCCAGTCCTCCAACTGACGGCCATGCTCGCATCCTCGATCCAAGAACAACTCGTAAGCGCGCATCCTGATCAGCTCTTCCGGGGGATCGATCTCGATGGCGACCATCTCGATCGGTATCGTGGCGCCACCGTTGGTAGACCCATTGGTCCCCTCGTGTCGCGTCACCTGCGGACTGGGAGTGGCCGAGGCCTGAACGCCCTTGGCCTTTTCGCTGACCTTACGAGGCTTAGCCTCGCTTTTTTTCTCCTTCGATTGTTTAGGCTCTTTTGACTTCACCTTGGAATCTCCTCCGTGTTCCATCACCTCAAGCTCCTTAATACGCCGTCAGCTTCGGAATGGCTGCCCATTACGGCGGCATCTGACCATCGGCGATCGGAGCAAACATCCTGCACCAATTAAATTTGTAGCCTTTTCAGGACGCATTGATAAGACAAAAGCGTTCTGCCAATTGTGGAAAACTGTGAATATCGCGTTACGGCAAGTAATGTGCCGCCTGCCCGCTCGGTTTCATCCACATTAACGACCCCGCTTTATCAGGCGGCCGGTGGCATACTAATATGTTTGGATCTCAGCGCCGCAGCCAAGAATTCACCTTATGTACGTTCATGACACCATCGTGGCTCCCGCGACGGCGCCGGGCGTCGGAGCTGTTGCCATCATCCGTCTGTCGGGTCCGGCTGCGATCGAGATACTACGCTCGATTTGGCGGCCAGCGCGGGCGGGCACGCTCAAAACCCGCCATCTTTATATTGGCGACATCCGCGACCCCGTAACCGACGTGGCCATCGACCGCGCCCTCGCGGTGATAATGCCAGGACCCCGGAGTTTAACCGGCGAAGACGTCGTGGAATTGCACTGCCACGGCGGACCGTTCCTGGTGCGGAGAATCCTGGGCCTGGCGATGGGACGTGGTGCACGGATGGCGGAGCACGGAGAATTCAGCCGGCGCGCCCTGCTTAATGGCCGCATCGATCTGACCGCCGCCGAAGCGGTCACCGACCTGATCGCGGCGCGCAGCGAGAGCGCCCTGGCGCAGGCGCTGTCGCATCTCAACGGCGCGCTCAAGCATCGGGTGGCGGCCCTGCGCGAGCGGCTGCTCGCGATTGCGGCCCATCTGGAAGCCGAAATCGACTTCAGCGACGAGGATATCGCGCTGCCCTCGCGCCCCGAGATCGCGCGGCGCATCGATGAGTTGCGCGAAGACGTCGCCACGCTGCATGAAAGCTTCGCGCGGGGCCGCCTGATGCGCATCGGCGCGCGCGCCGCAATAATCGGCAAGCCCAACACCGGCAAGTCCAGCGTGCTCAATCTGCTGCTGGGCGTGGAACGCGCCATCGTCACCCCCATTCCGGGCACCACGCGCGACGTAATCGAAGACACCATTCACGTCGGCCCCTATCCGCTGGTAATTCAGGATACCGCGGGGGTACGCGCCGGCATCGACGAAGTCGAACGGATCGGAATCGAGCGGACGCTTTCCCACGCCGGCGAGGCCGACCTTTTGATTGCCGTGTTCGATTCCTCGCTGCCGCTTGAGCCAGAGGATGAGCGGGTGATCGACTTGTGCCGCAGCCGCGCCGGCGTCGCTCTGCTTAACAAGAGCGACCTGACTGCAGCGATTGACGCCAACGATTTGCGCGCGCAAGGGCTGTCGATGCCCGCCCTGCGGGTATCCGCACTGCGCGGCGACGGCTTTGACCTGCTGCGCCAGGAATTGCTGGCCGCCATCGAAGCGATGGCCGGGGAGCATCAGGGCGACACCGTGGCCATCTCTCGCGAGCGCCATCGCGACGCCCTGGCGCGCGCACTGGCGGCCTTGGAGGCGGCGCGCAGCAACGCGCTGCGTGCGATGCCGCCGGAAATCGTAGCGGTCGATATCGGCATGGCCGCAGAGGCGTTGGCGTCGATCAGTGGCCAGGTAACCAGCGAAGACGTGCTGGACGCCATCTTCCGCGAGTTTTGCATCGGAAAGTAAAGTTTCTCTACATAATGTAGATAATCAACCGGCGCTAATTTCCTGCCTCGCCCGACGCACGGACTTGGTCCGTGAGCGCAAACTGGGAGAGGCCGCAGAGCCGAGTTTGCGCAAGCAAAATCGCTCTGCGGGTGAAGGTGCAGGTACCCTTCAAGCAACCGGCTGGAAAATGATGCTTTGCCAGCAATCATGCCGCGCGGCATAATCCCACAATCGCTATGAACTATGACGTAATCGTGGTCGGGGCTGGGCATGCCGGGATCGAGGCGGCGCTGGCGGCGGCGCGGATGGGTGCCCGCTGCCTGATGCTGACGCTCAACCTGGACCATATCGGACAGATGTCGTGCAACCCGGCGATCGGCGGGATCGGCAAGGGGCACCTGGTGCGCGAAATCGACGCGTTGGGCGGCGAGATGGGACTGGCGATCGACGAAACCGGGATCCAGTTTCGATTTCTCAACACGCGCAAGGGGCCCGCGGTGCGGGCGCGGCGGGCGCAGGCGGACAAGGCGGCCTATCGCGCGCGGATGAAGCGGGTAATGGAACTCACGCCCAACCTTACGATTCGCCAGGCCAGCGCCGAGCGGTTGCTGCTGGAGGGCGACCGGGTGCGCGGTGTCGAGTCGCAAATCGGTGAAGAGTTTGAGGGCTCGACGGTCATCCTGACCACCGGGACCTTTTTGAAGGGACTGGTCCACATTGGGCTGAAGAACTACTCGGCGGGACGCGCCGGGGATTTTGCCGCGATGGGCCTGAGCGAACATTTGGCGCAACTGGGATTCAATATCGGGCGGCTCAAGACTGGCACCTGCCCTCGCCTCGACGGCCGCACGATCGACTATGAGGCATTGGAAGTTCAGCCCGGCGACGAGCCGCCCCCACCATTTTCCTTCCGCACCGCGAAGATCACTCAGGGGCAGATTCCGTGTCATTTGACCTTTACCAACGCAGAGACTCATCAGATCATTCGCAGCGGACTTGACCGCTCGCCGATGTACTCCGGCGTGATCCAAAGCCGCGGTCCCCGCTACTGTCCCTCGGTGGAAGACAAGGTCGTCCGCTTTGCCGACAAGGAGCGCCATCAGATTTTCCTTGAGCCGGAAGGACGCGACACGGTCGAGGTCTATCCCAATGGGCTGTCCACCAGTTTGCCGCTGGACATCCAGCTCAAGATGGTGCGCTCGATTAGGGGACTGGAGCGGGCGGAAATCATGCGTCCAGGCTATGCGATCGAATACGATTTCAGCGACCCCACGCAATTGAAACCCTCGCTGGAGACCAAGTTGGTCAAGGGGCTGTTTTTCGCCGGACAAATCAACGGCACTACGGGCTACGAAGAGGCGGCGGCGCAGGGCTTGCTGGCCGGCATCAACGCGGTGCTTGAGGGCCGCAACGAGGCGCCCGTTATCCTACGGCGTGACGAAGCTTATATCGGCGTGCTGATTGACGACCTGGTCACCCGGGGAATCGGCGGCGAACCCTATCGGATGTTCACGTCCCGAGCTGAATACCGCCTGCTCTTGCGGGAGGATAACGCCGACCGCCGGCTTGGCCCGTTAGGTCAGCGGCTGGGCTTGCTAAGTGCGGAGAGTGCCGAGCGGACCGCCCGGAAGTCAGCGCAGGTCGCCTGGGAGCGCACGCGCCTGTCTAGGACGCTGATTCCCGACGGCACGCGCGTCAACGAGTTGCTTGCAGCGGCAGGGTCATCCCCTATCAGGCAGCCGGTATATGCTGAGGAACTGCTCAAGCGCCCCGAGATTTCGTATTATGGCATCCTCGAAATGGCCAGCCTTGAGGGCAACCTGGCTGCGGATGAAGCGGCGGAATTGGAGATCGAGGTCAAATACGAGGGCTACGTCAGGCGTCAGGCTGAGACGGTCGAGCGTTTCCGGCGGCTGGACGAGGCCCTCATTCCGCATTCATTGGACTACGCCGCGGTTCCCGGGCTGTCCACCGAAGCGCGCGAGCGCCTAAGCAAGGTCCGGCCACATTCACTGGGCCAGGCTTCCAGAATGCCGGGAATCACACCCGCGGCAGTGTCCCTGTTGGCCGTGTACCTCAAGGGCGCCAACCGCTCCGAGCGAGCATCTCGCTGATGGTTCGTTTCACGTGAAACAAAAGAGCCGATGTTTCACGTGAAACATTCAGTCCCAGTTCTGAAGGAAGAAAAAACCAGTGGGACAGGCGTCTCGCCTGTCGATGACGCGCCAGGCTCTTTTTCTCGCCCCACCGCTAAAATTCTTACAGCTCGAGATCACCAAGGGCTTTGTTGAAACCTGTTCGGTATTCGGTGGCGCGAGAGAAGAATCTCGCGCATCATCGACAGCCAGGGACGCCTGTCCCACCATTATAAAAATCGCTCAAGAGACCATTTTTGGCGGGTAGTCGAGAACTCGCCGAGCTTTCCAAAGTGGATGCCCAAGTCCAAGTCCGGAGGGCACTGGAATCCTACCGCTCCGATCCTGCCTTGGCGCAGGTGCTCACGGAGCCGTTCATTCGCCGGATGGAAATCTTTGCCGCAGCATTGGCCGTGTGGGGGGCAAAGACCAATCTCACCGCCCGTCCGCAGGATCCGGCGGAAATTGCGTTCCACATGGTCGACAGCCTGACGCCCTTGGCATTGGGATATGGCCTGCGCCTGTCCCCTCTCCCTGACCCGGGAAAGGGCGAGGGTGAGGGTTCTGAGACATTTCACGCACTCTCAATCGCCTTCGCCGCCGGAAATCGTATCCTGGACTTCGGCAGCGGCGCCGGCTTTCCCGGTCTGGTTCTCGCCAGTGCCTGTGCGGCGCTTTTCACCTTGGTAGAAGCACGCCGCAAGCGGGCCAGCTTCCTCACCGTGGTATCCGCCGAGATGGGGCTGGACAACGTCGAAATCCTCGCAACCCGACTGGCGGCGACCATTGCGCCAAGTTTCAATGCGGTCGTGTCGCGTGCCTCCGGACCGGCGTCCGAGTTCTATGATATTGCCGCACATGCCTTGCTCCCACGCGGGCTTGCGATTCTTTACTCCAGTCCTTCGCAGCGTCTGGATCTCGCCGCCGCGAAAATGGCCGGGTTGAGCACCTATCACCGCTACCGATACTCGCTACGCCGTGGCGGCGCCATCGCCGATCGCGCTCTGTCCATCTGGAACAAGCCGAAAAAATACCCATGATTACAAGGTATTTTCGCACCACGCACGCGCCCTTTTGATTATCGACGGCCTTGCAGCGTAGACTATCGGCAGCGGATGCGGAGGCTTTAGGGCCTCGCTCTTTTGGATGGTTGGAGGTGGGATGTGGGTCGTGTAGTTGCAATTGCCAACCAAAAGGGCGGTGTGGGCAAAACCACCACCGCCATCAATCTGGCTGTCGCCCTCGCCGATCAGAAGCTACGGGTCCTACTTATCGACCTTGACCCGCAGGGCAACGCCACCTCCGGCGTCGACTCCCGCCGCGAACTCAGCGGTGCAAAAACCGCGTCCTCGCGCACCATGTACGACGTTCTCATCGGTCGCGCCCAACTCATCGACGTGGTGAGGCCGGTGCGGCACTTTCTCTTCCTGGCGCCGTCAAGCTCCGACCTGGTCGGTGCCGAGGTCGAGTTGGCCACGATGGAAGGGCGCGAGCGTATTCTAGCCGCAGCCGTGAGTTCGCTCGCACAGAATTATAACTATGTTTTAATAGATACGCCGCCTTCTCTCGGATTGCTGACCCTAAATGCTTTTGTGGCGGCCCAATCCATCCTGGTGCCGATGCAATGCGAATATTACGCATTAGAGGGGCTTACTTCGCTGATGGGAACTATCCGTCGGATAAACAGCGTTCTAAACCCGGTACTCAGGCTCGAAGGGCTGGTGCTGACGATGTTTGACGGGCGAAATCGCTTGAGCCATGAAGTCGCCCGCGAAGTGCGCGAACATTTTGGCGCCGAAGTCTTCGACAGCGTGATTCCGCGCAGCGTGCGGCTATCGGAGAGCCCAAGCCACGGCCTTTCCGTGCTGGAATACGATAGCAAATCGGCGGGGGCGCACAGCTACCGCGCTTTGGCGCAGGAGCTGGTACAACGCAACGCGCTCAAGGTCGGGACAGACATTCAAGAAGGCGGCAAACCGCACTAGGATAAGGACTTAAGCCGGTAGATATCGGACGCTGGCGGTGCAGATGGGAGGACGATCATGACGCGTAAACCGTTGGGACGAGGTCTGGGAGCTTTGATCGGCGGCGCGGCGGCCAACGAGGAAACTGCTGATACATCCCCGTCCAACTTTATCGACGTGCCGGTGCATCAGGTCGTGCCGTCGCCGTTTCAACCGCGGCGCCATTTCGACGCCGAGCGCTTGCGGGAACTGGCCGATGCCATTCGCGCCCAAGGCATTATCGAGCCGTTGGTCGTGCGGATGGTCGCGCAGGCAGGGCTGGGCGATCCACGCTACGAGCTGGTCGCGGGGGAACGGCGCTTGCGCGCCGCCAGGGAGGCCGGTCTGGAAACGGTGCCGGTAGTGGTGCGGGACTTCGACGACCGCACTGCGTTGGAAGTGTCGCTGGTGGAAAACCTCGCCCGCGAGGACTTGGGCGCGGCGGACGAGGCGCGCGCGCTGATGCGCCTGGCGCGGGAGTTCGGGCTTAGTCATGAGCAGATAGCGCTGCGAATCGGCAAGAGCCGCCCCTACGTCAGCAATACCATCAGGCTGCTGGATCTCCCCGACGCGGTGCTGCAAATGCTCGAGCGCGGCGAACTGACCTCGGGCCAGGTGCGGCCGCTGCTCTCCCTGGAAACGCCTTCCGCTCAAATTGCGGCGGCCAGAGAAATCGCGGCGCGGGGAATTTCGGCCCGCGGCGCGGAAGAGATGTCCCGCCATCGCCAGGCCCAAGCGAGGCCTTCATCAGCACGCGCGACCGATGTTCATCTCCAAGCCTTGGTGGACGGCCTTCAACGCGCGCTCAAGCGCAAGGTGCGAGTGGTCAGGGGCCGGGGCAAGGCGCCCGGTCGCGTGGAGATAGAGTTTTACAACGACGACGATTTGACCGGACTGGCGGCGATGCTCGCAGGTCAATCCAACGGCAATTCGCGGATGTCCGCAGCTTAGGGGGCGATCAAGGTTTATGTCCCGGGATAATCCATATCGCGCCCGCGCCTTGCGTGTATCGACCGCCGCCGCGCTGATTCTCCTGCTGGCGGTTTACGCCAATGCGTTCGCACAGACTGCGGTAGGGACCTTGTCCCAGGTAACGGGTGCCCCACGCGTGATGCGCCCCGGCCAGACCCTGTCCGGGGTGGTCGGCATGCCCATCGATCTGTTGGACAAGCTCACCACCGATGACAGGTCATCGCTGACGGTTGCCTTTGACGACAACAGCTCGGTCCAACTTAGCGAAGACAGCACGCTGGTAATCGACCAGTATGTGCTGAGCACGCGTCAGACCCGGATCAGTCTGCTAGGCGGCCGCCTGATAGCGCTGGTGGACAAGGGCTTGCGCGCGTCCGCGGGGAACTTCACCGTTCAGACACCCAATGCATTCCTCGCCGTCAGGGGAACCAAATTCAAGGTCAAATACGCCGACACGTCAGCCGTGTACAACGGGCCGTCCACTGAGGTGGCGGTCATGCAAGGAATCGTGGCGGCGGCCAACCGCAGCGAACCCAACCAAATCGTCGAGGTTCCGGCCGGCTATGAGACGGTGATCCTCGGGACGCAGCCGCCGCAGCCGCCCGGTCCCATAGGACTGGCTGGAATGGGCGCCGGCCACAGCAGAGGCTTTGCCGGCGCGGGCCCCGGCGCAGCGGCGCCTCCACCTCCACCGCCGCCACCGCCCCCTCCGCCTCCACCCCCGCCACCTTTGTAGGATCATTAATGGCGCCATATGTTCCAGCGGCGTAGGCCTTGCCGTGGCGCAGCAGGAATAATGGATCGCTTCCGGCAGTCGGGCCCAGCAGCGGTTCCAAACCCGGCGCTTGTTGGTGTTCATGTTCCCACACCGCGGCCGGAACAATTACATAGCCCGGCGGCGCATCGCCCAACTCTCCGCCGATGAGCGTCGCGCCGCGGTCCAGGTAAAACAGCAGCGCGGCCGGATCGCCCATCCCATAGATGAACAGCGGCTCATCGGCTCCCACGATCCGGTTGATCTGCGTGGCGGCCACGTGAAACGAACCCTTCCCGCAGGTCTTTGCCTCCTGGCGGGGAAGGACTAGCAGGTTAACCACGATCAGCGCGGCGCACAGCGCGACGAAAACGGCCCTGACGCCGCGATTGTATCGACGCGGGACCTGGTTTTCGATCCACCACGCGATCAGCACCGCGGCGGCGGGCCACAATGGCAGTAGATAGCTGCGCCGTTTGTAAGCCGCCAAGGTAAAGAACCCAACCGTGACTATCCAGAAGATGGCCAGGAATTGGGCCGCATCAAGTGCCAAGTCCGCGTTCGCTTCGCGCCGGCGCGCAGCGGCAATGAGCGCGGCGGCGACCGCCACGGGAGCGAGCACGCTGAGCGGCGCGGAGTTCAGCAGCAGCGGCGTGACGTAGTACCACGGCGGCATTGCGCCGAGAGTGCCAACGAACCGTCCGAAGTTCTCGCTACCCAGTTGTCGGCCCAGAAAATCGTAACGCCCAGCGATGAAACAGGCCGCATACCAACTCGATCCGACCGCCAACGCCAGCAGGGCCGAAGCGGGAGAGAAGATCCGCCGCGCGGCCTCCCAATAGCTATTGACCGCGACGAACACTGCCACCGCGATGAGCGGCAGCATCGCGCCCACTGGCCCCTTGGCCAACACTCCCAAGCCGAGCGCCAGCGCGAACAGCCATCGCCACGCTGTCCCGTCCGGGGAGAGGCCCGCCGGGCCGCTGGCGCGAAAGGCCCGTAGCCAGCATACAAAGCTGGTCAGCGCCAACGCTTCGCAAAAGGTCAGCGGCATGTCCACGCGCCCGAAACGGCCCTGGCTGACGTATTGATACGAGGCGAGCAGCGCCAGGCCCGCCAGCGGCGCGGCTCGGGGACCATAAATAGTGTAGGTAAAATATACTATAAGTAGGATAGCGGCAACCGCATAAAGCGCCGCCGGCAGCCGCACATTAAACGCGGTGACCGTGCGGATTGCGAGCAAACGATCAATCGCCAGCGCCGTCCAATGGAACAAGGGCGGCTTGTACATCGCCTGGTGGCCGCCGGCCACTGGAAACAATCCGCCACCGTGCTCCACCATCTGCTGGACAAACAAACCTTCGACCGCTTCGTTGTAGCTGCAAACGTCGGCCGCGCCGAGCCGGTAAAGCATAAGCAGCAGCGCCAGCGCCGCGATTGCACCAAACCAGATCCGAACGGCGAAGGCGGGCGATTGAGCCTCAGTTGGACCGCCGGCGTTAGAGGGTTTGTTCAAATGAAAACCTCAGTTGAAGCCACATTACTCACAGGCTCAAAGTCTCTACCAGCTTACTGAGCAACGGAATTGGCTGCGTGGGACAGGCTTCCAGCTTGTCATTTTCTATCTTCCACAGAAATCAATTTAAAAAAACGACCGGCTGGAAAGCCGGTCCCACGCAGCCGATTCGGTCAGAATAAAAACGAACCAAACGCCGCTCAACGACCCCGCGGGGCCGCCAATTCTATCCGGAAGATGGACAGGCGCTTGATGCGTTCGCGGTTGTAGTCGCGCCATTTCGGCGCCGGGACATCCGTGGGACCCACCCTGCGGAACTTAAGCCGCTTGAAAAAGCGCGCCGCATATTCCTCGCTGGTGCAGGCAAACACGTAGCGCAGCTTGCGCGCCCGCGCCTCGTTAAGCACCTCCCGCACCAGCTCGGCGCCCACGCCCTCGCCCTGAAAGCGCGTGAGCGTGTAAAGTGCGGTCAGTTCCCCGGCGCGTTCGCGATGGTACGGTTCGGTCAACAAAGAGCAGATGCCCGCCAGATGCTCGTCGGCAACGCGATAGCCGAAGCACGACGGCAGAACCTGGGCAATCTCGTCGTCGCTCCGCATCAACAGCAATCCCTCATTCTGGCCGCGCTTGATCATCGCCTCGGCTTCCTCGAAGTCCTCAAGCGCGATCGATTTGACCGAGCCGTAGGCGGCCTTGGTGAACAGCGTACCGGTCCCGATGAAGCTGAAGAGCTCCTCGTAAACGCTGCGGGGCGCGGTCAGGTTGACCGAATTGACGCCGTCCTCCAGCGCTCGCCTGGCGGCGCGCAGGATTACACGGCGCAGCTTGGAGCGCTCGCGGCGGGCCAGCCGATTGATCTGTCGAATCTGGACAAACGAATCGCGCTGGCCGTCGGGTTCCGTCAGGCCGCCCTGGCGGTCGACCAGGACCAGCTTGAAGACGTCCAGGCGGCTGGCCAGCTCCTGAGCGAAGACCGTCAGGTCTTCGCTGTCGGCGGTGCGCACTCCCGCCACCGCGATACGGCCCGCCCGCAGCATGCGCCAGATTTGCGTCACGGCCGAATCGGGGGGATAGGGACGCGTGCGCAGACCCCGGGTGGGATCGAAGATGGGCGGCTCCAGACGCGGCGCGATACGGCCCATCTTACGCAGCACGCGCGGCAATACGTCTTCGGCGGCGATCAGGATACAGCGGGTATGGTTGCGTACCAATTCGCGCAGCGCGCGGGCCAGTGAGTCGAGCTCGCTCAGGCGCTGGCTGGTGGTGGGCGGGATCAAGGCGAAGAGCAGGGCTTTGCCGTAAAATTCCTCAAGGTAAAAGGCCTTCTCATTAAGCGGCCCGACCGGAGTCTCCGCTTTCACCGCCGCCAGCTGCCGTAGTTCGGTCTGCGATTCGCTCACCCTACCTCATTACCCTGCAGACGCAGCGTGCGCGAGCGGGTCATGAGAATTTATTTGAAGTGACTGCAGAATTGGCTGCATGGAGCCGGCTTTCCAGCGGGCCGATTCCAGTGACAGCCATAGCGCTGTCACTGTCACTGGTATCCTAAGCCAGCGGCGATGATCAAGAAAAAATATCCAGAAAACCGCTCGCTAACGCTCGCGGCTCTGATGAGAAGCGTCGCGGCTGTCTTAGCTCGAGGGACAGAAAGCCTGTCACTCGTGGCGTCGAAAAAGCTGCAGTGTCAGGCCTTGAGCAAAGCTTCCGAGGATTCGACCGCCGCCGGCGGCTGAGACGCCGCAAGCATCGACATCGGCATCTGCGAGGATGCGATCTCTTGCAGGTTGGTTTGCGAGAAGACTTCGAGCAGGACCCGCTGTCCATGCTCCCACACGCGGAACATCCGGCAGCGCGGCTGCAGGCTGCAGCTGCTGGTGTCCTCCAGGCAGACGTTGAGGTTGATGGGTCCCTCGACGGCCTCGATTATTTCCTTGAATGAGATCGCGTCCGCGCTGCGGCCAAGCTGATAGCCGCCGCCCGGTCCCCGGCGCGAACGCACCAGCCCGCTGCGCATCAGATCGCGAATCACTTTTTCCAGAAAATATTTCGGAATGTGCTCGCTCTCGGCGATCTGATTACCGTTAGCCACGCCGTCGGGATTGTCCGCCAGATGGATCATGGCGCGCAGCGCGTACTCAATCTTGCGGGGAATTTGCATCACGCTCATGGCGGACCTCCATATCTGGCGTTACCGATCACCCCGATCCCCATAAGCAACATCACTGCGCCTTCGCCACGCGCCCGCCGTTTCGCTGGGTGACAAATCTTTCTATATATTTGGCCAACAAATCGCTCTCGATATTGACCGTATCTCCGGGATGCTTGCTGCCCAAGGTGGTCATTTTGAGCGTGTGCGGAATCAGCGCACAGGTAAAGCGGCGGCCCTTCACACCGAACACGGTCAGGCTGATGCCGTCCACTGCCACCGATCCCTTCTCCACCAGATAGTGGGCTTGCTCCGATGCCACCTCAAAGGTAAACAGGCGCGAATCCCCCTCGGGCTTGATGGAAACAATTTTGCCCATCCCGTCGACGTGACCCGATACCAGATGGCCGTTGAGCAGCGTGCCCAAGGTAAGACTTCGTTCCAGGTTAATCGGGTCGGCCGGCTTCAGATCGCCCAGCGCGGTTCGGCGCAGGGTCTCCGCCGACACATCCATCGACAACGCCCCACGTCCCTTGGCGACCACCGTCAGGCAGGCGCCGTTGCAGGCAATCGAGTCGCCAATTTTGATTCGAGCAGAAGGCAGGCGCGTGCCAATCGTTATCAGCGCACCCTTGTCCGTCGGCTTAAGGCTCGTGACCGTCCCGAGGTCTTCGATGATCCCGCTAAACACAACTATAATTCTTCTTGGGCATCGCCCGCCCCTGCGGTGGCTGCCGGTTGGCCATTACCACTTCAGCCAGCTCGGTCGGTTCGAGAATATCCCAAGAGATAATAGCCTTTTCCTGACGTCCAAGGCAAATAAGGTTCCCGGGTAACGGCTCCGCGTAGGCGCTGGGGACATCCGCGATCCGGGTCGTTTGGAGGGCGGCGCGCGCTGTTTTAAGATGATGGGCCATGGCGACAGGCGAAATCACGGCGCTGCTGTTCGACTTCGGCAACACGCTGGCCTTTATCGATTACGACGCGCTGGCGGACGAGTTCCGGCGCGCACTGCCCGCCCTTGACGCGACCGCGCTGGAACGGGCCGAGTACGTGGGCCGCCAGGCCCTGGACGAGTATGTGATGAGGAGCACTACGCCGCTGGACCTCGACCGGGCGTACGAGCTCTATTTCCGGGCCTGGATGGCGGCGGCCGGGATACCGCCCTCGCGCATCGATTGGTGCCGCGATCGCTTTATGGCGCTCAACCAGGCCGAGTCGCTATGGCGCATCGTTCGCCCCGGCATCACGGAGCATCTGCAGCAATTTCGCGATGCCGGCTTCAGGCTGGGCGTGGTGTCCAACGCGATGGGCAATATCCAGGCCGACGCCGAGCGCTACGGGCTGGCCGACTACTTCGACGTTATCATCGATTCCCACGTAGTGGGTGTGGCCAAGCCCGACCCGCGCATTTTTTATATCGCGCTGGAACGGATGCGTGTTGAACCCAGCCAGGCCCTGTTTGCCGGCGACCTGTACTCGATCGACATGGTCGGCGCACAGTCCGCCGGAATCAGGGGATGCAAGCTGATCGACGTAATGGGCCATTATTCGTGGGTCGAGCACGCCAGGATCCAAGGTATCCACCAGTTGCCGCATCCGTAATCGGGCACACCGCTTGCCCGTTTGATTTTTCCCGGAGATAAGTGTCTCACGATGGCCGGAATCAAAGAGACGGCTGAAAGCTTGTGGCGCGGCGATCTCACCACCCGCGAGCAGCATCCATTCACCGCCACCGGTGAACTGGAAGAGATCGCGTCCAAAGTGGCGTTTTGCCGATGGCTCGCCAATGTTGTGGTCTGCAAGACCGACGAAGGATTGGTGCTGATCGATACCGGCAGTTACTCCAATCAGGATCAAACCCTGGCCCTGGTGCGCACCTATTCCACGGCACGCATCCACACGGTCATCTACACGCACGGCCATCTGGACCATGCCGGCGGAATGGCGCCGATTATCGCCGAGGCGGGCAAAAACCGGGTTTCGCGGCCGCGCGTGGTCGGCCATCGAGCGATTGCCGAGCGTCTGGACCGATACAAACGGGCCGCGGACTACAACCGGCGCGCCGATGAGCTGGTCTTCGGCGGCGCCGCTGGGTTTCCCTCGGACTTCGTCTATCCCGACACCTACTTCGATCATCAGCTAAACGTCGTGGCCGGCGCGGACAAGTTTCAGTGCCATCATGCGCGCGGCGAAACCGAGGATCATTGCTGGGTTTACATTCCGTCCGCCAAGGTCCTGTGCACCGGCGATTTTTTCATCTGGGCGGCCCCCAGCGCTGGCCATCCGCTCAAAGCGCAGCGCTACGCCCGTGACTGGGCGGAGGCACTGCGTGCGATGGCAAAAACCGGCGCCGAGGTGCTGCTGCCGGGCCATGGCAGTCCGATTTTCGGCGCGATGCGGGTGCGCCAGGCGCTCAACGATACCGCCGAGTACCTGACCCAGATCCAAGATCAGGCCCTCGCCCTGATAAACCAGGGCGCCACGCTTGATGAAATGGCCCACGGCGTCAAGCCTGCGGCCGCGTTGGGGGAAAAGCCATACCTGGCTGCCGTTTTCGACGAACCCGAATTTGCGGCGCGCAATGTGTGGCGGGTTAATTGCGGATGGTACGACGGCGTCCCGGCCCATCTGAAGCCGGCGCCCCACTCCGAGCAGGCACGCGAGATCGCGGATTTGGCGGGAGGGGTGGAGCGCCTGCTCCAGCGCGCGCTGGCCCGGATGGAGGAGGGCGCGCTAGCGATGGCCTGCCATCTTATAGAATGGGCAGCCGCGGCAGCGCCGCAGGAGGCAGCCGTGCATGCGGCGCGCGCCCGCATATACGCGGCACGCGCGGCGCAATCGGAGTCCACGTTGAGTTACCGGATCTTCAACGCCGCCGCGGCGGAATCAGCGTCCAAGGCCGGAATCACCCTGCCGCCAAGCGACCGGCGTTTTTGAGAGACGGCTTCTCTTTATGTTTTTCACTTTCGTCGGCGTCTAATCTCGATCGGGTGCTGCTGACCAACGTAGCTGTCTCCGGGTTTGGCGCCGTACTGCTCCTCCTTCGGGAGCGGACTGGTTAGCGTCATAAAAGTGAGTTGACAGGGCCGGTCCACCAGTGGCGTCAGCTCAATCTGCCAAGGACCCATATTCAACATCTCCAAAACTATTGCGCTGCTTCGCCATCCCGGCTGTATCCACGGCGCTGTCTGGTGCACGCTCAGCCCAACCCGTGCGTAAGTACTGCGACCTTCAACCAGTGCGATCAGATTTGGCGGTACGGTTACCTTTTCGTAGGTCATGGCGAGGACGAACTCGTTGGGTTCCAGCGTAAAGGTCTCGGGCTTTCCTAACCGGTCTGTTCGTTTCTTCTGGACCGTAGTCCACAGACCGTGCGCGGGTAATCCGGCCAGTCCCTGCGCAACTGATATCTTGATGCCTCTGCTGGGGTTGAGCTTTGTGAAGCTGAAGCCCAAACGCAGATCAACTGAGGCTTCGCCCCACTGCGTTTTCTCCAGTGGCGGGTCGAAAACAATCTTGCCTCGGTCAACGGCGGCCTGGATTTCGCGGCGGGATAGAACCATATCCTACGCCGATTGGTCTGCTCACGCTGCCAGCAGATTGCGCGGCACCGATGCGATCCCGGAGGCAGTGGTGAAAAATAAGCCAGGAATCCTCAATTCTACCGCGTCGGGCAAGACCGAGAGTATCTGAGCGCGGACGTGACTTGTTCTGGAATTTGGCTGTTCAAGATAAGCGGTCTTGACGAATCCCGAGATCGGTCCGGTGGTACTATTGATTGTCACTAGCCGCTCGTCCGGAAACGCTCCGGGCTGTGCTTCACACAAAACCCATACTTCCTGGCCCTTTTTGAAGTCTGCCATTGCCGCCGACCCTTTTAGCTTGGTTGCCCCTCAGGCTCCTTACACTCAAGTTTAGGTAATACCCTCCGTCAAGAAAGCGCAAGCCGCTCTTGCCGTATGTGGTCCAGTGCTCCGCGTTTGAGCGTGGGGCGCGGATCGACTACTTTGCGGTCATGAAATTCGGATTGAATTTTCCCGCCCGTATCGATGCGTGGAAAGACCTCGTGGTCGCCGAGGACCTCGGCTTTACCAGCGCATGGTTTTACGACTCGCAGATGCTCTACAGCGATATCTACGCGACTATGGCGCTGGTGGCGGAGCATACCAGGCGGATCAAGGTTGGTACCGGGATCGTCGTACCGAGCAATCGCATCGCGCCGGTGACTGCGCATTCGATTGCAACTATCAATCAGATGGCGCCAGGGCGCGTGATCCTGGGTATCGGTACCGGATTCACCGGCCGCAACATGATGGGCCTGCCGCCGGTTGCGCTGGCCGACCTGCGCGATCACGTGAAGATGTGCCGCGCGTTGCTGCACGGCGAGGAAGTGCTATACCACGAGGGCAAGCGGGAGCGCTGGATTCGCTTGATGCATCCCGATCGCGGCTACATCAACATCAAGGACCCGATCCCGATCATCGTCGCGGCGCAGGGACCCAAGGCGATGGAACTGGCTGGAGAGGTAGGCGACGGCTGGATGGCGCCAGTCTCCGGGCCGCACAGCTTTCGGCAAAACCTTGAGACCGTGCGGGCCTCCGCCAAACGTTTGGGCCGACCCTTCGACACTTTTTCCGTCATTATGTTTGCCGGGGTTTGCGTTTTGAGGCCCGGCGAAACTCTGACCTCTCCCCGCGTGATCAACCAGGTCGGACCGATCGCGGCGGTTGCCCTGCATGCTCTGTGGGAAAGCTCCGCCGTCGCCTCGGGGCTTCCGCCTTCCCTGCGTTCCGTTTCCGAGCGCTATCGCGATGAGTACGTCGACAAACTCCAGATGCCCGCCGATCGCCGTTACATGAAAGTGCATGAGGGGCACATGATTTACGTGAAGCCCGGCGAAGAGCACTTCCTAACTGCGGAGGTGATTGAATCCTTCAGCATGACCGCGCCGCGCGAGCGGATCATCAGCCAGATCAAGGAACTGGAAGCCGCGGGCCTTCAGGAAATCGCGTTCAGCCTGCCCAACGACGGCGCCCGCGAACGAATCGAAGAGCTGGGCCGAGAGATCGTGGCACGGTATTGATATTGCTCCGGGTCTGGCATAATGAGTAATACGCTGGGCGGCTAATCCCGCACGTGATCTTGTTCATCGTTTCGGCCGCGGCGCAGGTTGACGTACAAGTTCGATAGTGACGCCAGCAGCAGGCGCCATCCCGCGGGAAACTCCAGCATCCCCGGCTCCGCATGCGCATCGGGGTGTATGACAATCTTCTCCCCGCCATGCCACTGCACCAGCAGGACCTTGTGTCCGATCTGCCGTCCGCTGACGCGATCGATCGCAAAGTCGCCAAAGAGCGTGGTGGTTCTCAGATCCGAAAACGCCTCACGCAGATTTGACTGCTCCATCCCGCCACACGCGCGCAGCGCCGCCGCAGTCAGCAACCCGGCGGCATAGATTTGCGCCGCCGGATAATCGCAGGCGCCGCAGGCGGCGCGTATGCGGACCGCGAATCGCTCGGGTCGCGGCCCTAACTCGGGTGCGAATCCCAGCGATTCCTCCCATTGACTGGGCCCGACGATGCCCTCGGCATGCACGCCCAAAGTGTCGGCGAAGCCCTGAACTCCCGCGGCCACACATGCCAGCACGGGAATATTGAGGTCCGCCCTGACGACACCGCTGATCAACGCAACGTCATCAGCAAAGCTGCCGGCGCTGACCAGCGCCGTGATCCGCGACCGCGCCAGGCGCATCAGGAGATCGATCGAGACCTCCCCGGCGCCGCGCGTGGGAGCCGCCGATTCGCGCACCTTGAGCCTGACGCCGCGCCGCTTCATCGAGCGCTGCTCGCATTCATGCTCAAATCCGTCGATTACAGACCGCGCGAAAGGAGTTTCGAAGGTCACCGTTGCCACCCGCTTGCGCCAGAACTTGAGCTGACTCACCAGTTGGACCAGTCCGGTGAAATAATCGCTGGCGGGGCTAAGCACCCCAACGATGAGTCGATACTTTTTGCGGTAGAGGCCGTCGTCGGCGCCGCCATGGTTGACCATTACCAGACCCGCCTGTTCGGCGATCGGCGCCGCCACCCGGGTCAGCCCGCTGGAATAGGGGCCAAAAATCAGGTCGGCCCGATTCTCGTAGCACAACGAGCGGTAGAGTTCGGCGCAGACTTTGGGATCGCTCCGATCGTCCAGGCATTGGATGACGACCTCGCGCCGCTCGCCGCCGATTTGAATTCCGCCGGCGTCGTTTTGATCGGCCGCGAACATTTCCAGCGCAGCCGCAGCCTGGCGTCCCATTGCGGTGTAACGCCCGCTTAGGGAAAGCGTCAGTCCGATGGTGAGTTTGGCGTCCAATTAAGCGACGGGGAGCATCGTTTCACGCCGAAATCTCGGCGATACCGCCGCGGATTACGGCGCGGCCGTTTTGGTTGACGGTTTCGAATTCGAAGGTCTTGCGCTCCGGTGTTTCCCCGGCGGCCCAGATGCGAGTTGTGATTGTTTGGCCAGGGAGCACCGGGCGCACAAAGCGCACGCGCAGACGTCGCAGGCGGCGCGGATCGCTGGCGCCGACAGTCTCGATTACCGCCTTGGAGCAAAACGCCATCGTGCACAGTCCGTGGACGATTATGCTGGGCAGCCCCGCCATCTTCGCGATATTGGCGTCGAGGTGAATTGGATTGACGTCACCTGAAGCTTCCGCATAGCGAAAGGTCTGGTCGGCGGCGATCGCCTGGCTGATCGCGGCCAGCGGTTCGCCATGCTCTGGTTCCTGCTCACCCACCCCGGCGTCGGATCGGCTGCTGCCGGTGGAACGGATGAAGGCAGTAAAAATGGTGTTCTGCACCGTCTCGCCGCGTTGATTGTGCGCCGTAATGCCGATTGCCATCGTCTCGCCCGTCGCACCGGTGGTGATTGAGCGGATGGTCGCAACCGACGTGATCACGTGCTCGGGCCGGATCGGCGCGATGAATTCCATCTCGTGTTCGCCGTGGACCAGGCGCAGCAGATCGGCGCCGACTTCGGGATCGGTAACCACTTTGACGATCGATTGCCAAATCGGCACCATGCCGAACATCGGCGGTGCGATAATCCCGCCTGGCTGGCGCTCATCAAAGAAAAACGGATTCTCGTGGTCATAGGCGCGGGCGTACTGCTGGATCGCTTCAAGAGTTACAGCAGCCTCCACGGGCGGGTAATGCTTGTTGATACATGCTTTGTTCAGTGGCATTCGAATCTTCCCTGGCTTGCGATTTTGCCCGGAGGGCCCGGCGCGCGGGAGCTGGCGCGATCGTCTCCTATTCTATTCCAGTTCGCAGCCGGCGATGAAGACCGTTTTCAAATTCATCTGCGAGTCGAGCACCAGCAGATCCGCCCGGCATCCGACCTCTACCCGGCCCTGCTCGCGCATGCCCAGGAGATGGGCCGGATTGGTCGCCGCCATCAGCGCGGCCTCACCTACGCTCGCACCCACTTCGGCGACCATCAGCCTGACCCCGTCGAGCAGCGGGACAAGACTTCCGGCCAGCCGGCCATCCGCCGCTTGCGCTGCCCTTTTACCGTTTGTAGCGGAACTAAACCGGGTGGCATCCCCCGGATTGGCGCCCACCTTGTCCGAGGTCAGGATCATCCCGCTTGAACCTCGGGCCCGGTAAATCAACGCGAGCACCTGGGGATGCACATGAACTCCGTCGGCGATGACCGCGGCGAACGCGGGCGAGGGAGTCAGCGCGGCCGTGAGAACGCCCGGGTCGCGATGATGCAGCGGACGCATCGCGTTGAACACGTGAGTGAACATCCGGGCCCCGGCGCCGACCGCGGATTGCGCCTGCGCTAGCGAGGCGTCGGTGTGCCCGATCGAAACCGCGACGCCTCGCTGATTGGCGCGGCGGATTGCCTCGATCGCGCCCGGCAACTCCGGCGCGATCGTCAGCAGGCGCAGTTGGTCCAGCGCCAGCACGCGCTCGAGGCTTTCTCCGGCCGGTTCAAGTATCAGCCGAGGATGAACGCCGAGACGTTGCGCGGAGATGAAGGGCCCCTCCAGATGCAGGCCCCCAATCGACGCGATGTCACACGCGTCTTCGTTGACTTTGCGGCACTGACTGACCACCCGATCGATTCTGGCAAACGTTTCCAGCGAGGATGTAATCGCGGTCGGGAGGTATCTGGTAACGCCCTCACGCGCAAGGTAGCGGCTGATGTCGGTAAGGTCGTCGACCGAAGCCGCCATCACGTCCATGCCATGCGTACCGTTGACCTGCAGGTCGATCAAACCGGGCAGCAGGTAATCGCGGCTGGGTGTGGCCAGCGGCTCGATCCGTTCGATGCGGCCGCTAAATGTGACCCGACCCTCGATAACGGAGCCGTCAGGCCGCGCGATGAGTCCGCTGATTTCCCGCATCCTGCATTGACCGCGGACGCTTAATTGGCGCGGAAACGCTCGGCGAGAAGGCGCGAAAAACGCGGCAGGTAGACGAGATCGAACACGTCGCCCTTGCCCGGAAACATCGCCACGGCGGCGCCTTTGAGCGCCTGCACGTGTTCCCATCCCTGCTCCAAAGTAAGTGAGGGGTCCTGGGCAATCAGCGCGGTGGTCAGATCGGCCAGGATACGCAGCCGGCGAATCAGTTTGGTTTCGTCGGCGATCATTCTTTCTCGGTCATCAGGCATAACGTTTCCCTCGCAGGCTGTGAAAAAGATTTTCATAGCCTCCTGCCTCTCTCTTATCTCTCCCCCGGCGGAGCAGATTAAAGGAAGGCAGCCAGTTTCCATGCCGGGGGTTGAGAAGCGGACTCGGTCACCTCCGAATACCCAAGCCCCCGTCGTGGGCAGCGCTCACTAGCGGTTACTATAGCATCGGGCCGGACCTTGGATCAGGATCATGCCGCAAAGGCGGAACAAAAGACAGGCGGTGGCGCGCTCTATGCGCAGCGCTTGTTTTAACCCGGCTGGGATGTAAGGCTTGGACGCAAATCGTGGCTGAAGTACGCATAAAGAGCAGTTTTGTTTATCTTGCCAACGCGGTGCGCGATCTGACCGGCAATTGGAAGGTGATGGGGCTGGTGTTGGCGCCACCCGTGATTCTGGCATCGCTGTGCGTGCTGCCTGACGCGCTGAACCTTCAACACCTGGTGACCGAAGCCTTTAAAATTGGCAACCAGGGCCAGACCGTTGGCTTCTGGTTAACGCAGGAGAGTTATCCCGCACTGGCCCATATCGAGCCATTGGTGCCGCCGTGGGTGACGCGCATACTGAACCTGTTGTCCCTGGTGCTCACGGCGGTGACCATCGTGGTCGTCCTGTGCACGCTCAAGTGGATCCGCGAAGGGGATAGCCAAGCCAGCGTGCTGGATTCGGCTTTGCACATCTATCGCCGCAGCGCGACCCGCCTGCTTCCATTTACCTGGCTGTTCCTGCTTCAGCTGATTGCCGCTCTGCCGATGGTTATCTGGGTCAATGCAACGATACCGCTGCTGTTCGAGGTGCCCGTGGTGCTGCTGATCGTGCCGGGTTTTCTCGCCTTCGAATGGCTGGCGGTCGCACAATATGCGCTGGTGTTCGACGGCTATCGGACCTGGCTGGCCCTGTTTTACGGCCGCGAACTGATCCGCGGGCGCTTTATGAGGGTTACCGTCCGAATCATTGTTTTTCTTGCGGTATGGTCCGGCTATAACTCGTGGGCCGGCGGCGCCTTTTTGGCACTCAGCCTGCTGCTGGGTCTGCTGGGCGCGTTCGCCGGCGCCCTGTGGGCCGGTGTTTACATCGCGGATTTGCTGTTGATCAGCGTCGTGTTCGTGACCACCGCGTTTTTTTTCGCCGCGGGACTGCGCCTGTACGAAGACCTGAAGGCCAGCGCACCACCGGCCGCCGTCACGATGGTAAAAGGCCCGCTGTCGCCGACTGGACCATTGGCAAGAGCGGTGTCCTGACCTCCAGCGCGGGCCTCCGTGCCCGGTGGGGTGGAGCGCGCCTGCGCGTCGATGGAAGGCGCGCACTCAATTTTTCGGCAGCAATTCGGCCGGGGGCTGATGGTTCTGACCAAGCCGCTGCCCCGAGGTTTCCGGCGGCAGGGACAGGAGTATGACGTTGCGCACGGCCACCAGCAACGGCGCCAGTGCGATCGACGGCAGGCTGCGGATTTCTGCCAGCACATGTTGCACCTGCTCGAACTGGCGCGGACGAATCCCGCTTAGCAGGCGCACAATTTCGGCGCGGTCTTCGCCCCTGTAATCGGCCAGTATCGTGCGTGTCAGTCTGACCCGGGCCGCGCGCAGGCCCTCATCCAATTCCTGCGCGGCGCGCCGCTCCCATTGGTCTTCGGTGCCGACGCCGCGGATAGCGTCGTCCATGACGGAGAAATCGATGGCTTCGGCCAAGGCGAAGAATACCGCCGCCGCCTGCTCGGCCGGCACGTCGAGTTCCAGGCCGACGCGGATGATCTCCACCAGGTGATCAGCGAAGTCCAGGCGCGCGATTTGATGCGCGTCGGCTTCCGACAGACCCGCGGTTCGCAGCTCGCGGTAATAGCGCTCGAAGCGATCACTCTCGCCCCCCGCCAAATAGCCTTCAAACCGTGCGGCGATGGTTGTGAAGACCGGCTTTAGACGGTTCACTGCCTCCGCGAGGTCCGCCGCTTGCGCATCGACGCCCGTCAGAATTACACACGTTGCATGACTGGCGGCGCGCGCCAGCGCAAACAACGCCTGCATCTCTGCATCAACCATCAACTCGCGCGAGCGCGCCTTGATCCCTTCGACCGCCGCGCGCAGCCCGATAGTGTCCGACGCGATCAGCCAGGCGCGCACCACCTGTTCGGCGCTGACATCGAAATCGCGTACCAGCCCGAAGACGAAGGTCGCCCCCATCGTATCGACCAGTTCGTTGACGAGCTGCGTTGCGATCAATTCGCGCCGCAGTCTATGGCCCGGCACCTCGTCGCCAAACCTTCGCGTTACGGAGGAGGGAAAATACGGACGCAGATAACGTTCAACCAGGTACGGCTCCCCCACGACCGCGGAGCTTTCCAGCCGCTGGCTTAAATCAAGTTTAGTATAGGCGGCGAGCACGGCCAGCTCGGGGCGGGTCAGTCCGGCAAAACGGGCATGGCGTTCGCTCAGCGCCTCGCGCGTCGGCAGCGCCTCTTCGCTGCGCCTGAGCAGGCCGCGCTGCTCGATCGCAGTCAGATGTTCGCGGAAGACGCTGGCCTGAGTGCGGCTGCGGATCTGCTCGAGGCTCAGCAGCAGGACCTGATCGCGATTGTCCTTCAACACCTGCTCGGCCACCTCGGCGGCCGCCTCTTGTAGCACGCGGTTGCGCTCCTCGAACGAAACGGCCCCACGCGCCAGCGCCGGAGCGAATAGAATCTTGAGGTTGACCTCATGGTCGGAGAGATCCACGCCGGCCGAGTTATCGATCGCATCGGTGTTGATTCGCCCGCCGCGCAACGCGTACTCGATACGCGCCTTTTGGCTAAAGCCCAGGTTGCCTCCCTCGACCACAACCCTGGCGCGCAACTCCGCGGCCACGATGCGGCTCGCGTCGTTGGTGTGATCGCCAACCTGCGCATCGGTTTCGTCGCTGGCGCGCACGTAGGTCCCGATTCCACCGTTGTAGAGCAGGTCCACTTCAGCGCGCAGAATCGCGCGAACCAGGCTGTCGCTGTCCAGCTCGGCGGCGTCGACGCCAAGCGCGGCGCGCACCTGCGGGCTTAACGGGATGACCTTCTGGCCGCGGCGAAACACGCCGCCGCCGGCGCTGATCAGCGCGGAATTGTAATCCGACCATTGCGAGCGCGGCAGCTCGAACAGGCGTTTGCGCTCGGCGAAACTTGCCGCCGGATCGGGATCGGGATCAAGAAAGATATGACGATGATCGAACGCCGCCAGCAGCTTGACGTTTGCGGACTGCAACAAACCGTTGCCGAACACGTCGCCCGACATATCTCCAATACCAACCATCGTGACCGGGGCGCCGCGCTCCGGGTCGCGGCCCATCTCGCGCAGATGGCGCTTGGCCGATTCCCACGCGCCGCGCGCGGTGATGCCGAGCTGCTTGTGATCGTAACCGTGGGTGCCGCCAGAAGCGAAAGCGTCGCCCAGCCAGAACCCCCGCTCCTCGGCCAGCCCGTTGGCCACGTCGGAGAACGCCGCGGTTCCCTTATCGGCCGCCACCACCAGGTATGCGCCGTCGTTGTCAATCACCTTGACCCGCGACGGATGCGCCACTTTGCCATCAACGATGTTGTCGGTCAGATCGAGCATAGCGTCGATCAAGGTCTTGTATGCCTCGACCACCTCCTGCGGACCCGTCGGCCCGGCGTCAGGCTTGATGATGAATCCGCCTTTGGCTCCGACCGGAACGATGATCGCGTTCTTGACCGTCTGCGTCTTCATCAGATCGAGGATCTCGGTGCGAAAATCGTCCAGCCGATCGCTCCAGCGGATACCGCCGCGCGCCACTTTGCCGGCGCGCAGATGGCAGCCCTGCATCCGTGGACTGTCAACATGGATTTCATACAGCGGCGCCACCTCGGGCAGATCGACAATCCGCGCGCTTTCGAACTTCAGCACGATGTTGGGAATTGGATGGGACAGCGGCTGGAAGTAGTTGGTGCGAACCGTGGCCTCGGCCATCGCCAGCACGCGCCGCGCGATGCGGTCGTCGTTGATGTTGTCCACGGCGGCCAGCGCCTCGGCGTAAGCGGCTTTCATCCGCTCCAGATCCGCCGCTGGAGTCTCGCGCTCGGGATGCATCCGCGCGACGAAAAAATCTACCAGTTGGCGGGCCAGATTGGGGTAGCCCAGAAACACCCGGCGCAGCGCCGGCCGCGCCGGTCCCAATTTCATTTGAAACGCCGCCGCCAGATAAGCGCGCAACAGCGCCACCTCGCGCCATCCAAGCGTCGCGCTCAGAGTCAACGCGTTGAGTTGATCGTTCTCCGCCAGCCCGCTGCGGACCGCGCTCAGGGCTTCGGCGAGCAGCAGCGCGCCCGGATATGCGTTCAGCGGCTGACCGTCGGGTCCCTGGACCTGAAAGGCAATCACGTACGCCAACTGCACGCACCCGTCGACGTTGGGCTTGAGTTCGTGCGCATCTTCGGACAGCGCCCTGATGCCAAAGTTCTGCAACAGCGGCATCAGGTCGGAGAGCACCACCGGCTCGTGTGCCTGAAAGATTCGCATTTGCGTGGCGGTGGCGCCCTCGGAGGGCGGCAGGACCTCGACGCACGCGGTGCCGCCGGCCAGCGCCGCCTCGACTTGCTCGATGTCCGCGATTGCGCGCGCCACGTCGGTACTGGCCCGATATTCGGCGGGGAAGGCGTCGCGGTAGCGCTCGGCGAGCGCGTCGCCGTGCGGCTCGCCAAATTTCGCCACCAGTTGCTCCGCCAACCGATCCGACCACGTCCGCGTCAGCGCTCTGACTTCGGCTTGGAGCGCGGGCAGGATAGCGAGGTCGGGTTTCGACGCGGCGAAACAGAAATGCAGATGGGCGCTGTAGCCTTCGCGCAATTCCAGATGGTAGTAGATCGGCGCGGCGTTGAGGCGGCGCGCCAGCGCTTGCTGGATCTGCATCCGCACCTCGGAGGAGAAGCGCTCGCGCGGCAGCAGTACCATTACCACGACTATGTTGCGTTGCGCGTCGGACAGCATCGTAACCCGCACGTCGGTATCGCCAAATGAATCGATTATCGCGTTGAGTTCCTGGCGCAATTCGTCCAGCGAGGCGCGGAACAATTCCTCCTTGGGCAGACTGTTGAACGCGGCGACCAACTCCTTGTAGTCGTGCGAGCCCAGCAGCAGATGATCCCGTTGCAGGAGTTGGCGCAGCTTGTCGCGCAGGATCGGAACGTGCTCGGCCTCTTCGACCGCGGCCTTGGAGCTGAACAGGCCTAAAAAGCGATCGAACGCAACCGTGTGGCCGGCGCCGTCAACGCGCCGGACCACGACGTCGTCCATCGGTTCCAGCCGATGCACGTGGGACTGAATGTGACTCTTGCTGACTATCAGCACCGGCCCGTGGAACAGCAGGTCCCGTTCAAGAGACTCGATAGTGTGAACGGTGCGAGCCCCTTGCTCCCCCGCGTCGCGCAAAATGCCGAGCCCCGAGCCGGGCTCGCGCACCAACGCGGGAGTGCCGTCAATCGCGCTTACCGTGTAGCGTTCATAGCCTAGGAACAAAAAACTGCCGGCAACCAGCCAGCGCAGAAAGTCGCGCAACTCGACCAGTTCGCGAACCGGAGCAAGCTCCTCGCAAATCCGCAGGGCGCGCGCCGTCATGTTCTCGAAGTCCGTGGTCGCGGCGATCACCTCATGCATCCGGTGCTCGATCTCGGCAGCCGCCTGCGACGCCATCGCGGCGTCCAGTTCGGTGTCGAATATGACCGCCACCAGGGACTCGCGCCGCTCCCGGGCGCTGTTTTCCTCCAGCGAAATCAGCCCGCCTTCCGCGTCACGCGCCGCGCTGAAAATTGGATGGAGCAGTGCGAGCACGCCGAGATCCAGTTCATGCAGGTACCCGCGCCAGCTATCGACGATAAATGCGCAGTCCGCCATCGCGCTTTCAATCACCGTCACCGGCGCGCCGCCAATGACATGCCTGATGACGCCGACTTTAACTGTTTCCGATCGCTTGGCGAAAAACTCGAAAGCCTGCTGCGCAATGATCAGGCGCTCGCGCTCCGACATTCGGGCCGACACTGCGTCAGGCAGGCGTTTAAACACGCGCTCGGCAAAGGTCTGCACCAGGCGCGCCTGCTGCTCCTTTGGACGCGCTGAAGATAGCTGCGGGCTTGAGTTACTCACGCGTCCAGCACCTCGCTTCCCGGGAAAGCCGCGGGCCATCTGCGATCCGCGCGCGGCCATGAATATAATAGAAGCATCAGCCGGCATCGCGCTACGCCGAACATCAGCGGCGGGCCCGGTCCGGCATGGCGCTTCATGATCAAAAAGGAAGAGCAATTCCAGGTCGAGATCGACGACATGACCATGGGGCCATATGGGATCGGCCGCTTGGAAGGAAAAGCTATCCTGGTTGCTAATTCGGCGCCGGGCGATTTGCTGCGGGTTTCCATCAGCGAAAGCCACCGCGATTATTCGGTCGCAAGTCTTGAGGGCATCCTGCGCCCGGGTCCATCGCGGCGCTCTGCGCCCTGCGTCTTCTTACCGCGGTGCGGCGGCTGCGATTGGCAGCAGATTGCCTATCCGGAGCAATCCGCGGCCAAGGGCCGGCTGATCGCCGCGCAGCTCAAACGCGCTTTGGGTTTGGAGCTCGATCCGCGCGGCCTCGTCGTGCCGGCGCCGGCGGAATTTGGCTATCGCTCGCGCCTGCGGCTCAAGGTAAAGGGCAACCGGCTGGGATTCTTCGAGGCGGGCAGCAACCGATTGGTTGAAGTCGATCGATGCCTGGTCGCGGGCGAAGAACTGAGTTTCGAACCCGCCAGCCGGCTGGCGCGCGTGTTGGCAGACAGATGTGAGGAGATCGAAATCGTCAAGGCGGGAGATCGCCAGGCGCTGGTCGCCTACCTACGCGGCCGTGTGCAATCGGCGGATATGAATAGCGTCACCCGAACGATCGCGGCCAACGGCGTGATCGCAGGAGTTGTTCTGCGCGCAGGCGGCGATCGCGTAGTGTCAGGCGATGCGTCAGTGACAATCGAGCTGGAGCCAGGATTGCTCCTTAAGGCCGACGCCGACGCGTTCAGTCAGGTCAACCATGACTGCAACCGCCTGCTGATCGCGTCGGTGATGGAGCTGGCGGCGATCAAATCAGGCACGCCGGTGCTTGACCTTTTTTGTGGAGCAGGTAACTTCAGCCTGCCGGCGGCGAAGCGCGGAGCGCAAGTGTTGGGAGTGGATGCGGATCCGGTCGCGATTGACGCGGCCAAGCGTAACGGGGCAGAGCTTGGGCTTTGCGAGGCGCGCTTTACCACGATGCAAGTACAGGGGATGGCGCCGTTTCTGTTGCGCGCCGGTTATCGGCCGCAGGTCGTGATTCTCGATCCGCCGCGAAACGGGGCGCGGGATCTGATGAAGATGATCACTGCTTTAGAAGCGGCACGGGTTGTGTATGTGTCTTGTAACGTTGCGACGTTGGCCCGCGACTTGCGCATCCTCACTGAGGACGGCTACGTTATCTCCTCAGTGAAAGCCTTCGATTTCTTCCCCAACACGCACCACTGCGAAGTCCTCGCGCTATTGACTTGAAACGGGAGCGGCTCATATTGTTACCAGTGACGCTGAATATCCTGCCGCGGCGAGTGTAAGGCTGTCAGATGGCCAAGCAAGAGAAATCTCCTCGACCAAAAATCACCATCATTCCCGGCCGCGGGGTCGCTCAGACTATCAATTATCTGCTCGAAGATCGCGACGATCTCGAGTGGATCATCGCGGTGGGCCGAACCAAAAATGGCGAGCTCTTCTTCTATGATACCGGAGGAGACATCGTCGAGGATCTCGGCACGCTCGAATACCTGAAGTCCCGCATCGTTCGAGCCCACTTCGGCGACGAGTACGAATAGTCCCCGATCCGTACCAGTTCCGCTCCCCTGTCCGAGCCGCGAACGTGAGCGAGCGGCAGCTTTGTGTTGCTCGCCTGACCACTCCCTTACGGTCGCGGCTCAGAAAAGAATTTAATTTAATTCAGACCTGGCTCGATCGGCTGTTCGGGCGGCCGCGCATAGATCAGACCGCACTCGACTTCGAGTGGAACGCGAAACAGATACTTGCCGCAGGCTCCCGCCGGCCCGGCCAGGCATTCGCCGCTGGCGGGCTGGAACAGCGCACCATGCGTCTGACACATCAAGTAGCGGCCGCCCTCGTCGAAGAAATGGTTATCGACCCAGTCCATCGGAATCGGGATGTGGCGGCAGCGGTTGATGTAGGCATGGAACTCGCCGTGAAAATTGATCACGAAACATTCTTCATCGGCACCCTCGATCGGCAGCATGAACTTGCGCGACTGGCCTGGCGCGATGTCCTCGGCGCGCGCGACCAGGTAGCGTAGCGCGGCTTTGTCCTTGCGCGCCCTGGTGGCTGATCGGGAGCGTTTACTCGGCTGCGCAGGCATCGGGTCTTTGCGATCTCCAACTCACGGCGCCGCCCGCGGCATTTTGCGGCGGGCCGAAAAGGAATCATATCACCGGGGTACCGGCTATGATGCCTTCATGATTCGGCTTGCCGCAGTCTGGCAGAGGCCGTAGCATCTGTAAACGCGGCCTCTATGCCGTGCCGATGGCGTTATGGACACACCTAGAATCCGGGCGGTTGAAGCTTTTCCGGTTGAACACCAGGGCCAGACCATGATCTGTCTGCGCGATCCGATGGCGATTGCGCCCCAACCGATCCTGCTCGGAATGGGAGGCTACTTTCTGATTACCCTGTTCGATGGAAGCCACTCACTGGCGGAGATCAGCGAGGCTTACTCACGCCAATTCGGCGAGGTTCTGGCCGCGGGCAAGCTCGAAGAGCTGATCGTGGCGCTGGACCAGGCCTTTTACCTCGACAGCGAAAACTTCGTGCACCGGCGGGCGGCCGTGCGCGATGAATTCAACGCCAGCAGCGAGCGCGGCGCGATTCACGCCGGTCTGTGTTATGAAGGCGACGCCCGCAGTCTGCGCGATGAGATGGCGGCGTTCTTCGATCCTCCCCACGGCCCCGGACGCAGTCCGCAGCGCTGGAACAATCACGCCCCTGCCGGACTGATCGCTCCGCACATCGATCCGCGCCGCGGCGGCCCCGCATACGCGCACGCCTATTTCGAATTAATGGGATGTGAGCCGCCCGAATTGTTTATCATCCTGGGCACCTCGCACTATGGCGCGGGCCCGGAGTTGTTCAGCGCCACGCTCAAGAACTATGCGACGCCGCTGGGCGCGGTTCAGACCGACCGCGATTTCGTTGCGCGGCTGGCGCGCCGGTATTCAGGCGGCGATTTGTTTGCCGACGAACTGCTCCATCGCAACGAGCATTCGATCGAGTTCCAGGCGCTGTTTCTGGCCTGGGCATTGGGCACGCGCGGCTACCAGGTGGTTCCGATCCTGGTCAGCTCTTTCCATGAGATGGTGGCGGCCGGACGCATGCCCGCCGCCGACTCCCGGGTCGGATCGTTCATTGAGGCGCTGCGCGCCGAACTGGCGGCGGATTCACGCTCCGCATGCATCATCGCGGGAGTGGATTTCGCCCATGTCGGACGCAAATTCGGCGACGAGCGCGCGGCCGATGAGGATTTCGTCAAATGGGTCGAGCAGGAGGACCACGCGCTGATTGAAAATATCCTGCGCGGCGACCCCGAGGGCTTCTTCCACGCCATCGACAAGGACAAGGACCGCCGCCGTATCTGCGGTCTGTCGCCGATGTACACGCAACTCGAACTGCTGCGCGGCCGGCGCGGGCGCCTGCTCAAGTACGACGTCGCGCTGGAGCCGCCGACCCAGTCCGCCGTAAGCTTCGCCAGCCTGGCCATCGAGTAAAATATCAGAGCCGCGACCGTGAGGGAGCGGTCAGGTGGCAGGACCCGGCACAGACCGCTCGCGCATGCTAACAAGCTTGCGGGCGGTGCCCGCCTCCGTCCAAATTCACACGTTCGTAACACCGCGACCAACGGATGGCAAAGCTTCATCGGCTAGCCTGTGGGCTTAAGCTCCTTGAGAGTTGAGCTAAAGCCGATGCTGAAAGACGCAAAAACCGATTTAGGTTCGGAATACTTCGAACATGAGAGCGCGGTGCTGCCCTGCCAGGTGCATCCAGCGGTAAGCCCTTCGCACGCGCGCAGCGGGGAGCGATTGTTGATGCTGGCGTTGCTGGCCGACGCGATCAACATCTTCCTCAAAGGGTCAACGGAGCGCCGGTTGTTGGCCGAGACCCGCCACTGGATCCGCGGCGTTGACCAGGCTTGCCAGGGCGTGTCCTTCGAAGATGCGTGCGACGCTCTCGGAATCGATCCGGCGGCGCTCAGAGAGCGGCTGTTTGCACTCAAGTACGGTGATCACCCTTGCCAGACGGCGCAGCGCCGCTCCTCCCTGATGCTCAAACCGCCCGGTGTATCGCGCGGACCGGTGAAGGTCGGCGCAAAGCCGGCGCGCAGGTCCACCAGCCGGCGCCGCGCGAGTTCCTGAAGCTGCGGCATCCTTAACAATAAGCTCGGGGCGAGGCGCTTCCCAAAACGCGATTTTAACCTTCGCTTAACGCGCCGTTAAGGACAGAGGAGATCGAATATCCGATAACAGTTTCGATCAATTCCGGCAGCGGAGCGTGAATTGAAGCCTTACACAGAGAGCAACGCCGCAATTTCGACGCTGAGCGCGCTGGCCCAGGAAACCAGGTTCGCGATCTTCACGATGCTCATCCACGAAGAATACGCGGGACTGAGCGCGGGGGATATCGGTGAAAAACTCAAGATCCGGCTGCCCACGCTGTCCTACCATCTGAGCCAGCTAAAGCGCGCGGGACTGGTGAGTTCCCGCCGACGCGCGCGGACCATTATGTATTCCGCCAACCCCAACGCGATCGACGGGCTCATCGAACATCTGATCAGGAGTTGCTGCCTGGAGAGCGACTCATCCAATGGATCCGGCCACTAGCTTTCACGCGACAGGTCTTGCCTTTTACGGCCATTTGACCGCGCGCCGGCCGCGGAGGGGAAGGTTCACGCTTCGATAAATCTTATGTAACTTCCCCGTAACCTTGCCCGTCGATAATCCGAGCCGCTTTTTCAGAGCGATGCAATACATAGCGAAAGGAGAGTCATGCGAAGTACGAGCATAGCCGCCGCGCTTGGCGCGTTCATCGTCTTAGTCGGCGGTTTGCGTCCGGCAGGTGCCCAAGTCCTGATCAACGGCGCCGGCGCAACCTTCCCCTATCCCTTGTATTCAAAATGGTTCGACGTTTACACCAAGGTGAATACCTCTGTCCGCTTTAATTATCAGTCGATCGGTTCCGGCGGCGGCATTAAACAACTGCTCAACCACACGGTCGATTTCGGCGCCAGTGATGCTCCAATGAGCGACGCTCAACTTGCCAAATCACCCGAGCCGATCCTTCATTTTCCCACCGTTTTGGGCGCCGTGGTTATGACCTACAGCGTGCCGGGCCTTACCGCTCCGCTCAAACTGACCGGTCCAGTCATAGCTGACATCTACCTGGGAAAAATCTCCAAGTGGAACGACCTGGCGCTGGCCAAACTCAACCCGGGGGTGACGCTACCCGACCAGGCAATCGTCGTTTGCCATCGTTCCGACGGCAGCGGCACCTCCTACATCTTTACCGACTATCTCTCCAAGGTGAGCGAAGACTGGAATAAGGAGCCCGGCAAGGGAACTTCCGTGAAGTGGCCGAGCGGCCTGGGAGGCAAGGGCAACGAGGGCGTCACCGCGCTCATCCAGCAGACTCCCGGGTCAATTGGTTATGTGGAGTTGATTTACGCGCTTAACAACAAGCTGCCGGTGGCGACGCTGCAAAATCACGACGGCGCCTGGGTGGCGGCCAGCCTCCAGACCGTGACCGCGGCGGCGGCCGCTGACGCCGCGCAAATCCCCGCCGACTTCAGGGTCTCGATCACCGACGCGCCGGGCAGGGACTCCTACCCATTGTCTTCGTTCACGTACTTGCTGGTTTTTACGCATCAGACCGACGCGACCAAGGGCAAAGCGCTGGCAGGCTTCCTGCGCTGGATGCTCACCGACGGCCAGCAGGACGCGTCGTCCCTGTCATACGCGCCGCTTCCAACCGCGGTGGTCGGACGCGAGCAGGTCCAGATCCAAAAAATCGTGATGCCGGGCGGCTGAGCAGTGCCAAAAAGCGGCCGACTTGCCGGCAGATATCCAGAAAGAGGTAGAGAGAGGTAATGATGAGAACCCTACGCAAAATCCGTAGAGAAGCGGTGGCGGTCTGCACGCTCGCGCTTGCGCTCGGTGGTTGCAGCATCTCTTCGATTCTATTGCCCTCGACCAGCGCTAAAGCGCCGGTGATGACCGCCAAAGGCGAACCCGTGCCGCGGGTTCAGGACTGCCTTTTAGTAACAGTAAGCTACGAAACACCCGCCAAATACGTGTGCCACGGCAAAACCTACACCTCGCGTGAACTCGTCCAGTTGCGAGAGGGCGGCGCCAGCGCAGCCGTGGCTAGCAAATAAGAACCACAGGCGGATCACGTCGGTTCGGCCTGAACCGTAGGAACTCGAAAACGGGACCAAAGAGGAAGTTATGAGACGATGGAGGATACAGGCTGTTGCGCTGGCGCTGATGTGCGCGGCGCTCATGGCGCCCCCGGGACCGGAGCCAGTGCGGGCGCAATCAACGATCAGCAACAGGCCGGTGGAGTTGTGGGTCGACACTAGGTCGGGTCAGGTTTTCATCAGGCCAGGAGCGCATCGGGTTCGCCTTAATATGCCCGGCGTTATTTCCGAGGATCAGTTAAATCGCGAGGTCGAGGAAAAAGTCCAGGAAAAGACCCAGGCGATGCAGGGCCAGATCACCCAGCAGCAGTCTGTCAATGCTTCGCTCGCCCAGCAAAACGCCGCGCTAAACCAGCAGGTCTCGGAGATGAAGCCCGCGTGGACCAATTTCGCGGATAACTTCATGGACAAGTTCAGCCTGGGTACATTGTGGTATTTCGACTATGCGATGTACACCCACACGAGCTTCGGTCCTCAATTCCTGACTCAGATTAATCAGCCGGGTCCAGGAAACGAATTGTACAATTCGTTCGACCTCAGCCGCGCGTACCTGAACTTCTTGTTTACCCCGACCAAGGATATTACGGTTCGAGTCACGCCCAATCTGTACCGTGCGATCGGAACCCCGACCAACGATAAGGTGGGAAGTACTGGAGCATTTGGGTCGGATTTGGACGGAGACCTGAGTGTACGCATCAAATACTCCTACGTGCAATTTAACACGCTCTTCAATTCGATCCCGACCATGAAGGGCACCACCATCAAGTTTGGCGTCCTCCCCAACGGATTTGTTCCTTGGGAAGAAGACCTCTATGGCTATCGTTTCGTGAACCTGACGCCGTGGAACTACTACAGCCTGTCCTCGGGACAGGCGGGTATAGCAATCGCGGGGCCAATCAAGTTCGGCGAAAAGACATACGTCGATTATGAAGCGGGAATTTACGATAACGCCAATTTCCACGCGTTCGAGCAGAGCGATACCAAGCAGACCATCGACCGACTCTCAGTATATCCCTTCGGCGCCTTGTGGAAATTTGACGGATTGGGAATTACCGGTATGTACAACTACGGGTACGGAAACGTGACTCCGGACACGGCAAGTCTGCCCGGCGCGCTTAAGGGTCCGCAGTCCCATATCGAGAGGATCGCGGCGCTGCTGCATTACACCACTGAGACCTGGCAGTTGGCCGGAGAGTTTGACTACGGGCACAACGCCTTCAATACCGGCAATATGTTCTCCGGCAGCGGACCGGGTGACGCGTTCGGTTTTCCCACCTGTGTGCCAACCCAGACCGGTGCGAATACCTGCACGAGCCCCAAGACGCCTCCGGGTCTGACCTATCCCGGCTGGGCTGATATTACTACGCTGAACCAGGCGCTGCTGAACAACGGCCGCGCGGCTGAGGAGGGTTTCGCGTTCTTCGGCCATTATCACATCCCGACTACGCCTGTGACGATATTCGGGATGTTCAACTGGTGGCAACCCAACATCCATGTGGATAAGAATCCATTCGACTTCCAGCGCTTCGTCGTGGGGGTAGCCTATCAGTACAATGAGTACCTGCGCTTCGCGCTGGACACCCAGAACGTGCTCTACTACCATAGCCAGTTCGCGTTCCCCGTGGCCGAGGCGCTTCAGTTCAACAACAAGTCCGCGTACACCCCGATCGCGACCAAGAGCGGGTTCATTACCGGCCCGGTGTTCCCCGACATGCACTCCATCTTCCTGAACGTGGAGTTCGCCTACTGATCTCCGCCAGGGATACGAGGATGCTTCATTTGATCGAGCAACGTGCCGGCGAGGCGGGCTCTCTGCGGGGCGCCCGCCCCGGCACGGATGGGTGGTTGCGGCCGGTTCTTTGTGCCTCGCTCTGCTGATGATGTCTGCAGCACCAAGCCACGCTGAGAGCCACAACAAAAATGCCGCCAAATATTGGAAGGGTAAAAACATCGCCGAGGCGACAAAAAAGTTCGGTGATCCAACGCAAGCGACCCCGCTTCAGGAAACCGGCGGCAGTCTCTATATTTTTGCTCATCAAGGCGAGCAGCATTGGGTTTTTGAGACCAATAATATTGGCGTGATTGTAAAGGCTGCAAAGGTTGAGTGATTGAAGATATAAACTAGTGTCCGAACAACTAAAGCGCGTGCCGGCGCTCGAGGAAACGCCGAGCGCGCAGCCCGCCGTGATATGCGCGTCTAAGGAGTAGTAACGATGAAGTATCGACCAGAATTCCCCACAGGACTGGCGGCGTGCGCGCTGCTGATAACGCTGAGCGGCTGCGCCGGCAGTTCAATGACATGGCCCGGTTCATTACCTGCGGCGCCCAGATACGACGCCGCCGGTAAACCTTTTCCGGCCGCCCAGAATTGCATCAGTATCAAACAGGCAACACCCTCCCAGTTCGTCTGCAACGGCAAGGTCTACACAGCGCAGCAGCTAATGAAGTTGCGTGAGGAGGCGGCCAAGGGGGCCACCAGCTAAGGAGAAAAAGTGGGTTTTCGAGACCCATCTGGGCGCGAAGATTGTCAAAGCGGCCAAGGTCGAGCGACTAATTGTGGCGCGCTCCTTGACGCCCGAGGCGAGCGCTGCGGTCGTTTATGGCTTGAATCCATCGGCACCGCGAACAGGATGATGAAGGGGTCCGACAACGCATCCAACCTGAGTCCCCGTAGATCTTAAACCTAGACGAGGAAGGAATCATGAGCAGACTAAAACTTTATGCTCTGGGCGGTGTGGTGGCGGTGGGGTTGTTGTTTCGGGCGGCCATTCCGGCCCTTACTCAGGAGCAGACCCGCCCTGAGTTGGCGCAATCCTCGGGGCCATTGACTTCGAGCTCCCAACCGGCCCTGGTCGTGGACAGCACCGGTACGGAAGTGGGCCCCTTCGAAAATATCGGTGGCGCGGATTCGGCTCTTCATACAATCGGGAGCAACAAGTTCGCGCTGCAGGTTAATAGCAAAGGATTTGTAGCAACCGGCGTGACCTTTTCTTTCACGAGCTCCGCTTGCACCGGAACGCGTTATGTCCAGTCGCTAACCTCCAATTCCCTTTACATCAGTTATCCCAACACCGCTAGTAGTTCTCTGGGTACTTCCGAAAATTTCAACGGTGGAGTTGCCAGAAGCACGCTGTATTACGCCGAGCCGAAGACCTCGGTCTCCAAGACGATTAGCTCGATATTGGTCGTTGGCAGCTCGGGCAAGACCCAGGTGTGCTACCCCATTTCGCCTACCAAAGAAACGGTAAGTCTAGTTGCGACTACGAATATTTCAATAT
>DASZGF010000075.1:0-13787 GCA_035939115.1 Binataceae bacterium (SeqCode)
CCGAAGGCCGTGTACGAAGCAACACGATGGACGGTGCCCATCGACCGCGTTAAAGTTTCGGGTCCTATTTTGGTCGTGTCGAGTGAATTGGATCATCTTACGCCGCCCGCAATCGGACGATCCCTGGCAACCTTCTACGGGCCGATTATGCCCAATTCCATATCGACCCAGCCGCTTGCTTGTAGAGGAGAAACGCATTGGAATATCGGGGAGTTCCGCACGCTATCGCTACCACAGCGTTATTCGGGTTGAGCACGCCGGCGGCAAAGTTGCTGCTCGGCGATTTCCCGCCGCTGATGCTATCCGCACTTCTATACCTCGGAGCGGCAGCAGCACTTCACGCATATCCACTCGACTCGCGCGAAGCGCAGCTCACCAGCAGCGATTTGCCGCTGATCGGGAGATGCTCGCGTAGAAGGCCGATCGCGATCAGCGCTGTAAACGGACCCTCCAGGTTAAGCAACAGTGAACCCGCGACGGCAGACAGGTGCCTGAGGCCAAACAACATCAGGATCGGACCCAGGATTCCGCCAAAGAAGTGATGCTGGCCTGTGCGCCACCACGTTAGCCACCAGCTCGCGCACATGTTGTGCGCTTAAGGATTCAGCGTCAAGTGCGAGTGATGGGCTCGCGGTCTCCAGGGTGTGGGAAACTCGGGACGAGCGGTACAGACCAACATGAGGCGGGCCGTCGCCCCCTGTTTGACCAACAACTGCATCAGTTCCAGTGTCGACGCGTCAAACCAATGCAAATCCTCGAACGCCATGACAAGCGATTGCTGCCGGGTACTGGCATCGAAAAGCACCTCATGCCGCACTTGTTCGATTCGTTTAAGCTGAGACTCGTGAAGTTTTCCAGATCGGGCCGCAGGCTGCGAACAAACTCCACCGAGTTCAGCGCCTTGCGGGCCGATGCGACGTCGTCGAACCAAATCTCCTCGACTCCGTCGATCCGCGGCTCCGCGTACTCGCAGGCGTCGTCCACGCACAAGCACTGCTGATAAAAGCGCAGGCCCGGAAGCGCGCTGACGATCGGTGCGTGGGTCTGCTTGCGTACGAAACGGGCGATTTCCAGGAAACGATAGTGGGCAGGGCGGCTTGTAAACGGCGCCGGCTAGGCCGAAACCGGATTGATACGATCCTGCGCGCGCACCATCCGTTGAAAGTCCGGATGGTCGCGCAGGAGGTCATCGTATGAACCGCAAGCCGCAATGCGTCCCTGCGACAGGAACACCAGCAGATCGCAACGCCGCACGCTGCTTAAGCGGTGCGCCACCACCAGCAGGGTCTTTTTTCCGTGCAAGGCCTCGATCGCTTCGGCAAGAGCAGCCTCAGTGGCTTGGTCCAGAGCCGAGGTCGCTTCGTCGAACACCAGCAGGCCGGGATCGTGATAAAGAGCGCGCGCGATGCCTACGCGCTGGCGCTCGCCGCCGGAAAGACGGACGCCGCGCTCGCCCACCGAGGTGTCAAGGCCCTGCGGCAGCTCGGCAACGAACCGCTCCAGTTGCGCCAGCCGCACCGCGGCCTGCACCAGGCTCTCGTCAATTTCGCGATCGCCGATTCCCAGGGCGATGTTGCGCCTGAGGCTGTCATCGATCAGAAAGATCGATTGCGGAACGTACCCGATTTTGCGCTTCCATGCCGAAAGATGGCTGCTCAAATCCTGGCCATCGATCAGGATGCGGCCCGAGGAGGGCCGCAGCAATCCTACGACCAGGTCCACCATCGTCGTTTTGCCGGCGCCGGTTGGGCCGACGATACCGATCGACTCGCCGCAACGAATCGTCAAACTGACGTCCTGCAGGGCGGGCGTATCGGCTCCCGCGAACGTGTACGAGACGCGATCGAGCGTGATGTCCTGGCGAAACTGCACGCTCTGGCGCTGCGCGGTCGCGTGCTCCCAATCCGCACCAGCCACCAGCAGGTAGTCGTCATAGAGACTTTCAACGGCCGCGGACGCGCTGCGCACCATATTGACCCGCCATCCGACTCGATTGACCGCCGGCACGATGCGGAAGGCCGCGTAGCCGAACAGCGCCAGCAGCGGCGGTCCCTGTGCGCCGGCCTGCCCGGTTCCGGTTATTAGGGCGACTACGGCCAGCGCGCCGCACACGAAAATGGTCTCGGTCACCTGCGGTGTGATGTTCTCCAACGTTTTGCCGATGTAGCCGAGTTCGAGCACCCGGCGCTGTTTTTCGCCGAAGCTGCGATGGAAGAAGTCTTCGCGTCCCAGAGCTTTGATTTCCTTGATGGCGCCCAGCGCCTCCTGCAGGGTTCGCAGGCTGGCGCGCTCCAGTTGATGTTGCTGGGTCCCGAAGTAGTCCGCCATGCGGCGCGTCAGGCGCAGCAGCACGGCGAGCAGAACCACCAAAAAAGTGCCCGCGATCAGCGTTACTTTTGGGGCCATAATCAGCAGCACTACGGTGATTGCGGCGGCGGTCACCAGTTCGGAACCGGCCGCAACCGCCGCTTCCATCGCCTGATTACACACGATGTCGACGCAGAAGTTCGTGTTGGAAATGAGATCGGCAGAGTTGCGGCCCAGGTGAAAGGGATAGGCGGCCGCCAGGTAACCCTTGAACATGGTGGACTTCAGGGCCGCAAGCGATTCACCGGTGACCTTGTGGCGCAGGTATTGGAGGCCGATCACGAGCAGATTTTTGACCAGGTAATAGACCGCGATTAGACCGGTAAATACCAGGAATTGAGTGCGGTTAGTGGAGCCGGGCAGCGCGGCCGCGATCTTTGACGCCACCGGCACATGGGCGATTTGCACGGGGTCGCCGATAATCTTGATCAGCGCGAATACGGCGGCGGCCGCGCCAGCCTCGACAATCCCGGTAACCAGCGAGATCGGAATCAGCGCCGCCCATCTCCAGCGCATCGCGGGCGGCAGCATCGCGATGCATTGGCGCAGCGTCGTGAAGATCGACCCCGGTGAATCTTGCCGGCCCTCAGTCACGTACTTACCCGCTCCCGCCCGCCGGCGGTGCCCAGTTCCTGCTCCAGCAAGCGATCCAGCCCCAGGCCGAAGGCACGGCGCGAAAAGCGCGCAACGACGTGCTCCCGTCCGGCGCGGCCCATGGTACGCGCGGCGGCGGGATCGACGATCAGCCGCGCCAGCGCCTCAGCAAACGCTTGTGCGGTCGGGGGACGCACAAAACCGGTTACGCCTTCCACTACGGTCTCTTTCGGTCCGCCGGAATTGGTGACCACCACCGGACGCCCCCCGGCCATCGCTTCGATCGGAACATAACCGAAATGTTCGCCCGCCGCGGCATGGACCACGCACAAACAGCGCGACACCAGCGCCAGAAGTTCCTTGCGGGGCACTGATTTCAGGAACACAACCTGCTGCTCCAGGTCCAGCTCGCGCGCCAGCGCCTGCAAATCGGCCAGCGTTTCGCGGTTTTCCGCCAGGCGCTCATCGAACCCGCTTGCGACTACCAGTTCGACACGGTCAAACAGCTCAAGCGGCAGGCGCGCGCGCAGCGCCGCGATCGCCGCGATCGCCAGCCGCACGTTTTTGGCGCGTTCGTAGCGGCCGATCGACAGTATAGTGATTTGTCCGCCGTTTGGGCGGGCGGGATCTTCGGTCTGATCGTAGCGAGCCATATCGACACCCGGATAAAGCACTTCCAGGGAGCAACCGCTCAGGCGCGGAAACGCGCGGCGAAAAGCCGCGGCGGTGTACTCGCTATTCACCACGATCCGATGAGCCATGCCGGTAGTGACTTCCTCCAAGCGGTCAATCGGCGCGCGATACCAGCGATACCATCCTCCACGCTGGGGCGCCACGAGCTGATCGGGGAAGTGGCAATAAAAGATAATTTTCGCGCTGGTCAAAAGGCGCAACGCGGCAATCGCGTGAGGCACCAGGTCGCAGAAAATCACGTCGAATCGATCCCGGCCCATCGCCAACCGTGCGGCCAGGTAATGCATGCGAGCGATCGCGAGGGGCGCTCGCAGGCGTTGTCCCAGATGCAGCGGGATAAACCTTCCGTGCACCCGGACGTCGACGCTGCCGTCAATGGTTTCTTCGAAACAACGGGTTTGGTCGTGATGCGCCGTGAACAGGGCCACCCGATGTCCGGCGGCCCCCAGATGCACCGCCGCGTCCACCACCAGGCGTTCGGCGCCCCCGATGCCGAGGTCGGGATGGATGAACGCGATATTTAAAGGACGCTCCAAGTCAGCGCGCCGCAAAGATCGGCGCGGCCTCCGCGTTCCAGCCCTCACACCATCGCATCGGCCGCAAACGCCGGAGATTGTCGCGCAGCTGGTTCAGGCGGGGCTCCGCCGGAAAGCCGTTGAACAATTCGTAGAGTTGGCTGGCCAACTGCTCCGCGTTCGCGAACAGCAAGCCGTTTTCGCCCTCGTGCAACTGCTCGGCCAGGCAGGCGCCATAATTGAGCGCCAGCACGGGCACGCCCGCACCCATCAGATCGGCCAGCTTCATTGGCAGGTCGAAACCGGAGGACGAACGATGGCAGCACAGACCCAGATCTGCCGCCCCCAGCATCAGGGGGTAGTCCTCCGGCGTCAGCCACAGGGTGCGCAGATGCACCTTTTTAAGCCGCAGGCGTGCAATCTCCTGCTGGTAGTGATCACGCAACGGTCCCTGGCCGGTGATCACAATCAGCAGATGCGTGAAGGAATCGTCCGCGTGGCGTTGGTCGTGGCAGCTGATCATCTCATCGCACTTGGCGGCCGCCTCCAACAGCAGCGAAAAGTCTTCATCGACGGTCCAACTCGTCGGGTAAACTATCAGTCCCGGACACCGATCGCGATCCCATGGAAAATCGAGTCCGGCACCGACGCGGCGGAATAAATCCTGCCGCACGTCAGGTGGCGTGGGCGCAAACTGTGCGGCCGGCCGGTCATAGAGCACGATTGCTCCAGGAATTCCCCAATGCTCGGCCAGTTCCGAGCGCATCGCTTCCGAAACGCACAGGTGTCCATCGCCACAGCGGCCCAGGGTCTGTTCGTACCATCGGGCCAGGCGCGAGGCGGGGTTGCCCTGCCGCAACTGCATGGCGAGCATCGAACAGCCGAAGTTGTGCCAATCGATGACCAGCCTGGCCGAGCGCACGCGGGCCGCGATCAGGGCGACCAGCAAGGTGGGAATCGCAGGCGGATTCTGTACCAGGATGAAGTCGGGTTTTAACACGCGCAGTCCGAGCATCCAGAGCAACTGCAGCGATTGCTTGCATACCCGCAGCGCCATCAAGGCCGCCGTCAGGGCGCTTGGCAAACTGGTTTTCTTCCAAAGTCGCGGGGGAGGCAGCAGGTGCAAGCGGACACGGGGATGCTCGCGGAGCAATGGCAAGGGTGCGCTGCCGGCGTAAGCGACCACGTCGACCTCGATATGGCTGTCGGCCAGCGCGACCGCGTGATATTGCATACGTGGACTGCGGCCGAAATCGCCCAGCACCACCACCGCCACTCGCCTGTTGTGCTCAGGGCTCATCCAATTCTTGCGGTCCAGTCAAGCAGATCCGGGATTCATAAGATTGATAATCGGCCAAGACTTCGATAAACATTTGCCGCCGTGCTGTCAATAGAGGGAGAGGCTCACCTGCGTTGCCAAGATTCGGATAGGCCACTGGGGCCGGCACACGCGGTGGCGGCGGCATCGAATCTCAGCGGAGTTGCCGGCGCCGCCCGCCGGGTGGTGCTGGTTGGCGGCGGGACCGCGGGGCACGTCTATCCAGCCTTGGCGACTGCCAAAGCTTATCAACAAAATGTGGCTTCGGTTGATGTGCTGTTTTTCGGCACCCGCGACGGTTTTGAGGCAAAACTGGTTCCTGCCCATGGCTATCGGCTGTTGGTCGTGCGCAGCAAACCGCTGGTGGGCGAAACTCTGTTGGGAAAGGCCCGGACGGTTGGAGGTCTGGGAGCCGCGGTTCTGCAAGCCCGCCGGATGCTGACAGCGGCGAAACCCGATCTGGTCGTCGGGTTTGGTGGCTACGCGTCGGTGCCCACGATGTTGGCGGCGCGCAGTCTGGGCGTGCCTACGGCTATCCACGAGTGCAATGTCGTTGCGGGTCTGGCGAACAAAATGCTGGGCCGCTTGGTTGATCGCGTCTATCTCGGCTTCGAGGCGGCGGCAGGACAGTTTCAGGCCCGGCGAGCCTTGGTGACCGGAAACCCCGTCCGGCCCGATGTGGGTGCGCTGGCGGCCCAACCGCACCATCTTCCATTGCCCGGACAAGCCTCCCGCATCTTCGTGACAGGTGGCTCGCAGGGTTCGCCCTTCCTCAATCGGCACGTTCCAGCTCTGCTAAGCCGCCTCGCCGCTGGGGGCTTGACCCTTGAAGTTCTTCATCAGAGCGGACAGACCGATTGCGAGAGCGTTCGCGAGGCCTACCGAATTGCCGGCCTGAAGGCCTCCGTTACCCCCTTTGTTGATGACATGGCCGAGGCCTATCAATGGTCCGATTTCGCGATCGCGTGCTCGGGCGCGGCGACTTTGGCCGAATTGGCAATCGTCGGCCTGCCAGTGTTGCTCGTGCCGCTGTCCACGGCCGCGAAAAACCATCAGGTTTCCAACGCCGCCGCCTTTGCGCGTGTGACCGGCGGTTGTTGGCTGAGCGAGGATCATTGGAGGCCCCGCGCAGTGCTTGGGAAAATCGCGGTGTTGTTAGGCCATCAATCCGCCTGGCAGGAAGCATCCGAGGGTGTCCGCCGGTTCGCGAAGCCCGACGCCAACCGAATGTTGGTGGCTGACTGTGAAGTGATCATTAAGGCCAAGCGCTGCACGACAATGCGGTCGCGTCAGGCTTGATTTCGTTTCAAGAATAAAATATCGTCGCTTCGCCAAGATTGGTCGAATTTAACGTGCGTGTCGCCGTTAACAGGGGTTGGAGAAAGAAATGACCAGGAAGCTCGCTTCCACTGGACTGGCGTTGTCTGTGATCTGGGCAGTTATCTCGCTGGTGGTAAGGGGCGGAGTTGGGGTGAGCCGGGCGGACGGCGTGGTAGATTTCAACCTTACCAGCGCCAAGGCTGAAATAACGCACGAGACCGCAACTACTTGCCTTAATTCATCGTTTGTAAGCTGCCAGGGAATCGAACCTGTGGATAATGAGACCAATACTACCAAAAAATGTCTGGGCCCAGGATGCTTATTGCCCGGAAATTCCTTCGATAGCGACTCCTACGAAATCCTGGCAAACCTGGCCCTCTTTAACTCGACCGAGTTCCAAGAGGACCTCAACAATGACATCCAGTTCGCCCTGGCGCCGGGGAGTTGCGCCGGATTTGCCGGCGCGGGCGACCTGTCGGCAGTACCACCCGGGACCTGGACGGGCAATATTCCGGGAGCCTCCCTCCACAAGGTGACCAACAAGAACTTCACTATCTATAACTTTGAGGGAAATATTCCGGCGTTTACAACACCCCCCGATTTCATCAAATTCTTCGGATCTTCTGCCGTTTTCGATCACCTGGAGGTCAACCTTAAGATCCCGACGAACGGCGAGCCGACGACCATGTCCCTGGAGGGAAATGCAAACCTGTGCGCGATCACCGGTCCGATGGCTTTCGCGGTTTACATTCAGGACGGAGACGGCAACGACGACTTCTCATGCGTCAACATCCCCGCGCCGGACTTTGAGACCTTGGACATAAGTTCGGCGGCCTGTGGAGTAGTTTTCTAAGCCCTTCTCGGAGCATCGGGTTTAGTCACGCTGCAAAAAAAACGCGGGTTTGCGCGATGCGCAAACCCGCTGCGTTTCTCGGCAGCCTTCCATTCAGTCCCATGGGGGCGCGATGGTGGGGACTGTCGGCCCGTGAGTTCTTAGGTCGTGAAGACTCCAGCAGCAGGTGCGATCACCAATCCGCCGTTGGAGCAAAAACGTCCCGGCGTCGGCGCTGCCGATACGCAAATCGAACAACGGCCCTTGATTCCCGCGGGTGCGGCGTTCCATTGGGCATTGATCATTACCGCAGCCGCGCTGGTGACGTGGATTCGGCTCCTTCCGCTCTCACCCGGCGTGCTGGATGACGATGCCGCATTGCGGGTGTGGTATCGAAGGGCGCGCACGATCGCGGCGACCCTCCCGCCAGACGTGCCGGCCGCGAACCGGCCGGCCGAGTTGCGCCGCCAGGTCGACCAATGGCGCCAGGACCATCGCGGCGAATTCAATGCTGAGTGCGAGCAGGTTGCGGCGCGACTTAAATCGGAGCTCAGCCACGCAGGCGCGGACGGCGTGCAACGCGTCATCCTGGGCGATTACGACAGCTATCACTGGCTGCGAATGGCGCGCAATTACCTGCGCACCGGAACCACTTGCGACGCTGCGGTGGACGGGCAATGCCGCGATACCTATGCCAACGCGCCCGTAGGCCGCCGCAACGTTTACAATCGCTCGCTCCATATCGCAGCGATCGTTGCGCTGCATCGCCTGATCACCTTGTTCAAGCCCGCCTACCCGCTGGATGCCAGCTCGTTTCTGGTCCCGGTTATCGTCGGTGTGCTGGGGGTATTTCCGGCTTTCGCCATCGGCGCGCGGCTCGCGGGCGCCTTGGGTGGCCTATGCGCGGCACTGTTGACGGCGATCAATCCCCTGTTTCTGGTCCGAAGCATCGGCAGTGACGACGATGTCTGGAACATTGTCCTGCCTCTGTTTATGGTTTGGACGCTCATCGATGCGCTTAGCGCATCGCGGCCGCGGCGCCAGGCCGGCTTCGCGCTGCTGGCGGCCGCATTTGTGGGACTCCATGCTGCCACCTGGACGGGATGGACCTTTACCTATGCGGTGGTGATGTTGGCGATGATGGCAACGTTGCTGCTTGAGTTCCTGGGGTGGGTTGTCAGCAGATACTCGGGCAGGTCATGGAGCCCGGCAAATTTAAAGCGGGCGGCGCTGGTTATGGTGGTCTTTTACCTCGCCGCCGGATTTTTCACGACCGCCGCCGCTGGCGTTGCGGGATACTTCACTATCCCGCTGGAACTGATCAAGCCGCTAAGTGCCGCCCCCCATCCATCGGCTGCGGCGGCCCAGATCGCCTGGTGGCCCGACGTGTTCTCCACCGTGGCGGAACTCACTCCCCAAGACCTCGGCACTATCGCCGGGAAGATGGGAGCTCCGGTCTACTTCTTCGTAAGCTGGCTTGGGCTGCTGCTCCTGCTGGTGCCAAGGGGGGGATGGAAGCTGCCGCATTTCGCGCTGCTGATCGGCGGCAACTATCTCTATTGGCACCTGCTTGCAGCCTCCCAAGTGGGGCGGCTCAATCTGCTCGTGCTGCTCGCCTCCCCGCTGGCTGCCGCTGTCCTGATCGATCTTTTTTCGCAGCGGGTTCTGTCCGACGACCTCGGCGCCGTGTTGATCGTCGTCGCCTGGTTCCTCGGCGCTCTGTTTTTGTCGTACCAGGGACCTCGCTTTGTGATGTTGATGGTTCCTCCCTTCGCCATCACCTTCGGAGTCGCCTTGGGCCGGCTGCAACAATGGGCGGAGCCAAGGGTTTGTCTGTTTCGTCCTTCCGCTGCCTGGATTACACGCCTTGCGCTATTCGCTGTCCTTGCCGCAGTCCTCATCTTGCCGGTGCGTCAGGGCTACGCAGCCGCACGCAGCTATCTTCCCAAATTGAACGCCGCCTGGTGGAGCATGCTGAGCGTTTTGCGCCAGCAGTCGCCGCCCGATGCGATCGTTAACACCTGGTGGGACTACGGCTACTGGGCCAAGTACGTGGCGGAGCGCCGCGTCAACAACGACGGCGGCTCCTTGAGAACTCATATTCCGTATTGGACCGCGCGGGCCCTTGCCGCTCCATCTGAACGGGAAACCGCAGGTCTGCTGCGGATGCTCGACTGCGGCTCCGACGCGACGCCTGAACCGGAAGGGAATGAGGGCGCTTACGGAAAGCTGCTCTCCTACGGTGTGGACGGGCTCAAGGCGGAGACCATCATAGGCGAACTGGCGAGGATGGGTCGCCGGCAGGCACAGGCATACCTCGCAGAGCAAAAGCTGAGCGTATCGGCGCAAGCCGATATTCTGCGTTCGACCCACTGCGACCCGCCGGCTTCATACCTGCTTCTGACCAGCGTGATGGAGCCCTTGGCAGGGTGGTGGTACCTTGCGAATTGCGATTTTCGCAGAGCTTATGTTGTTAATCGGGCGCGTCTGATGCCCGAGGCACCGGCCATAGCGGAGCTGGTTTCCCGGTTGGGATATTCCAAGGACGAGGCCCGCTCATTGTACCAGCGCGCCGCTTCGCTCAGGTCCCAGCCCGAGGAGCAGAAGTTTATCGAACCAAAGATGAATAGTGTGAACTCGGCCTGGTTCAAGTGCGACCGCAGCGATGGCGCGGACCTGGCTTGCGAGATGGACGTACGGCTCGACAAGGCGACCGTTGCCAAACAAGTGATTTTCCGCTCGGCCAATCCGGCCGACAGCCGCGTTGTGGCCGTCCACGACATTGCCGATACCGGTGGAACAACCGAGGAGGTGAAACTCACTCCGGCAGTCATCGTGATCGCGGCGGCGGATCAGATGCGGGAAGTGTCCAACCCGGAGCCGGAATCTTCCGAGCTGGCGGTTCTGGTTGACGTCCCAGGGGCGCGGGTTCGGCTGTCCACACCCGAGTTGCTGCACTCCACATTCAACCGCCTGATGTACCTCGACGGTAGATATGGCCAGCTTTTTGACAAAGTCCACGAGGAAACAGGCTTTGGCGGTGAACGGGTGACGCTATGGAGAATCAACTGGCAGCGCCTTGAGGCGTTCGACAACGGCGGCTGACGAATGCGAGTTTCACGATAGGGCGAGCGGGCATGAAGCGCGTTCTCATGGTTCAGCCTTCGATTAATCCTCCCGGAGGCGGCAATGGCGTTGCAGTATGGATGATAGAGGCGCTAAAGAGCGACCATCGCGTCACGCTGCTGACATGGGAACCCCCGCGCCTGGACGCAATCAATCGATTTTACGGAACCTCGCTGCGTCCTTCGGATTTCGAACTCACGCTGATACCGCGGCTGGTGCGTGCGATCGCACGGCGGACGCCCACCCCGATGGCATTGGTCAAGGACAACTACCTGCTGTTGAGGTGCCGGCGGATGGCCGCGCGATTCGACGTAGTCATCAGCGCCAACAACGAGATGGATGTGGGCCGTCACGGCATTCAGTACATCCACTACCCCAAGCTTTCCCTGCGGCCAGAAGTTGATTTACGGTGGTTTCATCGAATTCCGTTCGTGGTTGACGCATACCGATGGTTTGGTTTCCGTCTGACCGGTTTCTCCATGGAGCGCATGCGGCGCAACATTTTCATCGTAAACTCGGATTTCATCGGCGCCCTGGTTCGGGCATTGTACGGCGTGGAGACAGTCACGTTGTATCCGCCGATAACAGGGACCTTGCCTGCCGTTCCCTGGGAGCACCGCGAGGACGGCTTCGTATGTATCGGCCGGATATCTCCGGAAAAGCGGATCGAACAGATCATCGACATCCTGTCAAAGGTTCGGGGCAATGGTCTGGCGCCGCACCTGCACATCGTCGGAACGCCCGGCGACGATGCCTATGTGGCCTTCATCAGAGATTGCGTTGATGCGAACCGGTCGTGGGTCACGATGCATGAAAACCTGCCGCGGGAGGAACTGGCGCAGCTCGTAGCCAGTCATCGCTACGGTATCCATGCGATGAATGAGGAGCATTTCGGGATGGCGGTGGCGGAAATGGTGCGCGCGGGTTGTATCGTATTCGCGCCCAACAATGGAGGCCCGGCCCAGATTCTCGGCGAAGATGACCGCCTGCTCTACAGTTCAGTACAAGACGCCGCCGAAAAGATTGGATTTACGATGCTCAGGCGCGAGCGCCAGAAAGAGCTCCGTGATTTTCTGGGCCAACGTGGTGCGCTGTTCTCGGCTCAACGTTTTGTACATGAATTCCGCGACTTAGTTGAACGCTTCGAACCGGTATAGAGAGGCGTATTGAACCCCAAGACACCCAGCGTGGGCGCGCGCAACCCCAATGCGATACCTGCTTCTGGCACCCTCTCCCATTTATCTATGGGAGAGGGCGGGGAGAGGGTGTCTGGAAAAAGAGGGCCACAAGATTGCAAACCCGTTTCGCAACTGCATGCTGCTGTCGTGGTCGCTGCGATCGAGGATGTTTTTGCATCGCGCGAGCGCTCAAGACATCCTCTGCCCGGCCCTCTCCCATAGATAAATGGGAGAGGGGGTAGGAAATATTACCCTTAGGAACGCAAAATCTTTGCGCTGCGCAACTAATCATTGGCGTTGGGATGTTCGATTGAATCTTTACGAGGCGCTCAAGACGCTCTACCTGTTCAGGTGAAATGTTGATTGTGATGTTGGCTGTGTTGCTACTGTCAGGAGCTACCACCCCATGGTGCTTTGGCAAGATTCTCAAGCGCTCTTACTTTCTCCAGCCTGATCTTTCTTAGTGCGCCGGCGTCATCTACCTCGAATCCGGCGAGTGCTCGGGCCGCCGCTTCAGGCAAACTTGCGCATCGGGAGTAAATGGTCACTGTCGTCAAAGCAGTCCTGGGGGGTTGACCATCGCCATAGTTGCCCCATCGCGTCGGCAATCCCTTGGCGAAGCGCATAACTGTGCTTGATTTCGTTGATCAACTTCGAGAGATGGCGCATCGAATGGCGGCGGCGGAGTGGTTGTGTCTCACACTTCGCGACCTTAATAGTCGGTTGATCACGGCTGCCTGGCAGTTGCTATAAATGAGCCTCACGGCAAGGTCCCTGATTTCCAAAAGGCGGTGCGGCGCCCTGCTCGATCGGCATCGGACCTATAAGGAGGCCGTGCGAGCGGCGTCGAATTTTTTCTTGAGCAAGTGCGTGGTCGGGAGTGGCCGCTCACCATAGTTGTGTGCGTCAAGTTCAACAAAATGTCATGGGTAAGCCGGGGACTTGTCCTTGTTAAGAAATGGCTGGCACTCCGAGGCTTTTCAGCACCCCGGACGGCGTCGCGCAGCAGGTCTTCCGCGGAAACGGGGCCGCCGAACAGCCGCAACGTGATGCTAGAAGCCCTGACAGCACATGGCGTTGATGTTGACCCGATCAAACACGGCTCCCTGCTGGTCATCGCCGCCGTCCACCCTGATAAAAATCGAGTCACCACCATGGAATGGACCGAGTTGTGGACCCCACGCCATGCCGCTGATCTGCCTGAAGTCGCTAGCGTTTGCCGCTATCTGAAGCGGCCCGAAGCTTCCACCAAAGGTACCGGCAAAGGTACCGCCCGTCTCGTTCAAGGCTGTTGGTCGTGTATCAATGGTGCGGGTATCGAATGACCAATTGCCCGCAGTGCTGCCCTGAGTGATGCGAATATTGGCCTGAACCGTACACACCCAAGTCTCGTTGCTGGGCGCATCGAGTACGAAGCCAACTTCGCCGATTTCCGAAATCATGCTCGGGGCGCACTCGTTTGGGAATGTTGAGCGGTAGGCGCGGCACGTGCCCGTGCCGGTGACCGGGGAGCTGAGACTGCAAAGAGACTGCGTGTTCTCGCAAGGATTATGCCCCTCCAACGAGAAACACGCTGCGCCAACCGCAGACTCTAGAACTCCTCCCTTTACCACCAAGGAGATAACTGCCCAGATCACAGACAAGGCCAACCCGGCGGAAGCGAGCTTCCTGGTCATCTCTCCCTCCAGTCCCTGTTAACGATACACACGTTAAGCTCGAGCAATCTTAGCGAAGCGAAAATATTTTAAGGTTGAAAGGAAATCAAGCCCGCCGCAATCGCATTGTCGAGCATCGCCTAATGGACGCCGTCATTCCCGACGTAGACCCCCGACCGTCCAGAAAGG
>DASZGF010000076.1:0-60439 GCA_035939115.1 Binataceae bacterium (SeqCode)
GGTAAACTCAGGAAGGCCGGAAAGGCGAAAACTGCCCGGTTTACCGGCATTGGTGCACTTTCGCGCCACAGGCCGCCTAGGGTGTCTTTGGACTGAAAATCCTTGTGTCGACAGTTCGATTCTGTCCCTGCCCACCATCCAAATCCCTCAAATAAAACCTGGTCATTAGAAAAGAATTCCGGAGCTGCCCTCTGAGCCGCGTGTTCCGTATTCTCCAATAGCAGCGAAACGGTTAACCTTGATGGTAGCTGTCGACTAACCAGGTACTTGAACCCGTAATCGAATCACATCTTGCCACCCAGCCAATGCTAAACGCTTTCTTCCACCTTTGCTTAAAGTTTTCCAGGTGCGTCCTGGTTATCGCCGCAGTTGTCGTTGTTCTGATCGCGTCCGCTCCGATTGTTTCCGTCGCGGGTGGCGACAATGGTCCTGGCAGTTCCCAGTCGGCGCGGGATTCCGCCGTTTTGGACCGTATCCAGGACCACTACAAGCAGACTAATTCTTTCAGCGCCAAATTCGTCGAAGAGCTGACCGGAATGGGCGGAGCCAAACGGACCCGGACCGGCCGTGTATCCTATAAGCGGCCGGGCAAGATGCGATGGGAATTCAACCCGCCCCAGACCGAGACCGTGGTGTCCGACGGACACAAGCTTTACGACTATCAACCCGATCTTAACCAGGTGATGGAGGTTCCCATTGAGCGCGCCTTCAAGTCCGCTGCGCCGCTGACCTTTTTGCTGGGAATGGGAAATCTGCGGCGTGACTTCAACGCCTCGCTGTCGGCTCCGGTCCCCGCGGATCCGCTGCTGCGTGTCGTACTGGCGACCAAGGGCGGCGGCGACCGGATCGAAATGGGGCTTAATCCCTCGACCTACGATCTGATGGCGGTCAAGGTGACCGACGCGCTGGGAAATACCACTTCGATCCGCTTCAGCGCCGTGCGCGCCAACCCGCTCCTGGCGGACTCGATGTTCCATTTCGAAGTGCCCCCGGGCGCCGACGTGGTTGCGGCTCCAGGCGCCCCGCAGCGGCTATAACGGCGGGCAGATTGCCTCGCCCCAAGCCGCGGGATAGAGATATAGGTTCGCTAAGCCAGCACGCATTATGCCGAAAGTTCACCTTCTGAGTCTGGGATGTCCGAAAAATCTCGTCGATAGCGAGATAATGCTGGGCGCCCTGACTCGCGCCGGTTACGAGATCACGATGGCGCCCGAGGACGCCCAGGTCCTGGTAGTCAACACTTGTGCATTTATTGAAGCGGCCAAGAAGGAATCGATCGACGCGATTTTGGCGGCGGCGGAGATAAAAAAATCCGCCACCGGGCGCCGTCTGGTGGTGGCCGGCTGCCTGTCGCAGCGTTACGGCGAGCAGTTGCGGGAATTGCTGCCCGAAGTGGATGTGTTCGTGGGCACCGGTAATTTCCTCGACCTGCCCGATTTGCTGCGCGCCACTGAACCATCCGGAGAGCGGCCGGCGCCTTACTCCGGGGCGGCCCATTTGCTGCCGTCGCCCGATGCGCCGCGGATCACCACGACCTCCTTCTTCAGCGCCTATTTGAAGGTTTCAGAGGGATGCAACCACAAATGCGCCTTCTGTATCATCCCGAAAATCCGTGGCCTGCACGAAAGCCGGCCGATGGCGGCGATTGTGGAGGAAGCCACTGCGCTGGCCAGCCGCGGCGTACGTGAGCTGAACCTGATCGCCCAGGATCTGACAGCTTATGGGCGCGATTTGAATCCGCCTTCCTCATTGGCCGGGCTTTTACGAGCCGTGGCCCGGGTGGACGGACTGCGGTGGATCCGCCTGCTCTATTGTTATCCCAACTTCGTCAGCGACGAGTTGCTGGACGCCATCGCGGAGCTGCCCCAGGTGGTAAAGTATATTGACATGCCCTTGCAGCACGCCGATGACGGAATTTTGCGGGCGATGCGGCGGGAGCGCTCCGGCGCCGCGCTGGAGCGGCTCTTGGACCGGATTCGCATCCGTATCCCAGAGGTGACCCTGCGGACATCATTCATCGTCGGCTTTCCCGGAGAAACCGAGGCCGCCTTCGAGCGCTTGGTGGATTTCGTCCGCTGCCAGCGCTTCGACCGTGTCGGCGTCTTCACCTATTCGCGCGAGGAAAATACCGCGGCCTACCACCTGCCGGACCAGGTGCCGGCGCGGGTCATGCGGGCGCGGCGCGCGCGGCTGATGGAGGCGCAGGCGGAGGTCTCACTGACCAGCAATCGGCGGATGATCGGCCGCGAAGTCGAGGTGGTGGTTGAGAGTGAAGCGCCCGGCGGACAGGCGCGCCTGCGCGGGCGATGGGCGGGGCAGGCGCCGGACATCGACGGTATGGTGCTGCTGCACGGCGCCGCCGAGCCCGGCGAGTTCGTCCGCGCTCGGGTCGAAAAAGCCTATACCTACGACCTGCACGCGCGGGTATTGGATGCAATCGAGTCTGACGCAATCGAGTCTGTAGAAAGGTCGGCATTCCATGCCTAAGAAGCCTGCTTCAACCAGCCGCAAAAAGTTCCTGGCCAAGGTGCATCAACGCCTGGAGGAGATGAAGGAAAAAATCCTGGCCGAAATGAACCAGGCGGCGCGCTCCGAGCGTGAGGGGCTTAAGGACGAGGGCATGGATACCTACGACCTCGCCTCCGAGGAGCGCGACCGGGAAATCAGCTTCATCCTGTCCGACCGCGAGCGGGTCAAGATGGGCGCCATCGACGACGCCTTCGAGCGCATCGCTGACGGGTCCTATGGGTTGTGCGAGTCGTGCGGATTGGAGATTGGCGAAGAACGCCTGGAAGCGTTGCCATTTACCCGCTTGTGCCGCGATTGTCAGCAGGACATGGAGCGCGAGGCGCGCACGCAACGGCGAGCCGATGACGATCGCGCCGGCTACCGCAAATTCGGCTCTACCGAAGGCGACGAAGAAAACACCTGAGCGCTCCATCGCAAACGCCTGGCGCGGCATACTCAACCCGATATTCGCGCTAGAGCGATGCCTTCAGCGCGCAAACCTGTTAACGTATTAAACAAGCGCGCGCACGGCGTTGGATTAAAGGAGTCAGCTTGTCATACCGTTTCCGGTCGTTTATCCGCCAACTCATTCCCGCCCGATGTCCCAAATCGTAAAAGAGCCGCTAGCGGCGGAACACGCCGACCAAACGTCTTATCCGGGTCTGGCCCAGGTCAAATCAATCATTGCCTTTGCCAGTGCCAAGGGCGGCACCGGCAAGAGCACGATGGTGGCTAATTTTGCCGCCGCGCTGGCGCTTAAGGGACGCAAAATCGGCATCGCCGACGCCGACTTCGACGCCCCCAGCATCGCGCCGATGCTCGGCTTGCCGCGCGTGCGTCTGATTGGGGCCACCGGTGCCGTCGAACCTGCCAACGGCCCCTTCGGCATCCGTATAGTTGCCAACGATCCAGCCGCGGATGAGCCGCCGCCGAACTTTGCCTTGGACGACTTGCGCCTGGACACCGCCGATAGCCCGCTGGTGCGTGAAAGCGAAGAGTTCACCTCTCTCCACGACCTGATCGCTCGCGCGCGGTTTGGCCCGCTGGACCTGCTGTTGATCGACCTGCCGCCGGGCTTCAAGCATGCGATGCGCCTATGCGAATCCATCGAGCGTGCCGGCGTGGTGGTAGTCCTGCCTGCATCCGCAACCGCCGCCGGCGCCGTACGCCGGTCATTGGAGCAGGCGCGCCGCAAGGGCGTAAGGATTTTGGGTCTGATTGAGAACATGCAAGGCTTCTATTGCGGCAACTGCCATTCGGTGCGGCCCTTGCTGCCCCGCTCCGATATCGGCGCCCTGGCCCGGGATTTTGACTTGCCGATCCTGGGGCGATTTCCCTTCGACTCGCGGCTGGCGGAGTCATGTGACACCGGCCGCCCCTTCGTACGCGAATATCCCGACGCCCCGGTAAGCAAGCTAATCAACGAAGCGGCGCAGGCGCTGTTCGCGGCCGCGTCAGCACCAGTCGCGGCGCCGCCTAGTTGAAAGCATCGCTCACGCGCTCCGAAGCGTGTACCTGCACCGTCACCCAGGGAGCGGCTTTGCTTGCGCAAACCCGCCCTCCGGCCTTTCCCAGTTTGCGCCCGCGGACCAGTCCGCGAGCGGGCGAGGCAGTAAAATTAACGGCCGCTGCTTTTTCTTACCTCTCCCGAATGACAAGGCCGCGCGGGAGAGGGACCTTGTGACAAAATTCTTCTCGCTCTGAGCCTTGGTACAAAAGAAAAGAACCGGCACGGAGGCCGGCGCTACGGGAAACTGGCTCGCTTCAACAGACCCGACTCGCACCGAACTGCTCTTTCCGGGTCAGGCTTCCGCGTCGACTGGCTCCGTCTGAGCTGGGGCGCTGACCGAGGTCGAGCATTCGAACATCCCCGCTCCGACTGCATCGTCCACTTCAAACCGGGCGAAGCCCAGCGACGTATAGACTCGCGAACCGGCTGGACCGGGCCGCGACAGTGCCATGAAGGAGCGGGGAAAGGCCGTCACGCGCATCATTCCGCAGGGATGCGCGAGGATGGCCTCGATACTACGCGGCGCGCTGCCGGGGGACCAGGTGGCGGCCTCCAGCCGCTCTACTCGGCATTCGACGGCAGCATTGTCCATCAGCACCAGACCGCTTTCGATCAGGCCCGCCGGCGCGTGCTCCAGCCGCGCCTCAACCGCGCGCGACTTCCCCTGGCCGATGAAGTAGCCCCACAGCGAGGCGCGCGAAGCAAAGGGTCGCTCGGCTTGGCCTAGCAAGGATATTCCGGCTCTGCCCACCGCGCGCAGCGGACGCTTGACCCCTTCCAGCGTGATCGCTCCGGTCACCGTCCCGAAGCCGGCCTGGCGCCTGCCGGCGGCGAAGAATTGCGGATCGAAGCAAATTGGACCGGTGCAGTCCTGAAGTTCGAGCGTGCAGTTGACGGCGGCCTGATCGACTCCGCCGGTTGCCAACGCGCGCTCCATCCGCAGATAGGCGGAGGCGTCGGGGACGACCAGCACCGGACCGCTGAACTCCATCGACATCTGGCGGCCATCGGCGCAAAGCTGGATGGGGCCGCGGGTTATCCGGTTGCGCCGCAATTCCAGCTTTCCTTCCACCGTGGACAGTGCGACTCGCCCGTCAGGAAGCAGCATAATTACGCGGGCACCGCCAGCGCCGTAGAGGTCCATGCTCGCCATCACCCCGATTGCGCTAGACGGATCGAAGAATTCAACCCCGAATCTAAACGGCGCGGCGGCGATAGCCTTGGACTGCGGCCGAGCGCGGGCCGCGTTATTATGCGGCCGCGTGATTACCATGGGTGCTTTGACGGGCCGCGCGGAGGGGCTGTTCGAGAACGCTTCAGCGATCAGTCCGATAGTCGTCTCGCGCAGCGCTCCGGGCCATCGCAAAGCCACCGACAGCTCCAGTTGCACGGCATCGATCGCGCCGCCGGCCGACAAGCGGGCGAGTGCGCACAGCGGCGGCAGCCGGCTTTGACCGAATCGCGGAGTGAAAATCTGAAGCAGATTCTGCCGGCCCGCTGCCGGATAGCGCAGGCCGAAGGTGGGCAGGATGCCTTGGGCTTCCAGCCCGGAGCACAGATGCGCCAGCGGACCGTTGATGAACCGCTCACTGGCGGTGATATGGGCGGAGGATACCGGTTGCAGCCGCCCGCTTAAAAGCCGCGCACCCAAGCCAAAGTCGATTCGCGCCTGCACCACGTTCCAGCCGTGGATCACCAAAATCAGCACGCGCCCATGGCGACTGGCGATTTGCGCGACGCGCTCGGCCAGCCGCGCCAGCACCCACGGCGCCTTGCGCGCGATGTCCTCGACGCGGTTGCAATCCAGCAGGTTGCGGTCCATCGCGATATTGATCAGGGCATGAGCATCGAGCCGGCGCGCCAGTTCGCGCGTGATTTCCGCCGTGTGAAGATCGTTGATTCGAGGATGCAGCCGTGCGCGCGCAGCTTGTCCGGCGCGCCCGCCGTGCGGAGCGATCAGTAGGATAGGGGCGCGTCCTTCAACGACCTGGAGCCAACCGGAGCCGGCGCCGAATAAGTCCATCGCTTTAGGCTTGCCGTTCATGAGTGCGGGTGCGATGCAGTGCCCAAGTGGTCCAGGCATGGAGCACGAGCGACATGATCAGATAGTAGCCGATAAAGCTGAACGAGAGCCAAACCACGAAATGGTTGGGAGTGCGCAGGGTGGCCAGCAGGTAGGCGATCAAAACCGCCCAGATGACGCCCAGGGTTACCGTCAGGCGGCGCAAAAGCTCGGTGCGGCTGGGATAGATGTACTTGATCGGCACGAACACCAAAGCGGCGAAGCCCACCAGGATCGCCGCGTTGAGCGCCGGCCTCAGGCCGAAGCAATAAAGGTAGAAGGCCACTAGGTTCCAGTACGAGGGAAACCCCAGGAAATAATGGTCCGGGGTCTTGGCATTGGTTTGGCAAAAACCGTAGGCGCTGGAGAGCAGGATTGCGGCGGCGACCGTATAACCCCAGATACCCGCCGGAAGCACCCCGGCGCACAGCATCAGGTAGGCCGGCGCGACCACATAGGTAAGATAATCGACGATGTTGTCGAGCAGGGCGCCGTCGAAATTGGGAATTCGCGTTTTGACTTCGAGCGCCCGCGCCAGGACGCCGTCGCTCGAATCGACGGCGGTGGCCACCGCCATCATGATGAAGGAGCCGCGGAAGCGATGCTCGGCGGCCAGTTTGATTGCCAGCAGTCCGATCAGGGCGCCCGAAGCAGTGTAGGCGTGCACCGCCCAGGCCAGAATTGTCAGTACCGCTTCCCTTGACCTCAAACGGCTTTGGATCACGGGCATTCGCTACTGCCTTAATCATGCGCGGCGGCGCGCTGAGCGAAGAATTCCTCGAGCATGACGGTGTAAGGAGCGCAGATCCGGCGCCTTTTGACATAGGTTGCGGCCTCGTCCAGCGCCATCGTGCGATTGACGTGAATAAACGCGATCGCCACCGTCGGCGCCCGATAGATCCCGGGGCACTCGCTGATCTGCAGTTGCGGCAGGATTTCCGTGACCGAGGGCGACGTTTCGCGCATCGAGCGGGTTTCATCGGGCTGCCTGAACGTCAACCAGTCCATCGGCTTCAAGAATAACACTTTCGGCCGGAACTTGCGCCTGTCCGGACAGCCGCCGCAGTGCTATCTTCGCATCGGTTAAAAAGCGCGCTACGCTACCGGGATTCCCGGCAGCGATGCGGCGCGGGAACGACGCTTTCATGTTGATGGATGCGATGAGTGAGCCTGTCCAATCGCGATCGCGGCCGCAGTTCGACCGGCCGCTGCGGCGGATGGTATGGCTCGTTCCCGCTTCTCTATGCCTATGGATTCTGATCCTGGCCGGCTTCGCGTTACTGCTGGGCAACCCCGTCGGGGGGCCGTCCGCTCCGCCGTTGGAGGTCAGCCTGACCGATCTTGGCCACGGCGCGCCGGGAGGTTCGCCGGGCGGCGGACCCGGTACGCAGGGGAGCGGCGGAGGGCTGGGGATCAAACCAATCGGGGCTTCACTGCCCGCAGCGCAGTCGGCCGCTCCGCGAGCTGTTGCGCCGTCAGGCAAGCATCCGGTGATGACGTTGTCACGTCCGCCGGTCACGTTTGCAGTCAAGCCGCGTCGCAAGCGGCTGCCGAAGCCGCCAATGAGAATCGATGAAGATGCGTTCGCCAGGTTTAGGCCCCCGGCACGCACCGCCGCCGAAAAACAAGTCGACGCCGACGAAACCGCCGCGTGGCTTCAGCGGCGCGCGCACGAACCCGCTGCGGTGCCGCTGACGCCGCTATCTGCCGCTACCCAGGCCAAACCTGCCGCACGCACCGGTAGCGCGATTGCCAGCCTTGGCGGAGCCGATGCGGCGCCGGCCTCGGGAAGTGGGGGCGGGGTGAGCGGCAGCGGCGCGAGCGCTGGCGACGGCAGCGGCGGTCAAGGTGCAGGCACCGGGGGCGGCATCGGCAATGGTTCGCAAGCCTTCGCAACGGTGGAACATCCTCCCGTTCCAATCTCCAGGGTTCTGCCGCTGTATCCAGGCGCTGCGCGGGCGCAGGGGGTGGAGGGCGAGGTCGTGCTGCGCGCGATTGTCGATCAGCGCGGTGCGGTTGAGCGCGACATCGTGGTGGTCGAGTCGATTCCCGTACTGGATCAGGCTGCTATCGAGGCCCTGCGGCAATGGCGCTTCGAACCGGGTCGCGACGCCGGCAATCGTGCCGTACGAGTCGTGATCGAGGTGCCGCTGCGCTTTCGTTTGCAGTAATCAGGTCGGATCGCCTTGAAGCGATGTTTGGTTTCAAGCATTTCGCTCGGAGGACGGTTCGGGTAAGATGGGCGGCGCCAAGCGAATTAATCGGGTTGCGAACGCTTTGGTACCTTTTATATAAGTCTCGCTCAGGCCCGCAAAGATTTGTGCCAATCGGTCCTATGAGAAGATTTTTTGTAGCTTTATTAGTAGTTGCTCTCGTCTCGGTTTTGACCTTGCCCGCCTCTGCTGAGGTTTCGAAACGGGCCGACAACGGAAATCTCATCACCATGAATTTCCAGGACGTCGACATCTCGGTGCTGGCGAAATTCATCAGCGAGATTACGGGCAAGAATTTCATTATCGACGAGGGGGTGCGAGGCAAGGTCACCATCATTTCCCCCACCAAGGTGACGCCCGAGCAGGCCTATTCGACCTTCAAATCCGTCCTCCAGATCAAGGGTTTCACCACGGTGGAGTCCGGGCCGGTGATTCGAATCATCCCCTCGCGTGACGCCCGCGGGTCGGCACAGCTCACCTATTCACAGACGCCGGCCGATCAGCCGGGAACTGACGAGTACGTCACCCGGATGATAAAGCTGCGCAACGCCGACGCCTCGGCGCTGGTCACCATGGTGCAGCCGCTAATTTCCCGCGACGGCCTGGTGGCGGCCTTTCCCGAGACCAACACTCTGATCATCACCGATGACGCCTGGAACGTGCAGCGGTTGCTGCAAATAATCGGCGTGATCGATTCGGAGAAAATCCAGGAATCAGTCGAAGTGATACCGCTGCGGCTGGCCTACGCGGACGACCTGTCGCCCAAGATTGAGCAGATCATGGGCGCCAGTTCCAGCAGCGGCAGCCCGCAGATAGTCCGCCCGGGCTTCCGCGCGATGCAGATGTATGGCGGCCCCGAAGCCGGAGGCCTGAGTTCGCCGACGCGGCCGGTGAAGATCATCCCGGATGAGCGCACCAACTCGCTGGTGGTAATGGCCGATCCGCTGCAAATGAAGATGATCAAATCGCTCATCGCGGCGCTGGACATCCACAGCCCCACCGCCAGCTCCCATGTGCACGTCTACTATCTCAAGTACGCGCAGGCACTCGAGATGGTGTCCGTGCTGGGCTCGCTGCTGGGCAGCGGGAGCGGCCCCGGTGCGCTGTCGCCCCAGACCGGAAAGGGTTCTCTGGGACGCGGTAGCGGTCTGGGCTTTGGGGGCTTGGGTACAGGCGGTTTGGGTAACGCGGGATATGGGGGATCCGGCGGCGGCGGTTATGGCTCGACGTCGAGCGGCTTCGGCAATGGTTTTGGCGGTTTAGGTGGCGGCGGCAATCGAGCCAGCGGCAGCCTCGGTGGTGGAGGCGGCGGGCTTGCTGGAGGCGGGTCGGGATCGGTAACGGCGACGGGAGGACCCGGCACTGAATTCGAGCAGCCGGTGCACGTGGCGGCGGATCCTGCCACCAATTCCCTGGTGGTAAGCGCCGCTCCGCAGGACTACAGCACCCTTGAAAAGATCATCTCCCAACTCGATGTGCCGCGACGCCAGGTTTACGTCCAGGCTGTCATCGTCGAGGTCAGCGCCGAGCGGATGCGCGAACTCGGCATCAGCTACCAGGGCTCGACCACCATCGGCGGCAATACCCTGGGCGTGGGGCATTTCGATTATGGCAACCTGGCCAACGCGCTCACTAATCCGCTGGGCGTGACCGGACTGACCTTCGGCCTGGCCTCGGGCACCATGTGCACCGTCAATACCGCGCTGAGCGCGGCGAGCAGCGCCGTGACAGGCACCAGCGGTTCCACTACGACGGCGGTCACGGTCCCCTGCGACATCGCGCTGATCACCGCAATCGAGACCGATACGCATTCCAACGTCCTGTCGGCGCCCACGCTGCTCACCACGGACAACGAAGAGGCGACGATCGTAGTGGGTCAGAACCTGCCGTTCATCTCCTCAGCCACGGCGACGGCGGCGATTTCCGGCCAGATCTTCCAGTCCGTGGACCGCCAGAATGTCGGTATCACGCTCGACGTGGTGCCGCAGATCACCGACGGCGGTTACATCAAGCTCGATGTTTATGAGGAAGTATCGGCGGTGATACCCACCACGGCCAATAATCCGCTGGGGCCGACCACGACCATTCGCTCCGCTTCGACCACGGTGCTGGTCCAGAACCATCGCACCACCGTTATCGGAGGTCTGCTCGCGGACGAAGTGGATATCACCAAGCAGGGCGTGCCGTACCTTTCCAACATCCCGGTGCTGGGCAACTTGTTTACCAACCGCCAGCGCAATGGCCAGAAAACCGACCTGATGGTGTTCCTGACCCCGCACGTGATCCTCAACCGCCAGGATCTGCGCGAGCTGTCACTTGACGAGCGCCAGCGCTTCCTGCAGACGCTGGGGCGCAAGGAGCTCCATGACATGCCGCTGGCGCAGGTACGTGAGATCTTCAAGCCCAGCTTCAGCACCTCGGTGCCGCCGGGGGCGGAGTTCGGCTCACCCAATCCTCAGCCGGATAGCGGTTTTCAGCCCGCTCCGACCGGCCAACTCGACGCGCATTAATGAACGGCCGCTGCCGCGTAGCCAGGGTTGCTTTTCGACCGCCAGGCGGCGCTGAACTCATCCGAGCCGCGCGCGTAAGCAAGCGGTCTGTGTTGGGTTCCCCACCTGATCGCTCCCTGACGGTCGCGGCTCGGATACTTCAGTAGTTCGGGCCTCCGTGCCTGTGATTTCCGATGCGCTCACTGTGGCTGGGAGGGACGCCCGCCCGAGAAGGCTGCGTACGCAGCCAGTTCAGTCAGCATAAAATGGCCTTAGCTTTGCCGGGCGTGGGCGTGCTCGCGCGGCTGATGGCGGGCCGGTTCGTGGGGCTTGGAGTCGGGGCGCTCTTTCGGGCTCTTGTGTCCCAGCGGCAGACCGGCAACGGTCCGGCGCAGGAAATCCGACACCGCGCGGTAGGCGCCAGCGCCGTCGCCGGTTTCGGCGATCTCGCGCAGGCGCCGATTGCTGACTGGGCCGCCGATGCGCACTTCCACCGGATGGCGGTGCGGCACCACGCTGCCTTTGCCCAGCACCTCGTGGGTGCCGCTGATATGAATCGGCAGCACGTCGCATCCGCTGCGCAAGGCCAGATAACCGGCGCCGCTTTTGAACTCCTGTAGCGAGCCGTCGGTGGAGCGGGTGCCCTCGGGGAACATCAGCACGCTGCGCCCGGCGCCAAGCTGGTCCAGCGCCTGGTCCAGCGATTCCAGTTGCGCGCGTTCGCGATCGAATGGAATCAGCGGGCTGAAATTGTGTGCGACAAAGCGTCGCAGCGGGGTGTTGAAGAAGTAGTCGGTCGCGGCCAGCACGACCAGCCCTTCGCCCATCGTGCCCAGCGCGTCGCGGATAATGGCAAAATCGAAATGGCTGCAATGATTGGCGACGACCACGACATTGCGGTTGGCCGGGATATTGCCGCGCCCGAGAATGCGCGGCTTAAGCCATCGCGCAAGCAGGGCATGCTGCGCGCCGCTCGTGGCGGCCTCGCCCAGGCGGCGCAGCGCCGCCGGGAGCCGCGGGGTGTAGGGCTCCGCCAGATGCGCGTAAGAGGGCAGGCGCGGACGCCTGGAGCCTTGCGCGATCGCCTGCTGCAGATCCTCCACTGTGCGCAGATTGCCGAGTTCCTCGGGGGTCAGTTCGCGGCCGGTTCGCGCGGCGACATGCTCGCCCAGTTCGGCCAGCGCCAACGAATCGAGTCCCAGGTCTTCGATCAGGCGCGTGGCGGAGGAGATTTTGGCGCCGTCGGCAGTCACCTGTGATAGCGTTTCCACCAGCCACGGTTCCACGTCGACTTCCGCGCGGCGCTCCGTGGTGGTTTGCGCGATCAAGCGGCCGAGCAGTTCGGCGACTTCGGCGCGCTTTATTTTGCGCGTCCGGGTACGCGGCAGGTCGCTGTCGGTAAAGCGTAAAATCCTGATGCGCTTGTGCGGGTTGAGCGCGGCGCCAACCTTGGCAAAATGGGTCTGGAGCTGGTCGTGAACGGTGCGGCGGCTTTGTCCTCGCGCATAGGCCGGGACCACCAACGCCGCCACCTGCTCACCGCCCGGAGTCTTGAGTCCGACCACCGCCAGTTCCTTCAGGTAGGCCGAATGGCTATAGGCTTCCTCGACCTCGTCGATGTAGATGTTGTTGCCGCCGGCGTCGACGATTACATCCTTGGCGCGCCCCACAATATACAGGCGGCCCTGTTCGTCGAAGCGCCCCAAATCCCCCGTATGCAGCCATCCGTCCTTGAGCGCTGCCTCGGTCGCCGCCTGGTCGCGATAGTAGCCCGCCATCACATTGGGGCCGTGCGCCAGGATTTCCCCGACCTCTTCGCCGGCCTCGCTCCGCAGCTTGATCTCCACGCCGACCAGAGGTTTGCCGACCGATCCCGGAATGAGCGGCTCGTCCGGATGCGCGACGCTTAATACCGGCGCGGATTCGGTCAGGCCGTAGCCTTCGAGCAGGCGCAGGCCGATATCGTTGAAAAACTCCGCTACGCGGTTGGGCAGCGCGGCGCCGCCGCTGACCGCCAGCCGCAGCCGTCCGCCCAGCGCCTGGTGAGCCGCACGGAACAGCACCGCGCCGAGGTTGAGACCGAAATCGGCGCTTAAGCGGCGGTTCACATCGCGCAAGCGGTTGAAGACCGAATGCACCAGCGCGCCGCGCGACTCGACCTCGTCGAGGATCCGGCGATGGATCGCTTGCCACAGAGCCGGAACGCCGATCAGCGCGGTGGGCCGAATCTGCGCCAGCGTGCTCGACAGGTTCGCGGCGTCCACACCCAGCGGATAAACAATCTTCGATCCGCTTGCGATCGGCAGCAGCATCCCGCAGGTGAACTCGAAGGTGTGATGCAGGGGCAGCAGCGACAGCAGCACCTCGTCCTCATTGAGTACGAAGACGCGCGAGAGCATCGACACCTCGGCGGTCAGGTTGCCGTGGGTGAGCATCACGCCCTTGGGCGTTCCGGTGCTGCCCGAGGTGAAGAAGATCGCCGCCAGGGCCTTGCGGTCGATCTCGGGCTTGGCCGGCATCCCGGCACGCAGCAGAAAGGGGCGGGCGAGTTCGTCGAATTCGACCTGCGCGACGTCTCCCGCCAGCTCGCCGACCGCCTTGGACAGCCTGCGATGGGCCGTTTCGGAGAGCAGCGCGGCGCGTGGCTGCGCGATAGCGCTGATCGTGGTCAGTTCCTCGGCCGAGACCATGTGGTCCAGCGGCACCGCGACCGCACCCGCATAGAGGATAGCGAAAAAAGCGACGACCCAGTCCGGCGAGTTCTCGCCGATTAACAGCACGCGGTCGCCGGGACGCACGCCCCGGCTGCCCATCATCAACGCCGCGCGGGCCGCGCGGTCGCGGATTTCGCGGTAGCTGAGCGTGATCTGCTCGCCCGATTGATGGTGTGCTGTGAGCGCGGCGCCGGAGCCGAACTTTGACGCCGCCGTCTCGAGCAGTTCGACCAGGTTGCGATGGCGGCGGGCGGCCCGCACTCGCCCGCGGGTATGTAAATCTAACTGCGGGAAGATGTGGCGGCGCAGTCCCGGAATATGGATCTTTATCCAGTAGTCGCGCCAGTCGATCTTCTCGGGGGCGAACGGATGGCGGCGCGCGTCGGCCGGCGACAGGCGGGCGTAAAGCGCGCGGATGTTGCGGCCGTGGAAGGTGTAGACCAGGTCCTGGATGTAGGGCAGGTAAACCGACACCAGCGAGCGGGCGATGTCAACCTGGCCCAGGAATTTGTCCAGCCGCTGGTCGAACTGGCGCGTGCGCGAGGGCTCCAGCGCCGCCGCGCTCTTGGCGAAATCAACCGCCTGCCTGACCCACTCTGGCGCGGTCAAGCTGATAAAATCGTAGGCCTCTTTGGAGACGATCACCGCCTCCAGATGCGGGGCCAGCTTGCCCATCGTGCCGCGCCCGTGGCGCTGGTACTGGCGGTTGGCCAGCCCGGTCAGCTCCACCAGGCGGCGCATCGGCAGCGGATTACAATCCGAGGTGCCGAGCTGATAGATGGGCTCCTGGCGGCCGAGCAGCAACGCGGCCATCACCGGCACCATCGCGTGTGCCACCAGGTCCACCGGGATTACGTCGAGCACCAGGTCGCGGCGCGCGGGATAAAAACGGAATCCCTCGCCGGACAAATAGGTCAGCGGCGCGCTGGTGTTGACGCCCTGGTTCCATCCCGGTATCGGGTCGGCGATAGCACTTTCGATCACCGCCGGACGCACCACGGTGACGTCCAGTTCGCCGCGCGCGGCCAGCACCAGTTGCTCGCCGAGGCTCTTGGTGTAGCTGTACGTGTTGGGCCATCCCCAGCGCAGCGCGCGGTCCAGCCCCTCCTGCTTGAGTTTCTCCTCGACCCAGCGTTTGCGCCGGCTTTCGCTGATGGCCTCGCGTGGTTCGCCTTCAGCGCCGCCTTCGCTGTACTGCGCGTAGTTGGACTGCTCGTGCGAAGCGGCCTCGATCCGATCGATCGCGGCGCGCGCGTCGCGGATCTCGCGCCGGACGTTGAATTGCGTCTGCCGATCGTCGGGGCACCAATTCCCCGGGATATCCTCTTCGTAACGATGACCGTCGGCGCGGCCCGCCACGTAACAGGTCGAGACGTGCAGCAGCCGGGTGTCGAGCTTGCGGCAGAACTCGATTACGTTGGCCACGCCCAAGGTATTGGCGACCAGCGCCTTTTCCAGCGAGGCTTCGAAGTTGACCAGGCCCGCGCAATGCACCACGGCGTCGATCTGCCCGCGCTTAAGCAGTTCGCATCCCGCGGCCAGCAGGCCTTCCTCGGTGATGTCGCCGGGCAACACCACGATGCGGTCTTCCAGATAACGCTCGAAGCGCGGTCCCAACTCGGCGCGTAGCGGGTCTATCGCAAGGGAGCCCACCACCTCGCGCTGGTAGCGCGTCAAGCTGGTGCGGCGGTCGCCCCGGATCAGCAGGTAGATGCGCTCGATCTCCGGATGATGGCGCAGCAGCACGTAGAGAAAAGTCTTGCCCAAAAAACCGGTGGAACCGGTCAGCAGGATGCGCCGCCCCGAAAGCGCGCGCTCCAGCGTGGGCATGCTCTTGCCACCGCGGGCGGCGGCTGATGGCTTTACACTATTCGACATCGGCAATCACCAGCGGCGGCAGGTGAAGGTAAGTGATCGAGGCCGAGCGGCCCAGCTCGGAAGTCGCCATCGCGATGGCCTGGTCCAGGGTGTCGGCCGCCTCCCATCCCATCCGCGCCGCGACCTCGGGCTGGTCACATCCCGCGGCGATTATCCGGCCCACGTGCTGGCGGCCGGGCTCGCCCCAATACCACATGTAGAAGGGATGTACACCGTGATAGGCATGGCCGTAGCGGTACATGTGGATATAGGTCGGGTTGCGGGCGAACTCCGCTTCGAAACTCTTCTCCAGCTCGACGGCGTCATTGGTTTCCGCCAGGCATCGATGGAAAAATTCGACGTAACTCGGATGATGCTCGGGATGGAACTCGTCGCGCAGCGGATGGCAGATGATAAGCGTGCCGCCGGGCCGCACCAGCGGCTTGTTGCGGTACATGTTGAACAGGTAGCCCAAGCCGGTGCACTGGACCAGCACCGGGTTCATGATCGAGTTGACGTTATAGGGGCAGATGTAGGGTACGCCCACGATCAGGATGTCGCTCTGGCCCTTGACCGGAACCGCGTATTGTTGAAACACGCGGGCCAGCGCCTTGCTGTGCACGGCTTCGGTTTCGCCCGCCCATACTCCGGTCATACCATAGGGTGCGGCGTAGCGCCGCAGCATCTCGCGCCGCAGCCCGTCACTGAGGTTGCGCAGCGTCCATTTGAAAGTGCCCAGCCGCGTTCGATCCCAATCCGAAAAGCGGTCCTCGTTCTTGTGCAGGAAGTCCAGCATCCCGCCGTACATGCGATTGTTGATCGCGGTTTCGATGGTGAACACGTTGACGTTGCGGTTGACGATTTTTCCCATGCGCTCGGCGCTGCGATGCAATCCCGAGCGCGTTGGGTCCATGTATGAATGGCTGTCGCGCAGCGTGGCCGGGTTGTGATGGTGTCGCAGGCTTTGATAGGGCGCCAGCCCGACTGCCACCGACTTGTGACCCCCGTCCATCGGCACCAGGTTGACGTTGAGATAGAGCAGCAGGTCGGACTCGGCGGCGCGTTTGCTGAGCCATACCTCCTCGCCGTGGTCGGTCTTGTCCAGCATCGTGATCTCGGCGCGGTTTTCGGCGTCGAAGTTGTACAGACGGTCGGGCCAATAGGCCTTGAACACGCGCTCGCCGACCATGCGCCGGATTTCGTCTTCGGTCATCCGCCGATGCAGCGAGTTGGCGATGATCAGGTGGACGTCGTCCACGCCGTAATCGGCCAGCATCTGGAGCACCACGTTGAGCATCCGCTCGCGCAGGTCGGGACGCTGCATCGGGGGCAGCGGCAGGCTGATGTCGTCGATCGCAATGGTCACGCGCATGTTGGGGCTGAGCTGCGCGAAGAGTGGATCGGCGTTTTCCGGATGCAGCAGCGCGTAGCGAATCGCCACGTCGGGATCGGGCAGCGGCTCCAGCGGCGGGGGCGGATAAATGACCCTGGTGCCGGGTGGAAGTTTGGCCACCAGGAAGTCGTCGCCATAGGAAATAAGGCGCGGCTCGGAGCGGGTATTGAGCGTCACCACCAGGTCGCGGCGCGCGCCGATGTCGTGCTTGAGTTGGCTGGTCTTTAGTTCTTTAAGTTTGCGTCCGGCTTGCGCCATCAGGATTCTCCGTCGTATGGCCACGCCGGCGCGGCCGCCCGGGTTTTGGCGAAGCGCACGATTGGCCACTGGCGATCGCGCGCCGTGGCCAAAAGCCGCCGGTCCGGGTTGACCGCCACCGGATGGCCGACCGCGGTCAGAAAGGGCATATCGTAGTACGAGTCGGCGTAGCCCCAGCAATCGCGCAGGCGCAGGCCCTTGCGCGCGGCAAACTCCTCGCACCAGCGCGCCTTCTCTTCGCCCGCAATGATTGGTTCGCGCAACCGCCCGCTGGCCAGATTACGGCTGTATGCCAGGCGGTTGGCGGCGAAGGTCGCCACCCCGATGCGGCGGGCCAGCGCCGTCACCACGAAATCCGGCGATCCGGTGACCAGCACCGGTTCCAGACCGGCCTCCCGGTTGCCCTCGAGCAGGTCAACCGCCTGGGAATAGAAATGCTGCATCAGCACCCGTTCGCAGTACTCTTCGCCCAGCACGAACAGGCGGTCGCGCGAGATGCCCTTGAAGATCTCAAAGATGGTGGCGTTGAGCAGCCGGCGGTCATGCCGTTCAGCGGCATAAAGGCGGGGCAGCCGCAGCGCCAGGGCGGCGATATTGGCCAGCCGTCCCTTCCATTCCGCCACGTTGGCCAGCATGTAAGCGGTCACGTGGAGCAGGTTCACGTCAACCAGGGTGCCGTCGAGGTCATAGAAGGCGGCGGCCCTGAAGGAATTGCCATTTTGGACTGACATGTCAGTCTAGTCGCGCGAAAAAAAAGCGTCCTCCTCTCAGGATTGGTCCGGCGCGCGCAGCGTCTCCAGCAATTCGGGACGCGCTACTCCGCTCAGGCCAAAGCGCAGGATTTCCTCGACCAGACGGTCGATATCAGGCGGCGCCTCGCGCGAGATTTGCACGATGGTTTCCTTTACTCCGCCCAGGATGCAGTAGGCCGCGGTGCGCGTATCGCATTCCCGCACCAGGCCCATCGTGATGCCGAGGTCCAGCGAGCGCTGGATCTGCGCCGCGATGCGGTCGTAAAAGCTCTGGATACGAGCATCCAATTCGGGGTCAAAGCCCAGTGCGTGACTCATCAGGATATTGGTCAGATCGCGCTCGTTGAGCACGAACCATACTACCCGGCGCAGATTGGTCCGCAGCTGGTCCGCCGGCTCCGGTTCCTCGGGTCCCAGCCGGATACGCTGGATCCTAATCGCCAGTTCGCGCAGCACCTGTTCGAGCAGTTCTTCAAAAAGATCCTTTTTATTCTCGAAATAAAGGTAAAAGGTACCCCGCGCGATACGGGCCCGGCTGATGATGTCTGAGACATTGGTCCGGTGATATCCCTTGCGGGCAAAAATACGTTTGGCATGGCGCAGTACCTGCGCTCGCCGCGCCTGCTTTTCCATAACCAAATCTGCGCATTCAAAACTTATAGACGTTAACTGCCGTAGTCAAACTGCCGGCGCCCGCAAATCCACAGCCGCGCCAAGCCGAACCCACTTTGAAACACAGCCGTGTCCGGTTTGGCCGCGTGGGACTGGTTTTCCAACTTGTGTTTTTTTGGCGAAATTTTCCGTGCGAGATCAGAAACGACAGCTGGAAAGCCTGGCCCACGCAGCCATTTAAATCAGCGCTTTTTGCGGCATTGGCCGGTCCTCAGGTTGCCTCGGCCCCCCGCCTAGCCCTTGACGCGCTCGCGGGCGAAAATCGCGCGCTCCTCGGTGGTCATCTTTTCGCGGATGCGCGAGCCCTTGCCGAGATGGCGGTACAGTCCGCCTTCGGAGAAAAACTCCTCGTAGGGTTTGGCCGGAATCGGCTCGGGCGGAACACCGTCCCCGATTTTGATGCCCAAAGCGTCCTCGACCAGGTTGCTGTCGTACATCCGCACCGCATCGTAATCGGTCAGCAGCGCACAGACCTCGACGCAGATGTAGCATCCGATGCACTCCTGGAAGCGGTCCTGAACCGGCTGGACGCCGCGGCCCGGCACGCTGCCGGGAGCCAGGTACTCGATGCATTGCACGGGGCAAAACTCCGGGCACTTTCCGCACGGGAAGCAGAGGTTGATGTCCATGAAAGCCACTTCCCGGGGGCGTTTCTTCTTCCTTCCCACTTCTTCGGGAGTTTCCGGGATGCGGTCTTCCTTCAGGCGGCGGCGGATGATGTCGATGGCGTCCATGCCTACATTGCGGCCTATTGCCGCGCACAGGTCAATATTTTACCGGGCAATGAAGACCTTGAAACTGTGTGGCATCAGGCTTGACAGACCGCAAAGCACAGGCTGCGCCCGTCCAGCGACCGCAATGGAAAGGGCCGCCCGCGCGGGACAACCCGATTGCAGGATTAGGCTATGGCCCGAACGGATTAGCCGAGGCAGCTTACGGCGTTGGGCAAGTTCCGGGGGGAACCGCTACTTCCGCGGCCGGCGAACCTAAGATTCCGCCCGAGGTGGCATCAGCCGCGGCGCATCCGGGCCCCGCGGCAAAGTAACTGCCGGCAGGACTGGTGTTGGGCGAAATCACGGCCGTGTTGTTGGTTGTCCAAGTGGTCGATGCGCTGTTGGTGATGTCCTGCGTGCTGCCGTCGTTGAAGGTTCCTACCGCGTGAAACTGCACCGTGCCTCCTGCCGGAACGGAGGTCATGATTGGCGGACAGGGGGTCTCCATCGGGGTCGGGCTGGTGACCGCCGTCGATGTGGATACTGGAGTCGGCGACGGGGGCGGTCCCGGGCAGATCGAGATGTCTTGCAAGAAGGGTCCGGCCGCAGACGGCGTGCCACAGGGGGCAATGGGTATGCCACTGGCGGTCGTCGGACAGGGTATAGGTCCGCTGCCGCCGCCACCACAACTCCATGAGAAGGCGACCGCAATCAGCATCATCGCAGCGCCGATTAGTATCCACCGTGCCCTGTCAATCATTGGCATTCAGCTATGACTGTCGATCTGCGGCCTGTCAAGGACGCCGTCGCGCGAGCGGTCAACCATGCTGTGCGCTTGTAAATATTTCTACCCTGCATCATCGGGTCTAAGGCGGACCCCAATACGGCGGGCTTAAAAGATCGAGAAATCCCGGCATACGGCTTGCGTGCGTGTCGTGCGGCTCCAGCCAAGTGGCTGCCGCTGTCAATCGCGCGAATAAGGAGGGTTGTCATGGTCTACCGAGCAGACAGAGATCATGCGCCGGCGCCGCACGACTGGATTCGCGCAGTTTCAAGGCGGCTTCCTTTGCTCGTGTTTTACTCCTTGGCGATTTTTGGGTGCGTTGCCACTGTTCCGAACCCTCCGGCGCCGCCGCCATTGATCAGTTCGACCCCGCCGCCTGCCGTTAATCCGCCGCGCCCGGAGCAACCGCCGCCCCAGGAAGTTACGGTAGCGCGGGCCTCGTGGTATGGACCCGGATTTGACGGTCACCGGACCGCGACCGGCGAGCGCTTTTCGTCCTCCAGGATGACGGCCGCCGCGAAAGGCTTACCGCTGGGCTCGCGAGTAGTCGTGACCAATCTGAAAAACGGACGCTCGGCGACGGTGCGGATTAACGATTGCGGGCCGTTTCGGCGCGGACGAAAAATCGACTTGTCCAAAAGCGCCGCCCGTAAAATCGGCCTTATCCATGACGGGACGGCCAGAGTGAAGCTGAAGGTGATCAAAAAACCGCCGGGGGCCATCACGTGCGAATCTTAAGCGATTCCTTTTCCGCTTCGACAACTCCGTAACCCGGCGATTGTGCAAAACTCCGAACTTCTGTGGACGGTCCTTAACCCGACTGACTTGCGGGGCGTGGTGGCGAGTCAGTATCGTCTGTCGCTATAATTCACACATCGGTTTTTTAGAGTGTTCGTTGGCGGTTGTAGTTGGCTTTTGTAAGGTGGGCTTGTGGCGGCAGCGGGCGGCGATATATTAAGGCGCGTTCCTCCTCAAAATATCGAAGCGGAAGAGTCGGTCCTGGGCGCGATCCTGCTGGACAACGACGCGGTCAACGCGGTCCTCGAGGTGACGGCGGTCGACGACTTCTACCGCGAATCGCATCGGCTGATCTTCCAGGCGATGGTGGACCTGGCCGACCGCATCCAGCCGGTTGACGCAATCACCCTGACCGAAAGCCTGCGCGGGCGGGGCGTGCTCGAACAGGTAGGCGGCCCGGCCTATATCGCGGAGTTGGCCACCCGCGTTCCGACCGCCGCCAACGCCGCCTACTATGCGCGAATCGTGCGCGAAAAGGCGGTTTTGCGCAGCCTCGCATCTGTTGCCACCGAGATCGCCAGCGAAGCCTATGACGCGCAGACCGACGCCGACGACTTTGTCGATCAGGCAGAGCACAAGATCTTCCAGATCTCGGAACGCCGCATCCGGCCGTCGTTCCATTCGATGCCGGAGCTGACCCGCGAATCCTTAAAACTGATCGAGCGGCTGTACGAAAATCGTGAGCTGGTCACCGGCGTGCCCACCGGCTTTTCCGATCTCGATCGCATCACCGCGGGGCTCCAGCCCTCCGACCTGATCATCCTCGCGGCCCGCCCCAGCATGGGCAAAACCGCGCTGGCGCTAAACATCGCCGCGTATGCCGCGATGGACGCCGAGCCCAAGGTTGGGGTGGCGTTCTTCTCGCTGGAAATGTCCAAGGAGCAACTGGTGCTGCGCCTGCTCTGCTCCGAGGCGCGCGTGGATATGGCCAAGGCGCGGGCCGGGTTTCTGAAGGCGGAGGACTTCCCCAAGCTGGCGCGGGCGGCGGCGCGGCTGTCAGAGGCCCAACTCTTTATCGACGACAGTTCGGACACCTCGCCGATTGTGCTCAAGGCCAAATGCCGGCGCCTGGCGCGCGAGCGCAACAACCGGCTCGGCCTTATAATCGTGGATTACCTCCAGTTGATGCGCGCGTCGCGGCCGGGCGAGTCGCGCGAAAAGGAAATTTCGGAAATCTCGCGCTCGCTTAAGGCGCTGGCCAAGGAACTCAAGGTGCCGGTGATCGGACTGTCGCAGTTGAATCGGCAAGTCGAGACGCGGCCCGACCGCCGGCCGCTGCTCGCGGATTTGCGCGAATCGGGCGCAATCGAGCAGGACGCCGACGTCATCGGGTTCATCTATCGCGACGAGATGTACCACAAGGATTCCAAGGCCGCCGGTACCGCCGAGGTGATTGTGGCCAAGCAGCGCAACGGCCCCACCGACACCGCGATTCTCACCTACTTAAGCCAGTACACCCGCTTTGAGAACTACGTCGCGGAAGCCGGCTACGTCGAGGGCGAGTACTGAGCTACAAGCTTTCCTGATTAGTTGCGCGGCGCCAAAAGGTTTGCGTCCGGAAGACCTCGCTTGCGCCGCGTGCATGCGGGCATATTTCCTGCCCCCTCTCCCATTCATCTATGGGAGAGGGCTGGGGAGAGGGTGCCTTCAGCCGCGTGCGTCATCCACTCAAAAGATCCCTAGATCTTTGTAGCGAGTGCGACAGCAGCATGCGGTTGCGAAGCGATATGCGATTTTGTGGCCCTCTTTTTTCAGACACCCTCACCCTGCCCTCTCCCATAGATAAATGGGAGAGGGTGTTGCGCCGCGACCCCCCTTCAAATCTTCAACCCAAGTTTCATCATATCCACCAGCGTCGGACCATGGATGAAGGCGCCGCCGTCGACCGCGATGGTCTGGCCGGTGATGAAGGTGGCCTCCTCGGAGGCCAGAAACGCGACCACGTTTCCGATATCCTCGGGCCGGCCGTTGCGCGGCACCAGGTTATGCTCCTCGAAGATCTTCTGGACCGGCGGTGAAACAACTTCGTTGGCGCGTTCGGTGGTGATCAGGCCCGGCGCCACCGCGTTGCAGCGGATGTTGCGCCTCCCGTACTGCGTTGCGACGTAGCGCGTCAGGCTGATGACCCCGGCCTTGGCCGCGCCGTATGCGGTCAGTCCGGCGTCGCCCATCACACCCGACATCGACGCGGTGTTGACGATCGCGCCGCCGCCGGTCTGGAGCATCACCGGGATGACGTGGCGGCATCCATACATCGCGCTATGAAGGGTCAGTTTCAGGATCCGGTCCCACGCCGCGACATCAAGCGCGACCACGTCTGCGTCCTTGCCGGGTTCGGTGCCGCCGACGTTGTTGTGCATGATATCGACTCGGCCATAGCGTTCCTTCGTTTTGGCCACCAGTTCACGCACCGATTCCTCGTTGGTTGCGTCGAAAAACAGCGAGTGCGCTTCGCCGCCGCCTTTTCTAATCGCTTCCGCGGCGACTCCGGCGGCGTCGGCGTCGTAGTCGCCCACGATAACCCTGGCCCCCTCGCGCGCCATGATAGTCGCCGTAGCCCGCCCGATACCGAACGCGGCCCCCGCGATGATCGCGGCTTTCCCTGCAAGCCTCGCCATTTGCCGGTTCTCCCCGTTGTCTTCTGTGGCGCGTTGTGTTCCGTAGCGCCGGCCTCCGTGCCGGTTCTTTTTCTCCGCCGCCTATCCCTCTCGGTCTATACTATGGTGCCGGGCGAAATGCTCGTACTGAAAGCGTACATCGCGCGTCCCTTCTGTCACACTCTGTCGCGGTGCGTGTCTAACAATACAGAGAGGAGAACACCACCATGAGTGTAAATGAAATCCAAGCCCTGGCGCAGCGATTTGCCGACGCCTTCGACAAGCGGGATATGAGAGCAGTCCTGGAGATGCTCTCGGAGGACGTTGAGGTGTTTGACCACGTTCCCTATCGGTTCGACGGCAAGCCGCTTTTTGCCAAGTATCTCAACGAGGCCATCGAGGGTGTCGCCTCGATGAGCTTTGGCTTCCGGCAACCATCCTGCCGCGTGTACAACGATACCGTGGGGATCGTGAACGCTTACGACATGTTTACGGGTGCAACCAAGGACGGCAAGGCTCTGGCCATCCACGGGCGAACCACCCTGGTCTTCGTCAAACAAGGTGCGCAGTGGAAGATTGTGAGCTGCCACTTCTCCGCCATGCCCCCCATATCCTGAAGAGCAGGCGAGAGTCTGCGGCCAGCCTGGAGATGAGTAATGAGCATCGAAAACCCATTAGCCGACAACTCACCCACCGACCACGAGGATCAAAGTCTCGTGATGCGCGCCCGCTCAGGCGATCGCAAGGCGCTCGAAGACCTGATCCAGCGCCATCAGGGGTGGATCTACAACATCGCAATCCGCATGCTCTACCATCCACAGGACGCCGAGGACGCGACCCAGGAGATCCTCGTCAAAGTACTGACCCGGCTCTCGTCGTTCGAGGGCCGGAGCAGCTTCCGCACCTGGCTCTACCGGGTCGTCGTCAATCATCTGCTCAATATAAAGCGCGGGCGGGAAGAGGAGAAATCCATAAGCTTCTCTATCTATGGCGATGCGCTCGACAACACGCCTGATCTCGACCTGCCGGATCCGAAAGGTACATCCCCTGACACCAACCTGCTCGTGACTGAAGCGATGCTCTCCTGCACCTCTGGAATGCTGCTCTGCCTCGATCGTGAGCAGCGCTTGAGCTACATCCTGAGCGCGATCCTCGGCGTGAGTGACACCGTTGCTGCCGAGGTGATGGAGATCAGCCCGGAGAATTTTCGTCAACGGCTGGCCCGTGCGCGTCGAGACCTGCGCAACTTCATGAACGACAAGTGCGGGCTGGTAAACAAATCGAACCCGTGTCGATGTGCGAAGAAGACCCGCGGCTTCATTCAAGCGGGCCACGTCGATCCGGATAACCTCCTGTTCTCCCGAGACCGAATCTGCGCGGTGCGGGAAGCCGCGCCGAAGGCGTATGAGACCATCAAGACCCTGGACGACAAATGCGCGGATATCTATCGTGGACATCCCTTCTATAAGCCGCCGGACCTGAGGCAAATTCTGAGACGGTTAGTCGAAAGCCCGATCTGAAAGGCGCCACCCGATCTGCCCTCACGATCGTCTTGGTCGCTAGGGACCGGAAATCGCATTCTCCCACGTATGACGTAATTTCCCGTACCTATCAAAATGCCATATGCTCCTGAGCGTCACTTCAATTCAAAAACAGCAGTTGAAAGACGCGAAGGTGATTACTCAGAGTTTGTCCGCCGCATCACCCTGCACGGGCGCTTCACGAAGCGCCCCTACAAGACGCGCCGTTGCCAGGTTTTTGGCGTAGGGGCGGTTCGTGAACCGCCCCTCCGGCTGCGGACTAATCCGCAGGTGAGAAAAACGCTCGCACATTTTCATTCCCCACTCCCTGACAGGGTGAGGCTGATTTGCGACCGATTAACACAGAACCGACCAATGCAATCGTTATGGATGCAGAGAGGTCCAACTGATTGTTTTGGGTTCAATTCAACCGTGTCTGCACCTTCACTCGGCGCTTCGCGCTGGCCTCTATCGAATGCCCGAAATTCGACCCCACTTCGGCGTGAGGGACAAAGGCATAAGCACCAACGCTCTCCGAAAATATTTCAAACTTCCTAATCCGAGCCGCGCGCGTCAGCGAGGCGGTCTTTTTCCGGTTCAGCCAACCTGACCGCTCCCTGACGGTCGCGGCTCTGATTTTTTGTCCAGGTCAGTGGGGCGGGCGGGCAGGGACGCCGGCGCTACTGTCAGGAAGATTCGTCTTCGTCGGTCTGCTTGGATTCCTGCTCAGTCTCGACGCCTGATTCAGCGGCTTGCGGTTCAATCAGGTCAAGCTGCTCGGGTGACGCTTCAGGATCGGCCGCTACCAGCTCCAACTGCTCCGGCGCTCCTTGCTCGGCGTTCTCATCCAACCGCTCCTGCTGCGCGGCTTCGATGCGCTGCTCGACTTCGCGCAGTTCGCTTAAATCGGGCAGGCTGTCCAAGTCCTTCAAGCCGAAGGTCTGGAGGAAATCCGAGGTCGTCGCGTACATCATCGGACGTCCGGGCGCTTCCTTGCGGCCGGCAATCTTGACCAGGCGCCGCTCGGTCAGAGTTTCCAGCACGGCGCCGCTGTCGACGCCGCGGAGTTGCTCGATTTCCGGCCGCGTAATCGGCTGTCGGTAGGCGATGATCGCCAACGTCTCCATCATCGGGCGCGACAGGCGGGGCGGGCGGGCCGCCAGCAGCTTGCGCACGTATAGGGCATGTTCCTTGGGCGTGCGGAGCTGGTAGCCGCCCGCGACCTCCTCGAGCATCACGCCGCGCGCGTCGCGATGGAAGTCCGCCTTCAGATCGGCCAGCACCTTGCGTATCGACTCCTTGGTAACCGGGTCGAGCACGGCTGCCAGCCGCGCCAGCGAAACCGGCTCGCCCGAGGCGAACAGCAGACTTTCCAGCACCGCCTTCAATCGCTCCTCATCCACCTCTTCCCATCCTCACCCTAACCCTCTTCCTGCTGAGGGAGAGGGGACAAACCGTCGGTCCGGCGGCCCAGCCATATCGGGCCGAAGGCGGCCTCCTGCCATGCGCGTACCTGGCGACGGCGGATCAGTTCGAGCAGCGCCAGAAAGAACGCTACCACCATCGGGCGGTCAGGGGCGTCGTCGAACAACGATATGAATTCCAGCCGCTCAGTCTGTTCGAGTCTGGCAAGGATCGCCGGGATACACCGCGCTACCGGAATGTCTCTCAGGTTGAGCTCCCGCGGGGTCTCCTCGATCAAGCGGGCCAGCACGGTGCGCAACGCCTCGACCAGATCGAAGATCGAGACGTCGTAGATCGGGACTTCTTCCGACGTCTCCTGCTTCTCTCCCGGCGCAACAAACACATCGCGCCCCAGCAACGGCCGTTCGGCCAGCTTGAAGGCCGCCTCGCGGTAGCGTTGGTATTCGAGCAGGCGATCGATCAGGTCGCGTTTGAGCCCTTCGGCCTCTTCCTCGTCCGCCGTGCCCTGATAAGGCAGCAGTGAAAAGGACTTGATCAGCAACAGGGTCGCCGCCATCACCAGGTATTCGCCGGCCACGTCAAGGTTGAGCGAATCGAGCAGTTCCAGGTATTCCAGGTACTGCTCCGTGATGATGCTGGCGGTAACCTCCTGCGGGTTGAGTTCGTTTTTCTTGATCAGATGCAGCAGCAGGTCCAGCGGACCCTCGAACACCGGCAGCTTGAACCAGCGCCCGGCGTCGGCCGGCGTCCTTTGAGGGTTGGGAGTGGAATCGTTCACAGCAGCATCCGGGTTACACTATCGATAATCGGGTTGATAAAGCGCCCAAAGAAATCCGAGTACAGCAGCACGAACAGGATCAGGATGCCGTATGGTTCCAGGCGTGCGAACTTGATTGCGATGGGCAGCGGCAGCAGCCCGGCCAGAACCCGCCCGCCGTCCAGCGGGAGCAGCGGCAACAGATTGAAGATCGCCAGCACCACGTTGATTATAACCGAAGCCCGCAACATGTAGATGAGCGGAATCACCACCGCGCGATATGCTTGCGGATCGACGACCTGCGGCAGCTCGCGAACCAGGAACGCGCTGACGATGGCCAGCGTGATGTTAGTCAGTGGACCCGCCGCGGCCACCATCACCATCCCGGCGCGGCCGTTGCGCAGGCGGCGGAAATCCACCGGCACCGGCTTGGCCCAGCCGAAAACGGGCAGATGGAAATACAACAACAGGGCCGGCAGGATCACGGTCCCGACCGGATCGACGTGCGAGATCGGATTAAGCGTGAGGCGTCCGGCGCGCTCCGCCGTATCGTCGCCCAGATGCCGGGCCACTTCGCCGTGCATGACCTCGTGCGCCACGATGGAAAATATGGTCGGAACCGCCCAGATCGACAGCTCCAACATGAAATTGGCAAAGTTGGTTGGAAGCATCCCTAATCTCGCAGCTTATCGAGGCTGGCGCGGGGATGAAAGGTGCGATGGACGCGGCGCAGATGCGTGTTGGTCAAATGGGTATAGATTTGGGTGGTGGATATATCGCTGTGGCCGAGCATCTCCTGGACCGAACGCAGGTCGGCGCCGCCCAGCAGCAAATGAGTCGCGAAGGAATGGCGCAGGGCGTGGGGATGCACCTGGTTAAGCCCCGGCACGCCAATCGCCCATATCTTGAGGTTCTTAAAGAAGGCCTGGCGCGTCATCGCGCGGCCGGCCCGCGCCACAAAAAGAACGTTGCTCTGGCGCCCTTTGAGCAGTTGCGGACGCCCCTCTTTTAGATAGGTAATCAGCGCGTCGCGGGCGCCCGCCCCGAACGGCACCAGCCGCTCCTTGCCGCCCTTGCCAAATACCACCACCAGCCCGGTCTCAAGATTAAGCGCGCTCAGCCTCAGGTTGACCAGTTCCGAGACGCGAAGGCCGCTGCCGTAGGCCAGTTCCAGCATCGCCCGATCGCGCAGCCCGCGCGGGACGGTGGTATCGATCGCATCTATCAGGGACTCGATTTGGCCCACCCCGAGCGTGTGCGGCAGGGGGCGCGAGGGCGGACGCAGCTTGATGGCGGTGGTTGGGTCTTGGTCAAGGATTTTGCGCTCCAGCAGTTCGCGCACCAGTCCGCGGATGCTGGCCAGATGGCGGCGCTGGCTGCTGGCGCTTAGCCCGCGCTCGGCCAGGCTTTCGAGATAGTCGAGCAAGGCGGGAGCGTCCAGCGCGGCGGGGGCGAGGGCGCGTTCGACGCAGAAACGGCTGAAGCCGGCCAGATCGCGGCTGTAGGAATCCAGCGAATTTGCCGCCAGGCCGCGCTCGGCGGCCAGCCGGGCGAGGTGAAGTTCCACGGCGGCGTCCCAGCCAAAGTCGCTCAATTCCGTTCCTGCGTCGCGGTTTGCGCGGGCTTTTCGTCCAGCCGATCGAGCAAGGTGGTCTCGATTTGGCGGAGCGTTTTGGGGTCGTCGATCTTGCGCCCCTGCGCGTCGCTTACGTAAAAAACGTCCAGCGCCTGGTCGGCGTTGGTCGAAATTCGCGCCAAATGAATCTCCAGGCCCATCTCCGACAGCGCGTGGGTGATCGAAAACAGCAATCCGAGCCGATCCTGGGTGAATACGTCGATCACCGTAAAGCGCTCCGAGGTTCGGTTATCCACCGTCACTTCGGTGGCGACTCGCGAAACGTAGCGGCGCGCGGCCACCGACGCCGGCCGTGAGCGGGCCACCAGGTCCACGATATTCTGTGCGCCGTTTAAGACGGCCAGCAGATTGCGCTCCACCCGCTCCCATCGCTCGTCGTCCATAGCGATCGCCGCCCCTTCCGCCGCGTGCGAGATGCGGAAGCTGTCCAGCACGATACCGTCGGGGCGCGTGGTGATGCGGGCGGAGAGGATATTGAGATTGTTGGCGGTCAGCACTCCGGCAATTTTGGAGAACAGGCCGTGCTGATCGCGCGTGGCCACGATGAATTCGCTGAACTCGCGGTCGGGGAAATGGCGCGGCTGGCAGACCAGCGAATTGCCGTCGAGCCGGCGCATCAGCTCGAAATGATAGGGAATATCCTGGCGCGGCGTGATCAGGAAGTAGCGCTCGGGCATCTGCTCCAGGAACTCCTCCAGCGACTGGGCCCGCTCGCCGTCGGCGGAGGAAAGCTGGCTGCGCAGCTCGGTCTTGGTCAGGGCCACCAGGCGCTCCGGGTCGACCGCCTCGCGGTCGCCCTGTTCAAGGATCTTCAGCGCCTTCATGTAGAGATCGCTGAGCAGCATGTTGCGCCAGCTGTTGTAAACCTTAGGTGCTACCGCGCGCATGTCGGCGAAGGTCATCAGGTAGAGTTCCTTGAGCCGCTCGATCGAGCCGACGGCGCGGGCGAATTCCTTGACCAGGTGATCGTCTTCGAGGTCGCGCTTTTGCCCGATCTCCGACATCATCAGATGATTGCGCACCAGGAAAACCACGGTGTCGATCTGCTCCGGGTTCAGCCCCAGCCGCTGCGCCACTTCCTGCGCCAGCGCGGCGCCGCGCTCATCATGGTGATGGCCGTGGCCCTTGCCGATGTCGTGAAGCACCAGGGCCAGGAATATCAGCGGCACGGTGTCGGCCGCGCGCGCCACTTCGGTTAGCAGCGGGACCGAGGCCTTGAACTCGCCGGCCCGCAAGCGCTCCAGTTCGCGCACCGCGACCAGCGAATGCCGGTCGACAGTATAGATGTGGTAGAGGTCGTGCAGCACGCGCGCATACAGGTTCCCGAACTCCGGGATCAGCGCGCCCAGCACCCCCGATCGATGCATCGCCTCCAGCGTTTCGGCGACCCGCTGGCGGCCGTCCAAAATGTGCATCAAGGCGGCGCCGAAGCGCGGATCGGATCGCGCCTGGTCGTCGATCAGGTTCAAATGGTCGCGTACGAGCTGATAAGTGGATCCCGACATCTGCACATCGTGGGCCTGACAATCGGCAAAGATGGTGACCAGGTTGAGCGGGTCATGCTTGAACAGATCCCGATCGGCGGCAGCCAGCAGCTTGCGCTGGATGAGCACGCCGGGCCGGATCTGGCGGCCGAAGCCGAAGCGGCGCCAGCGGCCCCCGTCGGGCTCTTCGGTGATGCGCGCAATCAGCCCCTCGGCGAACATCTTGATCGTACTGGCCTGCTGATAGTAGGCGCGCATCAGGGACGAACTGGCGCTCTGTCCGTCGCTCGCGGTGAACCCCATCAGGGGCGCCAGTTCCTCCTGGTATTCGAAGGTGAGCTGGTCGAAGTGCCGCCCGCTGAGGAAATGCAGGGAGTTGCGCACGCGCCACAGGAAGTCACGGGCGCGCGCGACCTCGTCCATCTCGGGCTGGGTGATGATCGCCTTGTGCACCAGTTCTTCCAGCGAATTGACCTTGTACTTTACCTTGGCTACCCACAGCGCGGTGTGAAGGTCGCGCAGTCCGCCCTCGCCCTCCTTGATTTGGGGTTCCAGCAGATAGACGGAATCGCCATAGGCGGCGTGGCGCTTGGCGCTTTCTTCGAGCTTGGTCTTGAAAAATTTCGCCTGGTTGCGGTTGAGCACGCCGCTGAGCAAGGCCTTTTCCAGCTCGGCCCACAGCTCGGAATCGCCGGCCAGGAAGCGGCTGTCCAAAATCGCGGTCTTCTCCTTGAGGTCGCCATCCGCCATCCGGACGCATTCGCGGATGTTGCGCACCGCATGCCCCACGATTAGCCCGGCGTCCCACAGCCCATGCAGGATGATCTCCGCCACGATCTCCAGGTACGGACCCGGCTTCCAATCGTGCAAAAAGAGCAGGTCGATGTCGGAGTATGGGTTGAGTTCGCCCCGGCCGTAACCGCCGCGCGCCAGCACCGCCAGGCGCTGGTTGAGCTTGGGAAAGCGGCGATCGTGCTCGGCCGCCGCATAAATGAACAGCGCTCGTATCGTGTGATCGACGGCGGCGGTCAGTTCGCGGACGATTTCGCCGCCGCTGGCGCCGGCGAAATGCCGCGTCTTAAGGGTTTGCCGCACCTCGTCCAGGTAGCTCTTGGTGACCTGGCCGGGCTTGCGCGTCGCGCGGAAATCCTTGAGCAATTGCGCCTCGTCCGCCGGACGCTCGGGCGGCGGCGCGGCAACGGCGATGAGGGCGTCGCGATCGTCAGAGGAGGTACTCACAAAGTCCCCGCCGTGATGTCCTGGTTAAGGTACTGCACCACCGCGCCGGCCAGGGCGTCGGCGATGCCCTGCTGATAGGCCGGGGCCGCCAGCCGCTGCGCCTCCACGCTGTTGGACAGGAATCCGCATTCGACCAGCACCGCCGGTATTCGTGGACCGACCAGCACATAGAACGGCCCCCGTTTGGCTCCGAGGCCGTGGATGTCATTGCTGAAGCTCGCTTGTAGTGCAACCACAGTTTGCTGTTCCATCACCTGCGCGAGCAGGGCTGATTGCGTGGCTTTATACTGTTGTTGCAGATCGCTCAAGATGTAATTCAGATTGGGATCATGTGGCGCGACCTTATTATCCGCCGCATTCTCCATCCGCGCCAGCCTGATGGTCGCGCGATCGGTCGTGTTGTTCAGGTAGTAGACCTCCATACCCGTAGTGCCCGGATTGGGACTCGAATTGAGATGGACGGAAACGAACAGCTCCGCGGACGCATTGTTCGCAATCGCCGTGCGCTGCGCCAAAGTCAGATACTTGTCGCTGTCGCGGGTCATCACTGGTTTGACTCCGCGCCGCGCCAGCGCGTCGGCAAGGCGGCGTCCGATCTGCAGCGCGACGTCCTTTTCCAGCAATCCGTCCGCCGACTGGGTGCCGGGGTCGTGACCGCCATGGCCGGGATCGACGACGACGATCGGGCGGCCCTGCGCCTGCGGCTCAAAGGCGGCCGCGGCAGGCAGTGGCGGCGCGATGTCTTGCTTCGCGCTGGCAATCTGCTCGGGGGCGGTCGCCCGGGCCGGCGCCGCAACGATGGCGGGCGCGCTACGGCGCGACGTAGCAATTTTCGGCGACGGCGCCCTATGGGCGTAAGTGAATGCATCGGCAATGTTAAGGGCCGCGCCGCGCCGTGCCAGGCTCACGATGAGCTGGTCGTGCTGGCGGCCCACCACGTAGTCGCACTTGCCCGTTACGTCTATTTGCATCCGCACGCGCCCGCCTGGAGCGCTAACAATCCTGACCGTGCCGAGCGGTCCAACCGCGGCATGCAAAAACTGGTTGGGCGGCCAGCTCGAGTGCGTGTTCAGCAGCTCGATCTGCAATTGGCCGAACTGCTGGCTCAGGATCCATTGCGGACGCCCGCTAAGGCGCAAGTGGATGGTGAAGACTTCGCCGCGGCGCTCGACCCAGGTGCTGCGGATCACCATCGCGCCGGCGGACCGAATGCTCGCAATCAGGGTGAGGAAGAAAAGACAAACGAGAAAAGAGAAACGAGAGGGGAGAAGAGAAGAGTCAGGCGAGAGAAATAAGAAGCGCGCGGGGGAATCTGATCTCTGCCCTCTCATTTCTTCTCTTTTCTCGTTTCTCTTTTCTCACTCCTCACTTCTCTCCCCTCACTTCTCTCCCTAGGCGGTTGAGTGCGTTGAGCGCTTCGATTGGAGTCAGCCGATCGGGATCAAGCGCCTTGAGTTCGTCGAGCGCGCGTTTTTCGGCGGGGGTGAACAGGTCCATCTGACGCGCCTGTGCGGCGCCCCGCTGGCGCCCACGGGCCAGCCGCGGCATCCCGTTGGCGTCCAGTTCGCCCTGCTCGAGGTTGTTGAGGATTTCGCGCGCGCGCAGGAGCAGGCTCTCCGGCAACCCGGCCAACTTTGCCACTTCGATTCCGTAGCTGCGGCTGGCCGCGCCTTCGATCACCCGGCGTAGGAAAACCACGTCGCCGCCCCACTCCCGCACCGCCATGCACAGATTCTTGACCCGCGGCCGCTCCCGCGCAAGGTCGGTCAGTTCGTGAAAATGGGTGGCGAACAGAATCGTGGCGCGGGTCCGATCGTGCAAATATTCGGCCAGCGACCAGGCGATGGCCAATCCGTCAAAGGTGCTGGTGCCGCGTCCGACCTCGTCCAGCAACAGCAGGCTGCGGTCGCTCAGTCCGGAGAGCAGCCGCGCCGTTTCACGCATCTCGACCATGAAGGTCGATTCGCCGCGGCGTAGATCGTCGCGCGCCCCGATGCGGGTGAAGATGCGATCCACCAGCCCCATGGTGGCCTGCGTGGCGGAAACGAAGCTTCCCGCCTGCGCCATTATCACGATCAGCGCGACCTGGCGCAGATAGGTCGATTTGCCGGCCATGTTGGGGCCGGTGATCAGCAGGAGCTGGCGGGTTTCCGGATCGGCCTGAAGATCGTTGGGAACGAACTCGCCCCGCTTTAGATTGGCCTCCAGCACCGGATGGCGCCCGTCGGTGATGGTGAGCGCGGTGCCGTTGTTGATAATCGGCCGGACGTAGCCTCGGCGGCGGGCCACCTGGGCCAGCGATACCAGGCAGTCCAGTTGCCCCACCGCGCGCGCGGTGCGTGCCAGAGCCTCGGTGTGGGCCGCTACCGAACGTAGCAGGTTTAAGAAAAGCTCGGCCTCAAGCTCCTTTAATCCGGACTCCGCGCTCAGGATTTTGCGTTCCAGTTCCTTCAACTCCGGAGTGGTGAAGCGCTCGGCCCCGACCAGGGTCTGCTTGCGCTCATAATCCGCAGGCGCGCGCTCCAGGTGGGCCTTGGTGATTTCTAGATAATAGCCGAATACCTGGTTGTAGCGGACCTTCAACGACCCGATGCCGGTGCGCTCGCGCTCGCGTGCCTCCAGGCGAGCGATAACGGAACGCGCATCCAGGCTGAGCGCGCGCAACTCGTCGGCGCCGGGATGGTAGCCGGGGCGAATCACGCCGCCGTCGCGCACAGCCATCGGCGGCTCATCGGTTAACGCCGCAGCAATCTGGCCGGCCACTTCAGGCAGCGGGTCGATCTCTCCGGCGCAGCGGCAAAGCTCCGCGCTGCGAAAGCCGCCAAAGGCTTGTTTCAACTCGCCGGCCGCCTCCAGCGCCAGGCGCAGCTTAAGGCAATCCCGCGGCCCAGCCTTTAGACTTGCCACGCGCCCGACCAGCCGCTCGAGGTCGCCGATCCTGCCCAGTGCGGCGGAAATAGCGCCGCCCAAATCGGCGTCGAACAGTTCCTCGATCGCGTCCTGCCGGCGATGGATCGCGTCGATATCGAGCAGCGGATAGAGCAGCCACGACGCCAGGGTTCGCGCGCCCGCGGCAGTGCGGGTTTGATCCAGAACCGAGAGCAGAGACCCTTTGCGGGTTCCATCACTGGACACAACCAACTCCAGATGGGCCCGGCTGACTTCATCGACCTGCAGATATTGGCTGGCCTGGTAAAGCTCGGGTGGCCGCAGATGGCCGAGTTCGGCGCCAAAGGTCTGTTGAAGGTAAAGCAGCGCGGCGCCGGCGGCGGCAGCCAGCGCGGGTGGCAGGCAGACGGAGGGCGGACCAAAGCGCAGCGCTATCGCCTCGGCGGCACGCTCGGGCTCCCAATAGGAATCGTCCAGGCGCGTTAGCGACAGCCCCGTCAGGCGCCCGGCAATCTCGCCAAGTTGAGGGGCGGCGATTACCTCGCGCGGCCCTAATCGCCTGATTTCCTCCAGCAGGCTGGCTGAGTTGCCCAGTTGCGTGACCCGGAACTCACCGGTGGAGACATCGACCGAAGCCAGAGCAAAACCCTCGGGAGCCGGGACCACGGCGCTTAAGTAGTTCTTTTCGTCCGCGCTCAGCACCAACTCGTCATTGACCGTGCCCGGGGTGATGATGCGGACGATTTGGCGCGGCATCAGGCCGCGGCTGGCGCCGGTGGGCGTCTGCTCGCAAATCGCGACTTTGTGTCCTGCCTTAAGCAGTCTGGCGATATAGGGCTCGGCGGAATGGTAGGGAACGCCGCACAGCGGAGCGCCCTCTTTGGAGCGGGAAGTCAGTTGGATGTCCAGGATGCGCGAGGCCACCTCGGCATCCTCGAAGAACATCTCGTAAAAGTCGCCCAACCGGAAGAACAGGATCGCGTCGGCAACCTTCTGCTTGATGCTCAAGTACTGGGCGATTAAGCCTGTGGTTTTAACGGCCACGATGGCGGCTACGATAGCCGCGCCGGCGCGCGGGGGCAAAACTCAAAGCCACGCCTGCCGAAGGTTTTTCCGCGGCCGCTAAAGGCCCGTGAGTTGGTATAGGGCGCGGCGCAGCTTGTAGAAGTGAATCATCGCGGTCAGATAGCTGACGCGGCTGACGTTGGCCAGGTGCCCCGGACTCATATTGAGATGATAGCGCGAGTCGATGAGGCGGTGGATTTCCTTGAGCAGCAGGACCGAGCGATCCACGCGCGAGCCCGAATCGCCGGCCGCAATCCGCTTGAGCGTGTCGTGATCGTAGGCGGACAGCGCTACCAGACAGTCGGCAAACAGTTCGCCCTCATCGCTCAGATGGCGCGAGAAGCTGCCTTCGATGAAAGCGTTAAAGGTCGAGGTTTCCTTGACCATCGAGCCATAAAGATAGTGCCCCAGTTCATGGCCGAAAGTGGCGGCAACCACCGCCGGTGGATGGGCGCTGTTGAGAAAAATCACGAACTTGGATTTCTTGCTGACCTCGGCGCGGCAAAAAAAGCCCCGCAGCGCCAGACCCGAGCCGCGCCGGTAAGGCTCGGCGCGCACCTCGATCTCGCGCGGTCCGAAGACTTGCGCCAGATACCGCAGCAGGTCCTCCTTGTTCCAGTTGCCGGACAGGCCAGCAAACCGGGTGCGGATATCCCGGTCGATAATGCCTGAAAGTTCGTGAAGCAGGGGGGTGGCCGGCATTCCCTCCGCTGCGCGATAGTCCGTCGCCAGGACCTTCTTCAGATCCGCCAGTTTGACCAGCAGTTGCTTGTTTACCGACAGCAGGGAAATCTGCAGTTCGGCGAGCATTTTAGCGATGAGCGCATCGCTGTCGCGAACTTCAATCGCATCCAGAGCGGGTGCGGTATTGATTTTGCGTCCTATCCCGTTTGCTGCCATTCCTTAACTAAGTTAGCAAAAGTCGCTCTCAGTGGAAAGCGTCCCATTTCGTGAGTTATAAACACCTTAAATTAACCTGAGGGTGCCCTATGTTTCCCTTCGGGGTGGTTGAGGACCCCGGTAATCGCGTTCAAGCTCGCCCGAAGTGCCCGATAAAGCCCAAATCAGCGTACTCACCCTGCCGCTCAGGTAGAGATGCGCGAACTGATAAGATTTGCCCGATGAACAGACGCAGCGCGATTGTTCTGGCCGGCGGGCGGAGCTCGAGGATGGGTGTGGATAAGGCCGCGTTGGCTTGGGGCGGCGCGACTATGCTCGAGCGGGTGTTGGCGGAGCTTGCGCGTAGCTTTGACGATTTGGTGGTCGTGGCCGGGCCGTGTCAGGGCGCGGCTGCGTCCTCGTTATGCGGCGTTACGGCGCGACTGGTCTGGGACTCTCAGGCGTTCGAGGGCCCGGTCACAGCCCTGCGCCTGGGGCTCGCCACGGTTCACGCCGAAGTTGCTTTTGCGTGCGCTTGCGATCTGCCATTCGTAAACGCCACGCTGGCCTTCGCGTTGTGCGAAATGGCGACCGATCATGACGCGGCGATTCCCCTTGTCCATGGCCGCCTTCAGGGGCTCCATGCCGCCTATCGTAAGAGCTGTTTGCCCGCGCTCGAATCGATGATTGGATGCGGTGCGCGCAAGTTGCAGGACCTCGCGCCCCTGCTGGACGCGCGGATAGTGACCGAAGATGAGCTGCGCTCTCACGATCCGGAGCTGCTGAGCTTCCTGAATGTTAACACCCCGGAAGATTACGCGCAGGCTCTGGGTCTTGCCAAAAAGCCGGTGCGATGAACCGGATAATGCTTGAATTACAAGGAAAAATCCGAGCCGCTACCGTCAGAGAGCGGTCAATTTGCAAGACCCGATACAGACCGCTGGGTCACGCGCGCGGCTCGGATTGGTCAGGTATCGCGCTCCGGATGCAGCGAAACGCAACGGCCGATTTTGAGAAATTTCAAATATTTTGATCACCTTAGAACGACAGGCTCAGCACCCCGGCGCTGTCGGCGATCCTTGTACCCCCGGGAGCGATGCTGATCACGTTGCCGCTGCCGCCGGGCTCGATGCTCACATTGTAGGCCGCTCCAGGTGCGAGTCCCGTCACCAGCATGGTGTGAACACCGGCAGGCGCGGATAAAGTGGTTCCCGCAAAGGACCCGTTGCCACTGACCGGGAAATAGACCGTCGCGCCGGCAAACACAGCGCCGTCAAAGGCCGTGCCGCTGATGCTTTGCAGGTAGCTGGCCGGGGCCATCGCGGCGCCGGCGTTGGCCCCCTGCAACACGTGCAGGAAGCGGGTATCGGCGGGATTGGCCGGGTCCTGCACCGTGTAGACGTACTGGGTCGGTTCCAATTCGGCGATGGGATTCAGATTGCCCGCCGCATAGACCGCGCTGGCGGCAGGGTTAAGTGGCAGAAGGGTCTGGATGAACAGCTGCTGTCCGCTCGCCAGCGTCTCGGTAGCCACGTTGCTGTTGATTGCCGGGTTGGTCACCAGGCTTAAGTTGAAGCGCTTGAACAAACCGCTATTGATCGAGGTGGCGCGGTCGTACACCACGATGTAGTCATTGTTGAACCACACTATCGACCGGGTGGCCTGCGTAATGTTGGTGGCCCTGTCGGCCGGCGACCAGAAATCGGGGCGGTTGAACAGGTTGGTCAGATTACTCGCCGCATAGACGTAACCGGGGCCGCTGCTGGTGATTGTGGTGGGGTCGCCGGCGTTCTCGCCCAGCATCCACTCGCTGCCGTTGGCCCATTCACCGGTTTCGAACCATTGCAGGTTGCCCGGGGTGCCGTTGGGACAGATGTTCTGCAACGCGAGCGTGTTGTGATAAACGGTGGTCAGGCCCACCGCGTTGTTGTCGTAGTTGCTCATCTCCTTGGTCAGCCATTCGCCGTTGCGGAAGAACTCGAACTGGCCGCCGTCGCCGTCCTGATGATTAATCGACAGCCAACTGGCCCGGTAGTCGAACATGGTGTTGTTCGAACTCCAGTCGCTGTGCGCGAGGATCCGGCCGGCGGCGGGATCAAAGAAGACGGTCGGGTAGGTGGGACGGGGATCGGCCGCGGCGGGCGCCGCCGGATCGAGCAGCATGTAGTAGAGCAGCGATTCAGTGAAGCTCCAGGGCGAAGTGACGCGCGAGAGCAGCGCCGAGGGACCGCCCTCGGGCACGTTGACGTCGAACCATCGCGCCGGATTGATATGGGTGGTCGTTCCGAGTTGCTGATCAAGCAGCGCCAGCAACGCAAATGACCGCATGAAATCCGGGGTGACGTACAGGCGCAGCAGGTCGCTATAGCTGCCATACTGGTATACAGGTCCCAGCCACGGCTCGCTGGAGAAGGTTCTCGCGGTCGGCGTGAGCGAGGACAGGATTCCGACAACATAGCGGTCCCACATGGGTGCGCCGATTAAGCCGATCTGCGGGCCGGCGTAGTTGACGTTGTTGAATCCAGCCGTCTGGAGCGCCAGCAGTTCGCCGAGCATGAAGCCGAAGGACTCGCCATAAAGCATACCTTCGGGCGGCAGGCCGCCGCTGGCCAGATCGAAGCCCGCCCCACTGCCTCCCAAACCATAAGCGCTGGCCACCACCGCCGGGTCGCCGAACATCGCGAATTGCTGGTAAAGCCACGCCCCGGTCGCGTCCAGGATGTAGCTGCGCAGCGTGTTGCCCAACTGCGAAGCCGGAGCGCTGGAGTTGAGCGGAGGGTCGTCGCCCGGATCGATGCTCAGCGCCATCATCGTGAGCATCCGCGCGTGGCCAATATAATAGTTGTTGGCCGCCATCCGGTAGGGTTGATTTCCGGGCAGAAGCTGCGGGTTGTTGGTCACGCCCACGGGCGACGGATGGTCTCCGCCGGTGGTGGAGGCATTGAGGCAATCGTTGGCCCACTGCATAAACACGTTGCGGATGGTCAGCTTGTCGGCGGCGGTCAGGATCGGATTCCCGCCTGCGTCGGTGGCGTTGTAGATCCAGTCCACGATCAGCGGCCATTGCTCTCCCTGACCGTTGGCCCGGTTATAAACGGCGAACAACGGATCCCGGAACGGCGCGCCGGAAAGGTGGCCCAACGCGGCCAGATTCATCGCGTACATCAGCAGGTTGCGCGCGTACTGAGCATACTGGATCCGCGCGCTGGGGCTCGGATCGATCAGCGAATTGAAGGCCAGAACCACGCCGTACTGCTCGGTCAGGTAACCGGTGTAGCCCTGCGTATCGCCCGGGTCGGGGTAGTTGGGATTGGGCACGCCGCCGGGGAAGAACTGCGTGTTGTAGATGGAAACCGCCTGGTTCAGCACCGGCGCAATTCCTTGTTGATAGATCGGATTGGAGGCGCTGGCCCAGCTTTGCAGGCGCGGCAGATCGTTGGTGGTGATCCACAGCCGCGGATGGCTCGAGACCGGATATGGAATAGTCGCCGGCGTTCCGATGGCGGTCGGGGTGGCGCTGCTGATTGCCGCGGTCGGCGTAGTTGTCGCAATTGGGGTTGACGTCGGTGTCCTGGTCGCCTCACGCGTTCTGCTCGACGTCGGCGTCGGCGTCCCGCTGGGGGTAAGTGTCGGCGTCGCGCTTGATGTCGGCATCGGCGTCCCGCTTGCGGTCGGCTTCGACGTACGGGTTGTACTGGCGGTCGGCGTGGGCGTTCTTGTCGCCTTTGGTGTGGGTGTCCGGGTTGGCTCGTTCCGCGTCGCGGTCGGTGAACCGCTTACTGTTGGTGCGGGTGTCCGGCTCGAAGTAAGCGTCGAACTGGGCGCCGGAGTTGCGGTCGGCGCCGGTGAACTGGTCGAACCACCTGTTCCAACTGGAACCATGATGGAGTTGCTGCAAATCGATCCAGCGTTCTCCACGCACAAGGACGCCGAGGCCGCGGGTCCCTGATAACCGGTCGCCATGATGGTGGTCGAAGTGACAGAGGTGGTAACCATCTGTACCGCTGGGTGGTTGCCGTAAGTGTCAAACACTCTGGCGCCTGACTGAAATCCCGAACCCCCAATGGTGACCGTGACCGTGCCCACCGGCAGAGGATTGGGCGAAACCGTAGTGATCGAAGGCCCACGGTTGAGGATGTAGGCGTAGGTAATGCCCTTGGTCGTGCCGTCGGCCGCGCTGGTCGCGGTGATTTGCACCGGATTCTGCCCCGGCGGCGTTGCGGGAGCGGTATACAGGCCCGCGGAGGTGATAGTCCCGGCCGTGGAATTACCTCCGATCGCGCCCCCGGCCGACCAGTTTACCGCGCTGCTCGTAAGACCGCTGACCTGGGCCGTGAATTGGATTTGCCCATTGACCACGATGGATGGGGATGAGGGCGCGATCGTGACGCTCTGAGCGTACGACGCGCCGGCGGCGATGAGTACAAAGGCGGAAAGTAGAAGCGCGACCTGCAGGAATCTATGCACTTGAGCGTCCTCTTCCACCGCCCTTTGCTACTGACGGTAGCTGGAAACTAACAGACTGCTTTGTTACATTCAAGCATGATTGGTTACCAAAAGTTTGGATAAGACATTTTTTGTATGATCTTCACGCAGGTACGCATCGGAAATGACTGATGAGAACTCAATGCGATCTAAAACGGCGGCAAAGCGTGGCCGAACCAATCAATGCGGACCCCCCCGCCCGGGCCTCCTTGGGTTGGGTGAAAGCGGACCTATTTGACTGAGTTTGAAAATCGGCGCGGGCGGTACGTGAATCAGTGGGACAGGCGCCTGCTGCCTGTGTATGCACGCGCGAGCTTTTTTTGCTCGCGCCACCGAACAGATGCTTGGAACCTCCGCTTACACCGTTTTCCAGAAGAAGTGATTACTTGCGTCACCCAAGGAAGAGGAAGGTAGCGCGAAAAGGAATTAGCGCATCATCGACAGGCAGGGACGCCTGTCCCACTATTTTAGCTGGCGGGCGCCGTCTAACCAGCAGCCACTCCCAGTGGCTCTTCAACCTCGGCGCGGTTGATCTGGCGAATCGAGGGCTTCTCAGCCTCTACGAAGAGCGTTTCATCGGGGCGATTGTCCAGTTGCTCGAGGTCCGGCGTTCGTCCCTGCTGAAAAGCACAGCGCCGAATTCCGCTATATCCCGCTATGGCGAGCATCTCGCGGAGCAATTCAAAATCGTACTGGTATTGGCGGCGGCTGAGCTGATTTCTGGGCTGCGAATCATAGAAGAAAAATCTCAAAGCGTGCTCGCGCTCGCCGCGCTGATAGAGGGCGAAGATATGCTCAAGATTTGGCACCGCTATTCTAATCGTGCCACCGGGTTTCAGCGCCCTCAAAGCATCGGCAAGCACCGCCGCGGCTTCATCACGATAGAGATGGTGCAGCGTGTGCGAGGTGTAAATGAAATCTGCCGATGAATCCGGCAAGGGCACGCCGTACTTGAGGTTGTGATGTACAAAGATATTATTTGTAACCAGATCGATGAATTGTTCGCATGAGACAGATTTGCTGTCGGTCAGAAATTTATAACCCAAACCGGTGACGAAATTGGGACATTTCGCCAACACCATCTTGAGACTCCCATCGACGTTTATCCATCCGGGAGCAATCTTGAGTCCGCTGCCGAGATTTACTTTGACCGGTTGTATCGGCGGGGTATAGCGCTGATTGCGCCACAGCGCGGAGCTCAGTCGTTCGATCCAGTCGACCAAATTTCTGGCATAATGGTTATATCGGGTAGAATTTTGTCTTTTTAGCATAATGAATGGCGCCTACTGCAACAAAGATCGGCCTAGGTAGCTGGTGGATACGGCAAAGCCGGAAGCAAGGCTTCCAAGCAATAGCTACTGCTTTGTCACAAGCCGCTTATGTCCTGTGCAGCCCCGCGCGGATTTCATCGCGGATACAACAACGTTAAGCGCAATGTAAAAGGTGCGCAAGTGCGGGGAATGTGCCGGACCATGCAAAAGCTAATCGGAAGGGCGGTTGGACACAAAAAAGATTGCAATTTTTGCGAAGCGGCTCTCGGCTACGCGATATCGGCGCTGATGTCGATTGGATTCGAATGCGCGGCGCGGCCGGCGTCCGGCCCGTCCGGGGATCGGCATCGAGCGGAAGTGATGGCAGGTAACGGGTTGGCGCACGCAAGATTGATAAGGGCCCGACGCCGTGTTAGACCCCAGTACGGATACGCCGCGGCAGCTTCCGCTCGCGGATCGCTTTGCAATTTTGGGAGGTTGCGCTTCGATGAGCCGCACGTACAACGTCATCGATTCCGACGGGCATGTGCTCGAACCGGTGGATTTGTGGCAGCGATACATTGACCCCGCCTATCGTGAGCAGGCGCCCAAATATTTTATCGACGAACGCGGCAAGGAGATGATGTGGTTCATGGGCCGGCCCTTCCCCGGCTTTGACGGTATCGGCTCCGCCGGCGCCATCGACGTCGCCCGAGGCGGCGACGATTCGGTCAAGAACATGAAGTACGCCGACGGCCGTAAGGGCGGCTTTGACCCGCACGCGCGTATCGCGGACCTCGAGCTTGACGGAATCGACGCGGTGTTCCTCTATCCCACGATGGGGCTGTGGATGGGCGCGATCGAGGACCCGAAGCTTGCCGGCGCCGCTTACCGCGCCTACAACCGCTGGCTGGCCGATTTCTGCAAACCTTACCCGCAGCGCCTGTTCGGGGTTGCGATGCTGCCGATGCAATCGGTGGACCTGGCGATCGAGGAGATGCGTTTCGCGCGCAAGGAACTGGGAATGCGATCGGGCTTCGTGCGGCCCAACCGTTACAACAACCGGCAGTTGGACGACCGCGCCTACGATCCGCTGTGGGCCGAGGCCCAGGAACTCGACTTTGCCATCGGTATCCACGAGGGGATGGGCGGGACCGCGGCAATCGGCGCCGACCGCTTTCAGAACCGCGGCGCCAAGCATATCGTCTCGCACACGATGGAGATGATGCTGGCCTCGTTGTGCGTCATCTGGGGCGGCGTGTGCGAGCGCTTTCCCCGGCTGCGCTTTGGCTTCCTCGAAGCCGGCGGCGGCTGGATGCCGGCATGGCTGGACCGCATGGACCGCCATTTCGCCGACAGCCACCTGTTCTACCCGGACATCAAGTTGAAGCCCTCCGATTACTTCCGGCGCCAGTGCTGGGTGTCGTTTGAGCCGGTGGAGGCCTCGGTGCAATTCGCGGCGGATTTTCTGGGTCCGGAGCATATCCTGTGGGCGACGGACTATCCTCATCCCGACGGATTCTTTCCCGGCGCGCCCCAGCGAATCGCGGAGCGGCTGCGCCCGGAAATCAGGCGCGCGGTGATGGCGGAAAGCGCGCTGGCGTTCTACAAACCGTAGCGAAGCCCCGAACCACAGGCTGGAAGCCTGTGCCACGGAGAGAGGAAGGCATGGCATGGATTACGATCTGATCATCAGGAAGCCGACGATCGTCGATGGCACCGGGGCGCCCCGCTATGAAGCCGACCTCGCGATAAGCGGCGGCAAAATCGCCGCGATCGGCCAAATCAACGGCACCGCGCGCGAGGTTATCGACGCTGCCGGCCTTATCGCGACGCCGGGATTTGTCGACCCGCACACGCATTATGATGCGCAGATCTGCTGGGATCCGCTGCTTACCTGCTCCTCGGAGCACGGCGTCACCAGTGTCGTAATCGGCAACTGCGGCGTCGGCATCGCTCCGTGCAAGCCCGATGCGCACGAGATGGTAACCCGCGACCTGGTTACAGTGGAGGGAATCCCCTTTGACACGCTCAACCAGGGAATCACCTGGGATTGGGAGACCTTTCCGCAGTATATGGCGGCGGCGCAAAAGCGCGGCCTCGGAATCAACGTCGGATTTCTGGTGCCGTTGACGCCGCTGCGCCACTTCGTGCTGGGCGAGGAGTCGAGCGAGCGGGCCGCCCGGCCCGAGGAGCGCCAGCGCATCGCGGCGTTGCTGCGTGAAGCCGTGGACGCCGGGGCTTTGGGCTTTTCCACCACCGTCTTCCGGCAACATCTGGGCTACAAGGGGCGGCCGCTGGCCTGCCGCCTGGCCGACCAGGATGAACTGGCCGCTTATGCCGACGTGCTCAAGCAAGCCGGCAAGGGCGTGGTCGAAATTGCGCTGACCCAGGATTTGGGATTGTTGTCGGATAAGGAATACGACCTGGTGGATCTGCTCCTGGAGCACAGCGGGCGTCCGGTGACCTGGACCGCGCTGCTGCCGCGCATCACCGATCTCAAGGCGCATGAGGCGACGCTGAAAAAGGCCGAACCGCTGATCCGGCGCGGCGGCATTCCACAGATCGTCAGCAAGGGGAACAAGATCCTGTTCGGCCTGCGCGATCCGTTCGTGTTCGCGCCGCGCGCCGAATGGAAGCAGATGTTCCATCAGAGCGTCGAAACGCAGATCAAGATTTTGTCCGACCCCGCTTTCCGCGCGACCTTTGCCGAAGGACTCAAGAAGCCCGAGGTCTTTTTTTCCGGCCACTGGAAGGCGATGTCGGTGGCGGAGGTCAGCGATCCCAAGCTCAAGCGCTATGAAGGCATGGGCCTGCTGGAGCTTGCGCAGGAGATGGGCAAGGCGCCGGTGGACGCGTTCCTCGACCTCGCGATCGCGGACAAGATGGAGGCCCGGTTCTGCATCTTCGAGGATTTCGAACGCTACCTGAGCGGGCTGCTGGCCGACGATCGCACGCTGGTGGGATTGGGGGACGGCGGCGCTCACGTCGATATGTTCTGCGGCGCCGCCTACTGCACCTACATGGTGGGTCATTGGGTGCGGGAGGAAAAGCTCTTCTCGCTGGAGCGCGCGATCAAGCGGATGACTTCGGAGCCGGCTGACTTCTTCGGGCTTGGCGACCGTGGCCGCCTGGCGCCGGGCATGGCCGCGGATATCGCCATCTTCGACTACGACACGGTGGGAGAAAAAGGGCCGAGGTCCACCTTTGACCTGCCCGGCGGCGGCATGCGCCTGACGGTCGCGGCAACCGGCGTGAGTTACACCATCGTCAATGGCCAGGTGCTCTACGACCACGGCCAGCCGCGCAAAGGTCTGCCCGGCCGCGTTTTGCATCCGAACTGAGCCGGCGGAAGCCGGCCGTCATTTCAGTGCTGGCACCGGTCAGTAGGGCGGGCGTCCCTGCCCGCAATCGCGCGCTACGCGTCACGTCAACGGCAGCAGAGCACAGACCGTAGCCAGGAGGAACCAACATGGCCGTCAAACAAATCACCAAATCAGCCGCGATTCATGACCGCCTGAGCCATCCGGTGATCGACTCGGACGGACATTGGATTGAGTACGAGCCCGCGGTGAGGGAATACGTGCGGCGTTTTGTCGGCGAGCAGTCGGCGGCGCGCTACGAGCGCATCACCCGGGTGACTTTGGCTTCAGCGTCGAGGAACACCACGATGGAGCAGCGCCAGAAATCCAAAATGGCGCAGCCGGCATGGTGGACGTTTCCGACCAAGAACACCCTGGATCGGGCCACTGCGATGTTGCCCAAGCTGCTCTACGAGCGGCTCCCCGACATGGGCCTGGATTACAGCGTGCTGTTTCCAACCTCGATCATGACCATGGTACCGTTCATGCGCGACGAGGAATTGCGCCGCGGCGGCACCCGCGCTCTCAACACCTATGCGGCCGAACTGTTCCGCGACTATGCCGACCGGATGACGCCGGTTGCCGGCATCCCGATCCATACGCCGCAGGAGGCGATCGAGGAGTTGGAGCACGTCAAGTCGTTGGGGCTGAAGGTCGTGATGCTGGCGGGGCTGGTCAACCGTCACATCCCCGCCGAGGGCGGTCGCAGCACCATCTGGCGTGATCCGCTGGGGCTGGACAGCGATTACGATTACGATCCGGTGTGGGCCAAATGCCTGGAGTTGAAGCTGGTGCCGACTTTTCACAATTCGACCCAGGGACTGGGCTTTCGCGCGTCGACTTCGAACTGGGTTTACAACCATGTCGGCCATTTCGCGGCGGCCGGCGACACCCTGTGCAAGGCGCTGTTCCTGGGCGGGGTGACGCGGCGCTTCCCGAAACTGAAGTTCGCCTTCCTCGAAGGCGGCGCCGGATGGGCCTGCAGCCTCTATAGCGACCTGATCCGGCACTGGCAGACCCGCAACGCCAAAGTGCTGGACGACCTCGATCCGGCCAACCTGGACGAAAAGCTGTTCCGCAGCCTCGCCGAAAGCTACGGCGACCAGCTGATCAGGGAAACCGTGCGGGATAATCCGATCCTGAGACCGGACCCCGAACCTCCATCCAACCCTGATGATTTCTGGCGCTGTGAGATCAAGCGCGCCGAGGACATCCGCGACCTGTTCGTGCCAAACTTCTACTTCGGCTGCGAGGCCGAGGATCCCCTGAACGCAAGCGCGTTCAACCAGAAGGTCAATCCATACGGCGCGCGCCTAAACGCGATCCTCGGGTCGGACATCGGTCACTTCGACGTAAAGGACATGAACGAAGTGCTGGAGGAATCCTGGGAACTGGTCGAGCACGGCGTACTGAGCGAGGAGGAACTGCGCGATTTAACCTTCACCAATCCAGTCCGCCTGTTCGCCGGAACGGATCCCGATTTCTTCAAGGGCACAGTGGTGGAGAAACAGACCGCCGCCCTAATTGCGGACAAGTAGGCTTGGTTCCATCTCCCACAATCAGTCGTGGGAGAGGGTTAGGGTGAGTGATACACTTCAAAATAACCTGCGAAGCGTTTTCATAGCGGGCCTACGGGCACGAGGCTCACGCAAAAAATCTTTCCCCTCTCCCATTCCTCTATGGGAGAGGGCTAGGGAGAGGGTGACTGGAAATCTTCAAGGTGAAGAAAACTGATGGCGCACAAACCCGATTTGCGATTGCGGCGCTGGCAACGTTGCTTTTCGCGCAGGCCGCCTACGCCGAGTCCTGGTACCTGATGGCAGCGGATCCGAAGGTCATCAGCGAACCAAGAGCCGCCAGCATGATGGTCAAGGGTGCGGTCGCGGGGCCGGTCCATTTTGTCTCTCAAGGCGAGTTTGGAAACCGCAGTCAATGCGAATCGGACCGGCACAAGCTGATCCAGGATTGGCGCCAGCACAGCATCATCGCCCACGGCGGATGGGCCAAACACGGCTTCACCACACCCAACATCTTCGCCCAATGTATTGGCGCAGGCGACCCGCGCCTGTCCAAATCCAGCGCCAACCCGACCATGGATATCCTGCTGCAAACGCGGCGGGTCACAGGCCGATAGGCCGCGCGGCGAGACTGCGCTTGGCCGACGCGGTGAAAACGGCTCGTCCTTGACAATTGCGCGCTGCCAAAGTACAAAAGATCCCGCTCAAAGCATAGATGCGCAAACATCGCGCAGCGCTGTTTTCAGCGGTTAAATCATTTTTTGATGGTGAATACCATGGAAATCAGGCGCTGCGGCTCCGATCCTATCTTTGTTTTTGTCGCCTTGTTGCTGGCTATCGCGCTTATGATGATAAGCGGGTGCGCGGTTTCGGCTCCCCCGATCGACGACACGCCCAGAGTCGCGATGACTCCGGTCAAGGATCAGGTCGTGGTTTCCGCGTCGCCCAGCAATCTGGTCGGATCCATGGTTCCGGTGGACATCTCGATCGCGAACGGCACCCCCGAACCTCGGCTGCTTGTTCCCAGCCAGATATTTGCGATAAACGAGCACGACCAAAGAATCATCCCCATGCCGCCCAGTGAAGCTATCCGGGCTGCAACCAAAGCCAATGCACTCAAGGCGGGGCTTAAGGGAGCGGCGAAAAACGCGGCCTTCGGGGCCGCAGCTGGAGCAGTTACCGGAGGCGCTATCGGAGCTGCCGTGGGTACAATCGTCGCTGAACCAATTGAGGGGATGGCTCTAGGCGCTGCTTTGGGCGGGGCAGTAGGCGGCACTCAAGGCGCGGTCGTCGGCGGTGTCCAAGGTCAGGCAATTGCGTATCATGATGCTGAAAGCCAAATCTCGTCTCTAGCGCTTCAGCAAAGCGAGGTTCATCCGGATTACACGGTCAACGGTTACGTTTTCTTTCCGCAAGGAAATTACAAGGGAGTGCAGGTGGTCCTGCTGAACCAGGAAACGCACCAAACCGACACGATCCTGGTTCCGTGGGGCGGCGCTCCCGGGGAGCTTCGCGATCAATACTCTGACACCGCGCCAGTAGAATCGAAACGATCAAGCCAAGCCAATGCGCAACCAATCATCCCTGGTACCAGAGTCCAGAGTTCATCCGGCGCCGGAGCACCGCCGCAACCGGCAATCTCAATTCCAGGGGTGAGCGGCGCCAGCGAGACCGAGTAGTTTCCTGTTTCGTGAATTGTCGCGTCTGAATACCTAAAATCTCACGCTCGCCTCTGACTCGTACCCCCAAGCGGCGATAGCGGCGACGCCTTGGCTTCCCTCGATGCCGCATCGACGGCAAGTTGCAACCTCCGGCCGGTCAAAAAACGCATCGGTGCGTGCCTTCCGGAACGACGCAATCAATCAGGCGCCGCCGAACGGCACACGCGTTCGATCGCGAATCAAGATCGCGCCAGATGACTCGAAATCTCGGAGTTCACGCGCGTCTCTTTCGCACAATGCGACGTTCCCGTCGTCCTCTATCGGCCGCTCAAGTTAGCGTCCAGCACTATTTGTTAGACGACTCCTCATAATTGCGTAACCATATTCATCATGAGCAATGGACTCGCCATCGAGAGCAAAGTTGCGGCGATTAATTTTATTTTCCGAATAACGGTTGAAAAACAGCTACCGCCACTGGTTCTCTCAATGAAAATTGGGGCTGCGCTGTGATTTACCCCAACGGTATCAAATCAGTGCGCTCGACGGGTTCGTTCCTCCAAACCACCGAATCCGAGGTGTCCATCACGGCGCCTTTGGGCACCGTTGTGGTGACCGGCGGGGCCGGCTACCTGGGCTCGGTCCTTGTTCGTAAATTGCTGGAGCGCGGCTATCGAACCGTCGTCTTCGACCGCCTGCTATATGGCGATGACGGGATTAGGGAGTTGAATGGGCGCGACGGTTTTGAATTTGTGCGGGGGGACGTGCGCAGCTTTGACGAGCTGGTATCGGTTCTGCGTTCAGCCGACGCGGTGGTGCATCTGGCCGCGATCGTCGGCGACCCCGCATGCGCGCTGGATCAATCGCTTGCCCTGGAAGTCAATCTCGCCGCGACGGCAACTGTCGTCCGGGCAGCGCATGTGTCGGGGGTTAGACGTCTGATCTTCGCCTCCTCCTGTGCCGTGTACGGCTGCGGCGAACAATTCCCGGACGAGGATAGTACGCTTAAGCCGCTTTCGCTTTATGCACGGACCAAGGTTGCAGCAGAGGAGATTGTTTTGAAGGCGGCAAATGAACGCGTCGCATCCACCGCTCTGCGCCTGGCGACGTTGTATGGATTGTCGCCGCGCCCCCGGTTCGATCTGCTGATCAACCTGTTTGCGGCGCAGGCGATGGAGCAGGGCGAAATCACGATACTAGGCGGCCGGCAGTGGCGTCCGTTCCTCCACGTAACGGATGCGGCGGACGCGGTGGCGGCGTGTCTGGAGGCGCCGGAGTCGGCCGTTAAAGGAGAGGCCTTCAACGTCGGCGGGAATGATCAGAATTACCGCATCGAGGAAGTCGCGCAACTGGTAAAGAAAATCGTTCCCGGTCTGACAATTCGCAACGCTGAGGCAAAGTACGGCCCGAACTACCGGGTATCATTTGCCAAAATCCGCAACCGGCTCCCGTTTGTTCCACAGCATGAAATCGAAGGCGGCGTAAGCGAGATAATCAAGGCATCGCGTAGGGGTGAAATTGGCGGTTATCGCCAGAGCCGAAACAGCAACGTACAAATGCTCAAGGAGCGGGGTTTCCCAGCGATCGCGTCAAGCCCGCCGGCCCCGCCGCGATAAAATCCATATTCGACCAAGCCGTCAACGTATCCTGGAACACACTGTTGCCCAAGCCGTGATCTCGCTTCCGTTCCGGTTGCCGCCAAGCGCAATACGGCCGGCGGCAGACGGCTCCGCGTTTCCCGGGCATTGCGAGATTGGCGGTTAACCGCTCAGTTCCATCGGCTCGCTCGATTGCAATTAATTACTGTCAACCGCCAGGATGGCCGCCTCGTTTGATTGGCTTCTCGTAACGATCCCAATCGAATGCCAAAACATCGCCGCCGGTGGCAATCTTTGCAACGCATGCAGTCCGTGCTACCGATGGTGCTGGTCTACCGGACTGTTGATTATTGTTGCCGTTTTAAGCCGCTTCAGAGGAGGAGCAAATGGCCGGACCGTGCAATGGACTTGTCGTTTTGGATTTCAGTTGGGGCATGGCTGGCGGACTCGCCACGGCGGTCCTGGCCGATTTCGGCTCTGACGTCGTCAAGATCGAGCCACCTGCCGGCGATCCTTTTCGCAAACATCCGGCGTGGCTGGCCTGGAACCGCGGGAAGAAAAGCGCCGTTTTGGATTTGAAAACCGCTGACGGGCGTATCCAGGCGCAGCAATTGGGGGAGCAGGCTGACGTGGTGCTCGAATCGTTTCGTCCCGGCGTCGCGCATCGCCTTGGAATCGATTATGCCACACTTTCGGCGATCAATCCGCGCCTGGTTTATGCGTCGATTAGCGGATGGGGCCAGCAAGGTCCGCTCAGCCAGGTCGCCGGTTACGAAGGTGCTGTCGCGGCCAAGTCCGGCCGGATGATGGATTTCGCGGGCCAGATGAATCGGTCGGGACCCACTTACACCGCCGTGCAGGTCGGCACCTGGGCGGCAAGCCAGGCAGCCGTGCGCGGGATTCTCGCAGCCACACTCGCGCGCGATTCCATCGGCCAAGGCCAGTGGGTCCAGACCAGCCTGCTTCAGAACATGATTCCCTTCGATTTGGCGGGGCTTGTGATGCGCCAACTCTCCCGTCTGGATCCGAAGACCTATCCGCCCAATTCCTTGGGGGCGGCGATCCGCCTGCCGATGCTGCAATACATCCCGGTGCGAACCAAAGATGGACACTGGTTGCAGCACGCCAACCTGATGGACCGCTTGTTCCGCGCCTACCTCAAGGCGGTCGGCCTGGGATGGGTCCTGGAGGAAGAGCTGTTCAAGAAGGCTCCCATATTGAAGCACGAGGCTCGCGAAGCTTTGCGCGAGTTGATGCTCAACAAGATGCAGGAGAAGACGCTCGACGAATGGATGCAGGTTTATGTGGCCGACGGCAACGTCGCGGCCGAGCCGTACCGCTACGCCATCGACGGCATGAAGCATGAGCAGTACGTGCACAATCATCACGCCGTCGAGATTGCGGATCCGCGAGTCGGGCGGCTTACAGCCCTGGGGTTGCTCGCGAGCCTGAGCGACACCCCCGGTCAAGTCGGCGGCCCCGCTCCTGATCTCGGGCAGCACACCGCCGAGATCCTGCAGCGTATCTCAGGCAAATCGCGCGGCGCTTCCGCGATTACGGTAAAGAAAGTCAACGGTGATGATCCCAATCGAGCGTCCACCAAGCCGCTGCTCGACGGTATCACGATGCTGGACTTCTCGATGGTGATCGCCGGGCCTTACGCGGCGGAGATGCTGGCGGAAATGGGCGTGCGGGTATTCAAAGTCGACGCCACGCCGGAGCGCGAGCAGACCATCAGCACGGGCGGTGGCATGGCGCCGATGAATCTCAAAAACTACGCCGGCAAGGAAGCTATTCAGGTCAACCTGCAGAGCCCGGAGGGCCAGCAGATCATTCATCAACTGATCGCGCGATCCGACGTGCTGCTGCATAACTTCCGCCCCGGTGTCCCGCAGCGTTTGGCGATCGACTGGGACACCTGCCGCCGGATCAACCCGCGCCTGATTCACGTCTACGTTGGAACCTACGGCGCAACCGGTCCACACAATCGGCGTCCGGGCGCCCATCCAATACCCGGCGCGCTCCTGGGCGGGGCCCTGCGCCAGGCCGGACGTGCGAACCCTCCACCGCCCGACCAGCCGATGAATCTGGAAGAAATCAAGGAAGTGTCACGGCTCCTGATGAGGGCGAACGAAGGCAATCCCGATCCCAACACCTCACAGGCCGTCGCGACCAGTATCATGCTGGCGTTGCTGGCGCGCGCGCGCTCCGGTCGCGGACAGGCGATTGAGGTCACGATGCTGCAGGGCAACGCCTGGGCTAACGCCGATGAGGCCTATGACTACAAGGGCCGTCCCCCTTACGCTTTGCCCGATGAGCAATGCTACGGGCTGAATGCGCTTTATCGTCTCTACCAGACCAGCGAGGGGTGGGTCTTCCTGGCCTGTGTCTTCGATCGCGAATGGAAGGCGTTGTGCAAGGCGGTGAACCGCCCGGACCTGCTCGCGGATTCCCGGTTCGCAAGCGCGGCCGCCCGCACCGAGCACGATGCCGAGCTCGCCGAGGAGTTCGGAAAACTTTTTGCGACGCGCCCGGCTGGGGAGTGGGAACAACTCTTGACGGCTGCGGGCGTTGCCTGCGTGCAGGCCGACAGCAGTGTTGGCGTATTTCTCGAGCAACATCCCCAAGCTATCGCCAACCGGATGACGGTGGAGGTGGAGAGTCCGCGCTTCGGCAAGTATCTGCGCCACGGCGCTCTCATCAACTTTTCCGACGCCCCGGGGCGCCTGGGGCATGGCCCATTTCTTGGCGAGCATACCGTGCGCGTGATGCGGGACTTGGGTTACACCGACGAGCAGATTGCCGAACTGCGCTCGCGCGACGTCATCCACTGGGAGGAGGCCAGGCCATTGTCCTCCGCGCGATGACTGCCCGAATTGGCAGGGTGAATTCCTTCTGTTGACAGGGTCGCTTAATCCGGCGTCTTATGACCCCGAATTATTCTATTACCTATTTTGGCGGTTTGTCCGTTAATTCTCTCCCCCTTTTTTTAGGGGCAGAAGGGCGCCGCTGCGGCGCCCAAGAGAGGGTCCTTTGTCAGCGCGCATTCTCCTGCGCGCGATTAAAGAATGAATGACAGTTTGCATGAACTGCGTGCGGCCGCATTTGTGAATTCCGCTATCTCTGCTCATCAATGCATCCAGCAGGGAGTGGCCCTTTTTGCGCGGTGCAGTCTTCCCCGGAACTTATGAATCGCGCAGGAGAATGCGCGCTGACAAAGGACCCTCTCTCGGCGCCCAGAAAAATGGGCGTCGTTCTCCCCCTGTCCGGGAGAGAGAGAATTTACAGACAAATGTAGAAAGTCACAGCGGCGCTGGACCCAAAAGTCCAGCGCCGCTAGTTTCATTCTCCACTCTAGCTCTGTAAGTGTTTCATCGGAGCGTGAATGCTGCGCTCGCGGCGGCGACCGCAAAGCAGTTAACATCATACGCCTTCACTGTTATCGAGTGGAGTTCGCCAGTTTGCAGCGCGCTTGTGTTTAATACAAACGTAGTGGCTGATGGGGGCGATGACTGCAAGTAGACTCCATCGATGAAAACGTTGGTCAGATGGATGTCAGTGCCGGTTTCCTGGAACGAAACCGTAAAAGGCCCTGACTCTATAGCACCATCAATAGGTTGAGTGATTGTTACCGATGCGTTCGGTGTTGGCGTAGGTACCGGAGTTGGTGACGTGGGTGCACCCACGTTGAACGTGATATTTGCAGTGTTAAGTGCGTTGCACTTGGGGTCATAGGGGAAAAGCGCGAGATTGTGCAGGACGCCACTTTGCAGCCAGGTTGTATCAAACTGAAATGCGGTGGGCGATGTGGGCGCTTGTACTGACAATAGATAGGTTTGGTCTGCGAATGCATTGAATACTGCAATGCCTGTTGGTACTTGCACGTTAACTGTCGCAACACCACTGAGTGTTGAACCATCCGGAGGTGAGAGAATCTTAAACACAACCGGCGTGCCCACCGGCGTAGGTGTAATGGCTGGCGTTGCCGTCCGAGCGGGGGTCGCGGTCGCAGTATTTGTCGGTACCCGAGTCGGGATCGCGGTATTTGTCGGCACCGGAGTCGGGATCGCGGTATTTGTCTGCCTCGGAGTCGCGGTCATCGTTGGAGCCGCAAACGGAGTAGGTGTGGGTTTGTGGGGATTGCGCGCATAGGCGAGGTTAGAAGTTAGTACTAATATTAGCGCGGTGATCAGCGCTAGTGACTTCATCGTCGCAAGTTCAAGGCGCGACCATAGCGTACGTCGCCGATCAACCCGATGCAGCCGAGGAATTATGGCAAGACCAGCAGGTCCGCCGCTACTTTGCGTTCGCGAGCCGCCAGTTTCAACTTTCATAGCCTCTATATCCTCTTACTACAGGTACCATTTACCAACGAGTTTGCTTAATTATGGCCAAATTGTAGCAATCTGGGCAACTCTCGTCTGATATCAATGATTTCCGTGCGTTTATGCGCCGGGATGTCCTTTAAGCTTGCAACCATGGCGTTGAACTTCCGCCCGGCTTCTCTATAAGCCGTGCGCACCGCCAGGTAGTTTGCATGCAATTGGTCTATCGTCCGGTTTTCAGCGATCTCCATCTGCGCCATGGCCTTGCTCTGTGTTTGCCCCTACGTGTTGCGCCTGAAAGTGGCGCCGCAAACATAGAGCATAGGCCGTGCCCGAAGCAGAGACCGTCTGACGGGCGGTTTTGTCGCCAAAAGCGCCAGCTCAATGGACCATTACGGTGACGGGTGTATCGAGAACGGTAACAGGTGTATCGAGTTGGAACACGCTATGAGCGCTGGTAGTCCGCCGCCGGAGCCCGCGGTCTACTCGATTCGGTACAGCCGCGCGGCGTTGTGTCTCGCGCCATCTTGCGCCCCCCTTTCCCGCGGCATTTACGGTCGGTGTGGGGGTCGGAGTTCTGGTCCGGATTGGTGTGGGGTCCGGGTTGGAGAAGCGTGCTGCTCGCGGTCCCAATCGGGGTCGGCAGCGGTCCTGACGACTATAAGCGGGTGGGGCAGAACGTTGCCGCGTGGCTGCCGGCGGGTTGTAAAGTAAATGGCGTAAATTAGGTTTCTCTTCTGACTGCCTCTCACTTCTCTTCCCTGACTCCTATCTTCGCGAGCCTGCTTCGCTTCAACCCAAAAACAGCAGTTCGAAGACGGAAAGGTGATTTTTCAGAGTTTGTCCGCCGCATCACTCTGCTCGGGCGCTTCACGAAGCGCCCCCTACAAAGACGCGCCGCTACCAGGTTTTGGCGTAGGGGCGGTTCGTAAACCGCTTGTCCGGCGGCGGGCTAATCCGCAGGTGAGAAAAACGCCCGCACATTTTCATTCTCCAATCCCTGACAGGCTGAGGGTGATTTGCGGCCGATCAATACGGACCGACCAATGCAATCGTTATGGATGCAAAGAAGTCTAACTGATTGTTTTGGGTTCAATTCAAGCAAAAAAAGAAAGGGCCCCTTTCGGGGCCCTTTCCCAACTTGGTCGCCGCTTAAGCGCGCGACCCAAGCTTCGACTCAGCTACAGCTACGGCCGCGAACGAGTGTTCACGAAGCCGCTGGCCTTGGCCGCCTTGCATTGCGTCGGCTGGGCCCCCGGAGGTCCGAAGTCCGTTGCGTTGGCAGTGCCGGCGAAGGCGGTGTTGTTGAACACATCCAACGAAGCGATACATCCGTTGGTAGTGAAGGCACCCTGTGTGCCATCGTTGCAGACGTTCTTCACACTATTGCAACACGTGTCGATCAGGTTGGTGATACCCGGATCCGCAGCTTCGCAATCCACCTTGCGGAGCGAGGAAACGGCCAGGTTCATGTTGGCCGCCGCGCACTCCCGCTCGATTTGCCGCTGCGTGTTGCTGATAGTGGTCTGTGGCGGATTGCTCTTTCCGCCGCCGATGGAACAGAGGTCCTCCGTTCCAGAACCCTGCGTCTTGGCGAAGGCCGTGTTGAGGTCGACGCCGCAACTGAGGATTGGACCAAAGTCCTTGTAGAGCAGGGTTTGCGCGTTGAAATGTTCAGCCCAGTAGCCAGGACTCCTGCTAAAGCAACCGCCGGTGGCAATCGGGCAGTTGGCCACGTTGGAAGCCGCAATGGTCTCGGGTCCGGGTGAACCCGTCACATCGCAGGTCAACGTAGCCTGGTTGCAGCAGTTAGTCGCGGTGCAGGAGGTGCTGTTCAGGCCGGTGGCCGTCAAGCCGCTGACAGTCTGTATGGAGGAGGTCGGATCAGCGATCACGCCGGGGATCCCGGTCACAGTACCGACCTTCGTGCTCCCTGGTGCAGGAGCACCCGACACGCACGCGTCCGTAAACACGTTGTCAGTGAGCACGCAGCTACTAAGGGCAGCGTCTCCGGTCGACTGATACGAAACCGTCACTGCGGAGTTGCCGCTCGCATTAGCGGTGCCGCAGGTCTTGGTTACCGCGAGAGCAGGACTTTGGCATGCGAAGGTCGCCGAGTCCTGCGAAACAGGCGCAAGGAGGGTGGTCGCGCCTGAGGTGCACTGACACGACAACGATCCGGTATCAGGCTCCGCACCCGACAGAGCAGTGCTACAAGCTTTGGTGACCTGATCGATCTGGGTGTAAGCGGTTTGTGTGACGGGTATGCTGGCGATGGTCACACCGGCTGGAAGGATGCCCGAAGTGAAACAGGTAGCGTCGACGTTGCCGGTGTTCCTGGCCTTGTATCTGACTATGATGTTGGTTGCCGGATTCGCGCCGAACGCGTTGAAACCGATGCACAGGTTGGACAGAGTTTTGGTGGGAGGCTCTGTATCGTCGACGCCGCTAACATCGAAGAAGTGTGTCCCGCCGTCGCACGAAACCTGCTTGTCAAGTTCCACGCTGCAGGCCAGGACCTGGAAGATGCCCGAGCCCACCGCTCCGCCATTTATTGGACCTGTGCAGAAACCATCGTAGGCGTTCGCCCAATCAATGTGACCGGGGGGGACGGGCGTGCTGTTGCCGAGGGCGTTGATCTTTTCGTCGAAACTCACGCTACAAGAGGCGCCAGCAGCCAGCGTCAGAGTGGTGGCGGGCGTCAAAGTGATCAAGTTTGTACTCGCCGCTGAATTCCAGGTGACGCCGCAGGTCGTGGTTATGTTGCCCACGAAGCTCACAGTGGTGTCGTCTGCCGTAGGACAAGGAAATGTGGTGCTGTTCAAGCAACTGAGGTTTTGTTTAAAATCGGTGACGGTGAAGCTGGTGGCATTGGTGTTGTCAATGGTGTTCTTAATCGTGACAGTATCACCAACGTTGAAAGGTCCATTGTTCGTTGTTCCTGCCGGCTTTCTGAATCACGGGGGTCAGCGAGCCGCCGCATGATTGCGCCCAGACCCTGTTGGCCGTACCCAGAACAGCCATCAGCGCGAACAACGTTACGATTGAGATAGCTGCTGTGGCCGCTTTGAGGCGCGCACTCTTGTGGGTCCACGGATCGGGACGTCCGTTCGGTGGACCGCCAATATCTCCTAACATTCCTTCCTGCATTTGTTCTCACTCCTGGGGCAGCGCCCGAGTCAAAACCGCTCTCGGGGTTAGGGGGCCAGCCAGCTACCGCGCCTGATGATGGGCGTTTGATAGACGGTACAGCCTCGTTTGGCAGCCAACTCGATTCATGTCCTCCGTAATCTTCGGAAGAATCTTAGGTCCTGCGAGGGTCTCTCTCGCCAACCGCAGATTCGTCCGAAAGAGAGTCACACTAACTCTTTCCAAGCTTTTCATATCAACTTCCTGGGACATTTGTCGAACACTTCCATTTCTCTAATCGCATCTTCATCCCTATCGTCAGAGGCGAAAATAAACCGAAAATTTCGCCTCGCTATGGCTGGCTGACCTGTCCCACAGGCATCTCGGACGCATAGAAGCGGTTTTGATATGCCCAAGGACATACTTTCTACGATAATCTGCTGATGCCTAGCTTTCATTAAGCAGAATTAACCACGGGCGTCAATGGCGAGTGTATCCTATGAAAACACTACACTTGTATCTAAAAGCTACGATTTGTTAAAAAAGGGGGATTCTGGGCCGGACCGATTATCGGTTACGATAACGGCTGGATCGATAAAATTCGTTGGATTGATGTCGAAACGATCCACGGAAAAGAACGCCCAATCTGTGGATTGCTGTACGGCGATAAGGAGACGACTGCCTGTGACCTACGAGTTCTCGCTGCCCGGCGTCAACGTTTGGAAGGGCTTTCATAACAACAGGCACAAGCGGGGAGCAAAAATCCTGCTGATCCCCGGCTTCTGGACTGGAGATCAGAGCCTTTACCCGCTTGCCTGGCGCTTGCGCGCAGCCGGACATCGGGTCTTCTTTGCCGGAATCTGGTTGAATAACGGATGCCCTCGCGCGACGGTCGAGTCCCTAAGCCGAGCGCTTGAGGCCCTTTATCAGACCGATCATGAGCCGTTGGTAATCATCGGCCACAGCCTGGGCGGCATTTACGCACGCGAGTTGGCCCGGCGCGCCCCCGGTATGATCGAAAGAATCGTGCTCATGGGCTCCGCGATCAGGCATCCGCTGGCCAGCACCAACCCTTTCGTGTTGGCGTGGTACGTGGTCAGCCGCCCGGCCCATCACGAAGGCGGCGGTTGTGCCGATTCGCTGGGCACGCTGTGCGGTACGCATTATCTTGAGCCACCCGGCGTACCCGAGACGATCATTTACTCCAAACACGACGAAGTGGTGGCATGGGCCAGTTGCCTTGAGAGCGGGCCGAGCGTGGAGTCCTTCGAGGTCAACTCCAGCCACTGTTTAATACCGTACAATGCGGAAGTCTTGCAATTAATCCTCAAGCGACTCGAGCGCGAGCCGGCAGCGCTTCCGACCAGGATTCCGGCCCCGCTCCGCGCCAGTGCATGCTGCGCCGCCACGCGCTATCGCTGAGCCTTGGCGCCGTTTGGGCTGCCTGGCAGTCATCGAACAAACGAGATTTTCGCAGCCTGCCTCGTCGCAACCGCCACATCCTGCCGGCGCAATCTCACCCGGAACTGCGGGCGCCCGGGATGATTTTCTGGCACAATGCTCAATCACGGTCCGCAGCCGGCGGCGCACGTCACCGGGCCGGGGTGGTGGAAGCGGTAGACACAGAGGACTTAAAATCGTAAACGGATTATTCTGGTACCTAAATAAGTCTTTGAATTAAATGATTTCTTCGAGAAAACAGCCCGCCGTTCAGTTGCACAACCCTTACACAGTTTGCTACTTTTAAGGGAGTGCGGAGGACATCCTTCGATGACGGAACACCACACGGTCCTTGGCGGCAAGGTTCACGTTTACAAACGCCCGAACAGCACCCGCTGGCAATGTTCCACCTTCCTCGGCGGGAGAAACCGGCGGACAACCACGAAGGAAGATAGCCTCTCGCGCGCCAAAGAGATCGCGGAGGATTTTTATCTGCAGCTTCGCGGCAAGCTCCGCAACGGCGAAATCAAAACAGAAAAGACCTTCAGCGAAGCCTCGGAACAGTTCCTGCGCGAATACGACCTCATCACGCAGGGCGAGCGCAGCAAGGTCTACGTCAACTGCCAGCACTGGCGGTCGCGCGTGCACCTGGTGCCGTTTTTCGGCCCGTTGGGCCTCTCGGAAATTACCGCCGGGAAGGTTCAGGAATACCGCATTCATCGCCTCGAAGAAGCGACGGCCAAGCGCGGCAAGCCGCCGGCCCGCAACACCATGCATCAGGAGATGGTGACACTCCGGCAAACATTGAAAGCCGCCATCCGCAATGGATGGCTCGACCGCATGCCGGACCTTTCCGAGCCGTACAGGTCATCTCCAAAAATCTCGCACCGCGCCTGGTTCTCCCCCGAGGAATACAAAAAGCTCTATGAAGCCACCCGCAAGCGCGCGCAGGAGCCGAAGGCGCCGCGCTTCAAATGGGAATCGGAACAACTTCACGACTACGTTCTGTTCGCGGCCAACACCGGCCTTCGACCCGATGAAGCGTGGCGCCTTCAATTCCGGGACGTCACAATTGTTGAGGACGGTGCCAGCGGCCAGACCATCCTTGAAATCGAGGTGCGCGGCAAGCGCGGCGTCGGCTACTGCAAGAGCATGCCCGGCGCTGTCCGCCCCTTTGAGAGATTGAAGGACAGACTCCGGCCGGCACGCGCGGACCACGCAGCCAGGGACGGCAACGGAGCAAACTCCCCTGTGAACGGGTCCGGTGAATTACGCCTTCCGGGACCGACAGACCTCATCTTTCCGAAGTGGCAGCGCGAACTGTTCAAGACCATCCTCGACGAGGAAAACCTCAGATTCGATCGGGAAGGCCGCCCTCGAACGGCCTACAGCCTCCGGCACACATATATCTGCCTGCGCCTGATGGAAGGGGCTGACATCTACCAGATCGCAAAGAACTGC
>DASZGF010000077.1:0-1545 GCA_035939115.1 Binataceae bacterium (SeqCode)
CGTTACGTCGTTTCGCGACAGCGCGGGGCTGCGACACAAACCAAAATAGGACTACGTGATCCCCGGTACGAAATTGCGATTCTCCAAAGCGGGGCAGACCCGTCCAGATTTGTGATGCGCGGGCGCGAAGAACCGACATAGAGTAGCAATCGGGACAGGCGTGACTAGTTAAAAACAGCGGGCAGAGCCAAAGGCTTATGAGGGCGGAATGGGAATTAACCAGGGTCCGATCAGTCTCGATCAAAAATACACCCAGTCAACCGGCCATGTCTTCCTGACGGGCATCCAGGCGCTGGTGCGGCTACCGATGGCGCAGATCCGCAGGGATCGCGCCGCCGGCCTCAATACCGCGGGTTTTGTCAGTGGCTACCGCGGTTCGCCGCTTGGCGGCTATGACCAGCAGTTGTTCGCCGCCCGAAAGCATCTCGAGCAATACAACATCAAGTTCCAGCCCGGTGTGAACGAGGACCTGGCGGCCACCGCGATCTGGGGCTCGCAGCAGCTCAATCTTTCGCCCGGCGCCAAATATGACGGCGTGGTCGGCATCTGGTACGGCAAGGGCCCCGGCGTCGACCGCTGCGGCGACGTCTTTCGCCACGGCAATACCGCGGGCTCGGCGAAGAATGGCGGCGTGCTGGTGCTGGCCGGCGACGACCACGGCGCCAAATCCTCCACCGTCCCGCATCAGTCGGACCACGCCTTCATCTCCGCGCTGATGCCCTATCTCTATCCCTCCAGCATCCATGAAATGATCGAGATGGGCCTCTTGGGTATCGCGATGTCGCGCTACTCCGGCTGCTGGGTCGGGATGAAGGTGATCACCGAGACGGTAGAGACCACGGCCGAGATCGACCTCACCGACGAGATGACGCCGTTCATCATTCCGACCGATTTCGAGATGCCGCCGGGCGGCCTCAATCTGCGCTGGCCTGACGACCGTTACCAGCAGGATCTCCGCCTGCAGGATTACAAAGGCTATGCCGCGATCGCGTTTGCCCGCGCCAACAAGATCAATCGCATCACCATGGATTCGCCGAACGCGCGTTACGGCATCATGGCCTCAGGCAAGAGCTACGAGGACATCCGCCAGGCGCTGCGCGAACTCGGCATCACGCCCGAAGTCGCCGCCAAGATCGGGCTTAGGCTTTACAAGATCGGCATGCCCTGGCCGCTGGAGCCTGAGGGCGTCCGCAATTTTGCGGTCGGGCTAGAGGAAATCTTCATCGTCGAAGAGCGGCGCGAGATCGTCGAAAATCAAGTCAAGCAGGAACTGTTCAACTGGCGCGACGATGTCCGCCCGCGCATCGTCGGCAAGATGGATGATCACGACAAGCGCTTTTTGACCTTTGCCGCCGAGCTCAGCGTCTCATCGCTGGCAAGCTCGCTGACCGAGCGGCTGCTTCGCCTCAACCTCAATCCCGAAATCGCCGAAATGCTGCGCGCGAAAGCCGACTGGTTCAACGGCCGCGAAGCCAGCCAGATGCAGGCGGTGGCCCCGATCACCCGCACGCCGTATTTCTGCTCGGGCTGCCCGCACAACACCTC
>DASZGF010000078.1:0-20548 GCA_035939115.1 Binataceae bacterium (SeqCode)
GCGAAAGAAGCCGATCGGTTGGGCTTTGAGTCGATCTGGATTCCCGAGCATGCGGTCATCCCTCACGGCTACCAGACCCATTACCCGTATTCGCCCGACGGCAAGCTGCCCACCAATGACGAGGAGATGCCGTTTCCCGACCCGCTGCTGACGCTGGCCGCCGCCGCGGCGGTCACGACCAAAATCAAGTTCGCCACCAACATCATGATCCTGCCCCAGCGCGATCCGCTGTACACCGCCAAAGAAGTGGCGAGTCTGGACGTGCTGTCAAAGGGGCGGGTGATTCTCGGTATCGGTTCGGGATGGCTCAAAGAGGAATTCGACGCGCTGAACGTGGATTACCACAAGCGCGGCAAACGCACCGACGAAGCGATCGAGGCGATGCGGGTGTTGTGGCGCGATGATCCGGCCAGCTATCATGGCACCCAGTTCAATTTCGGCCCGGCGCACGCGTTTCCCAAGCCGGTCAACAAACGGGTGCCAATTTTCATCGGCGGCATCTCACCCGCCGCGATCCGGCGCACCGCGCGTTTGGGCGACGGCTATCTACCGGTGCCGATTCAGGATATCGGCGACCTGTTCAAGAAGGTGCGCGATGAGTGCACCAAAATCGGGCGCAATCCCAGCGAGATCGAGTTCTGCTGTCCCGCCCAGCCGACCATGGACGGAGTGCGGCAGGCTCAGGATCTGGGCGCGATCCGAGTCACCACAGGTATCTTCTTCAGCCGCGACTTGCAGCAGATCACGCGTGACCTGGAAAAGATCGCCAACGACGTTCTGGTCAAATTGTAGAGAGTGCGGCGCGCTGATTATGCGCCGATCGCGATGTGAGGCTCCGAGCACGGCGCGTCCTGACTTTATTTGGCTGCGTCAGTAGCGCGGGCCTCCGTGCCCGCGATTTCTGATGCCCGTCCATGGCGGGCAGGGACGCCCGCCTACTGATAGGAAACGGCGCCAGGACTATTCGGTAGACTGCTCCTGTTGTAACTCCTTGATCTCGCGCCGCTGATGCTCGATCTCACGCTGCTGCGCCGAGACTTCGCTCCGCAGCCGGTATTGCGCCTCGTCCCGGGTCTGCAGTTCATGGCCGACGACTCCGCCCGCCACGGCGCCGACACCGCCGCCAATCAAAGCGCCACTAATCGGATGATGCACCGCGGCGCCCACGATCGCGCCGGTGCCGGCGCCCAACAGCCCGCCGCCCAACAAACCTTTTTGCGTCGTGGTCAAGGATTGTGCCCAGCCTTGACCCGCGACCCCGACAATGAGCGCCAACACTGCCACCAGTGCAGTGAGTTGAGTCATACGCGCTGCCATAAATTTTTTATCCGCCATCGTTCGATTGTTTTTTTGACTAACGCTCCAGCCATGGTCATCGCTATAATCGCGATCTCAACTACTATGCCAACTGAGCTAGTCCTTGTTTTTAGAACCATCTTCGCGTCTTGATGGGGCCAAATCGTGCATTATCTGCACGCAAACTTTACACGTTGCGCGGCCGGCGACGCGGCGAAAAGGAGAGTCGGTAAAATGAAAGGCAAAATCGCATTCATGCCCGCGGCGCATACCTTGGAATTTCATGAGTACGAAGTTCCGCAGGTCGACCCCGGCTGGACGCTTCTGGACGTCACCCAAAGCAACGTCTGCGGCTCGGAAGTCCATGTATGGAAGGGCGAGTTCATGGCCGGCCGCGGCATGATGCCGGGGCATGAACTGGCCGGGCGGATAGCCAAACTCGGCGATGGCGTGACCAAAGATTCCGCGGGAGCGCCGATCAAAGCCGGCGACCGTATCGCGCCGGTATATTTCCGCGTGTGCTATCGATGCAAAAATTGCGTCCGCGGCAATCACGCCGCCTGCCTCAATCCGCTGCCCGGTAATCCCCATCCCGACCATCCGCCGCATTTCACTGCCGGCTTCTCGACCCATTACTTCATCCGCCCCGAACAAATCTTTTACCGCGTCCCGGACAACGTTCCCGATGACGTCGCGGCGTCCGCCAATTGCGCCATGTCCCAGGTCTTCTGGGCTCTGGACCGCGGCGGCGTCGGTTATGACGACACCCTGGTCGTGCAGGGCGCGGGCGGGTTGGGGCTGCATGCGATGGCGCTCGCGAAGGCGCGAGGAACCCGCGTGATCGCGATCGACGGCGTCGATTTGCGGCTGGCCCACGCCGGAAAATTCGGCGCCGACGAGACTATCGATATCCGCCAGTATTCCGACGCGCGCGACCGCAGTCGGCGCGTGCGCGAGCTAACCGGCGCAGCGGGTCCCGACGCAGTGCTCGAAGTGGCGGGCATTCCACAGGCATTCATGGAAGCGCTCGGCATGGTGCGAGCAGGCGGTCTGGTGCTGGAGTTGGGCAACATCTCGCGCAGCCTCAGGATCGATTTCCCGCCCTCAACCATGACCATGAAGTCGATCCAGGTGATCGCGATGACCGGTTATCCGCCGCATTACCTGAAAAAGGCGCTGGACTTCTTAAGCCTGCACATCGACCGCTATCCGTATCATGAACTGTGTGACGCCAAGTTCCCGCTGTCACGGGCGGCCGAGGCCCTGGACAAAAGCGAACGGCGCGAGGTGACTCGCGCCGCCATCTTGCCCCAGCAAGGATAGTCGCATTTTCTTTTACGGCCGGCGCCGTGTTTGACACGATGGCACCATGCGCAGAATGATGGGGTCAAGGCGGCGTGACGGCCGCCGGGTTGTAGCCCAAGTCGGCATCCCGCGCAGGGCGGAGCTGCGGCCGCAACGGAAAAGAACAAATTTAAAGGGAGACTTCCATTATGAGTGAAGCCTGGATTATCGATTGCGTAAGAACACCGCGAGGCCGCGGCAAGAAGGATGCCGGTGCGATCTCCGGGATTCATCCGCAGGAACTGTTCGCGCAGGCGCTTAACGAGCTGGCCGACCGCCACCGCATCGAAAAACGCGACGTCGAAGACGTGGTCGTCGGCACTGTGAGCGAAGTCGGCGAGCAGGGCGGATGTATCGCGCGGATGGCGGTGCTGGCCGCCGGATGGCCCAACGAGGCGACAGGCGTGTCACTCAACCGCTTCTGCGGATCGGGTCTGCAGGCGGTCAATTTCGCCGCGATGGGCGTGCTGTCGGGCCAGCAGGACCTGGTGGTCGCCGGCGGCGTAGAGAGCATGTCGCGGGTGCCGATGGGTGCGGATACTTCCGGGCTGGACGGCCATAACCGCCATCTGCGCGAGCTTCATCCTCTCGTACCCCAGGGCGTGTCGGCCGACCTGATCGCCACGCTGGAAGGCTTTTCGCGCGAGGATTGCGACCGTTTCGCGTACGAATCGCAGATGATGTGCAAGAACGCGATGGAGAAGGGCTACTTCAAAAAGAGCCTGGTGCCGGTCAAGAATGGCGAGGGCAAGGTCGTGCTGGACCACGATGAGCATCCGCGCGCCAGCACCACCATGGAGGGATTGGCGAAACTGGAACCCTCCTTTGCCGGAACGCATCCTAACGCCGGCGGCTACCGGATGAAGGATGGCCCGCTTACCTTTGATCAAAAAGCGAAGACCCGTTATGCGCAGGCCGAAGTGGTTAATCACGTCCATACCCCGGGCAACTCCAGCGGAATCGTGGACGGCGCCGGGGTGGTGCTGCTCGCCTCGCCCGAATACGCCAAGGCCCACGGGCTTAAGCCTCGCGCACGGATTCTGCAGACGGCCACCTACGGCGACGAGCCGATTATCATGTTGACGGCGCCGGTGCCGGCCAGCAAACGCGTGCTGCACAAGGCCAAAATGACGGCCAATGACATCGACCTGTGGGAGATCAACGAGGCCTTTGCGGCGATCCCGCTCAAAGTGATGAAGGACCTCGGCATCCCGCGCGACAAGGTAAACGTCAACGGCGGCGCCATCGCGCTGGGGCATCCGCTGGGCGCGACCGGCGCGATGCTGGTGGGGACGGTGCTGGACGAGTTGGAGCGGCGCGACAAGACCACGGCGCTGGTTACGATGTGTATCGGCGGCGGCATGGGAATCGCGACCATCCTGGAGCGCATGTAGTCTGACGCGATCGTTTCTGCCGACGCTCCTTTTTTCTAACCGCCTCCCCCACAACGTGGTTGTGGGGGAGGCTTGCTTTTGTACTCTGCGCCTAGGGCTTCAGGACCGGAGGATAGACATGGCGGCCGACGAACGAGCGGAGATTGTCAAAAAAATGTGGACGGCGTGGTGTGCGGGCGACCTCGAAACCGCGCTGAGCGCTATGGCGGATAATATAACGTGGACCATTCCGGGTAATCGCGACGTCTCGGGGCGCCGCGAGGGAAAGGACCAGATGCGCCAGCTTTTCGCGGAAGTCCACGGATTGTTTCCCACCGGTCTGCAAGTGGACTTTCATAAGCTCCATGCCGCGAGCGATTGCGTGGTCGGGGAAATGACCATCAAGGGCCCCGCTTTCAACGGCAAACATTATGAGAATGCCTACTGCATCGTCTTCGACATCGCGAAAGATAAAATCCAAAACGGCCGCGTCTATGTCGATATGACCGAGGTGGCCGAGGTTTTCGACACCTGAGCGCCAATCGCTGCCGCTAGCCGGAACTTGCGTCCTGGTAAATTACTCGACGGCCTGATCCGGAATGAAGCCCGTCGTACCGTTGTACAGTTTGACGCGCAGCCAATTGCCCGTGAGGCCGGTGATGTGAACGTATCTTCCGCGGCGCACGCGGCCTACCACTGCGCTGGATGAATCGGGGCCGGCGTAAACCGGTGAGTCGTGTGAGATCAGAAAGCGGCGATCGAGCACCATGATCGGTGGGGGAGGCGGGGTGGCGGTAGGAGAAGCCGACGGCGCGGAAGTCGCGGTGGGCGAGGGCTGCGGCGCGGCGGTTGCGAAGCCGGCGGCGCTCTGTGCCGGCGACGTCTCACCTGCGGGCGACGCTGCGGTTACGGTCGATGCGGCGACTTGCGGCGCAGCCTGCGCCGTTCCCAGCCGCTCCCACAGCGTGTTGCCGCGCGCGGTCGCCCCAACCGCGCCGCGGATTGACCCGGTCAACACCATGGAATTGTCGCCGACGAATGAGTAGGCACCCTCGCGCCGGGTTTCCAGCACATCGGATGCCGCCTTCCATCTGCCGTCATGCGCGTCGAAGCGGCCCACGTCAAAGGCCGCCGCAGTGAAGATATAATCGCCGTCATACTCGAACAGGAATTTGATCTGCCATGCCATCCTGCCAACGGCGGTATCCCATTCCCAGGTTGCCGGCTGGTCCGCCGCGCCTGTTGTGGGGGCGATCCCGGGCCGCACGAGCATGAATGGATTTCCCTCCCGAAGCCGTTTCGTGCTTTGGGAAAAGCGGTGGATCATTGGCCATACGCCGGTCGGTGTCGCCGCCAGCAGGTTGGCGGGGCAGGGTGGATCGCTGCCTGGTGCGAGTGGACCGGCGGGTCTTTCCAGGCCGTCGGCGGTCCGCAGATACACCTGTCCGCCGGAAACCCTGACCTTACCCGACTCTTTGTAGAGAATCTCGTATCGATAGTTTCCGGTTTGCCCGATCCGCAAGGTGAACTGAACCTTGTCCGGACCGATGAAATTGGTCGTAGTCCACGCGCCGGCGAACTTGCGCGGCACCGCCCCGCTTTCCAGCAGCCACCATCCCAGAAAGAGCAGAAGGACCACCGCCACAGCGGCTCCGCCCGCCCCAAGCCATCGCCGGCTTACCCGAATGGCGTCGGCGGCGCGGGCGTCGTTGGGGCCGGCGTCAGCGGTGCCGTCGCTTGCGGTGCCGGCGTCGGCGTCGGGGGATGCGGTGTATCGACGATTTCCCCGGTTTTCTCCTGTTGGAGCAGCGCTTTGACGGTCTGCGTGATGTATACCAGATGCTGTTCGAAGGGCGGTGTGACAGCGTCCAGCCAGTGCGGAGTGCCGAGAAAATACTCCAGGCTCTTGCCGGGAATCACCGGCTCGAGCCGGAGCGGAACGATCGGGACCTCCTTGTTGAGGGCGCGTTCGACTTCGCGTTCGATCTGCGGCGAGGCGTTGGCGTGGGATGAGAACAGCAGTACCATCAGGCGCGCCGACTCGATCGCCTCGACGATAGCGCCGCCCCAATGCATGCCGGGCAGGATGTCGCGCGGCGCAATCCAGCATCGGATGCCTTCGGATTCAAGCCTGGCGCACACGGCGTCGGCGTAGACCTTGTCCTTGGAAGAATAGCTGATGAAAACGTCGTGCGGCATCGGACGCCAATCCTGTCACTTTCGCGGTAATACTGCCAGTTCAACTTGATCTGAGGTAGGATGAGCGGAAATTGCTCGACCGTGACCTATACAATGCCGGGAGTAACCGGCGCACAATGAGCGACTGGCTGATGATCATGGCTGATTGATCATGGAGAACGAATCGACGCTGGATAAGCCGGCCATCGCCGAGACGCAGCCCGATCGGGCCGCCGCATCGCACAATCAGCGGGTCGGTGCCGCGGCGGCTGCGCAGATTGACCCGCGGCTTCCGTTGGTAATTGGAGTCACCGGCCATCGCGACCTGCGGCCGCAGGCGCGCGCCGCAATCGCCGATCGCGTCAGGGAAGTCCTGCTCCATTTCAAGACCTCTTATCCCAACACGCCGCTGATTGTTCTATCGCCCCTGGCCGAAGGCGCGGATCGGCTGGTGGCCGAAGTGGCGCTGGAGCCGGGAATCGGAGCCCAGCTGATGGCGCCGTTGCCGATGGTGCGGGAAATATACGAATTCGACTTCAAAAGCTCCGACTCCCGCGCGGAGTTTGACCGCCTGCTCGACGCCGCCGCGCAAAAATTGGAACTGCCGGCGCCGCCAGGCGTTAGTCGGGAGCAGTTGCAAAACGAGCTATCGGTCCGCCAGGACCAATACGCCGCGGTCGGCGAGTTCGTTGCGCGCCATTGTCAGGTCCTGATCGCATTGTGGGACGGCAAGCCGGGCGATCGCGGCGGCACCGCCGAGGTGGTCAAAATGAAGCTTGACGGCGTTGGGCTCAGCGGCGGCCGGGATTCCGCCGTCTCGGTCCGTCGCGGTCCGGTTTATCAGATCACAGTGCCGCGCCAACGCGACGGCGCCCGCGACGTGGTGGTCGGTTGCACGGCGCTGTTTCCGGATACTGACAGCTACGAGCCGTACGAAGCCCACGACTTTTACCACCACCGCGTTCTCAAACCCCTTGACGATTACAATCGAGAGGTGGTGATGCGATCCGGCGAGGACGGTGCGGCAGAGCAACGGGCGGCCTGCGACCTGCTGCCCGATCCCGAGGCTCTGCCGATCAGTCAGATCGATGCCGGCATCCGCATGATGCGGCGGCATTATGCGACGGCGGACGCGCTGGCCAATCGCTACGGCGCGGCCACCAACCGCACGCTCTTGCGGCTTTCGCTGGTAGTTTTTATGGCCGCGTTGTCATTCGATCTGGCGGTTCACATTCTTGTGGAGCCGCGTGTGCTGGTGCTGGAAACTCTATGCCTGTTTGGCTTGCCGGTCCTCACCGGGGTGGCGATGTTGATCCATCGGCAGGCGCGACGGCAAGACTACCAGAACCGTTATCAGGATTATCGTGGATTGGCCGAAGGCTTGCGCATCCAATTCTTCTGGCGGCTGGCGGGCGTCGGTGAGTGCGTCGCCGACCATTACCTCGGCCGCCATCGGTATGAAATGCAATGGATCCGCGACGCCTGCCGCAGTTCGCTGGTCGCCGCGAATTGTCCGCTGGGGAGCGCGGGTGAGGAGGTTAAAAAGGCAATCCTTGAGGGCTGGGTCGACTCGCAACGCCGGTATTTCGACCGCGTCGCCGTGGCGCAGGAACGCAAGCTTCAGCGCCTCGAGCGCAGGATTGCGTTGTGCGTCTGGCTGGGACTTGTGATCGTTGTTGGACTGGGGGTTTGGATGGCGCTGCTGGCCGTCAAGCAGAGCTTCAAACCTTTATCGCTCTCGCACGTCCACAAGCCGCCGGAGTTGCTCTATGGCGGGATGCTGCTGGCGATTACCATGAGCGCGGTGTTCGCGGCGCTGACCCACAACTATATCGAGAAGCTCGCGCTCATAACGCAAGTGCGGATGTATGAACGCATGCGCCGCCTGTATCGCCATCATGGTGAAAAACTGCGCAATGCGCGGGGCGGCGACTTTGTCCGCGGCCTGTTCTCACTGGGCCGCGAAGCCCTGGTGGAAAACGGCGAGTGGGTGATGCACCATCGCGAACGCCCGCTGGAGGTCCCGCATCATTAGGCTGGAACAATCTGCGGCGGCAGGCTGCCCGGGCTGCCCGCAATTCGGGTGCCTGCTTCTGGAACCCCGAGCATCAAATTCCCAGCATGTAAACAGGCATTTCTGGTTTTAGCAAGCCATGCTGTCGGTTTGCTCATCATCGTCGTTTGACCTGAGCTTCTATCTGGGTTAATTATTCTTCTTTGAGGCATTTTATCATCGCGAAAGCAGGAGGCGCTAAATGAAGCTGTTTAGAGTCCTAAGTTCGGCGGGGGCGATTGCGGTCGCCGCCCTGATTGCCGGGCCGCTGACCTGTGCAAGCGCGCGCGCGGCGCAGGCGGAGCCAGAAACCGTTCAAGCCGTGGTCACCTCGAACGACCTTGAGGCTGCCGCTCACGTTTCGAATATTCACCTCCACGTCATGCCCAGTCCCCTGGTAAAGTCGGCAACCCCGCCGGCTGCGGTGCCAATCCTTTCCCCCACCGCTTTGAACCGGATACTGGGCAATTTGGAGCCCAACCCGGCCAGCTCACCGATGCTCCAGACTGAGCCCAGCCGGAATAGCTCGCTGATGCTCCAGAATGTACCCGACACCTTTTCGCTTGGCTTCTTTCCTGATGACGTCGCGAAGACGTCGACCGGGCACGTCATATTGTCCGCACAATCGCATGACGTTTTCGTCAACTGCCCGGGCAACCTCTGCTGGGGAAATCCGACTCCAAACACCTTTATTACCGACCTGGGCACCAGCAACTTCGTCCATTTGCTGGACCAATACTCCGGTTCGACGGCCAATAACCGCTACACGCTCGGCAAAACGGTGACAGTCACTTATTCGCCCCTATTTTCCAACACGCTCAGCCAGAACGACATTTTGGGGATTGTGCACGCGGCGGCGGTGGCGACTGGGAAGTTGGTTGGCTACAACCACATCTATCATGTGTTTCTTCCCAAAGGCATCGACACCTGCTTTGATCCGTTTCCGTTCGGCGGCGGCTGCTATTCGCCGGATAACCCCTCGACCTTTGTGTTCTGCGCCTATCATGAATCTGTGACCTTCTCCGACATCGGACACGTCATCTACAGCGTTGAGCCGTTTCAGGGTCCAATCACGGGTGAGCCGAGTTGTGCGATTCCACCCGGGAGCCCCAATGGGCAACTGATTGATTCAACCTCGACCTCGCTCTTGCACGAGTTTTTTGAAGCGGTGTCGGATCCCGATCCCAGCACCGGTTTTACCGTGATCCGGGTCCTCAGCGGTTCATGGAGATCGGCGATGTATGCGACGGACCCTTGGGTGTCACCTTGTTCACCAGTCGCAATTACGAGACTCAGTTGGTGTATTCGAATAGCGCGCATGCGTGCACAAACGGTCCGTAGCAGGACGGCGTGAAACCCTAATCGAAAATGGGATTCAGCTGATGCTCGCTTTTCAGTGAGGGAGCAGCCGCGATAGTGGCTGCTCCATTTTTACATCCAGCCCGGCGAGGCTGATGTCTCGCCGGGCGGCTTATTCTGCGCTGCGGCGCCTCATCGTTTTCCGAACCCTCTCCCACAATCTTTCGTGGGAGAGTGGTTTCGTGGGAGATGGCAGGGTGAGGGTGACCGATACACTTCAAGCACCCTCCTTCGGCATCGCCTGACTCGGGCCTTCCTGGCACAGCGGCACCGAATGTTCCTCGCCATGCTAATCACGCTGGTGCTACTTCCACACCGCTTTGACCGCCATGGGTTTGCGGCTGAGCAGCTTTAGCCCCTTGTCTGATGAGCCGAACGCGACCTTATCGGCCATCCAGAGTTTGCCGCGCTTGAAGTTGTTGGTCAGTCCCGTCATGTAGGGACAGCCGTTGTCGTTGCATTTTTGCGAGTCCGAACAGCCGTAGGGAACGTCCAGTCCGGCCACAAACGCAGTCGTCCCGGTCTGGATTTCGCACGTGGATCCATCAGCGAGCTTTACCAGCCATGGCCGCGGGTGGGCTAGCCCTTCCGATGATGGTTTGGGCAGCGGCTTGGTCAGCTTGAGAGTGAAACCGGGACTGCCTTTGGCGGGGTTGGCATCGCAGATGACGGCGCCCGCCAAACCGGAATTGGAAAAGCACGGGTCGTAAATTTCATTGCCCACCATGCAGCGCCATGCGCCGGGCCGGGACACCGCGATTGAATCCGTCCAGCAACTGCCGCTGCGGCTGGGACCGCGCGGCACCGCGGGCCGAAAAACGGCCACTTCGGTTTTTTCCATCGGTTGGGCAATCGCGCGCTGCGCGGACGCAAGCGGAATCAACAGCGCCGTCAACAACAGCATGGAGGAGCGCGGAACTTTAACCATGCAGCGAGGCTCGAGCGCGTGTGATCAACGTTGCTTGGCGCCGTGACGGAAATCCGACGGCGGGTTGTAGACGTGCAGGAACGAGAACGCGGCGATCACCAACGCATGGGTGATCTCGCCGCCTGCGATCAGATCCTTGATCGAGGCCAGCGGCACCAGGATGACCTCGGTTTCTTCGCTGGTATCAAGCTCGATTTTCGGACCGGAATGGACTCCGCGCGCCAGGAAGGTATGGCAATAGTTGCCCTGGATGGCGGGATTGGGATGCACCTTGCCCAGTTCGATGATGTCCTCGGAGTCATAGCCGCTTTCCTCACGCATCTCGCGCCGCGCCGCGGCCATCGGGTTTAAGTCTTCGGGGTCGACCATCCCGCCCGGAATTTCCAGGGTGAAATCCTCAGTCCCGTGACGGAATTGCCGCACCATCACGACCTGCTCATCCTCGGTCAGAGGGATGATGTTCACCCAATCGGGGGCTTCGAGAACGTAGAAATCGTGATGGCCACGCTGATGGTGATGGCGGCGATGGTGGTGGAGGTCGAAGATCCGCGTGCTGTAAACCTTGCTGCTCTCCACCGTCTTCCAGGTGGCGGGCTTGGGTTTGCCGTGTGTAGGCACCGGGTCCCGCTAAAAGAGCCGCCCGTATTCGATCGCCGGGCAGCGATCCATCACTACGGTCATGCCAGCCTTGGTGGCGCGCTCCGACTGCGCCAGATCCACCACGCCCAACTGGCACCAGAGAATTTTTGCATCCTTGGCGATCGCCTGGCTGACTACTTCGGGCAGAAACTCGGAGCGCCGAAACACGTCGACGATCTCGACCGGTTCGGGAATCGACTCAAGATCGGGATAGCAGCGCTGCCCAAGCACCTTCATGAGAGCTTCGGGCTGCAAACTGGGGTTGACCGGGATTACCTTGAAGCCCTTGTTCTTGAGCAGGATCGCAATTCTCAGGCTGTCGCGCGCCGGGCTGTCGGAGCATCCGACCACCGCCACGGTGGCGGGGTGGGAAAGAATCCGCTTGATTTCACCGTCTGAAGGGTTGCTGAAACTCATTGCTTTTTCTCTGAGGAGGTTTTCAGGACTCTTCCAGCATCCGATCGATAACCGCCGGGAGCAAGCGTTTGATCTCCTCGCAGCACGCCACCCATACCTCCAAGCCTTCCAGCCATGGATCTTCGATGTCGCCCTTGCCGCCGGCGAACTCGCGCAGGGTATAGACCGGACGGTCGGAGTCGCCCATAAAGTTGGCGCGCAGGTCGATCGCCTGCTTCTCCGTCATTGCCAGGATCAGGTCAGCCTCCGCCAGCATTTCCGGATGGCGCCGCAGCGCGGTGGACTTGGCCTCATCGCTGATATCGATGCCGTCCTCGCGCAGCGTGATACGTGTATCGAGCGAGACCAGCGAACCGTCGCGGGCATAGGGAGCGATGCCGGCGGAGCGCACCACAACCTGCTCAAGGAGGCCGCGCGCCTCCAGTTCGCGTTTCATAATGTATTCCGCCATCACGCTGCGCGCGGTGTTGGCGGCGCAAATGAACAGTACCGAGTGGAAAAGCAGCCGCGGCGCTGCATTGCCGTTATTGCCGGAAGTTTCTTCAGCCATTCCGCAGTGCCGTCAGGAGAGAATCGACTTGATAACGCCGCCCAGGGTTTCCTTCTGAGTGATGCCCTTGGAAAGTTCTTCCTTGAGTCGTTTGCCCAGCTCGGCAGGATCCCAGGTGGCCTTTTGCGCCACCATCGCGACGGTGCTCCATCCCTTGAGCACCCACACGCCGCCCAGCCCGGACCGGAACACTTCGCCGTGCACGTCTTTGGCGTCGTCGCTGGCCAGCCACGCCACCACTGGCGCCACGTTGGCCGGACTGTAGGGATCGAACTCCCCTTTCCCCTCAGTGCCGGAGAACATCGAGGAAGGCACGCCCTCCAATGTCATCCGTGTGCGGGCCACCGGCGCGATGGTATTGGCGGTGACGCCGTAGCGCGCCATCTCGCGGTCGATGATGATGGCCATCGCGGCCAGCGCGGCCTTGGCGGCGCCGTAGTTGCTCTGTCCGGCGTTCCCCAACAGGCCGGAATCCGAGCTGGTCATGATGATACGGCCGCTCAGGATGTTGCCTACCTTATGCTGCTCGCGCCAGTAAGCGCAGGCGTGGCGCGACATGTTGAACGAGCCCTTCAAATGCACCGCGAAGACGGCGTCCCAGTCGTCTTCGGACATGTTGAAGATCATCCGGTCGCGCAGGATGCCGGCGTTGTTGACCACGATGTTGAGTTTGCCGAAGTTGTCGATGGCGCATTCGAAAATGCGCTTGGCGGCCTTGAAGTCGGTGACGCTTTCGAAGTTGGCCACCGCCTCGCCGCCGGCGGCGCGAATCTCCTTGACGACCTCCTCGGCCGGAGAGCGGGATTGCCCAGTGCCGTCAAAGTGTCCGCCCAGGTCGTTGATCACGATCTTGGCGCCATGTTTGGCCATTAGCAGAGCTTCCTCGCGCCCGATTCCACGTCCGGCTCCGGTTACGATCGCGACCTTGCCTTCCAAAAGTGCCATTGAATGATTCCTCTTTCAGTTCCATTTTTAAGCCGCCGGAGCCGCCGCGTCCCGGCCATAACTCAGTTTTTCAGACGGGCGCGCTTGGGTCTATCGGTTCCTCAGCGTCGATTAGACGCCCTGCCGCTATAAGTCAAGGCAAGGGTTCCCCGCGCACCGCGGCTTCAATAATAGAACGTATAGCCTTTGCGCAGGAACGCATCGTCGCCCGGAGATTCATCCTCGCACGTGACCAGACAGTTGAATTGCGCAGAATCCTTAGGATGGCGCTCCACAACGCGAAAAGGCGCACCCGCACCGGGGCTATCGAGAATCACGTAACCCAGTTCTTTGCGCTGCGCCGAATCCGGACTGGGTAATTCGAACGTATCCAGCCGCAGGCGGTCGCGCTCAACGGGGTCAGCTCGCGGATGAAGATGGCGCCATCGGGTTGCAGCGCCATCAGGCGAGTCTCACGGGCCAGAACGCGGATCAGACTGAGGTCCGGGCGGATATCGAAATAATGGTAGACGACGGCGTTGTACATCGTGCCGTTATGCACGCGCTCCTCGAACACGATCTGCGGCTGATGGTTGTGGAACAGGTCAGCGGTCGAGACGAAAGGCTTTGTTACCAGCGGATCGCCGGCGCCGAAGCTCTGCGGATACTTGGCGCCGATGCGCGGCGGATTGCGGGTTGCCGCTCCCGTCGTCGGGTCGTGAACTATCAGATAAAAGTAACCTACGCCGAGCCCAACGTAGATTTCGGCAACGAACAACTCGCGATGCTTCGGAAGCGAAACCCGATATATGTGCTGGAGCAGATCGTCGCACGTCATTCCCTCCGCGGTTCCGGGAGGGAGTTGCGCCAGGAGTGACTTGGCCGCGGTTTGAAGCCGCTTGATTACGGGCGCCGCAATCTTGACCGGTTGACCGGGCGGGCGATCGTCCTGGTCCAGGCGGATGTCGTTGTCCGAGGTCACCAATGCGCGCGGGTGACATGTGGAAGGATCGAGCGATGCGTCGACAGCAACTGGTTTTGCGCCGGCCGACGAATGCCCGCCTGCAAGCGCCGCGACCAGAATCAGAATCCCGGCGGCGCGGCGAATGAAGCTCGCCGCACAAAGTGGCTTGCGTTTTTTTGCCCCGGCGCTGTCATCCTCGCGAAAGCGATTTTCCCTCATCGCGGCGAGCGGCCGGCGCTGCTTTCCTGAACTTGCGCGCCGCCGTTTGCCAACGCGCTCACCCGGCTGTGAAATCGGCCATAGCTGAAGTAAATGATCAATCCCAACGCGAGCCAGGCAAAAAAACGGATCCAGGTAACTTCGGGCAGGCTCACCATCAGGAAGCCGCAGAACAGCACACCTAAAATCGGCACCAGCGGCACCAGCGGAGTCGCAAACGGGCGCTTGCGATCAGGGTCGGCGTGGCGCAGGATCCAAACCCCGATACATACCAGCACGAACGCGAACAGGGTGCCGATATTGGTCAGTTCAGCGATTTCCTGGATCGGCAGGAAGGCGGCCGTGATTCCGACGGCGATTCCGGTGACGATAGTGGGAATATAGGGCGTCCTGAAGCGGGGATGAATGCGCGAAAACGCCGGCGGCAGCAGGCCATCGCGCGAGATCGCAAAGAAAATCCGCGACTGGCCGAGAAGCAGCACCAGCAACACCGAGGTCAGGCCGGCGACCGCCCCCAGCGAGATGATCGCCGAGACGAAGTTCAATCCCTGGTTGACGAAGGCAGAAGCCAGGGGAGCGTTGATATCGATAGTTTTATACGGGGTCATCCCGGTCACCACTGCTGCCACCACGATGTAGAGCACGGTGCAGACCAGCAGCGAGGCGATTATGCCAATGGGCAGATTGCGCTGAGGATTAACGACTTCTTCCGCGGCGGTCGAGACCGCGTCGAAACCGATGTAGGCGAAGAAGATAACGGCGGCGCCCTTCATGATCCCGTGCCAGCCAAAGGGCAAGAACGGGCTCCAGTTGGCCGGACGCACGTAAAAGGCGCCGACCAGGATGACTATCGCTACCGCGGTCAGTTTAATCGCAACGATGATCGAGTTGATGCGGGCGCTCTCCGAGATTCCGATCACCAGTATCGCCGAGATCACGACGACGATCAGCAGCGCCGGCAGATTGACGATCGCACCGGGCGCCGACCCGGGAGCATTGGTTAACTCGACGGGGAGATTGATCCCAATCCCGCTCAGGATAACGCGCAAATAACCCGACCATCCCACGGCCACCGCCGCCGCGCCGACCGCGTACTCCAGGATGAGGTCCCAGCCGATGATCCAGCCCACCAGCTCTCCCATCGTGGCGTAGGAGTACGAATAGGCGCTGCCGGCCACCGGGATCATCGACGCGAATTCGGCATAACACAGTGCCGCCATTGCGCAGGCGAAGCCCGAGACCACGAACGACAACGTCACCGCGGGCCCTGCCAGACGCGCCGCCGCGACCCCGGTCAGCACGAAGATGCCCGCGCCGATGATTGCGCCGATACCCAGCGCGGTCAGATCGAGCGCGCCCAGGGCGCGTTTGAGTCCGCCTTCATGGAAGGCGGCGTCCTCCAGTAGCATCGCCACAGGTTTGCGATGGAGGAGTTGGCTTTTAAGATTTGGATGTCCGGTCGGCATTATTGATATCGGTCTTCAAAAGGATGCGGGGCGTTTCTTACCAGGCAGTGTAGCCGCCGTCGACGGCCAACACCGATCCGGTCACGTAGCTGCCGGCCTGACTGGCCAGAAATATCACCGCGCCGCGAATCTCTTCAGGCAGGCCGAGGCGGCCCAGTGGCGTCAGCGATTCCATCTTCTCGCGATTGCCAGCCTTGGCCATGCCGCCCTCGGTCGCTTCGGTCGGAATCCATCCGGGCGAGATTGCATTCACGTTGATCCCGTATGGGGCCCATTCCACCGCCAGTTGACGGGTCAAATTCGCCAGTCCCGCCTTGGTCGCGGTATAGGGCGACAGGCGATAAATAGCGCTGGCCGCCTGCCCGAGGACGGAGGTGATGTTGATGATGCGGCCCGGCTGGCGCCGCTGCATCAGACGGGCGGCGATCTTTTGGGCCAAAAACATCGGCGCGGTGAGATTGAGCGCCAAGGCGCTCTCCCACATCTCGCGGGAAATTCGTTCAGCGCGTCCGGTCGGCGCGATACCGGCGTTGTTGACCAGGATGTCGATTTCGCCCAACTCCGCCACGCTGCGCAAAATGATCTGTTCGAGGTCGGCCTCCACCGTGATGTCGGCGGCTACAGGCAGCACTCGGACGCCGTACTCCTTGCGCATCTCGGCCGCCAGCGTTTCCAGCCGCTCGCCCCGGCGCGCCGCCACCACAACGTCGGCGCCCGCAATGGCCAGCGCCTTGGCGCATTCGACGCCGAGTCCCGAAGAGGCGCCGGTGACCAGTCCAATATGCCCGCGCAATAAAAAAAGCTCTTGCAAAGAGTTCATCTTCGTAGCCTGACAGGGTAGTGTAACAGATGGAGAAGGTGAAGGTACGCATGCCGCGAGGCAATCTGGGCAGCTTGCATCCAACACAGCTGAATTATTTTGTGAAGCACCCATGGAGAACGTTCCAACCTACCACCCAGCAACTAAGACCGAGGAATACCGCTCCCAAAAAATAAGTCCAAGCGAGTAGAAATGACTTTCCGAAGGTTCTTTTGATGAATGACTGGGAATAGCCCCGTAATTCTGCCGGGGGATCGATGAGCCAGCGCCATCGGCGATGTGCACCCCACATAAAAACGAAACCCATGACGGCAAAGAAAATCAGGCCCGCGACTGAACTGCCAGCGATGCAAGTCATTGTATGGTGAGCATATGGATCACGTGTGTGCTAGGCCACAAGAGACCAACCCTCCGAGCGTACGAAGCATTAATTTATGAAGCGCGAGTACGATTTCAGCAAGGGCAAGCGCGGAGCGGTGGTACCACCGGAGCCGGGAAAGACCCGGATCACCATCAGATTGGACAACCAAATTCTCAACCATTTCCGCAAACGAGTGCACGAAGTGGGCGGCGGCAACTACCAGAGTCTCATCAACGAAGCCCTGCGCGAGTACATCCGGCGCGGCAGAATCGAGGCCGCCGTGCGCCGCGCCGTTCGCGAGGAGCTGCGAGAAGCCGGTCTTTAAGCAAGATCCGGTGTGCCCAAGTGACGGTCGGCTTCTCAGGAAAGTTTCTTCTGATCGATGATCAGGGACGGTACCAGTCCTGCCACAATAACGACTTCGTCCAGCAGGTCGCCCAGTTTGGTAGCGACGTACAAGCAGGTTGCCCGCACGCGGTCGAGTTGTGCCGGCGAGTAGGCTCCGGTAGTGGTTCGCCGCCTGCGCATGGGCTACCATCCGAGCAGACGGTCGCGCAACTCGGCCGCAGCTTCGGCGGCTCTCTCTGGGTGGTCTTTTAGATCAACGTAGACCTGAACCGGATGGACGCACTTTATGTCGCTGAGATCGTCGCTTGCGGCGCGGTCGTACTGTCGGGGTGTGCGCGCTTCCTGAAAAACGCCTTCATCATTCGGAACCACCAACCAAACATTCGCGCCTCGCGCATCCTCTCGAAACCCAATGTCGCGAAGAAAGCTCTCCGGGCGTTCGCGAACAAAAAATGTAACCAGCCGAAAAGTCGCGAAGTGAGTGAAGAGCCAGGCGGCTCCCAGACCTGTCGCTGCGTGTTTGATGTCGGCCGAGCTCAGCTGTCTGTCCAATTCAACCAAAAGTTCGTCGCTACTGCGTGCCGGGATATGGCCCTGAAGTACATTGTGCCGAAAGAACTTGTACTCGGCGCGCCACGCGTCCAGAAGAAGGTCCGGCCTGGTCGCGCGCACAGCGTCAAGGCGCCCATCAGACTTACGATGCAAACCCCCGATCAAGCCCTCAGCTTCAAGTCTGTCTACAACGCGACTCGTGAATCCCGGATCCATGACCGCAGTCTTGGCGAGCGCACGGATTCCGAGCCCTTCATCTCGCTTCGAGGCGTCAGCAAGACGCGTTCTACTCCTAAGTTCCTCAACTGACCAAGCGCTGCACCAATTGGCAAGAAGGGCACGCGTGATTCGCGAGCTTTTTGGCGCGAATACATCGGAAGGTCTTCCCGTGGCTTTGAAAAGGTTCGGGCGGCCCTGCACGTGTACGAATAGTCCGGTCGCGCTCAGATGCGCGTTGCCGCTGAGATCGATCCAGTTCATCCCGGCTTTCTCACAGATGTTTCTTCCGACATCGCCCATGTACGGCACCGCTACGACCGGAATAAGCTCTCGCGAGTCCGTCGCGTGCCTCCGGAGTTGCTCGATTGCGGCGGCAACTGGGCCCGTCGCGCCAGAGGGCTTGTATTCAACCGCAAAACGGTGTGAGCCGGCCCGTAAAATGACGTCAGGTCCCGACTTCGTCTGGCCCGATGAAGCTCGCGATATTCGCAGGCCTCCAGCCTCAGCTAGAAGGTCCGAAAAGCGGTGGACAATCTGTTGTTCTGCGTGAGATTCCACTCTGTTGACTAAATACCTCCTGTTGAACGTCGAGTCAACAGCGACCATTTAGTCAACAGCTAAAGTGAACTACCGGTTCTGAATCCCCTCAGCCGGCGAAGGCTTCTCCGGCTGCTTCGGCGGACGCGGATACGGCGCGATCGATTGCGGTTCGGTCGATCCCGTAATGGGTGACGGCACGGAAGCTGTTGAGTCCGCGACGGCCCACGAGAACATCGCGCTCTTTGAGTGCGGCATGGAACTTTTCGGCCTCGGCCTCCTCTCCGTCGAGTTCGAAGAAGACCATGTTGGTGCGGCGCGACGCGGCCTGTACATTGATGCCCGCGACCAGTCCCAGACCTTCGGCCAAAGCGCGCGCGTTGAGATGGTCTTCGGCCAGGCGCTCGATCATCGCATCAAGCGCCACCACACCGGCCGCCGCGATAATTCCGGCCTGACGCATTCCGCCGCCCAGCAGCTTGCGTGCGCGATGCGCCTGCTCGATGAAATCGCGGCTGCCGCATAGCAATGAGCCGACCGGACAAGCCAGCCCCTTGGACAGGCAGAACGAAATCGAATCGGCATAGCCGGCCAGCGTTGCGACGTCAGTCTCCAGGGCGATCGCTGCGTTGAAAATCCGCGCACCGTCCAGATGGACCGCGACCCGGTGCCGGCGCGCCATCGCCGCCGCGTCGGCCATATGCGAGGCCGGCACCGCCACGCCGCCGCAATTGTTGTGGGTATTTTCCAACGCGAGCAGCGCGGGCTGCGCGAAATGCGCGTCGGGCGGGGTGGCGAGTTCGTGCTCGAGTTCGACCAGATCCATCGTGCCGGTTTCCAGGTTGGCCACTGGCGTCATCACGATACCGCCCAGCGCCGAGGCGCCGCCGGCCTCATATACATAGGTATGAGCCTTGGAGCCGAGGATCGCCTTGCGGCCGCGCGGGCAGTGGACTATCAGCGCGATCAGATTGGCCATCGTGCCGCTGGCAACCAACAGCGCTGCTTCCTTGCCAGTCAGGCTTGCGGCCATTTCTTGCAGCCGGTTGACGGTCGGGTCCTCGCCGTAAACGTCATCGCCCAACGCCGCACGCGCAATCGCCTCGCGCATCGCGGGTGTGGGCAGGGTAACGGTGTCGCTGCGCAGATCGATCACGGCATGGCCATCCGGATTTGCCTGGCTCGAGATCGCGCTAGTCGGGGAAGATCGCCTTGACTACTTCGCCGATGGCCCGCTTGCTGTCGGGCTCGTCGGTCAGCGACCAGGTTACGGCGACTGTGGCGGCCCGCCGCGGGGTGATTCCCTGACCGATCAATTCACCGGCGTAAATCAGCAGACGCGTCGATACGCCTTCTTCGAGTCCCGACGCCTTGAGATGACGGACCTTTTCACCCAGCAGGGCGAGTTGCCCGGCGATTTCCTCGTTCACGCCCGCCTCATGCCCGATGATTGCCGTTTCCTTGTCGGCGGGTGGGTAGTCGAACTCGATGGTGATGAAGCGCTGGCGGGTGGAATGCTTCAGGTTTTTCTGGATGCTCTGATAGCCGGGGTTGTAGGAGATCACCAGCAGGAAGCCGGCGGTCGCCTGGATGATCTCGCCGCGCTTTTCGATCGGCAGGATGCGCCGATGGTCGGACAGTGGATGGATCAGGACGGTGGTGTCCTTGCGCGCCTCGACGATCTCATCCAGGTAGCAGATCGCGCCGCGCCGCACCGCCTGAGTCAGCGGACCGTCGACCCACACGGTCTCATCGGCCAGCAGCAGGTAGCGGCCGACCAGATCGCTGCCGGTGAGGTCTTCGTGGCAGGCAACGGTAACCAGCTCGCACGGTCCATCGGGAAGTTCCGCCAGGCGATGGGCCATGTGCTCGACGAAGCGGGTCTTGCCGCAGCCCGTCGGTCCCTTGAGCAGGACCGGCAAGCGCGCCTTGTATGCGGCGGTAAAGATCTCCACTTCATCGGCGATCGGCAGATAGTAAGGAGCGTCGGCGGGATTAAGC
>DASZGF010000079.1:0-31089 GCA_035939115.1 Binataceae bacterium (SeqCode)
CCAGTTCCTCAAACACGGCCTTTTTCTCCGCCGATCCAGACGCGAAACACATCTGCATTGCGTCCAAATTTGTCCAAAGGACTCGCGCAGCCCCTGGCATTAACTTTTCCCAATACATCATTATTTATTAAGGTGGTTAGAAGGTTAGAGCGCAAAATTGATGAAAGGCTGCGCTCTTTAACGAGTCGCATAGCAGTAAATCGATGACATTCAATGAGATGAAGCTTCAGGTGTCCCTAGCCCAGGGCCTTGTTCCACCCTACGGAATCCTCTAGCCTTTCCTCTTCGTTGCCTCGTAGACCCCGACACCGATTCCCACTACGACGGCGACTCCCACGATGACAATGATCACGATGAGCACTTTGCTCATGGAAGAAGTGCCGGTGCCGGTGGCGTCAATTAGCGCAGTGGCGCGGCTGGCATCACTGGTCACTTCAAATGTCGCGGTGAGTGGTCCCTTGCTGCTGGGCTTGAACTGCACCGTGAACTCTTGGTCAATTGTCGGGCCCAGAAGCAGCGGAAATGCCGGCGGGCTAAGCAGCTCAAAATCCGTGCTGCCGTCCTTGCGGTTGATGCTGAGGATGTTCAGATTCTTTGTGCCCATGTTGAAGACATTGAATGTAAGCGTTGAGGTCTTGCTCGTGTCTAATTCGCCGAAATTCAAATTCCCGAGAACGGCGAGGCGGGAGGAGGTGTTGGTGGTGGGCGTGGATTGGCCGCTGGCTGGGATGGTGGTGGTGGATGGTTCGTCGGTGGTGATGGTGATGGTGGTGGTTAGGTTGCCGGTGGTGGTGGGGGTGAAGTGGAATTCGCAGGGTTTTTGGGAGTTTGCGGGGATAGAGATGGGGACGGGGGTGATTAACTGGAAGTCGGCGGTGGTGCCCGTGATAGAGGTTATGTTGAGCGCGGTGGCGCCTGGATTGAACATCTGCAGGGTGAGGCTGCGGGTTTGGCCTACGGCAGACGGCGGGAAAGCTAAATTGCCGGACACAAAGAGCTTACCGGCCGCGGGTTTGGTGAATTCGAAGCAGCTTCGGCCGTAGGTTCCTACGCGCAAAACGCGTGGATCTACGGCTGTATCCACGTTATCTATGGCCAGCGATGTGCAGGTTACATTGGGTAGACCAACGCCCAATATTTTCCAAGTGTTTCCCAGATCCTGGCTGGTCAGCACGGCGTTTGCCACGGCCACATTGATGGTGGAAGGCGTGGTCTTTGTGTCAAAAACGATGGCAAAACACGGCATATCAGGAATATTTGCGAACGGAACAGCGTTATCGGTGCCGCTGATGTCTTTCCAGGGCGCGGCTGCGTTGTCGCGAAGGAAAACATGCTGGGTGCGAGTCTTCGCGTTGTGGCCTACGGTGCCGACGTAACAGACGGCTACGCGGTCGTGGGCTGGGTCGGCGGGATCGACGGCGATGCCCTGGACGAATGCAGCGGGAGGACCACCGGGGGCGGTTGGGAAGCCGGCGGCGTCCCAGGTGACGAGGTTGTCGGCGGTGAAGTGGATGGTGCCGTCGCCGAGGCCGACCCACATGCGGTTGGGATCGCCGACCGCGAACGCCATGGCGGAGATGTCCACGGCAAAGGGCACCACCACGGCGGTGAAGTGCACGCCGCCATCGGTGGAGCGGAAGAGATCGTGGCCCTGGCTGACGTAGATGACTCGTTGTGCAGGGTTGGCGCCGTTGGGATTGACGCCGATGCGGCGAACGGCGGGTTCACGATTGGGCAGTCCCATGCCGACGGTGCGCGCGGCGCCATTGGAAATCGCCCATGCGTTGCCGCCGTTCACCGTTCGGGCGAAGAATTGATTTTCGAAGCCGTACGCGATCTGCGGATTTGCGGGATCGACAAAAACGCGGCGTCCGTCGCCGTCTACTCCGACGTGCCACTCGGTGCCAGGGTCGGTGGCGCGGTGGCCGCCTATTCCGGTGTCCTGCATTCCGGCGAAGGTGACGGGGTGATTGAGGAAGCCGAGGCCGATATCGACTGCGGTGATGAAGTTGGTAGCGAAAGATGCGTTGAGGTTTTGCCAGTTGCCGCCTCCGTTATTGCTGCTGGCGCAGCCGCCATCTTCACCGGCAAACATCGGGGTGAACGGTTGCGCAGGTGTACCGAAGACGAGCGCGTGCTGGTCGAAGTGGATGAGGCCGTGACTTACGGCGGCGCCGAAAGTGCCGCCGCCATTGGTGGAGCGAAAGAGTTCCTGAAACCCAACGTAGACGACGTTTGCGTTGCCGGGGTCAACGCCGACAACGAGGTCGTAGTTGGTCTGGTCGGGAGGCGTGTCAGATTGCTCGGCAGTGGCTGCTGCGGGGCGCGGAGTCCAGTGCCGGCCCGCGTCTGTGGAACGAAAGAGGCCGACGTAGGTGGAGTGGGCGGGGACAGCGGCAGTAGCGGGGACATCGCGTTGCACGCTTACATAAAGGGTGTCGGTATTGGGCTGCGTGGACTGGGCGAGAACGAGGTCGCCGAAAGGCAAGGCCGGCGCGCCAGGATTTGAAAAGAGGCTTTCGGCAGGATTGTTGCTGTCGATTTCGAGGCGATAGACGCCGCCGGTGGGCGCTGGACTGGAACCGGAGACACAGAAAAGAATTCTGGTGGCAGGCGAGGCTTTATCGAGAGCGAGGCTGGAAATGATGCCGAGAAAGATCTGCTTGCCGTCATTAAAGTCGGGAGCGTTAGCGCCGAAGTTGAGCCCGCCGTCCACGGACCGAAAGAGGCCGTCGGTGGTTCCGACCAGAAGAGAGTCCGCTGCGTTAGAGACGATCCGGGTGATGCCGCGTCCGCGAAAAATGGTCGCGTTCAGTCCACCATCGGCAACGGCCCAGGAGAGGCCGCGATCGATAGATTTGTAGAGTCCAACGTTTTCGCTGAAGAGGTCTTGAAGCAAATCGCCGCAGCCGGCATAGATGACATCGTGATTGACAGCGTCTATGCCGAGCGCGCAGATGGAGAGCGAGGGCATGCCGTCCATTGTTGGAGTGAAAGTGGTTCCTCCGTCGGTGGAGCGCCAAACTCCGCCGTGGCCGGCGGCGACGAAGATGGTGTTGGGGTCGTCGGGATGAATAAGGATGTCGGCCACCGCGCCGGCGATTGGCCCCGTGCCGAAGACGTCCTGGCGCGCGTCGACGCGGAGAGGAGCGGGGCCGATTTGCTGCCAGAGTCCTGAAGGGAGAACGGCGAGGGCATTTAGATCATTGAGTGCGTCGAGGTAAACCTTCACCGCCTGTGGTGCGAATGTGGGTGCGATTGGCTGGGTGTGCTCCTCTTCGAACTGGTCGAGTAGATCGGTCGCATCGTCGCTCATGGCTGATCCTTAGCTTGCGGGTGGTTTGGAGGGAACTTCAGGGCTAAGCCGCAGCCAGCCTTCCTGCCCGTTGGCGGGGTTGTCGGTGATGAACGCGTCGCCCGCGTCGTTGACGACTTTGTCCTCGGCCCAGGTGGTGATGTCGGAGCGATGGTCCCAACTCCATGTGCCGCGTACGTCGTTGGGAATGGGCATGCGGAGGCGCTTGGGGTCTACGAGCACGGGGCCGAAGCGAAAAGTTGGAGAGATTTTGGCGAGTGCATCGGCGATCCATTCACGGCGAAGGCCAATCTCCTTGCGCGGCTGCAGCCCAGTGGTGGCATGCACGACGCTGTGCGGCTCTACTAACAACGTGAGATTGATGTCCTGATTGGGTTGCGAGCGGAAGAAGCCGTCGTCGTTCACATAAGGATGCTTGACGGGTGTCTTGCCTTCAGTGACTCCGGCGCCGAGATCGTCGGAGAAGGTCTGGTAGTAGTTCTCAACGAGATTGATGGGCTGGAGGAAGCCACGGCCCGGGCCGACTTCGCGTGCGAAACCGGCGACGGCGCCATCGGCGCAGTAGAGGGTGCGGTAGTCGTCGTTGATGAAGTAGCCGAACAGACCATCCTGCCAATGAGTAAGCGCGCCGATGCGAAGCTCGAAGGTTAGGCGGTTGATCAACTCGGGCGTGACCGGCTCGGTGACTTCGAGGCGCATGCGCGCGCGCAAAACGGCGACCGGATGGCCGACGAGGAGCGCGAGATGTTCGTCTCCGGTGTGACCGAAAGGATCGACGGTCCAAAGGGTCGAGTCAATGATGCGGAGCAGGGCGCTGAGCGCGTCTTCGCGGTTGGCATCGGCGTCGGCCAATCCCCAGTCGAGCAGACCGCGTGCGATTCCAGCAAGGAAGGTGTTGGGCACTGCGAGTTCGGGCGAGGCGCCGACGGTGGAGGGAACACCGGGCGCGTCTTCCCAGACGATTCCCGCTGCAGCGTCCGGGCGAACATCGCCGACGTTAGCGCCGGTGGGATCGAAAAATTCGAGGTCGCCATCGAGATGGTTGGGGAGCAGGTAGCCGCAGATGGGTGAAACTCCAGGATTGGCCTCGTTGCCGCTGCCGTCGGCAGCCATGAAGCGAAATGTGACGCGCGCGGGTGAGGTGAAGCGCGGCGGCATTGCGGCAATGTCGGGCCGCTTGTCGATGCTGACGGGCTCGGTGTCGAGGACTTTGCTCGGGTCGAGATCGAGAATCTGGCCGAAGCAGTCCACGAGACGCAGGCGCAGGATGCGCAGGAAGCCGGCGCGGAGCTGGATGAAGACGTCGGTGAATTTTCCGGCGGATTTCGTGGTGGATTTGCCGTCTCCGGGGATTCCACCGCGAAGACGGGTGTCGAAGTTGTCGAGCGCCCCGCCGAGGACGTCCATGTTTTCGAGAGTGGTCGCAATGTCACCCAGCGCGGAACGATCGACAGGTGGTACGCCTCCCCCTCCATTCCCGCCACCACCCGCTGGGCCTCCATTCGACTGAATCACCAACTCTGCGTATTTGGCGGCGAGATTTGCGGCGATGGCCGAATGATTCCGAATGACCTGGTTGGGTACAAGTGGTTCTGATCCGGCGGCGCTGGCTGCCTGTTTGAGCGCAATGCGGACGCTGGACGCCAGGTTTCCGGCCGCGCCTCCGGTGAGCAACGCGCGACCGGAAAAGATGACTCCGCTCTTAGTGTCGGTGGGCGATGGGAGCTTCGCAGGGTCGGGCGTGTAGTCGATTTCATCGAGCACCCAGTCGTTTTGTCCGCCGGCCGAGGGGATGAACTGGACTTGCCAGTCGAGGTGAAGCGGAACCCACGGGGTGATGGGTGCGGAGACTGAGATGGGTGACGGCAGAGTGCCGCGGATACCGCTGACGGCAGTGAGGGGGCCGTGGTCTACGCGGATGTCGCGGGTGGCCCACCATGATGTTTGCTCCACCATAAAGTTTTGCGCGATAGCGTTGAGTTGAGCGCCCTTGAGTCCGGTCGAGATTTGCGCGGCGGGGACGGCGGTGCCGGGGTCTTGAAGGACGGCTTCGCGGAGAAGGTCTTCGCACTCGGGCGGGACGCTGCCATTGCCGATGTTATTTAGGAGCAGGTCGTCTCCGGTGATGGAAGGTCGACCGACGGGACCGCCATCAATGGTGGAGCAGGCAGTTTCCGTGTGGGCGAATCCGGTGAGGCGGCAGATGAGTTTGCCGTCTTCAGAGAAGCGGCCGTCCGCGCCATGTTTGTAAGACCGGGCGCAGCCCTGGAGCATGAGGACGGGATCGGAAGGTTCGAATTTTCGCGGGGCGGAGCGTTTGGCGTCAACCTGTTTAGGGCCTTGGCTGAGTGCGGCAGCCACTGGTGTGACGTTATAGATGACATCGCTGAGTCTGCCCTGCAGGACGTTGCTTTCGCTCTGAAGTTCGGGGTTGAGGAAGCGCGCCGCGGCTTTGCTTTGTGTGGAGACACTGACGGGAAAAATGATGGGGCCGGGGTGGATGCGTTGTTTGTGCGGAAAGATACCGGGCTGCGATGGGACCGGGCTGGTGGGGAGTGTGGGAGTGGGGGGTGCGCCGATGGTGACCGTTTCTGTGGTTTCGTCGCCGCCGGGGAAAGAGGTGAAGGCGTTCGAGTGGAGGCGAGCATCTACGCGGGCGGTGCCGTCGGGCTGGTCGAGTTCCTGGAGCGCCCCGAGGACGAACGCTTCGAGAACACGGGCCTGTTCCGGTTTGTTGTTGGTGAGGGCGACGAGGTCGCTCAGTGCTTCAGTGATGGTGTTGCCGAAGACGACGCGGACGGCAGAAACGGGAGGTGGGCCGCCGACCTCTTCTGAGATGAGGCCTTTATCGGCGCCGGGAAAACCTACGTCCGGCCAACCGATGGCGACGACAGAGCCGTGGCAGACGAGTTGCGATGGCCACCATGCGCCATTGGACTGGTAAGAGCCGCCGACGGGATGGCCGGAGTTGTCCAGTCCGGCGGGAGTGGAGCCGGCGACGTCGGGCGGAAGCGACACGGTGCTGATCGGCAGGCGGCTGAGAAGCGAGGTGGTAGAGGCAGCTCGGAAAGTTTCCGCGGTGGCGAGACCGAGGACAGAGGCAGCCTGAACGCGCGCGGTGAAGCGACTGTAGGACTCCTGGAGTTCGCCGGTGTCGAGTTCCCAGCCAAGTTGGGACATTTTGGCGTCGAAAGCGGAGAGGGACTGGACACTGGAGCCGAGTGGGTCGGCAAGCGGGTCAGAGTACCAGCCGCAGACAAGGTATGCGATGGGCCCCTGGCGAATGTCGGAGAGGTCATCGAAGAAGCTGAGGCGGTCTAGGACGTTGTCGTAGTAGGCGGCCCATGCGGGATCGCCGTGGCCCATGGCAGTGAGCGGGCCTTTGGAGCCTTGGGTGGGGCCGGGCTCGGTCCAGCCGGGGAGATCGTGGACTTCGGGCTTGTCGCCTCCGGCGATGAGCACCCAGCCGCGAACGGCGCGGCGGGGGGAGCCAGACTGGTCGGGGAACATGCGGACGATGAGCCAGCGGTCAGGCACTGGCGGGAAGGAGGCCGGCGTCTTTGCATCGGCGGTGACGCCGCGGGTAAGTCCGTCGGGGAGTGCCCAGTGGAGGTGGACTCCGCGCTTGCGGAGCGTGGCGACGTCGCCGGTGGGGAGTTCGGTGAAGGGATCGGGGAGGAGGGAGAGTCGCGGAACGGGGTCGCCGGATCCGGAGGGCGGGGACATGCGGGTGTCTGCCCATTTAGTTTGCGAGCCGGGCTGGCTTGGGTCCTGGCGGAGGACGAGTGCGTCGAGGTGGATGGGCACCATGACACGCGGAGTGCGCGGAAGCAGATCGTGCCAGGTAATAGCGGCGGAGGCGGTGAGGGAGTGGGCGGCGGTGATGGCGAACTGGTCGCGATTGATGGCCATGGCTAGCCTCCGTGTTCCGTAGCGAAGGTAATGGCGTTCTGGAATGCGGTTTTGGTGGCGACGTCGGCGACGCGGTTGGCAACGGTGACGATGGAGACGAATCCGCCGGAGCCACCGGGTTTTTCAGCATGGTCTACGGTGCCTTCGAAGCGCTGACGCCAGGGCGGGTTGAGGACTTCGATGGCGAAGGCGGAGCTGCCGACCTGCGCGGGGAGGGGATGGGTAAGGCTTTGGTTGACGAGAGCCGCGCGGAGGTTGGCGACAGCGATGACGCGGTTAGTGTTGGCACGCATGGGGACGGATTGGGTGATGGGGTCGGAGCTGGGGTCGGCCGGGTTGGTGCGGATTTGGTGGCCGGTGGCGTCGCGGAGGTCGATCTCGAATGCGGTGCGGCCAGCGTGGACGCCGAATTGGACGCCGTGGTGGGGCTCTTCGAGGAAGACGAGCTGCGGGATTCCATCGAAGAGCGCGAGGAGTATCGCGGGGGAAAGGCGCTCGAGGCGGAGGGTGCGGAGCTGCTTAGCCTGGGCGTCGGCGGAGGCGGGCTCGAGGGGCTCGGGGATGTCGGTCGAGTAGGCGCGGACGTCCATGGTGGGCCAGCCGGCGACGGCGCCGGAGCGGAGGAGGAATCCCGTGATGATTCCGGCGGGTGGTTGGGGGCCGGAGAGATCTGTTTTGACGTCAGGGAAGGATTTGCCGCGCTGGAGATTGCGAACGCCGCGCTCGGTGAGGTCGAGTTGTTGGGTGACGGCGGGGTGGTGGGCCTGGTGGTGGGCTTGTTCGCGAGTACCGATTTTGCCGACGGCGATGGCGCCGTCTACGAGGCGGTCGGTCCAGGAGCGGTCGAGGTAGAAGAAGCGGATGGACTCGTCGGGCAGCATGCGCGGGTCGGGGATGAGGTATTCGAAGGGGACGCCGACGAGAAGGCGCAGATGGGCGAGGAACGATTCCATGTAGGGCGGCATCTCAGCTTCGGGTTCGGTGTCGGCGACCTGGAAGGGCTTGATGTAGCGGGAGCGGAGAGATTGTGCGGAGGAGATCCAGGCGGCTCTCATGGCTTGCCTCCGAGCAGTGCGGCGGTATTGTTGAGGATTTTGTCGCGTGCGGTGGTGAGGCGAACGAGGGAGGCGGCGTCTGCTGCTACGGCGTCGATGGTGGTTGCGGGGCGTGGGGTTTGCGTGGGCGGCGGGATGGAGGCGCCGAGGGCGAAGGCGTCTCCGCCGAGTATGGCTACTGCAGCGTCGCGGGATGGGAGGTTGTAGGCCTTCTGGACGGCGTCGGGGTTGAGGCCGATTACGGATTGAATTTGCTTTAGGCCCGAGGGGTCGGCGATGGGGCCGGCGCCGGTGGCGAAGTGGGCTACGGTGGCCTCGGCGAGGACCGGAACAATAGGCAGGTGCAGGTCGGGTGAGGCGGCGAGGCCGAGGTCTTTGGAAACCTGGGCGACGGAGTCGGCGCGAGCGGATTGCTTGTAAGCTTCGCGGCGCCAGCGCATGAGTTCCTGGGCGAGCCGCTGGTCAGCGGAGGCGAGAAGGCGGCCGGCTTCGAAGGCGCAGGCGTAGGAGATGTCTTCGGCGCCGGTCTCGGGAGTGACGCGGCGGGCCTGGTCGGCGCTGTGGTAGGGGCCGAGCGTGTCGCGGGTGAGCTGGAAGGGGACGAGCGGCCCGCGGTAGAGAACTTTTTCCGGGACTCCGGCGCGGTCGTCTACAGAGATGGGCAGGTGGCAGGTGTCGGTGAGGGGCGGGTGGCCGGCGTTGGCTACTTTGCCGACGAGGCCAACGTCCACGCCTTGCATGAGGTCGCGGAAGGTCCCAGTGCCGATGGTCTGGAATTGCCAGCTATAGAGCAGGACGAGACGGGTGGCGATGAGGAAATTTCCGATGATGGGGGTGACGCCGGGCCGGAAACGCGAGAGGGCGGGTGAAAGAGGGACTGGAGAATGCGCGACGGCGGGAGCATGGCGGACGCCAAGCGCGTGGGGAAAGAAGCCGCCGAAGACCGGCTGCACGGGCGGCGGGTCTTTCGAGACCAGGTCGCTGCGTTCTTCGAGGGAGACGAGGCAAGCGCGACATTTGGCGTTTTCATTAGGCAGGCGGCTGCCCATGACGACACCGAAGTATCCGTTGCTGCCTTCGATGCTGAGCTCGCGGTCGTCTTTGTTGACGTGGCGGACATGGGCGAGGAGTTGGAGTTCTTCCTTGGAGGGGAGGATGGAGGTGACGAGATCGATGGACGCTTCTATGGCCTCGCAGGTGATGTTTTGCGGGCTGCCGAGACGCTGAAAGACGTCGGTGGGGACGACCTGCTCGAGCGGCTGGTTCTGCAGCAGCGTGTACTCGCCTTCTTCAAAGAGCAGCAAGGCGAGCCACGGTACCTGGCCCTGCGGTGGCGGTGTGTTGGGGATGAGCGAAGGAGTGCCGATGAGGTTTTGCGGATCGAGGTCGCGTTCCCATGGAAGAGTGCGGCGGAGCAATGCGATGTGGGGAATGGATTCAGAGAAAGCACCGTGGCCGTTGCGCGGCGGGAAGACGCCGCCGACTTCAGTAGCGGGCAGTGAAAAGCGCGGGCCCTCGATGTTGAAGAAGGAATCGCGCGAACTGAGCGGCTGCGGGGCACCGGAGATGGTAACGCCGGTGGAAACAGACATGCGGTAGGAGTTGTCGAGCAGCGGCGGCAGGATGTCGTCGTAGAGGATCATTTCGCCGGGGTTTGGGTCAGCCATGGGACGTTCTCCTGGTCATGCGACTCGAGGTTGGGCCGGTGGCGCCGGCCGATTTGGCGGGGTGGTTTGATTTGGTGATGGCGTGGGCTGGGTGATAGCGGTAAAGATTTTGGCGGTGATTTCACCGTGCGGCGTGGAGGGCCCGTCGGGCACGAGCTGCTCGGGCACACTGCCGTTGAAGCGGATGGCCCATTGCTGGGCCGTGCCGGCAAGGCCGACGATTCCGGCCATGCTGGCGCCGGAGTGGCTTGCGACGGAGATGATGAGGTGTGCGGATTTGTCGTCGCGCGTCAGGACGTCGTAGAGGAGCAGCTTGCGGCGGCCGCCGACGACCCGAAGCGGCGGCGTGGAGAGCGTTCCTCCCGTGATGCCGATGGCGAGGTCACCGTCGGCGGCGGTGCAGAGGTCTTCGACATCGAGCAAGACGCCGACGACTGCAGTGTCGAGCGGGAGCCAGGTTTCTACGCCGGGTTGGTCAACCATTGCCGCGGAGAGCCTAATCATGGCCTGGGCGGAGGGCTGGCCCGACTTGATGGTGGCAGCTACCTGGGGCACGAAGATGAGACAGCGGCGACCAAGCAGACTCGTGGAGCCGACTTGCGGGAGCAGGTTTCCTGTTTGCCATCCGGCGATGCCGTCGGCGGTGAGACCGAGACAGGTGACGGCGACCATGGCGCAGCCGGACGGAAGCTGGAACTCACCCTGGTTGACTTCGGCGTCGCTGACCGGATTTCCGGCGCTGGTCAAGCAGGTGACGCGGCCGATGGCATTGCCGACGACGAGGATGCTGTGCGGCGGATCGAGTGGCACGTCCCAGACATGGGTCGTTCCGGCCGGAACCGTGACACCTTTGCCGGAGATGAGGTTTTCGGCTTGGGTGAATGCTTTTCTGTGCGCTTGGCCCTGAGAGAAGCCGAATTCGAAGTGACGCTGCGTGCGCGGGCTGCGCGCGATGCGAGTGGGTGACGGTGCGTTGGCAGAGCGGACGAATTCGAGCCGCGAGCCGGGGACGACCATGAGTTGCGGGGCGGCGTAGCGTAGCAGTTTTGGCGAGCCGACTTTGAGGACGGTGGTGTGGAGCAGCGGCGGCACGTCGAGGGTGGGAGTGGGCAGTCCCTGAAGGACGGCGCGCAGGCGCGGATTGGTGAGAGGAATGGTGAGTACGGGCGGAACCTTGGTGATGACAGGCGGCGGCTTGAGGCCGACCGGGTTCATGGTGAGTCCGGTGGTGATGGGGGTGAGCAGCGGCGGTGCAGAACGGTACTGGCGCAGGGCGCGTGTGGCGAGCGGGTGCAGTCCCGCGGCGGGCAGGCCGGTGTCAGTGCGCGCGGTGCTGAAGAAGCCGGAGGCGGTAAGTATCGTCGCGGCGGCGCTGGTGGTCTTTGGAGAGTCTGTCGCAGTGGCCAGCAGCGCGAGAGTGTCTGCATCGTGACCCAGCGCCTGTAACGTTCCAATAATTGTCACAGTCAAAGTGGCAAATGGCAGTGGACGACTGAAGCCATAATCGAAAAGCTTTAGCATTTCGATTACGGCGCTCTCATTTTGTAACAGTGCGACACCAGTTAATTTGATTCCAGTGACGGTTGGGAGCGTGCGGGCGGCAGCAGGAATGTCGTCGTGCGGGAGCAGATGATAAGTGGCTTCAGAAACCTGTGAAAAGACTGGCTCCAGCCGGAAGCGTTCGTTGTGCAGAATGAGGCGGTCGTCTTCGGGCACGAGCGGGCTGTCGGCGGGAACCATGATGATCCAGTTGCTGCTGTTGTTGGGATCCTGAACCGAAATCTGCATTTTGTGATTGCTGCGGACCTGCTGATGCGCCTGGTCTACGAGCATGGGCGCAATATCAAACTTGTACGCAGCGTGAAGTGTTTCGAAGTGGCCAAACACACGTGTGGCCCACTCGCCGTCTGCGCGGTCGAACTCGGTCTGCGCGGAGAAGGCCCAGGCAGGCATGCGGGTTTCTGTTTGAAAGGACCATTCGGTGGCCATCTTCCAAGGCTGGTCCTGCGTGCCGGGTGAGGGCTGTCCGCCCGGAGGGTCGGGCGGAAGCAGCCCGGAGAGGACATGGGCGACGACGGCTTCATTGCCGGGTTGGTCTGCGTGCAGATATTTCTGGACGAAATCGGGCCATGAGATCGGCGTCTTGTTCGGGTTGGGCGACGGGCCAAAGGGAACGGTGACAGACGCAACGGCGAGATCGACGGTGACTTCGCCATGGAACGGCGGCCCGAGAATATGCAGGCTGGCGCCGATGGAGACGCTGATGTCGATGTCTACGCAGCCGAAGAAGCAAATCTCGATGCGGAAGCGTGCGCCGACGGAGATGCCGATGCCGATGTCGTAGTAGAAGGGGTCCCAGGAAAGCAGGAAGTCACAGTAGGCGGTAAACCAGACCTGCAGCCAGTCAGGCCCGTAGGTGGCTTCCATGCGGGTGCCGGCCATGACGCAGGAATTGGTGAGGGCGAAGTAGGACTCGCCCTTGATGTTGACGACGCCGAGGAAGGACCAGTGATAGCCGAGGCGCGGAACATCGGGGTATTCCGGCTCCTTGTGGAATGCGGGGTGGTAGCCGCCCATAGTAAGCAGGAACTGCGAGCGCGCGAACCACATGAAGTAGGCGAAGCCGCCGGTGAGCTGACAGTCCGGACTGAGGAGGTAGGAGTTGCTGGTGAGTTGTGCCTGGACGGAGAAGAGACTCTCGGCGGTACTGAAGCGAACTTTAAGCGCGAGCTCGATGGAGACGAGCGCGGTGTCGTCGCTGGGCAACGCCATGCGTGCGACGCCGAGGATTCCAATTTCGAGGCCGCGATCGAGCGAGACATAGATGATGGCGGTGACGTGGACGACGACGAAGGAGGTGCCGCGGAGTCCGGCGGCGAGCCAGAAGCTGCCGCGGCGGGCGGGAATCTGGTCGCGGATGTGGAGCAGCGCGCCCATCGGGTCGTCGGCGATTTTGTCGGGTTCGTCAAGAGCTTCGACGAGGAGGAACGTGGGGATCTGGTTGACGTCGTCGGGGACGACGAGCTCGCGGTTGTAGCCGATGCCGAGGCCGAGCCCAGTGATTTCGATGATCGGCGGGATGCCGATGACGATGAAGACCCCCCCGAAGACGAAGAACGATGTGTAGGTGTCGGTGCTGCCGGGGTCAGTGGGCGTGGAGTACGCGCCGATGGCGATGAAGCCGAATTCGGAGAGCTGGATGAGGAGCATGCCGTCGTATTCGACCGGCGGCCCGTCGCTCTTGAGGAGCGCTCCGGCTACGGTGACCTCGGGACCTTCGAAGCTAACGGCCAGGCCTTTGAGATCGAGCGACCATTTGCTGGGATCGCCGATGTGTTTGTAGGGGATGTCGATGGTGAGCTCGTCGCACTGGCAGGTGAGGCCTGCCACTTTGACGGAGCCATCTATGAGGAGGCCGACGTCGGCGGTGGTGATTTGCATACCGACCTGGTCGATATGGATGGGGCCGAAGGAGCGGTGGATGCCGATCCAGAGGATGGAGTTGGAGCCGTTGAATTTGATCTGGAACGGGTGCTTCCATGCCCATGCCTGCAGGTCTACGCCGGGGTTAAGGGGCTGCTTGTCTCCGGGCGCTGAGGCGGAACCGCCGTCGGAGCGGAGGAGACTGGAGGCGACGGGATTGTCGCCGCCCACGTTTCCTCCGGTGGCCAGACCGAGCGGAATACCGAGCTTGTCGAGTTCCATGCCCAGGCCGAAGTTGCTGATGATCGGGCCGGAGATGAATTCAGAGTCGAAGAAGACGTAGCCCTTGAAGCCGCCGAGGCGGAAGACAGATGTGTCGATAAGGGCGGCATCGTTGGCCCCGGTGAGACCGATGCCGAAGCCGGCGACGGAGAGCCCGGGGCTGAAGGTGATGGTGTTGTTGCCTGTGTCGAAGATGTTGAGGGTGAGGCCGGCGTCGGCGCCGGAGTCCCAGTCTGAAGGTGCACCGAAGAGCGCGGAGATCTGGTAGGAGCCGATGGTGAAGTCCTGATGACCCTTGACGCCGATGCCGAAGCGGCTGCCGCTCGATGCGAGTTCGAGGCCGAGGTCGGTGGTGATGGGGATTGTGATGGGCGTGAGTCCGGTGAGGAGTCCGCTGGCCATAGTGAGGATGCCGGGCAGCGGAGTGTTGACGGTGTCCTGTGCGGGCGCGGCGCCTTTCTTGATGATCTTAGCGGCGACGAGAAGATCTTCCGCGGTCTTGCCGCCGGTCCAAAGCGGAGTGGTGATCTTGTTGCGGAAGGAGTTGAGGCCGACGTTGGCGGCGAGCGGGAGGATGAGGTTTTCGACAAGCTGCTGCGGAGTGTCAGCGTTGGTGGTGACGCTGACGGTGGGCGCGAGGGTGATAGTAAGCGGGCCATTGTTGTTGCCAGAGGCGAGTGGGAAAATGTTGACTTGGAATGTGCTCGAGGCGAAGGCGATGTCGAGTTTGGGCGCGAGATCGATGCTGAGAGCGGAGGCGAGCGGGACGGCGAATCCGGCAGTGGCTTTAAGGGCGCCGGCGGCGAATCCGGCGCCGAAGTCGAGGTTGATGGCGCCGCTACCGAGTTTGACCTGAGAGGCAGTGAGCGAGGCGACAGGCCCGCTGCCGTCCCAGCCGAGCGCGATGGCGATAGTGCCAGAGTCCGCGCCGCCGAGTGCGAAGGACCAGTTGATGGTGGTGCCGACAGCGGCCACAGTGCCGGGCAGGCCGCCGAGGGAGTTGAGGAAGTTGGCGGCGGCGGTGGCGACGGCGGCGCGCTTGGAGTTGTCGAAGGCGGCAAGGAAGGTGCCGCTGAGGAGGGCGCGCAGGTCATCGGTGTGCGTCTTGAATTGGTTTACGTCGTCGTAGATGCCGATGGCCTTGGCTACGTCGAGGATGTCAGTGAGCCATGCGGGCGCTGGTGCAAGCGCGGTGATGAGCGTGTCGAGGGCTTGCGGCAGCAGTGCTTCGGCGGCGCCCATGAGCACGCCCAGACCGCTGAACGTCGGCAGGATCTGGATGGGTGTGACGCCGGACGGGGCGATGACGAGCGTGATTCCGGAGGCGCCGATTCCGAAGGTGATGGTGACGGAGGGCCAGGTGCCGGTGAGGGGTGTGGTGAGCGAGATAGTGCCGCCGGGTGTGATGTGGCGGAGTTTGTCGATGGATGCGGTGAGAAAAACTCCGAGGACTCCGCCTATGGGTGCGGTGGTGGCGAGGGTGAGGACTACGGGGTTGTTGCCGGCAGCGGTGAGCCGGAATCCCGCGGGGAGCGTGAAGCCCGGGCCGGGTGGGAACCCGGCGAGGGAGTTGAGTTGCTGGAGGAGCGTGTTGAGTTTTAGGCCGTCGAAGCCACCGCTGCCGTCGCCGAGAGAGGAGGGTGACGAAGCAGAGGAGCCGGTGTTGGAGAAGAAGCTGTCGAGCGGGCCGACGAGGAAGCCGGGACCGGTGAGGGCTTCAATGATTGCTCCCGCGGAGGAGGAGAAGATCAGGCGTGGGAGTGCATCGTTGAGGGCAGTGGTCAGGTCAGCGGTTGAGGGTGGGAGGGCGATGGGCTTGAGCCAGGGTGACGCGGCGAGCGTGAGTTTGCCCGCGCTGTAACCAAGGGCGAGTGCGCCGATGTGGAAGGTGGCGGACGGTGCGGCGGTGTCGAATTCGAGTGACGCGGCGGCGGTGAGGGAGATGGGCGACGTTGTGCGGATGGTGGGTGTGGTTCCGGTGACGTCGAGCGCGATGGGGAGCGCTCCGATGGAGATGGGGAAACCGAGAGTTGCGAGTCCGACGGAGACGCGTGAGGCGAAGAAGCTTCGTGCGTCTGTGGTGACGGCGTTGAACGCGTCGGCGGAGATGCCGAGTCCGCCTTGCGCGCTGGGTGTGGCGATGCCGAAGGCCTGGAGGGCGGAGAGGAGCGAGTCGAGCGCTGTTCCCGTGTTGGGCGCGGGGTTGGAGATGGATTGCATCAGCGCGCCAAGGAGAGGTTGAGCGGCGGCGTCAGTGAGTGAGATGCGCGGACGGAGCGGGGCGCGGAAGGCGGCCTGGTGGAAGGTGAGGAATGGGGTGGTGGTGGTGGTGATGTCTACGCCGAATTCGAAGCTGCGGATGGTGGCGTCGGGCGTGTTGAGGAGGAAGCCGCCAGGGGTGAAGAGGGCGACGGTGATGCGGAGGCTTTGGGCGGGGCGTGGCGGTGGTGGGGCGGCCGAGTTGAGGGCGATGCGGAAGAGGTTGGCGCGCATGGTGATGTCGGGTTGCGGGGCCCCTTCTGCCACCGCGGTGAAGGGCTGGTGGGCGCGGAGGCCGAAAGCGATGTGGGTTGGGGCGGGGGTCGCGGCGCCCGCGGCCGTGGTGGCGAGCGCGGAGATAGCTTGTTTGAGGACGGAGAGCAGGTCGCCCGGAATAGTTCCGCCCAGTGCCAAGGCGGGTTTTCCGCCGGTATCGGTGGAGGCTGCGCCGGCGAAATCGGCGATGGGGTAGGGTGCGGGCGTGGGTAATTGGCCGGCGGGCGTGGGCAGATAGCCGTCAATTGCGCGCACCATGTGGTCAATTGCGTCGCGAATGGGACCGGCGGGGATGTTTTTGCTGAGGGACTGGGCGGCGCGGACGGCGGCGGTGAAGTTGGGGTCGGTGAGGAAGGGCAGGTCGGCGCCGAGGTGGGGAGTGCCGAGAGTGATGAGGCCGTTGACCTGGGCAGGGTTGGCGGCGGTGAAGGCGCGGGCGGGGACTCCGGCGGTGGAGTGAGCGACGAGAGTGACGGGGATGCCGGGGCGGAGTGCGGCTATGCGCGCGACTACGTTGGTGATTTGAGTGACGAGATCGCCGGTGTCGGAGAGGTCGGCGGTGTAGAAGTCTACGACGGCAGTGACGGTGGTGAGGTTGACGGCGGCGGGGTCTATGCCGGGGACTTGGAGGTCGAAGTTGGCGGTGGGGCTGCCCCCGATGAACGCGGACCAGATCGTGTGGTCGCTGAAGGCTGGGCCAAGAAGAAGAACGGCACGCGGACTGGCGGCCCCTCCGGCGAGGGTGTCGATTTGCGTTTTGATTTGCGAGATGGCGCCCGGGTCCTGCGGCTGTGCGGAGTGAGCAGCGGCTACAGGGTTTCCCTTGGTCCAGGTAGGGCCGGTGGGGAATTGCGAGTCTACGGGTACCACTCCGTCGCTGGAGCTGAGGAAGTTGGCGATGCGGTTGAGGCCGCCGGCTACGGTGGCGGGGTCTGTCCCGATGAAGGCGTCAGGCGCGAGATTTCGGACGAGTCCGGCGAGGGTGAAGATGTCCGTCGCGGCAGCAGCGCGAGTGCCGAGGACGGTGAACCAGTTGGCGGGCGGGCCCGCGGGCTCGAGCCATGCGACTGCGTCGGCAGAACCGTCGGGGGCGATGGGGAGAACCCATGGATCTTCGTAGATTCCGGCGCCGTCGGGCAGGGCGATGGTGAAGGCCGGCTTTGTCGGGTCGGGGGCGAGCGAGTCCGGCAGCGCGCCGCTGATGAGCGATTGCAGCCAGCCGAGCGCGTCAAGCAGGAAAGGAGAGCCGTCAGCGGAGAGCCCCGTGGCGACCGTGCAGAGCCAGGTGCGAAGCGCGGGAAAGAGGTCGGGCAGGAAGCCGGTGATTGCCGGCCAGTCTGTCGGCAGGCCGGGCAGTGAGTTGTGGACTCCGGCGAGCGCGGCCAAGACGAAGCCGGGTGTCTGGCCCCAGCTCAGGGCGGCGCGGGCGACGAGGAGACGAAGGAGCAGTTCGAGGTCTGCAGGAGTGATGCCGAGTGCGGCGGCCGTTGCTGCAGGGTTGGACGCGTCGAATCCGCCTGCCGGCGGGAAGGTGAGCGAGGGAACGCTGACAGAGGTGCCGTCGAAGGCGAGCTTGAGGTTGTTGACTCCGGCATGCCACGCAGCGGCTGAACCGGGCGCAAGGTCGAAGCCGGCGAAAAACGAGTCAGCGCTGAGCGTGAAGCCTGCGGTTGGCGGGGTGGAGGGGCCGGGCTCGACCCGGAAGGCGGCGTGTTGCGCGGCCATGAGAGAGATGGAGCCGGCGCCTTTGGATGGCAGATCCCAGGCGAAGAGCTCGGCGAGCCAGGAGAATTCCGCCGGCGCGCTGGCGGCGGAGAGGCGCAGGCCAATGCGGAGTTTTTGCGGGTCGGCGGGATTACCAAAGGTTTGCGCGTTCCATGCGGCAAGCTCGACCTGCGGTGCTCCGGCGGGGCCGATGAGGACGAGCCACGGATCGAGTTGCGTTCCGGTGCCGGAGACAGCGGCAGGAAGACCGATGAGCGCCGCGAGTTCGCTGAGGATGGCTGACCAGTTGTGCGCGGGATCAAGAAGCGCAGCGCGATGGGCCTGCGCGATGGCGGCAGCCGGATCTACGACGAACGCCGCGGGGTCGACGATGTGCGTTGATGTTGGGTCGGAGGTGGGCGCGACGATGGCTGCGAGAGCGGCGAGGTGGCGTCCGGCGCCGTTGCCGAGAGCGGCGAGGATGGCAGCCTGGACAGCGGCGGAGGCAGCAGCGGCGACGGAGTTGGTGTTGGTGAGGTCGATGCGCGGGTACGGCGGCACGGGGCCGAGCGTGACGTTGAGGAGTTCGAGAAGTGGCTGGAGCGATGCGCCGTTCCAGTTGATTCCAGCGCGGAGGGTGTCAACCTTAATGGCTCCGGTGTTGACGAGGCCCGGGCCTTTGACAAAGAGGAAAGAGGCCGACGGGAGTGCGGTGGCGTGTGCGGTGCCGTTGAGGGGAATGAGCGCGAGGTCAGCTTGCGCTTCGAGATTGCCGATGGTTGCAGAGACGAGGGCGCGCATGCCGACACGCAGACCGGAATCTGTGTGGACGAGGGCGAGGGACAGATTGGATTGCGGGTTGATGGTGACGAGCGGAATGAGCCACGGGTCGGCGTCTGTGCCGGAGCCGGTGGGAACGATAGCGCCAACACCCATGAGTCCGGCGAGGTGGGTGAGCCAGTTTGTGATCGGGCCGGCGAGCAGCGATTGCAGCCACCCCTGAAGCGCGGCGGGGCCGGAAGCGAGAGTGGCGAATGGGAACGGGGGAATGGCAGGGTCGCCGATGCCGAAGAGGGGGAGCAGATGGTCGGCGACGGCCTTGGCCTCGCTGCCGGCCGCGGCTGCGAGCTTGGCAAGAACCTCGTGCATAAGGCCGAGCGCGAGTTGCACAGCTTCAGATCCAAGGTTGGCAGGATCGAGGACCAGGTCTGCAGGCGGCTTGGTGTCGAAAGAAAATTTTTCCAGGGTGATGACGGCTGAGATGTTCGGCGGTGCAATGGTGGCGACTACCGAAATGGCACTGAGCGTGATGGGATCGGCGGGTTGCGAGAGGCCGACCTGCAGGCGGAACTGAATGCTCAGCGGGCCGGGTTGCGAATGCACGCCGGAGTTGGCATTAATGAGCGGGAGCTGCACGCGCAAACGCGCGTTGTCTGTGCCGAAATCTCCCGCGGCGCCAAACAGGATGCCGCTGCCGGTGTCATGAGTGGTGAGATAGAGGTTGCCCAGCGGCAGATCGCCGAGCAGCGGGTGCCAGTCTTCATTGGCTGGGATGCCGGCGGCGGTTGATGGCGGCAGGATGACGTCAAGCAGGCGCAGAAGCGCAGCGCGCTGGCTCGCGTTACCGAGGATGGTGCTGAGGCTGTCGCCGGGATTGTTGAACCAGCCGTTGTTGAGGTCTCCGCTGTCGGTGAGCAGGCCTATGGCTTTGCCGGCATCGGAGAGTTCGCTTGCGAGTCCAGCGGGGGCGCTCATGCCTTGCCACTCGTTTTGGTGCGGGACTTGCTACTGGCGTTGGTGGGGGCTCTGCCGGGTTGCGGCGTGGGTTGGGGAACGATGCTGAGCGGCGGCCCGGCCTGCAGCGTGAGTCCGTTAGGCCCGACGCTGATGTTGCGCGGAGCGAGCGAGCGCTGTGCGGCGTGGTCCTGCGCAATGGAAAGCAGGCTGGCCCAGGCTGCAGCTTGAAATGCGCGGCCCCATCGCGCGGCGAGACGTCCGTCTCCGCGCGGGTACTCGTCTGTCGCAGCGACGAGCCCGGCCGGATCTTTCGGGTCGGCGGAAAGCGTGAGCGCGACGATGAGCGGGCTTCGTCCGGTCTGGTCGGTTTCAAAGTCCAGCGAGACAAGGAGTGTGCCGGGAAGCATGCGCACCTGAATACTGTCGAGGTGAACGAGGGCTTCGCTGCCTGCGTCAGCCCAGACGATGACGGGTGAGCTGAGTGGCGCGGGAACACTGCCGTCCGCGGGTGCTCCTGCGATGCGCAGGCGAAGCTCGTTGGCGAGGCTCGCAGGGGTGAAGGTGTCCGGAATCTGAATGGGCCGAGTGAGATTCATGGGGACCGACCCGTTGTGGAGATTGGCGGAGTATACGCCAACTCTTGTCGTGCGTCGCGCAGAAATAATGAAGAGAATGTAAATTCTTGGGGCGCGAAGAAATGCACTGTCTTTGTGGCGCTAATAGAAAGACGCCGGAGGGAGTGGTCAACGGCGCGCTCATTTCTGGTCGAAGTCTGACTGCCAAAGAGACGCGGGCCCCTACTGCAAGAGAGAAAGCTAGACACTTCGTGGCGGAGATGCAGTCACTCGAACTTTCGATAGAGGTTGTGCCGATTGCCTTCTCTGAAAAGCTACCCGACGGTTGGAATCCAGAATGTGTCTCTCGCAATGCTCTGAAAACGTCACAGCCCAGGCGTCCTTCGATTGTCTTCAAGTGCCAGACCACGAGAGCGACCGCGAAGGCTAGACCTTCGTCCGGCGCAGTCGCCTAATCTCCGCTTTGCAGATCGCCGGTAGTTCTGTGCGGTCGATATTTACACGGTCCAGATAGCCCTGACACTCGGACGGTGTCAAATCGTCGCGCAGTTTGTGAGCGGACTTGAACAGCAATGCGCTAGTGCGCGACAGGCCGGTCGCCATCAGGTTGATGAGTGTTTGGTTCGCGGCTCCATATTCGAGGAAAAGATGAATCGGGAGAAGCTTCTCGGCTTCGTTGGTCATCCCTCGTTCGACCAACACAGCACGGAGCACGTCCGTATACAGCCTCATATACTTCACATAGGTATATCGCAGCTCCTTCTCCAGATCTTCAAAGAGACCGCGAATCAGATCGTTTACTCTGTCAACGTTGCGCGCTGTGGCGCACCGCGCTGCAGCCGCGCGGCGAGTGTTTCCCCTTCGACGTATTCCATGACGAGATAGTCAATCCCGTCCTGCGAGCCAACATCGTAGAGATGGCAAATGTTGGGATGGTTCAGGCTGGAAATGGCCCGCGCCTCGCGTTCGAAACGCTGCTTCAAATCTGGGCTTGACGCGAGGTGATCGGCTAAGACCTCGGATTACGGAAGGGTTGCCCGTGATCCGGACTCGATCCCGGGAGGCGCCCACCATCCGCCAAATAAAGGTCCGCAGACTTCTCGCAACACGGGAGTAGACCTGGCGGAAACCGGGTATAGAATCAGTGGAACAGATCCGATACCGTGCACGGGACCGGATCGCAAGGCGCGGACTTCCCGCACTCCTCGGCGCTGGTGTGGGGCCAAGTGACGATGAACATCCCCAGATCGCTGCGATCGCTTGCTTCGCGTCCCGCTTTCCCGGTTGTAGCCGTCGCGACGCTAGCCCTGGGCCTCGGGGTCAATGCCGCGATCTTCAGCTTGACACGTGAAGTTCTGCTCCGACCTCTCCCCTACCGTGATCCCGATCGGCTCGTGCGGGTGTTTGAGGTCAGTCGGGGCCTAGGGGTGGCGTCCGCGCCAATCGCGCCTTTCAACTTGGTTGCCTGGCGCGACCACGTGGAGGCGTTCGAGCAGACCGCGGTTTTCCGTCGCGTTGCCTTTAACGTGTCAATGAGAACCAGCACGCTGCAGGTGGAGGGATTCCAGATCGCTCCTACATTCTTTCCAATGCTCGGGGTCGAACCGTCCCTCGGCCGCGGGTTCAGTGACAAGGATGCCCAGCCGGGTCGCGACGCGGTCGTTCTGCTAAGCGACGGCTTCTGGCGTCGTCAATTCGCCGCCGATTCGGCGATCATCGGCCAATCGATCGACGTCGATGGAACATCGTGCACTGTGGTCGGGGTCCTGCCATCGAGCTTTAAGATTTTCCGCGTCCTCAATCGTGAAGTCGATCTTTTCCGACCGTTCGTTCTCGACGCGACCGACCACGAACAATCGATAAACGTTTACGCCAAACTGAAGCCGCGCGTTTCGTTGGACAGCGCGCGTGCGCAAATGAAGACGGTGTATTCGTCACTGCCGATTCCCGACCACTTGTGGACGGCCGACGTGGCGTTGCTTTCGGCGAGCTTCGCTGCCAACTCACGGCCGATCCTGCTGACGCTCGAATGGGCGGCGGCGTTCGTGCTACTCATCGCCTGCGCCAACATTGCCAACTTGCTCCTGGCCGAGACCGCCAGACGACGGAAGGAACTGGCTATCCGCCAGGCTCTCGGAGCGAGCCGGTGGCACGTTGCACTGGACTTGGCGGGCGAAACATTTGTAGTCACGGTTTTAGGCGGCGCGCTTGCGATCCTGCTTGCTAGGTGGATCGTCACCGCACTGAACGCCGCCGTAAGCTTTCAAGATGTCAATCGCCTCCAGCCATTTCGCGTCGACGCCTTGGTGCTAGCCTTCACTGGCGGGCTGTTGCTCGCTGTCACGCTCGTCTTCGTCGTATTGCCTGCTCGTGCTGCACCCGACGCCGGTGTCGTCGACGCTCTGAAAGATTCGACCCACGGCGTCACCGCCGGCATGCCGAACCGGGGACTGCGTCACGCGCTCGTCATCGGGCAGGTGGCGCTGTCGATCGTACTCACGGCATCAGCGCTGGCGCTCACGCGGTCTGCTCTGGGCCTTCAGCGCCTCGCGCGCGGCGTGATCGTTGACGGCATGATGACTGCGGAGGTGGCATTGAACGACCCGCGGTACGCCGAGACTGAACGACTTGTCCGCGTCGCCGCCTCCATGCTCGAACAGCTCAGCACATCGCCAGGCATCGACGCAGCGGCACTTGTCAACTATCCACCTCTCTCGGTGATTCACGTGGGTGTGCCGGTTACCATCGAGGGACAGTCCCCACCGCCAGGCCAACGGTGGATCGCGCGGTACTGGGTTGTCGCGCCGGGTTATTTTCACACGGTCGGGATTCGGCTTTGCGTGGGTCGTGATTTCACTTCGGCCGACGATCGGACGCGCGGCGGGGTCGCTGTTGTCGGCGAGACCTTCGCGCGCCGCTTTTGGAACACTACCGACGTTGTTGGGAAGCGTCTGCGGCCTGTATTCCCCAAGAGCCACGCATTCTGGATTCCACGCGCCAATGGCGAGATGCTCACGATCGTCGGGGTCGTCAGCGACGTACGTGAGGATGGATTGCCCAACGCTGCCGGCCTGCCGCAACTCTATCTTCCATACGCGCAGAACCCAACGAGCACCTTGACCCTGATGGCGCGGGTGAGAGGCCGTTCCGCCGAGACGGCCACGCAGGCGATTCGGGACGCTGTGCGCGCGGTCGATCCGCAGTCAGCGGTGAGCTATGAGAAAACCTTCGACGACGTGATCGGGGAGACTTTCGCGCGCCCCCGCGAACTGGCGTGGCTCGTGGGCGCTTTCGCCATACTCGCACTCGTCCTCTCGGCCGTCGGGGTGTACGGGGTGATGGCATACCTGACAACCGCGCGGACGCGCGAGATCGGGATTCGCGTTGCACTCGGCGCGACGCCCTTCGACATCGTGTCACTCATCTTCGACCACGCGATGGCGCTGACGGCGGTCGGCGTTGTGATCGGTATCGTCCTCGCGCCGATGGCGCTGCGGCTTATGAGCGGCCTGCTGTTCGGCGTGGGTCCCTTCGATCCAGTGACGCTTCTGACGGTAGCCGCGCTACTGGCTGGAGTGTCGATCGCCGCGTCGACGATCCCGGCCGTTCGTGCGGCACGGCTCGCGTCAGTCTCGTTTCGATAACGTTGTGTGAGCCCTCGTGTCTGCAAGCAGAGGCTCAGCCATGTGGTAAACGACAACCTTGGATTGGAGGACATCTGAGGGGTGCACGACCCTATAACTGAGACCGCACAAGGCTTCGCCGTTTTGTCATTCCGCCTCGGCACAGGCTCGCAGTTTCTCCACGTTCGCCACAAAGACAGCCCACTCGCGGCGTCCGAAGCGTTCAATTACTCGCGTCTGTACCTTTTCCCATTGCTTTCCCGCTTGCTTCAGGATTCTGTAGCCCTTGGGAGCGATGACCGCAGTACGGGAGCGGGCGTCTCTTCCAGAGGTGACTTTCACCCAGTTGTCCCGCACCATAGGATCGAGGGCTCGATACAAGGAACTCCGGTCCATCTCCAATTCTTCAGCAACATGGATGAGAGGCTCGCCTGTCCTGCGGCCGATGCAGCGTAAAACGGCTAGCTGAGTGACGTTCATGGGCGAAGCAGCGAGCGCGGCATCGTAGACCCGCCCAAGAACACGGGACAGCTTCTTGATCGAAGTGCAGGCACAAGGTATTGGGACAGTTTGTAAAGACATATATGATGTGTATACATCATTTATGATACGATACAACGCGAAATGGGGGACTAATCTTCTCGTAGTGCAGCTTGGCCTCGTAGTCCTAAAGGCATTCACGAGTACGCGCCACAACAGGAGGTTTTTATGTTTCGCCGTTGGATCATTGCTTTCTCGGCGTTACTGATTTCCGCTTTTGCCTGTTTGCCGAGTCTCCTCGCCACAGATCAGTCTCTTAGCGAGAACTGGGTTGGAGAACTAAGGATCGGTGAGATCAAACACTTGGTTCGACTGCGGCTGAGTGGAGACCGAGAACCCAAGGCCGGGACTATCGCTTTTCCAGCCAGCAGTGGCGCGGACATTCCTTTGTCAGCAATTTCAGTGGAGCACGGCCGAATAGCGTTCGCCTGGACCGATGATGGTGTCCTAATGTCGTTCGACGGCAGATTCTCCGATGGCCTGCTTGCGGGTACGGTCAGGCGCGGCGACAAACAGGGAATGCTGCAACTGGTGCCCACAGTGAAATTGACCGCCGAGTCGGAACAGCAACTCCTTGGTTATTACGAAATGCAACCCGGCCACATGGTGTCAGTCCTGAAGTTTCCCTTGGGTCCAGTTTATTCCGACTACACAACGGGGCGGGTTGGCGTCCTCTTTCCGTCTTCCCAGGATACTTTTTTTGCCGGCCCTTCGTTTCAAGTCCCAGTGCCGATGGTCATACGCTGCCGCCTCTCAACCGATCCACTCGCGAACCTTGTCGCTCTGCACTGGGAGGATGAGTCTGGTCACCAGATTGGCCACAAGCTGGACCAGCGAAGAGAAGAGGTAACGTTCAAAGACAGTGAGGTAGTTCTATCCGGCACATTAGTGCTCCCCAGCAGTAAGGGGCCGCATCCGGTTCTCATTAGAATTCAGGGTGCTGGACCGCAGACAAGGCGGAACGCATACGATGGCTGGTTTGCCTATCACGGCGTTGCCTACTTGTCGTTCGACAAGAGGGGTACGGGCAAGTCCAGCGGAGACTGGCGTGAGGCAGGCATCTCTGAATTGGCGGACGATGTTCTCGCCGCGGTGCGTTTCCTGCGGCAACGGGACGACATTGATCCGGATCAAATCGGGATTGAAGGCGACAGCGAAGGCGGATGGATTGTGCCGGCAGTCGCGACCCGCGATCCCAGAATCAAGTTCATCGTGATCTGGGCGGGTCCGGCGATGGATTATGTCCCAGAACTCATGAATGAAGTGGAAGAGAATCTGAAAGCGAGCGGCTTGAGCGGCGACGACCTAAGAAAGGCGCTCGAATTCAAGCGGCAAGCATTCGATATGCTTGCCGACGGGGCTGGGCTCAGCGATCACGCCTGGGCAGAGTTCCAGGCGTTCGTGGGTCCTTATCGTAATGAAAAATGGTTTTCTTACGTGAGCGAGCCTGAGCAGAGGGGCTGGCCGCACAAGAAGCTGTATCTGATGGCGCAGATCAAGCCATCGGAGCTCTGGCGCCGAGTCAAAATCCCGGTGCTGGCGCTGTACGGTGGTAAGGATTTGAACGTGCCTGCGGCAAAAAACGTGACTGCTCTGACCGCGGATTTGACGGCGGCGGGCAATCGGGATTTCACCATCAAGGTTTTTCCCGACGCAAATCATGATGGGTTTGAGACCACGGATCTAATGCTGGACGGCGAACAAATGCGCTATCTCAGACGACTAGCCCCTGGCCTAGTCAACACCCAGATAACCTGGGTGCTGGCTCATGTTTCGATAGTACGTTAGGAGGCGTTTAGTGAGAGAAACTTCCGGGAGATGCACAAACCAATCGCAGGTAAGTTTGAGACTTAGTGTCCGCTACATCGCGCGGGCCAGAGAGACGCTGTAAGTGCATTGCGCTAGCGATTGCGTACATCCCAATTCTGCCCGGGTCCGAAGCAAACCGGAAGTCGGAGGCTCTCCGCATATTGTCGACAAGCCGGAAACTATCCAGAAACGTTAGGCTTCTGGGAAGCGTGCCAGATCGGTACCGACAAGTCCTAGTGTTGTATCAGAAGCGACCGCAGAGGAGAGATTAGTAGCCTCATCAGAATCTGCGGCGGTCGCTTTTGATACAACGACTTGAAGGAAGCCGGCCTGAATCTCTTCCGGCGTGATGGCGTCGTTCATAGGAATGACTCCGAGTCCGGTGTGTTGGCGACTTCGATTTCCTTGCGGTCGCACCAGCGATTGAATTTGGCCTCGCAAACACCGCACATGATGTCCAGCGGGTTTTGCCGGTTTGCATTCCCGTAGTCGGCTACCAGCTTGGTGTGGCAGCCATCACACATCAGAGGGAGCCAGGGGAAAACTTTCTCCAGCCATTTCAAGTTCCATTTGCTCATTGGAATTGCTCCAGGTTGTCGAAAATGAACTGCACGTCATCGGTGGTCAGGCCGCACTCTTCAGCGCACCAGGCTTCTTCGGCGTCGTAGTCATCGTCGAAAGATTCGCCAAGCTCCTCGGAATCCGGGTAGCTGCTGTGTTCAATCTCCAGCTTCACATTGGCCTCGTTCATCATGTCGAGGAACCGCAGTGCCTTCTCTCTGTCAACCATTGTTCGCCTCCTTGAGGGACTCAGCGGTCAAGGCCCTACGTCAGTACGTCATGAGCAAGCGGAGCACGGCTTGCTGCTGACCTTGTGCTCCACCGCCAGTCTCACAGCGGGAACATCCGGGTTGGCTTCAATGGCCATCCAGATGTCCCGCTTCTTCAAGTTGATGTTTGTAGCTTCTGCTCTGCCGGTGTCATTGCTTCACTTCCTCGGCGTTGAACACCTGCAAAGAATCGGCCAGGTCAGCTTTCTGGTTTGCATGGCGCACGGCCCTGATGTCCGTTGGCTGCGCACCGGGCTTGACCGCTGCACCGCCAACGCCCGTGACGTAGAACGGCGTGTTGGTTTCACTGGCCAGAATTGCACCCTGGCTTGCCCAGTCATCTTGCTGGTTTGCCCGGTCTGCGAACGGGATCGGATACTCGAAATAGCTGACGTGGGTTCAGTGAGTAGTCACGGTCGCGCTCATCGGGCGAAGGAACATCGCGAAACGCCAATTCGCGACCGTCGGGAAGGCGAACGAACTTAAATTCGGCAAGAAGATCCGCGTCGAGTGCTCGTTCCTGAAAGAGTGGCCGAAATTTTGGCAGACCGCTCCGGCGAGGCGACTTCGTGTACCAGACGAGGTAGTCGTTAACCGGATCAACCATCTCGCTCTTTTGGCTGCCTTTTTTCTTTACGGGGAATGAGACGATGAAGGACCCGACGCCGAATACCTCATCCATGAGGTCGCGCACGTAATGAAGGTTCTCGTCGCTAATTTGCACAAAGCAGGATCCGGTCTCGTGGAGTAGGTCACGTGCGAGCAGCAGGCGATCGCGCAGGTAGGTCAGGTAGGAATGAATCCCGAGTTCCCACGTGTCGCGAAATGCACGGATCATCTCTGGCTCTTGGGTCAGGTCATCATCCTTGCCGTCTTTTACTTCCCGCTTGTCAACGAAAGGCTGGAAATTAGAGCCGTATTTAATCCCGTATGGGGGATCGATGTAAGCCATCTGCACCTGCCCAGCCATGCCCTCCTTTTCGAGAAGCGAGTTCATCACCAGCAATGAATCACCAGCGATGAGGCGATTCGACCAACCGTGGGGGTGACGATAGAAGTCAATGGCCTCGCGTAACGGAGGACTTTCCTCCGTGCGCTCGAAGAGCGATGACTGTACCGGCAAGCCATTGCCGTTGCGCTTGCGAATGGCATCGATGATTGTGTGGGGATCGATCCGCTCATGTACTTGCAAGGAGACTGTCGGTACCTCGAACGAGGTGTGCTCCTTCTTGCCCCGCCCAGACCAACTGCGGATCAAGATGCAGATCGTAGTCCAACTCCTGGCGGGGTTTCACTGATGGCACGGGGGCGACATACTCGTAAGTCTTGTGCGTCGGCGCAACCGGATCGGTCTCGGGTGTCACCAACCCAACGGGCGGATTGTTAATGCGTTTTTTGTCGCGGTGTTCATAGCGCTCTATCGGGCGCTTCGGCGGCTTGCCGCCGCTCGTCTTTCCTCGTGGCATTTACTTGTTACCTCTCCGCGTGAACACTGTATGGGGGAACGCTGAATTCTGAGCTGCGAGAGTGCCAAAAGCCAATGACGAGGATTGTCCTTAGTCAGTGGTCGCGGGGTCCGAAGAAGAGTTCGGCTTGGTGTTACTCCAGCCGTGTTTTGGAGTCCATGAAAGACTGTCGGGCTTTTTCGGAGATCCGCTAGAGATACACGGCAAGAGGAAGGCACGAAGGACGGCACCGACTTCTTTAAGAGATGAGGCTTTCTCTCCTGGATTCAGCCGGTTCACGAATGCACTCCATTGCTGTGTCTTCCGCGGATCGTTTAGGAAGTCGTCCGTTAGCGCAAAAGGGACTTCTGTTGGAATGGTTGAACCGCGTCTCTCAAACGACGCAAGGATCGCGTTGCGAAGGGACACCATATCGAATGTCCAAGTGTTTGCGATGAACCAGATGTCATAGAAGTCCTTCATCCGGCTGTTGCGGATGTCGAGCAGGACCATTGCTTGGAATTTCTCAGCGATGCTGGCTTCTCGCGGATATGCACGAATCAGAGGTGCTTCCATTTGCAAGAGGACCGGAAAGGAAGCCAATTCGGGTTCCGGGTACACGGCATCGCCAAACCCTATGTCGATTTGCATCGGAATGCGGGCTCCGGCCAAATCGGCCAGGAGCTTGATGCGAACGCCATCGTACTCGTCATCCTCTTTGATCTTTGTGCCCTCGACCGAGGTGCTGTCGAATAGAAGGCCGTCTTCTTCCTGAATCTCGCAGATGGCCTGGATTGTTTGTTCAACCGCGCCGATCGCCGATGATCCCTGTCCGAGTAGATCCAGATCCTTTGTGGGCCGGTGAGTGTGGCCGGTCCACAGCGTAAAGAGTGTGGCTCCCTTGACGGCAAATTTGTCCCGATATGGCGACCGACCCAAGCGATACAGGAAGCGTTCGATGGCGTATCTGCCCAGCACCCGTTGGTAGTCTTCATTTTTGCTCTGCGCGAGCGCAAGAAGGCGCGCGCGGATGGATGCTGCTTTGTTCTTGCCCTTCTCGCGTGTCACAGCGCCTCCATGTAGGGACGAATGACATTGCTAACCCGGCAGATTTTGGCGTAACGATAGATTTCGTTGACGTTAGCCTTCTTTTGGCGAAGACAATCCTTTAGAGCTTCGATCGCGACATCGAGTCCTATTTTGCTGCGGAACTTAAAGCAGTCGGCGACGCTCTTCGCGGCTGAATAAACACGGACGGGAACACCCTCGACCTGATGATTCTCAATTCCCTCGGTCAGCGACGGGCCGGACAGTCGAACGATCCTGAGTGAAGGCGAAGTGAGGACAGGCGTCCTTGCCCCTTTCCGGAGAGCGATCCAAACCGAAGCAGGACTCTGGGTTGTGATTTCGTGAAACACAAGGGCGGAAAGGAGGCAAATAGCAGCGTCCGGGACACGTTTCGCCACCTCAGCGTAAGAGTGGCGTTCCGTAATCTTGGCGTCGGGCAGAGTGTAAATTCCGCGTCCAGGCCGGCTGAGCCGGCCTTGGCGGTGGAGACGAACGAGATATTCCCGTGGAAGGCCGATGGCCTCAATGTCGCGAGGCCTAACGATCCCGTGTTGGCCGACGTACCGCATGATCCTCTGGAGAGGTTTTGCCATAGCTCATGTCTCAATATGTCATTACTTAATCATATCTAATGACGTTTTGCAACATGCCACGGGTCTGACCTCAAATACCCTGCCCTAGACCGAGATCTGTCATCGCGTTAGCTGTCGAGTGGGAAAACTCAATAGCAGAACTCTTGGAAACCTCGCCACTCAACCTTTGGCCAAGTTCGGCAGTGTCACTGGTATAGATCTTAGCGTCGAGGCTTGCGCGCGAGATGGAAACGTAGGCGAAGCGGGAGTTGAGCAGGTCTGGGTGGACGCTGGTATCGCCGTGGACGAGGACGCGTTCGGCGGTTAGGCCCTGCGAGCTGTGACTGGTAACGGCGTAGCCGTGGTCGAGATGACGATGCTCGTTGGGGTTGAATTCGATGAGGCGGTTGTTGTCGAGGCGAACGAATAGGCGACCATCGGGGCGGATCGTCTCGATCGTGGCCATGTCGCGATTTGCAACGCCCAGTGATCTGTCGGGGGCAGTAAACTGGATGCGGTCGCCAACGGAGAACTCCCGTTGGATCTCTTGGTAGACGCTGACGCCTGTAAGGCGGCGGGGATCGTAGGTCGCAAGCTCTCCGTTCGCTTTCCTGACCGTGAGTTCGTTTGCGGCTGGGTTGATCGCGACAACCGATGCGTAGGCGGCAGCTTCAATTCCGATCGCTTTGCTGCCGCGGGTGTAGCGAACTACGTCGTCGATCCCATAGTGGCTGGCCCATGATCGTTCGGCTCCAGTCATGTCCTGGCGCTGAACCAGCACACGGAAATCACGATCTTCCGGGGCAACGGCGCCCGTGGCTTTCAACTCATGGCGAACCGCGAGATTCAGTTCGTGGCGGGAAGCATTGTCCGGTGAAACGATGAGCGTGTTCACGGGGGATTCGACGTAGCTCTTGGCGATGGCCCGAACTCGCTCTTCCTGGTTAGGAATTTCCTTCACGCGACCTTGTTGTTGGAGTACGTCGAGCGCACCGG
>DASZGF010000080.1:0-2458 GCA_035939115.1 Binataceae bacterium (SeqCode)
GAGCGTCACATCTGGGAGCCACTTCGGCAGTTGCGCATCTACGTACAAGCGGTGATTGGGTGCGTCCGCCTGAAGGCCAAGAATCGACTGCACGAGATGAAATATGCTTCCGGCCGCCCAGGCCTGTGGCACATTGGCGCCACATACGCTCCCTCGCTCCGCCGTTTACTTCACTTCCTCACGAGCCTTGGCGTTTTCGCCGAGGATGCGGCGGGCAGGTATGGCCAAACAGCGCTCAGCGATACTCTCCGCAGTGACCACCCGCAATCATTCCGAGGCGGCGCCATCCTGTTTGGATCGGAATTTCTTTGGAGACCGTGGGCAGATCTGCGCAAGACGGTCGCAACCGGCAAGCCAGCTTTCGATCACGTTTTCGGTGCAACATTCTTCAACTACCTGGCGGCCCATCCCGACGATGCCGCTATCTTCAACGCCGGAATGACTTCCAGTTCCTCGGTCGACCTTGCCGGGCTCCTTGCTGTTTACGATTTTTCAGGGTTCGAGCGAATCGTCGACATCGGGGGAGGCCAGGGCATGCTGCTACACGGAATCCTGTCTGCAAACCCGCAGGTGCGAGGAGTCCTCTTTGACTTGCCGTCGGTTGTCGCCGGCGCTACCGCCTTGCGCACCGGAGTGGATTCTCAAAGATTGTCTGTTCGCCCATATCGATCATTAGCCACCTCCTGGGTCGTGTTGGTCCTTCCACTCATCGAAACAGGCGTGAAAAGTTGCGTCACAACGACGTGCGAAGATGCTTCACGTGATTTCAAGAGCGACGCGTGACATCCAGATATGTGACGTGAATGGTGGCCGCAGTCACCGTCCGTGGAGGCAATCGTTCCCAAGCGACCGGCGGTGGCCCAACTCGGAATTCATGAGGCCGTGTGTATAACCCTGAGTCGCTTGGGGGCAGGACAGAACTTTCCCCTGGTTGGGGTAGCGGCGGCATCCGTACGAAAATATACGTTAGCGAGTTTCGCGCAATGTAATCCCGCCAGCTTGGGAGGAGTGAAACGATATGTGTCAGCCGGGAATACGTGCTCGTGGGAAACAGCGAGGGGTTGCCTCCGGATTTTTGGCTCGGATAGCTGCGTTGTACGTAATATTGTCCCCCGCGTTAGACCTCCGGTTCATTGCGTGAGAAAGTCCCGGATATGGATCTGGCCTGACGGTCTTTGGACGCTGCTCGCCGAACCCGGTGCGGCCTACCTCGTGCCTGTACTCGTGGGCGGCGAAATCTACATCTGTTCGCGTGAAGGCCGGTCCAAGAACGTCGCGCTGCGCCGCGATCCGCGCACCGCGGTGGTCTTCGCGGTTCCCGGCCGCGGCGGCGTTACGATCATCGGGCGCGCCGAGTTCACCGACGATCCCGCCGTGCGCCAGCGGGTCTTCGATGGGATGGCCGACCACGCCAAGCTGACTGGCGCGGCGCGCGAGACCTTCCTTCGCAACCTGGGTTCTCCGGGCCGGATGGTGTTCCGCATCGCCCCCGAAAGATACGCCAGCCGCAACGAACGCACCGCCGCGAGGGCGTACGCTTCGACCCAGGGGATGCCGTCGAATTACCGCTGAGCCGTTTCTCAGCGGGCTTCGGATGCTACTTACCCCACATTCAAAGACATAGGTGACGTGCTGGTGGCGCTAGAAACACTGCAAGCCCTAGCCAACAAACCTGTCAGCCTTATCGCCTCTGGTTGCGGCGCGGGCATCGCGGGTTGAGGGTTGGGGCCCAGGGACGGATATGAACGCTCACTCCGAAAGGAGTGGCGTTCCGCCGTCTTGGGGACAGGATGGTTCGCTACTCCTTTCCTGCGTGACTCTTTCATTCACAACTCCACGCCGGTTTATCCCGGCGCACTCCGCAGCCTGCTAGATGACGTGATAACAGATCTGAGGTTTCCATGATCCAGCATTAACCCGGTCGCCACGGATTACTAGCCCCTGCAGTTCTTGCCGCTAACGGGGCCATTTCCAGGTCCCGTGCGGTACCGGCGCCGGCCAAAGCAGCGTTGCGGTCGGTGGAACCGCCTGCCACTGAGGTTTAGCAAGCCTGCCAACGCGTCAGCGTTCGCGCAGTACCGGTTTCTCCATCGGTTCTGGGTTCTCAAGGGACAGCCGCGACCGGGCAGTATCGATCGGTTAGCAGGTGTCTGTGCCCGGTAAGTTCAGCGACCCGCATGTGCAGCAGGATACGGCGCCGTTTGGCATCCAGGCGATCAACAATCAGCTCTGGGTGACCTATGCGCGAGACTCTCCAGAGGGATTAGACCTTTTTGATTCCTCTCCCTGGCGGTAGAGGATAGAGTGAGGGGCGGGCAGGGAAGCCGCGGCTGTCTCAGAGGCAATACCTATTCAGCGCCATAGCCGCTGGCTGGCGATGCGCGCTCCCTCCACCATCGCGCCCAGCTTCGCCCACGCGATTTCGGTATCCACCCGCGAAGTGCCGGCGGTGCCGAAA
>DASZGF010000081.1:0-15813 GCA_035939115.1 Binataceae bacterium (SeqCode)
GCCGCAGCGCCGCGCCACCTCCCGATTGGATTCGCCTTCGCCCGACAACAATACGATCTGCGCCCGGCGCACCAGCGAGTGCGGCATGCTGTGCGAGCGCACCAATGCCCGCAACTGTTCGCGGTCTGGATCGCTGATTACTAATGCCGTGTTAGGTCTGCCCATCCTCGCCACCTCGCTCATCACGGTAGCAGACCTCATGCCAAATGTAAAGTTATTAATGGGACACCACACTAGAGAGGGACTATCGATTTTCTCGTTAGGCACTGCAGGTCAATGCTGACTGCAAGCTCGAACACCCTCTCCCGGACGGGAGAGGGCGCGGTTCGCGAATCGGAACGCGGGTGAGGGTATCAATCGAGTCCCGGGAGTAATCTCGTGCCGCGTAGTCACGCAAAATGGGGCAAGCCTCGTGCAGGTCACAAAACCAGGGAGGCATTAAATGGATACGTTGCAGCGGCTCGTTGAGTTGGAAGCGCTCAAGCGCCTGAAGGCGAGTTATTTCTATCATATCGACCACAAGAATTGGGACGAGTGGATTGCGCTATTCACACCGGACGCGTCACTGGCGTGGGACGGAACAGTCTCTACACTGGGCCGGGAGGGAAAACTCGCAAGGCGGCACGTCGGCCACGCGGCCATACGCGAGTTCGTGTGTGAGAAAACGCTCGATCCCACGGTGACAGTGCACCAGGGACATACGCCGATCCTCGACATCATCTCCGAGACGGAGGCACGCGGCATTTGGGCGATGGAGGATATCGTGGATACCAAGGGCGGTCTCCTCCATGGGTTCGGGCACTACCACGAGACCTATCGCAAGGTGAACGGCGAGTGGAAGATCAGCTCCCTTCATCTGACGCGCACACGCCTGGTGACCACGCAGGCGTAAGGCTCCGTGGGCGCCTAACCGCGATTGGTTTGCAGGGCCGTCGGCTTCAGCCACGCCGCAAACGAGCGATACTGCCCTATGCTAAATGACGGCAGCGGATAGTGAGCCTGCACCTCGGCCAGGTGTTCCCGGCGTGTTTCATCGCGTTCGGCATAGCTGGCCCACGCACTGGGCGAGTGATCAAGTTGCCAGGCCAAAAGGTCAGCAACTCCGGAGGCAGAATCTCGCTTGGCAGCAGCGTGCGCACTGGGTAACGCAGGGGTGCTAACTGAGTGCTTTTCGCACTGGTCAGTTGATGCTCTCTGCCTGGCCCGGGACAGTAAAGCAGGTGGACAAGAGGTACGGCGGGGGACGGCGGGTGCGCTGAAAATCAGTTGGGACATTTGTTTGTAATTCTCTCCCCCGGACAGGGGGAGAACGGCGCCCACTTTTCTGGGCGCCGAGAGAGGCTCCTTTTTCAGCTCGCATTCTCCTGCGCGCGATTCATAAGTTCCGGGGAAGACTGCACAAGCGCAAAAAGGTCCACTGCGCGCCGAATGAATTGATGAGCAGAGACAGCGGAACTCAAAAACGCGGCCGCATGTGCTTCATGCAGACTCTCATTCATTCTTGGATCGCGCGCAGGAAAATGTGGGTTGACAAAGGACCCTCTCTTGGGCGCCGCAGCGGCGCCCTTCTCCCCCTAAAAGGGGCAGAGACTTAGCGGGTACGAACCGGCAAAATAGGTAACAGAATATACCGGCAAAACGGGTGACACCCCACAGAAAATGTACAAACTCCAATCACAGGCTTCCAGCCTGTGAAGGCGACGGCCGTATGGCGGCGCCCGACATGCGCCCGGCCGATCCGTCGGTCAGGTGGCGCATAACGGACCATGGGTTTGCGGGCTAGGTATCAATGTGGTATATACGTTATTCGTACCAAGGAGGACGTCATGCCGAAAGAGGCGATGTTCACCCTGAAGCTGGAACCGGAGCTGCGCGATGAGTTCATGGCCGAAGCGGAGGCCACACACCGGCCCGCGTCCCAGATCGTCCGCGAGTTCATGCGGGATTTCGTTAAACAGCAGCGCGCGGGGCGAGAGCATGACGCCTGGTTTCGCGCTCAAGTGGAGAAAGCCATGCGCGAGGCCGACAATCCCAACGTCAAGCGCATCCCGCATGAAGAAATCTCGGCGAAATGGCACCGGCAGCGCACCAAGCTGGTGAAGCGTGCCGGTAAGAGATCCGGGTGAGGGTTGAGTGGCTACCGGCCGCCGAGCGCAACCGTGAAAGCCATCTCGCCTGCATCGCGGAACGCAACCCTTGGGCTGCTATCGACATGGGCGATGCGATTGAAGCCGCCGTGCGACATCTGGTCGATAATCCGCACATAGGCCAGCCGGGCCGGGTCAAGGGCACGCGCGAGCTGGTGGTGAGCGCCACGCCGTATGTAATCGCCTACCGTGTCGAGCCCAACGCCGTGGTGATTCTGCGACTGCTACATGGCGCGCAGCAGTGGCCAAGTAAGCTTTTTTGTGTGACCCGTCACGGCCATCGCCGTCATTTCACCGTCCCCGTACTTGTTTGGTCGTTTATCGCATATAAATGTCCCTCGTGTGGGGACTCGCCAGCTCGATCTAACGCATGGCCACTTCCCCTAGCGCTCCATTTCCTGTCGCAACTGTTTTGCGATCTGCTCCATTTCTTCGTCGCTGGCCCCGCGATTCATTGGCTCGACAGAGGTTTCGATGATTTTTAGGAAGTTCCGCATCTGCTTCTCGGTGGGAAAGGTAATCAGTAAGTTTAAGTCCTTCTTCAGCGCTTCCATCGATTTCCATATCGGCCTGTCCGGCTCTTTCAAAATTTGTCGAGCGTGCTTGGCCGTCTCATGCTTTCGTCCATGCAGGCGTGATAGGTTTTCAAGATCATCGGTCCACCAACTACTGGAGACGATTTTCGTCATAAGCGGCGACGGCGCCGGAACCGCGGGTCGTTAGGCGATGGACAGTTAAGTTGACCCGCGCCCTCGCAAACCATGCGGCGGCTAGCCAGCCGGAGTGATGGAGGCGCGCAGGCGGCCCAGGCGCTCGGCTAGAATCGGTAGGCCCTTTATCATGTGGACGCCGTACCAATGCAGGTCGCGCCCGCTGATCAGCATGATGCGCCGGCTTAGGCCCGAGGGCAGTTCGGCTTTCAGCTCGGCTACGTCGGCGTCGCCGAATGCATAGGGCTCGTCGGGCAGCACCATCACCTGGACCCGGCGATCCAGCGCCTCTTGCAGTGTGGTGCGCGGATAGCGATCGTTGGCGTCGCCAAAAACGTTGAGGAATCCCAACATCCTCAACACATCGTGGGCGTAGGTATCCTCGTTAAACGTCATCCAGGGTTTCTTCCAAATCGGACAGAATACCCGCAGCCGCAGCTTGTTCCAGATGCCCAACGAGGTTTCGATCACGCTGACGACGCGCACGATCTCGCGCGCCAATGCCGCCGCCTCGGGCTCGCGATGGGTCACGCGGCCAAGCCCGAGGATTGATTCGAGCGCCCCTGAAACGGTCCGCGGATAGGTGACGAAGACCTTAAGCCCGCGCGCGCGCATCCGCTCCACGTCCTGCTGGCGGTTTTCCTCAGCATTGGCAATGACGAGATCGGGTTGGAGCGCCGCAATCGCGCGCAGGTCGGGATTCTTGGTGCCGCCGATTTTTTCAATCGAAGCAACGCCGCCGGCGGGCTCGACGCAGAATTTGGTTACCCCGACGACTTGCCGGTCCAACCCCAGGGCGAAGAGCGTTTCGGTCAGGCTCGGAACCAGCGAAACAATCCGTTGCGGAGGTTCATCGAGTTCCAGTCGAAAGCCCAGCTCATCGCGCCATTCCATCGGTCCATCTCCGCCCCATCACGCCCGCCCGCCACCCTGCTAGCGGGACTTCTGCTTGATCAAATCATCGAGCTGCCGGCGATCGGAGCCGGTTATACGCTCGCCGGACCGGTTTTTTTCAGCTCCACTGTGCAGGCGATTTCCGGCCGGGGATGCCGCCGCCGGTCCGCCACCCGCGCCATTATCACCACCCGCCGCTATGTCATCAGGAGGATGAAGCCTTTCGCCGCCGCCGACAAGACCCTGCTGCCCGCCGGTATCGGCGTTCGCCGACGCCGCCGCATCAGCATCCTGTTTGATCAGCCGCTGAATCGTGCGGCGGGCAATAAATCCCGCAATCAACAGAGTCAGCAGGGCAAGCAGCAGAAACCTGGCCGCCCTGCCCTTTCTTTTCTTTCTTTTCGCCGGCGCCAAACTGACCCTCTTAGCTGGCTGAAGAGGCGCACAACGGCGCCCACATTAAACCCCAGGACGCGTTCAGCCCTCCCGCTCGACCACCATCGCGATTCCCTGGCCGCCGCCGATACACAACGTGGCCACGCCCAGCGGCTGCTTGCGGTCCGCCATGGCATACAACAGCGTGGTGAGAATGCGCGCGCCGCTGGCGCCGATCGGATGTCCGATCGCGATCGCGCCGCCGTTGACATTTACCCGTTCGCGCGGCAGCTTCAGCTCGCGCAACACTCCCAACGACTGCGCGGCAAACGCCTCGTTCAGCTCCCACAGGCTGATATCGTCGCGGTTGAGCCCGGCCAACCTGAGCGCTTTTTCCACCGCCGGAACCGGACCCATCCCCATGTAGGCGGGATCGACGCCGGCCGAGGCATAGGAACGAATCGTAGCCAGCGGCTTGAGGCCCAGGTCAAGCGCCCGCTCCCGCGCCATCACGACCACGGCGCTGGCCCCGTCATTGATTCCCGACGCGTTGGCAGGCGTAACCGTGCCATCTTTCTTGAAAGCCGGCTTGAGCCCCGCAATCTGGTCGGCGCTTGTTTCGCGTGGATGTTCATCGACCTGGAACAAAACGGTTTCCTTGCCGCGCTTGATCTCGACCGGCGTGATTTCAGCCAGGAACTTGCCGGCACGAAGCGCGGCGAAAAACTTGGCTTGACTGTCGGCGGCAAATTCGTCCTGCTCGCGCCGGCTGACGCCATATTTGGCCGCGATATTCTCGGCGGTCACGCCCATGTGCACCAGGGTTATCGGGCAGTTCAGTCCGTCGGCAATCATGCTGTCGAAAATCTGATCGTTGCCCATGCGGTATCCGAACCTGGCCTTCTTGAGCAGGTATGGCGCCAGGGTCATGTTTTCCATTCCACCCGCCACCACCACATCGGCCTCGCCGCAGCAGACCGAACCAGCGGCCAATGCCACCGCCTTGAGCCCCGATCCGCAGGCCTTGTTGATGGTATAGCTGCCCACCTCCTTGGGTACGCCGCCGGCCAGCGCCGACACGCGGGCGGGATTGAGCCCCAAGCCGCCGGGCAGGACGTTGCCAAGGATCACTTCGTCAACCTGCGAGGATTGGATTCCCGCCCGCTTGATCGCATCGCGGACCGCGATTGCGCCCAACTCGGTGGCGATGACCCCCGAGAAGGCTCCGCTGAAAGTACCGATTGCGGTGCGGGTAGCGCTTACTATCACGGCTTTACGCATTGATCCTTCCTCCAGCGGGCCTGCGAGGCCCCGGCAGCGGCGAACAGATTATTTCATAGCGACCGCTTTCGATTGTGGCCGCCAGCAAAGTCCGCGCGCCTGTCTTCGTAATCTAACCCATGGGGGCGCCCAATAGAACCGCCTTGACCCATCTCGACAACAGCGCGGATAGCGGGGCTTCGTCAAGGTGGCCGGCGCCGTTGTACCAGTCGATGCCGATCCGCTGCGCGCTGCGGCTGAGCGTGGCCAGACGAAAATACAGCCGATAGCGCGGGCCGTAAAAGCGCCGGGCGGCGAAGCCGAGCCGCCGCAACTTGCGCGCGACGGCGCCGCGATGGAGCGTCTCGTCGTAAACCGCCAACGCCCCGGCCTTACCGGCAAAAAAATCGTCCAGCGCCTGCGCGGCCAGCTTGCCATGCTCAAAGGCGTAGGAAATTCCCTCGCCCATCAGGGGATCGACGCCGGCGGCGTCGCCGGCCAAAAGCACGCGGCCATCCACAAAACGCTGCTGCGGCGCATACCAGCGAATCGGAAACGCCTTGTAGCCGCCATGGCTTTGCGCCGGTATGGGCAAATCCGGAAATGAGGCAGCCAGGGCATCGAGCATGCGCGCCTTGGGTTGGCCCGCCTCGACCGCGTCGCGCGGGCATTGATCGTAGATGCCCACGTTCAGATGGGGCCGGCCGTTGATGAAACAGGGAAACGACCACGAGTAGCCGCGGATACCAGCAGCAACGCAGGTGAAATCGAAGCAGTACGGCGTTTGGGCGAAATCGGCCGCGCGCGCCGCGGGCAGCGCGATGTCGACCATCAGGGCGCGTCCCACCCATTGCTGGTCCCTTTGGAAGAGCGCATCGCGCACCCGGCTGCCCGAGCCGTCGGCGCCGAGCAGCACCTCGGCCTCGAACTCGCCGCCGGTGCTATGGACCAGCGCGCCGCCGGCCGCGGTCTCGACGTCGGTTACCTTGCAGTCTTCGATTATCTCAAGCCCGGCCTCGCGCGCCGCGCGTGCCAGACGGGCGTCGAATTCGTCACGCCGCACGACCGTGCACAAGACGCGGTCGTCGCGGTAATCGATCTCCCCCAGCCCGGTCCTGGCCAGACCGCGCCTGACGCCGACGGCGGGCACATCGAGTGGTAAGTCGAGCTCCGCCAGCGCCAGCATCGTCTTGGGAATCAGACCGCCGGCGCAGACCTTGGGCCGCGGATGGCGGCTGCGCTCCAAGGCGATCACCTGCCCTTTGAGGTCGGGGCGGCGGCGCAGCAGATAAAGCGCCGACGCAAGCCCGGCCGGGCCCGTGCCCGCGATCAGCAGCCGGCAGGAGCGCACGTCAGCCATGGTCACCCGATTAGCATGCCGCCTGAATAAGAAAAGGGGCAAGGATCGTCTTAATCGGACGACCCCTGCCCCGGAGTTACGCGCAATCGCCGGTCTTAGTCCTCGGGCTTGATGACCGTATATAGGGTCACGTTGCCGCGCTGAACCAGGAGCAAGGCCGGTTTCTTCTGATCCTTGGCCTCTTTGGCGTGCGCCATGAAATCCTTCAGTGAGTTGACCTTATCGTGGTTCACTTCCAGGATGACGTCGCCCTGCTCCAGTCCCGCTTCCGCGCCCGGGCTGTCAGGTTTGACCTGCCGCACCACGATTCCCTTGTCGCTTTGCAAGTTGAACTCGCGCGCGATGTCAGGCGTGATCTCGCCGACCTGTAGGCCCCATCCGCTGCCGGGCTGCTCGGCGCCGCCCGCACTGGCCATCTCGTTCTCCTTGAGCTCGCCGATAGTCACGGGCACCGTGACGTGCTTGCCGCCGCGAACCACTTCAACCTCAACGCTCTTTTTGATCGGCGTCTCGGCGACCAGTTCGGGCAACTCATGCTGCTCGTGAACGTCATGGCCATTGAACTTCACGATCACGTCGCCGCGCTTGATTCCGGACTTGGCGGCGGGAGAGTCCTTCTCGACGTTGGCGACCAGAGCGCCATCGGGTCGGGCCAGGCCGAAAGACTGCGCCAGCTCCGGAGTGACTTCCTGGATCTCCACCCCCAGCCATCCGCGCGTCACCTTGCCGTGGGACTTGAGCTGATCCATCACCGCCTTGGCCAAGTCGATGGGAATGGCGAAGCCGATGCCCGCGCTGGTCCCAGTGCGGCTGTAGATGGCGGTATTGATTCCAACTACCTTGCCACTGACATCGAACAGCGGACCGCCCGAGTTGCCCGGGTTGATCGCGGCGTCGGTCTGGATGAACTCATCATAGTTGCCGCCCAGGGCGCGTCCCTTGGCGCTGACGATGCCGGCGGTTACGGTGAGCGAAAAGCCGAACGGATTGCCGATCGCAACCACCCAGTCGCCGACTTCGGTGCCGTCGGAATTGCCCAAAGCCGCGAAGGGCAGTGGTTCCTTGGTGTCGATTTTGATCAGGGCCAGGTCGGTCTTGGAATCCTTACCAATCACTTTGGCGGTGAACTCGCGCTTGTCCATCAGGGTTACCTGGATGGTGTCGGCGTTACCCACCACGTGATTGTTGGTCATGATGTAGCCATCGGGCGACACGATGACCCCGGAACCCAGACCGTGTTGCTTGAATTCACGGGGGATTTCGCCAAAGAAGCGGCGGAACTGCTCGAAGGGGTCACCGCCGCCGCCACCACCACCGAAGGGTCCACCAAAAGGCTGCATTGGAGGTCCGCCGGGTCCGGCGCCGGGGCCGCTCTCCGGGCCACCGCCACCGCCCTGTCCGCTGCCAGGATCTTCGCCCGGTTGGTCGCCGCCTTCCATTCCGAAGCCCTTGACCTTCTGCACCACGCTGACGTTGACCACGGTCGGCATCACGCGCTTGACCAGGGGCGCAAACGATGAAATCACGCCAGGTTTTTCCACTGGTTCAGGCGCTCCGGCGGGAGCCGGGGCGGGAGCCGGTTTTTCGGCGGCAAGCGGCGCGGGGGCCGTCACCGCTGGCTCCTGCGCCGGAGCGGCGGGGACGGCGGCCGCCGGCGGGGCCGGCTTGGCTTCCGGCTTTTCCTCTGAACTCCATAAAGAAAAGGCGCTTGCATTCGCGAGCGCCAGCGCCGTCGTCATCGCCACCACAGCGACCACGGCGAATACTCTTTTAGACATGCGATTCTCCTCGGAATCCTCTATACACAGACATTATCACCCCAGCAGCTAAACTATAAGCAGTTAAGAGGAGGGTAACGTCCACTATCAAACAATGACGAAAGCCACCCATTTCTATTCATTCGGGCGGCCAAAACCGCTCTAAAGATGCGCCGCACCCGTGTCCCGGCATCACGCTTGGCGATTAGGTTTAAGACTACGCCGATGCAACATCTGCGGCAATCGGGGTGGCCCATCGGGGCCGGCCGCCGTGCCCGCCCGCTCAGTAGGGGGGGCCGCCGTGCCCGCCATCGTCAAGTACTTCCTTAAGACCTCTGAACCAGACCACTTTGTCCTTGAAACCGGGAAAAGCAGCGTTGCGTCCGCTGGGGTTGGGTAGCACGAAAATCCGGGCGCCGTCGATTGTTTCAGGCTTCAATCCGGGCCCCTTGCTCCGGCTTGCGGGAAACATTTGCCGATAAATGCTAACCCCGACAAAAGCAACGAGCCGGGGCCGCAGGCGGCGGATTTTTCTCAGCAGGGCACGTTTGCCGGCTTCAATTTCCGGCGCCGTCAGCTCAGACGCTTCGCGCGAAGGACGCGGGCAAAGATTCGTCAAGGCCATGCCAAACTCGGCCAGGCGCCAATCCTCCTCGTAAGCCAACAGCACCGGAGTCAGCCCGGCGGCATTGAGAATTCTCCAAAACGGATTTCCGTGGCCGGCGAAATGATGGCCCACTTCAGCCGATCGCAGACCCGGATTGATCCCAACAAACATCACGCGCGGAGTCGGCGTTATTATGTCACGCAAGCCTCGCATCGACTGATTCCTGGGATGGAGTCGTTCAGTCGGAGCGGCTGAGGTTCGCGGTCAGAACGGTCGCACGGACGCCTTTAGCCCCGGCGGCGTATTTCTTGCGTCCCAAAGGGTAAGACTGAGGACCAGGAGAACGAAGCATATGGAATACCGATTGGAAATCTATCGTCCCGGGAGTTGCGACAGGGTCGGGAGCATAAAAGTCTTTAGCACGGCGGCACCCTTTCTACCGATCCGCGTCGGCGACCTGCTAAACACCAGGACATGGGACAAGGAACTCGAATGGCCTCTACTCCGCGTGCTGAACATCGAGCACTTAATTTCCGAGACCTCCTCCGGCGGAATCGACCCATCGGGAACAATTACCCACCAGGTCTCTGTTTACACCGAAAGCGTGGCAGACAACGCAGAAACGAGGTGTAAATCCCCTGGGAAGGTGTAGCAGTCTTGGGCTACCTCGGCCAGTTCTGAATCGCCCGTATTTCGGCGTCGTCACATCACACAAGCCTCGCACCCGGACCTCGCAGACAGGTCTTGACAATTACTGCAATGGGCTGAAACAAAGGTACTGATTGCAAGTCGGGAGGCAAGGCGATGATACCGAAGCACATCGTTTCCGCGGATTCTCATGTAGTGGAACCGGCGGATTTATGGGCTACCCGAGTCGACAAACAGTTCCGCGAGCGCGCTCCGCAGGTTAGAGCTGACCCGGAGAGCGCCGGGCTGCCTACTCTTTATATCAATGGATTGAAAATGATGGCGATCTCCGCCTTTGGCGCGGCGGGAAGAAGCGGCGAGGAGCTCAAGGAGTTCGAGCAAAGCGCCGGCTATGAGCAGGTACATCGCGGCGCCTACGACCCGACCGAGCGGATCAAGGCGCAGGAAGAAGACGGCGTCGAGGCGGAGGTGCTCTACACCAGCCTCGGGATGCCGCTGTTCGGGCTTCGGGACACGGAACTGCAGCACGAATGCTTTCGTGCCTACAACGACTGGCTGGCCGAGTATTGCTCGCACAGTCCCAAGCGTCTGATTGGAACCGCGCTGATAACGCTGGCTGACATCCCCGCGGCAATCGCGGAGTTGCAGCGCACCCGCAAGGCTGGCCTTCGCGGCGCCCAGATATGGGGCTCGACTCCGGTACAATATCCGACCTACGACAACCCGGCCTACGATCCGTTCTGGCAGGCTGCCTGCGACCTCGATATCCCGCTGTCACTCCATATCGGCACGGGCGGATCGCGCAGCCCGGCGATGACGCTGGTGAAAGGGCTCGCGAAGCTGGACGAAAACTCACCGGGTCTGGGACGGGTCAGCTCTTATGTCTATCTTGCCGCCGACATTCAGCAGTCGCTCTATGTGCTTTCGGCAACCGGTGTGCTCGAGCGTTTCCCCAAACTGCGCATCGTGTCGGCCGAAAATGACATCGGCTGGATGCCCCACTTCCTGTATCGCCTCGACCACGCGTGGAACAAGTATCATGCGCTGGGTTCGGCCAAGAATCTGTCGATGACGCCGGGGGATTTCATTCGCCGCCAGGTGTGGGCAACCTTCCAGGACGATCCCATCGGTCCTGTCACCTACAAGTTCTATGGCGAGGACAATTATATGTGGGCCTCGGACTTCCCGCACGGCGACTGCACCTGGCCCAACTCCAGAAAGGTCATCGAACAGGACTTCGCCGGAGTTCCCAATAACATCACCGACAAAATCGTCTACGACAACGCGGTGAAGCTCTATCAGCTTGATCTCAATTAAGCGCGTCAAATTGGGGTGACAATCCCGATTGGCAGCCACCTCTGAACGAAGGTAAGAGTCTGCCCTGAGCCTGTCGAAGGAATCTCGCGCAGTCATCCGCGGGTTCAGACAACGACCTGAGCGTTGGCGGTAGCATCCCTGAATCGCTTCGGTAGTCTGATTGACGAACGGCGCTGCGTTGTTCAGAGGATCGGCTGGGATCGGTGGCGGTCAGCTCCGCTTTTTTCTCCCAATGGCTCAGCTAAAACTCAGGCTGAATCGAACCGCGCCACCAAAAAGCTTGAACTGCTCACCTTTCCGCCACTTGTGTTCCCTGGATAACGGACCTCTCCTTGCTTACCGAACATAACGGGACCTAGCATAGGTGACTAAACCACCTTAAGGGTCGCAGGCAGTTAGTTTGCCTTTAAAGGTATATGCGCGGCGGGGAGTAGACTATGCAAATCCAAAACCCATCTGGCGATCCGACGAAAGGTATCCCACCAGGTGCGGTTGCCGCGCCCGGCATCTATGTGGTCGTGCATCGCGAGCCGGCGCACACCACACCGCATGAGGTCACGATCTCGGCACCAATCGTTCTCCCCGAGTGCAGCGACTGCGCGGGCGTACGCTTCAACCGGAAGTGCAGTTCGCCCATTCCAGTCGAGGATTGCGAGTGTTTTCAGTCCCCGACGACCGCGCCGCGGTTCGAGCTTGAGGAGGCCGGGTTAATTATAGCCGTGTAAGACAAAACCGCCGCACTCACCATTCGGATAAGGTGAGAATCGCAGGCATCGACCTCCGAATCCAGAAGGCTCACCAGCCCCCGGCGACCGCATCTGGCCCAACTTCACAAAGATGCTCGAACGGGACTTCACCGGAGTTCCCGACAACATCACCGCCAAAAATAGTATACGACAACGCAGTGAAGCTTTATCATCTCGATCTAAATTAAGCGCGGTCCGGGGGCCCGCGGGACGGTCCCCGTGCCCGCTCTCAGTGGCGCGGGCCTCCGTGCCCGCCATCCCCCCGCCTTCATCAGCTCCTTGAGACGCCTCAAAGCTTCGATCGGAACGACGGGACACTAATTCCTCACCGTCGCGTCCCTTTGCCTGCATCGTGTTTCACCAACTGGCGCCGGATATAATGGTTTTTCATGAAACGGCGCCGTACGAAGCGTTTTTCAGGACCGGTAACAGTTTTTCACGAAAGACCCCTGCCAGAGCGGGCCACACCAGCCGGGTTATGCGGCCCTTATCGACGCCTATGATCTGAGCACCCCCCTATTTTCGCCACCGGGCAACACCACGGAGTCAGGGAGGACGCCGGGTGGCGTATCCTGACTCCGCGCCAGGCACCGTCCGCTGACCTCGAAGGGCATCTTACCTTTGCCCTCAAGTACGAGGGGCTCGACCTCGCCGTTCTCAAAGCTCCACCTAGGGCGTCGGCACGTACCTCCGTTGATAGCCGATCGATCGTTGCAGCGCTGGCAGTTAGCAAGCGCTCGCGAACTGGCGCGTCAGGCGGAGATGACCATGGCACTCCATCGACCCGACCAGAATCGGAATCAACGGCTTCAATCGCTTGCCGCAGATCCGATCCGGGGCCCCAGAGCAGGACCAAAGCTTCACGGACCGCCTCGTCATAGCAGCATCGCCTCCGCACCGGCGTCGCCTGCTCGGCCCCTGTTGCACCGCCGCTCAGCATCCTGACCGCATGTTTGGGTGGTAGCCGGTCACCGCCACGAACTCGTCCAGAATTTTGTGCTTTTCTCCGCGTACCGCGGTCTGATAACGAACCCTGATAGCGGCTACCAACTCCCGGCGTGTTGCTACTCTCATTTGCCCTCCCTCTGCTGCCTTTCGCGGCAGAACGGGTAACAAATCAGATGAGGCAATGATCCCGCTACGGCAACAGATCAGCTGAGGCAATGCCACAGGCCAATTTAATTGTCGTTGATCAGGTGACCCTTGCCAGGCACGACTCCATATTTCTCCAAGGCTCGACCAGCGACGTACTGTACTGGGTCCTTTCGGGTCTGGCTAAGGTGTACTGCCCCATGCCTTATGGAACGCGAGTTCTAGCAGACGCAGACTTCTCCCAATTGTGGCTCGCGTTTCTACGAACTAGGAGCCGTGGGATTCCAGCCCTGCTGCGAGAAGTAGTTGTTTGATTGACTGACAACCTGTTTGGCGCTCTGATCGGTCAGGTATGCGGTGGACGACGTGATGTTCTTGACACCCGTGGACGCAACGTTCACGCCGATCGACGCCGCCGCTGCCGCGCCGCCCGCCGCCGCACCTGCTGGTCCCGTAATTCCGACTCCGGGCATCATGCCGCTATCGGCATGGGTGGTGAAGGTCAACAACTCCGTGGAGTTGCCGTTGGAATACTGATACAGGCCGACCTGGGTGTCGACGACTGAAGCTCCCACCCCCAATCCGATTACCATGCGCTGCAAGCGGTTGCCTTGGCTAATGTCGGTAAAGGCGCCATCGATAATCAATGTATTACTGCCCGTGACCGGGGTCCCGCGCGGCTGGCAGGCCGCGTTCCATCCGTTGCTCGCCAGGCTGGAGGCGACCTGCACACAGATGTTTTGGGCAGTGCTCTGCGCCAACTGGACCTGCTGCGCGGTCTGGTTCTCCCCGGTGTAATTCGCGTACAAGCGGGCCCCGAGACCCTGGTTGAGCGTGACGTCCGCAGTGCTGGTTGCGAAGGGAAAGACGATGATCTGGCTGGGCGGGCCACCGGCCAGAGGCGCCCCCTGCACTTGCGCGGCCGAGGAGGTTGCCCCTGCGGTCAAGGTCCCCGCGGTAGGCAAGGTTGGCATACTTGGCATGCTCGGCGACGCCCCAGAGCATGCACTAATGACCAGTGCGAGATACGCGCAAATTGATTTGGGAATGATCGACTTCATAATTCACCTCGTCCGATTTTGAGTCCGATCTTAATTTCAAATCTGCGAAGCGCCTTCGGGCTTCAGATAAGCGTAATAGCCGATGTCGTGGCAATTGGACTTTGGTCGTATTTGATTCCCGTCTCTGTGCGCACACTTAAGCCGCGTTTCACGGCGGCGTGGGAGCCGACTTCATGGCTCCCGCCGTGCTGAGCGCCACGATCCGCGCGATGAGGACCGCAACATACAACTGGCCTATGATCGCCTCGACCACCGCCAACTGGCGGGCTAGCGGCGTAAGCGGCTCTGTGCTCAGAAAGCCCATGGTGCTCATGGCAGACATGCTGAAGTACAACATTTCCCAAAACCGGTACTCCTCGAGCAGCGGCGGTATGCTGCTTCCGTGGCTAGCGATTGGAAGCGCCATCATCGACCCGGGAGCCGCGATCTGGAGGAAAAAATACAGGAACGCCCAAGCGGCGCCGATGATCAGGTATACGCACACCGCACCTACAATTATCTCAGCCGTTATTTCACGCGCGCGAAACACACGAATAACAATCGTGGCTGTGACGAGCACCATCAGGGTGAAACTCAATCCGTGGCTTAACAGAAGGAGCTTTACGTTTAGGCTGTTGTCGTTAAGCAGTCGTATTGCCACGATCGCGAGCGCCATGGCCGCCGCAACCGCAACCAACGATTTGGCTGGACCCACGGCGTAAATGGACGACGCCAGAACAACGTACAGGAGAATGTTCAGCGGTATGTTGGCCCCCGATAATGCGACTGCGATCGGTTGCAATATGAGGAAGCCTAACAACGCCACCAGCAGCGGTAAGTAGCGCTTCATCGGTCCTCCTGATGCTGTGGAAACCGTATTCCAGCTCCGAACATTTGCGACCTGGGCGCCCTGGCTGAAGTATCAGCGGAGGCATCCGCCACAGAGTTAATCCGTGGGATTGATAGTATGAAATCGTAACTCGGCGCAATTAGACTTTGGTACCATGATGATGACCAGCGGCGAGGGACGGAAGATGTCGCGCTGACTGAGAGCGTTCGACTCCATCAGAATAAGCTTTAGACGCGATCGCCGAAGCTCAGACATACAGATAGCGATCCTTCGAACCCGAGCATCACCACCGTCACTACGATCGTTAATCCAATCTTATCATAGATGCACGGTAATCAAACTTTAAACGCTCAATTATGAGGTTGCTGGAAGTTTTGTGCATCGTTGAGGATGAGACCGCCTGGCGGAACTTGCCTGTAGGCGCCGCCCAAGTCACGCAGTGCGATGTTTTGCTTCGGTTCAGCGTATTCTTGGGTCGGTTGGCGTATTGGACCAAAGTCCAATTTACGGAGGCCAGCCAGACAGCGAGAATTCTCCCAAGCTTTTCTGTTTTTGGAGGCCGGGCGGCGCTGCCCGAAAGAGGATGAGATCTCCCGGATAAGCGAAAGGACCAAATCGAATGAATCGTTCGGAGAAGCTGATCCGCCGTTTTTGCTTTGCCACCGCAATGACTGGATTGGCGGCGCATGGCACCGCGGCGGCATTCCGCTCGGGGCGGCGCGCCATCAGGATCTCGGCAACCATGAAGCCGTGGCAATTGGCACCGACGATTACGTCTACGGATTTTATCCGTTGGTAACGATGGACATGACGGGGCGCGTGAAGTCGCGAGGAGAAAGGCAATGGCAACCAAGACCCCGAACATATTGATCATCTTTGGTGACGATATCGGCACCTCGAACCTCAGCATCTTTACCAAGGGCATGATGGGCTACAGGACGCCCAATATCGATCGAATCGCCGAGGAAGGAATCCTGTTCACCGACAGTTACGGAGAACAGAGCTGCACT
>DASZGF010000082.1:0-21269 GCA_035939115.1 Binataceae bacterium (SeqCode)
GAACTGTATCAGTGGATTGCCGACACACTTTCGGCCGATATGCTGTTGCCAGTCATCAAGACTTCCCGCGATCCTGAAGCTATGCACAATCGGGACCGGCGTCTGCAGGATCACACGCTCTCCATTCGGGACTTCTCCGAAAACTGTGCCGTCAGCCAAAACGAAAAAGCTCATTCATGCCATCCCGCACGTAATACACAATGGGCCCGTTCGGTCGGGACCGAGTTTTGAATGTAGGTCATCAGCCACGCGCGCGCCTTTTTTTGCGGCGAAATGATCAGTCCCTGGCCGAGCAGCAACTCGCGCAGGGTGACGCCATCGCCCGCCAGGAGCGCCATCGGAAGCGGTAATTCGTGAACGCGATCGTCGGAGTCTCGGAATCGGAGCAGACGTCCCCACTCGGCGCCATCGGTGTTGCGCGATGCAGATAGGATCTCCAGCCGCGAGCATACGAACTCCCAGAGCTCCCCATCCTTGTATTCAACCGCCGTTGCTGTAAGTCGAAATGGGAATCCGGCACCATCGCTTTTGCGGCCTGCGCTAAATTCTGGGCGATCGGGCTGGCTCAGTACGCTTTTCAGAATATCGCCGAGTTCGCCGGGATCGACTGGCGGTTGACATCGTTCGACGTTTGTCTTCTCAAGCGCGGCGCGAATCGCGGATTCGGGCAACCCCTTGGCCCTCAGCGAGCGCCCCAAACGGTAAAGCCATTTGTTCCGCCCCGTCCCCTCGACAATCGGATGCTCGGGCATTTTGAAGCGCGTGCCGTTGCCGTTGCCCTGGCCCTGCCCTCTAGTGATGGCATCGATCAACCATTGCGGCATCTTGGCCGGCGGTAGTTCGGCGCTTAGCTCGTACCCAACTTCCCAGATATACGCCCCACGCGCGTTGACCGAGCCCACGCCCACGACGAGCCCGCCCTCGGTGCGCAAGTCCAGGCCCGTGTCCCATCTCACGGCGTTGGTCAGGCCGGGTACGTATTCGAAATACTCGTGTAGGCCACCCGAGCCCGTGATGGCCCGCGGCGTGATGGGCAGGTCGCCATGCTGCACCTCAAGTTCGCGCAGACGATCACAGCCGAGTATTCCATCGGCATCGAGAACAGTGAGATTGGAGCCCGTGCCCGTGGCGATCCCCACGTTCGCGTTCGGCGTCTTCCACCACCACCGGCGAACCTTGCGCGGATCCGTGGTGGCATCGGCCTGCCAGCCCGCATATAGAGGATGCTTGCCAGGATGGGCGCACGGCTTTCCATCTTTGCCGCCGCAGGCGCAAGTCCCATCGGCCTGTACCCACCATAGCGGGAAGACACGACAGCCGTATCGCGCGTAGGCCAGCGCGAAATTGAGCTTCGTGAAGCTACGCTCCGGTCCCTCGGCCGCCCCGATGCTCACCGGATCACGACCGGCTCAAAGAATCGCAAAAATTCTTGACCGCACGTCCGCGGCGGTGCTAATTGGTTGGGTGACATTTCCGCGACCTCGCCCCGTTTTCAGAAAGCCAACCTTCGCCCGGTTGGCTTTCGTCTCCAATCATCCTGCAGCCCTAACTCGGCGTCGCCCGCTGCTAAGCGTTCGATCACTTCCAGCGACACCATCCTCCGAGCGCCCAACTCGATGTGCGGCACCTGGCCGGAGTCAATCGCCCGATGTAACCGTGGCGGAGAGCAGCCGAGTAACTTTGCCGCGGGATGCTGACGAACAAAGGCGAATCCGTTTGTTTCGTATTCATGGTGCGCAAACAAGCACAAACGGCCCGTGCCTTATTCTTGAAATCGGCGCACAAACGCACAAAGACCTTGGCGCGCAAGGGCTTGAACGCTTTAGCGGTCCGCCGGATCTACCCGATTGTTGTCGACGAAGGCCTGCAAATCGGCGATTTTATATAGGACGTGGCGGCCGAGCCGATGCCACGCCGGCCCACGGCCCTGCGCGCGCCAATACTGGAATGTTCGGACGGGAATGCGGCCGCCGAAGAATTCGGCAGCTTCGTGCTCATTGAGAAGATCAGCGCCGCTATTACGATCCAAAAACGAAGACGAAGCCATTCTGCATGGTCCTTTCGTCCTCCAGCGACGCTCAGCGGTGCTTATAGCGGAGGAACCGATCCTTTGCGTTGCGTTCAACTCGGGCACTACACCGGTGAGCCAAGCCCTGTTAATACCACGTTGCGTACTGCCACACGCAACCATGACCGGAGCGCACCCTCCGGAACCGCAGCTCCAAACGCAGGATCGTATGATGGTTAAACTCTAGCGCCGCCAAACGCGTCTAGCAAGTAGGTATCGCCCGACAGGTGCCAACCTTGCACGGTACAGCCGCCAGGCGCCCGCCGGCTGCAACCCTCTGCAACGCGCAAGGGTTGGACTTACCGGACTTACCGCGGCAAGAACCGCGCGGTAAGTTTGCTGACGCCGAAAAGATCAACGAACACCGAACCTTCTCGCTTAACTTACCGGACTTACCGGACTTACCGCGAAAAACAAGGTACGCGCGTTTGTCAGTCAGAGCCCCTACTTAACCAAACGACTAAACAGTAATAGTCAGTACCAACACGTAACGCAGGGACTGAAAAAAAAGTGCTGACTATTTATCGCGGTAAGTCGGTAAGTCGGTTAGTTTATAGATAAGAAATAGAAATAGTGTAGTTTTTGTGGCTAATATCCGGGCAGCACAAAACTTACCGCGGCGGCTTTTTCGCGGTAAGTTTTTGGTAAGTTTTTAGCCCTCGCCCTCGGCCGGCGCCACCGCGGGGAACATAAGTTGCGTTCCTCTCCAGCGCCAGCCGGACCGGGCTCAAATCCACCCTGGCATAGATGGCGGTGCTGGCCAGCCTCGATCGCCTTACGCAGGCGTTCGGGCCAGCACCCAGCATTCGGGCCGCCGTGGGTACGGAAATCAATAAAACGAAATCGTCGGTTTTGGATGGCCTGCGCCGCCCACGTGTCATCCGGCAAATTGCGCCGGCCCAGTCTGAATCGGCCGCTTTCACCCAGATAGCGGACCCCATGACGGCATCAAGCTTGAGCGCCACTTCGACCCTCTAGCGCCTACAAATCGCCTACAATGAATTATAAGCGCCGTGTGCCGTTGCTAAATTCGCTCCGTTGCACAAGCTTTTTACGCGCATTGCTTGACAGTGTCATTGTTCCAGGTCAGCACGTCGGCGGGCGTTGGGCTCGGCAATGCCGTATGAGTCGCGGTGCGGGTTGGAGTCCGGGTTCGCGTCGGCGTATGGGTAGGCGTCCGGGTCCGGGTCGCAGTGGCGGTCGGGGTTCTGGTTGACGTCGCGACGAGTGTCGCCAGTTGAGCCTGTCCCGCGGTCGCCAGGATGGTGAACGACGCGAGCATTGCCGGCGCGACCAAAGAAAAAAAGCGGCCCCCGCAGCGGACCGGCCATACCCTCAATGACATGCCTGTCAAGTGTAATGCCCGAGGTTCACACCAACAACGGAAGCGATGGGGAAAAGCAAATTTATGATCATTTTTGCCTGCGCCTGCTACGGCGTTTTGCCACAACTACTAACCGATTCGCGCGCTCTGGCCGCCGTCGACCGGCAGCAGCACGCCGGTGATAAAGCGGGCCTCGTCGGAGGCCAGGAACAGCGCCGCGTGCGCGATGTCCCACGCCGTGCCCATCTTGGCGCCCAACGGGACCTGGGCATCGCGCGCCGCCCGCACCTTTTCTTTGGGGATTCCGCGCGCCTGCACGATGCCTTCGATCGCCATCGGGGTGTCCATCAATCCCGGCATGATTGCGTTGACCCGGATTCCGTACCTGGCGTTCGCCATCGCCATCTGATGTGTGATCGAATTGACGCCGGACTTCGACACTTTGTAGGCAAGCATCCCGTTCATCGAGCACAGCGCCGCGATCGATGAAATATTGACGATACTACCGCCGCCCTGCTGGCGCATCTGGGGAATCACGTGTTTGGAGGTGAGGAAAACACTTTTGAGGTTGACCGCGAAGATACGATCCCACGCGGCCTCTTCCAGGTGCATGACGCCCGCGTCGCCGGCGCCGATACCGACGTTGTTGTGCAGGATGTCGATGCGGCCGAACTTCTGCACGCAGTCCTGTGCCAAACGCTTGCAATCGTCGGCCCGGGTCACGTCGGCCTCCAACGCAACCGCCTGTCCGCCCTCCTTTTCGATCATCGCGCAGGTGTCCTGCGCCGAGTCAGCGCGCCGGTCCACGCACAGGCATCTTGCGCCCTCCCGCGCGAACAGGATCGCGGTCGCCCGCCCGTTTCCGATCGTATCGCCCGGAGTCTGTCCGGCGCCCACAATGATTGCCACTTTGTCTTTGAGCCGATTACCCATGGCGTAGCTCCTCATGACCGTGGATGGTCGTCAGCGTATCTTTGACGCGATGCGGTGTTTGAAAGCAAGCGGCCAAGGTCAGGAGGCGGCGCGGCGAGAGGGCATCGCGTGATGGGCCAGCGGATAAAGCAACCCGAAGGCCAACAGCCCGCAGCCGCCTCCCAGAAGGGCGACGCCGCTATAGCTGCCCGTGCGGTCGACGATGAAGCCCGCCAGCGGCGGCCAGGCCAGCGAAGTGAACGCCGAGCCGCCATAAATCACGCCCAGCATCGCGCCCAACCCGTGCACGCCGAACAGTTCCACCACCACCGCGGGACTCAACGCCACTGAACCACCGTAGCCGATACCAAGAATCACGGCGAAGGTGACCAAAGCGGCGTAGGATGCCGGCGCAAACCACAGCGCATAGCTGACCCCGATCATCAGCAGCGTCAATTTGTACAGCGCCATCACGCCGAAACGGTCCGACGCTCCGCCCAATCCCAGCCGCCCGATTACGCTGGCGCCGCCGATAACGCCGAGCAGGCTGGCCGCCGCCACCGTGCTGACGTGCCGGGTCTGAGCGAAATCGGGCAGGTACACAAACGGGATGAACGTGCCGACGTTGGAGAGCGTATTGGCCAGGCACAACACGATGAAGGCGGGCGTGCGCGCGACGTCGCCGAGTCGAGGCCGGGTACGCATCTGGGGCATGGGCGGGCGCTCGATTATCATCGCGCATAGCGCCAGCAACGCCGCGCTAACCACACCCAGCGTCAGGTACGACGTGCGCCATCCGTAGCGATGGATCAGCACGCCAATCAGCGGCACCATGAACAGCGTGCCGCATCCGATGCCCGAAACGGTCAGGCCGATGGCGGCATTGCGCCGCCGCTCGAACCATCCACTGACCACCGCGACCATCGGGATGAAGCTGCATCCGGAGGCGATACCGATGCCGACGCCGTAGGTCAGATATCCCATCCAAAGATGGTCGATACGCGAGGTCAGCACCAGGCCGAGGCCCGCGGTAAGCGCCGCCGCAGCCACCAACGGCCGTGGACCGAAGCGGTCGGCGAGATAGCCGGAGACAACGCCAAACAGGTTGGAGACAAACATGTTGACGGAAAAGATCGCGGCGGTATCGGCGCGTCCGGCGCCCATGTCGGCGGCGATGGATTTGAAGAACGCTCCGAAGCTGTACTGCACGCCGTAAACGACGAAGCAGGTGAAGAACGCGGTCGCCGCAATCATCCATGCATGCGCGGAATCCACGCCGTCATGCGAAACGGTTTCTGGCCGGTAGCTGGCCGAATCGGCGACCTGCTCGAGATCGTCCCTCCGTTGTGAATCGTTTCCGCCTTCGCGCGAGCCTGGTGAGCCGGGCGGTTGCGCAATGGGGGCGCCTGCCTTGGACATAGCGGCAGATATTAGCCTGCGCGCATCGCGCCAAACCACCCGTATTGTTTTGCGCGGCGCAACGCGATACGGAACGATTGTTCTCGCGCTACGAAACGGAGGAGTCACATCATGAAAGCCGCGGTCTTCAGGGCGGTCGGACAACCGCTATCGATTGAAACCCTGCCCGATCCAACGCCCGCACCTACCGAGATCGTGCTGAAGGTCGCCCGCTGCGGAATTTGCGCCACCGACCTTTCGATGAGCAGCGGGCACGGCGAGCAGTGGCCGCTGGGTACCGTCCTGGGTCATGAGATGGCGGGCGAAGTCGTAGCGGTGGGCTCCGCCGTCACCAACTTCAAAGTCGGCGACTTGGCGGCGCCGATGTCGTTCGTGCCGTGCGGCACCTGCGCCGATTGCCTCAAGGGCGAGCCTATGTGGTGCGCGGGATGGCTGGGCGGCTCGGGCGGCTTTGCCCAATACGGCAAGGGCGGCCATCTGGCAAGCGTCAAGGTGCCCGAAAATGTTTCCCTCAACGACGCCGCGCTGATCGAGCCGGTTGCGGTCGGTTTGCATGGCGTGCGGCTGGCGGAAATGAAGCCCAACGCGCGCGTGCTGGTGATCGGGGCCGGACCGATCGCGCTGGGCACGATCTTTTGGGCGCGGCGCCTGGGCGCGGGGCCGATTGCGGTTACTGCAAGTTCGACCCGGCGCGCTGACCTGGCGATGAAGATGGGCGCGACGACTTTCCTGAGGCCGGGCGCCGACCTGGTTGCCCAATGCGCCGACGCGCTGGGCGGGCCGCCCGAAATTGTCTTCGAGGCGGTCGGAAAACCCGGCATCATGGGCCTGGCGCTCAATTGCGTCGGCAAACGCGGCGCCATCATATCACTGGGCTTCTGCAACGTTCCCGACCAAGGGATGGTGCCCGCAGTCGGTCTGTTCAAGGAAGTGCGAATCCAGTTCTCGATGGTCTACGACGTGCGCGACTACGCACTGACTGCGGATGTCCTGGGCGGCAGCCCGCTCCCCGCAATGATCACTGACACGATAGGATTCGACCAACTCCCCTCCGCCTTCGAAGCGCTGCGCACACCGAGCACACAGGCCAAGGTAATGCTGGATCCATGGGCCTGAGCCGGGGGCCGGGCGGCTAAATTTGAAATATTGGAATAAAAATAAATATCTAAGATAGTGAGGCCGGCGTCCCTGCCTGCCATCGACGCGCGAGACTCTTTTCCTCGCGCCTCCTTTATTAATCCCCATAGGTTTGGCGGCCGTACCCGCTGATACTCTTGAACCTGTTAAAGGTATTAGGTAGCGCGAGCAAAAAAAGCTCGCGCGTCATCGCCAGGCAGGGACGCCTGTCCCACTGATTTCAGGCACCCACCACCCGGTCGCTGGCGTCTCGTTTGGGCTGGCGATTCGGGGTACAATCCCGCAGCTTCAGGTGCATCCGCGGCGCGGATCCCCGATGAATTACGACAGTTAAGAGGATAGCTTTAATGCCGCATAGTCTAATCGCTCCGCACGGCGGAACCCTCGTCAGTCTCATTACCGGCCCTGATCGCGCAGCCGAGTTGAAGGCCGCCTCCAAGGATTGGCCCTCGTGGGATTTGACACCGAGGCAGCTCTGCGACCTGGAACTGCTCATGAATGGCGGTTTTTCACCACTGCGCGGATTCCTGACCCGCGCCGACTATGACTCCGTCTGCGCGCGTATGCGTCTGGCCGACGGCACTCTGTGGCCAATGCCGATTACGCTTGACGTGCCCGAAGAATTGGCCGGCAAGCTGCACAAGGGCGATATCCTGGCGCTGCGCGATCCTGAGGGTGTGATGTCGGCCGCCTTGCACGTGGAAGACGTTTGGAAGCCTGACCTCGCCGCCGAAGCAAATTCGGTCTTCGGATCGACCAACCCGGAGCATCCGGGCGTGGCCCATCTGCTCAAGGGCAGCCATCCCTGCTACGTCGGCGGCAAGTTGGAAGGTCTGGAGTCACCCATTCATTATGACTATCGCTCCTTGCGCCTGACGCCCGCCGAACTGCGCGCGGAATTTCTGCGCCTGGGATGGCGGCGCATCGTCGCCTTTCAGACCCGCAACCCGATGCATCGCGCGCACCAGGAATTGACCCTGCGGGCCGCCAAAAGCGTCGAGGCCAATTTGCTGATCCATCCGGTAGTCGGGATGACCAAGCCGGGCGACGTCGATCATTACACCCGCGTGCGATGCTATCAGGCGCTGCTGTCGCATTATCCGCATGACACGGTAAAGCTGGCGCTGCTGCCGTTGGCGATGCGGATGGGCGGGCCGCGCGAGGCCATCTGGCACGCGATCATCCGCAAGAATTACGGATGCACCGACTTTATCGTCGGGCGCGATCACGCGGGACCGGGCAAGGACTCCAGCGGCAAGGCGTTCTACGGCCCCTATGATGCGCAGGAGGCGCTGGTCAAGCACGAGAGCGAGATTGGGATGGGCGTCGTTCCCTTCCGCATGATGGTCTATATCGAGGAGTTGGACACTTTCGTGCCCGAGGATGAGGTGCCCAAGGGCATGCGCGTGATGGACATCTCCGGTACGGAATTGCGCCGCCGCCTAAATGAGGGGCGAGAGATTCCCCATTGGTTCACCTTTCCCGAGGTCGCCAAGGAGCTCAAGCGCAGCTATCCACCGCGCCATCGCCAGGGCTTCACCGTCTTCTTCACCGGCCTGTCGGGATCGGGCAAGTCCACCATCGCCAACGCGCTGCTGGTAAAGTTCCTGGAGATTGGCGGGCGCCCGGTGACCCTGCTCGACGGCGACCTGGTGCGCAAGCACCTCTCCTCGGAGCTGGGTTTTTCCAAGGAGCATCGCGACATCAACATCCGGCGGATCGGCTTCGTGGCCTCCGAGATTACCAAGAACGGAGGTATCGCAATCTGCGCGCCGATCGCCCCCTACGACAGCGTGCGCCGGGAAGTGCGCAGGATGGTCGAAGAAGGGGGAGGATTCCTGCTGGTGCACGTGGCGACGCCGATTGAGATCTGCGAGGGGCGCGACCGCAAGGGACTGTATGCCAAGGCGCGCGCTGGAATCGTCAAGGAGTTCACCGGCATCTCGGACCCCTACGAGTCCCCCGCCGACGCGGAGGTAATAATCGACACCACCGAGGTGAGTCCCGACGAGGCCGCTCAGCAGATCATCCTGCACCTCGAGCGCGAGGGCTATATCGGCGCCGAAGCTGAAGCGTAGGCAAAGGAGTTCCACTCCAGTGGCACAGGCTTCCAGCCTGCGATTCGGTGCGTTTCGCGGCCTCAGTGCGTAGTCAGGAGGGAGGAAGATCGGACCACAGGCTGGAAGCCTGTGCCACCAGATGCATCAGACTGCTGGAAGCGGGCCGCAGTTGAAAATTTCCGTCATCATCGCCACGCATGATCGAGCGCCGTCGCTCGCGAAACTGCTTCACAGCCTCGCCGGGCAAATCGTCCCAGACGAGCACGAAATCCTGATTGCCGACAATGGCACTCCAGACCCATCTCCGCTCCCGGCGGAGGTCACCGTCGCCTGCCATGTTCACGATCCGGCGCCCGGCAAGTGCCGCATCCAGAATCGGGCCATTACCAGCGCGCAAGGCGAGGTTGTGGTCCTCATCGACGATGACCTCGTGGTGGCAGCGGGCTACCTGACCGCGGTCGAGCGCTTTTTCCGGGAGCATCCGGAATTCGCGGCCATGAAAGGCAAGGTGCTGCCGGCTGGGGACGCCAAGTCACTGGCCGGAGAGAATTGGACGTATATGGATTTGCCGATTGTCGATCACGGGTCGAGGGTATGCGAAGTCCGCGGCGTGCTGGGCGCGAACATGGCTTTTCGCGCCGCGGCATTCTCACAGGTGGGACTGTTCGACGAACGGCTGGGTCCCGGAGCATGCGGCCACGAGGAGGATACGGAGATGTCGATGCGCCTGGGCGCCGCGGGCTTGCGAATCGGCTATTGTCCCGACGCGCTGGTCTATCACGATGTGGACCCGGCGCGTGCCAACCGCTCGCGCTTCATCCGCATCGCGCGCGAGCGCGGCCGCTGCCGGATGCTGCATGAGCGTCACAGCCGGGCGGAGGTGCTGATGGACGTGGCGTACTCCGGTTTGAGATTGCGATTAGCGCGGGCCTTCGGCATGTCGGGCGAACGCCTGGCGCGCGAGGACCGCCGCTATGCGACGGCGATGGGAATGCTCGACGGTCTGCGGCGCCGCAAGTGCGACGACCAGGCTCTCACCGTACCCTCCCGCAACTGCTGAACATTACGACTCAATCGGACGTAAGCCTCTCGACCTACCGGCTCGTGCCACCCACCGAAGGCCCAAAGCCCAGATTAGAGTCACTCCTCCTCTACACCGGACACCGCATGGCTAGTAAGTAGGTTACGCCATGCTCTTTCCAGGGCAGCTTTCCGACCCCGGTTTTGATGCCATTTGAGGGACTTTCGATTTCCGAAGGGTCCTCCTTCATTCTCTGGTACGGCTCGGTGCTTTCGCGCCTTCTTGACACAAGAAAGCCGGTCCCACACAGCCAGTAATAATTGCGCGCCCCAGATGGCGCGCGAGGCGGGCAGGGATGCCCGCCTTACCGACTCAAATCACGTTTGCGCGCCGGAGTTCTTCGATCTCGGCGTTGCTCAGGCCCAGTACCTTGCCGTAGACCAGATCGTTGTCGTGTCCGACCTTCACCGAACCGCGCCAGATTTTGCCCGGCGTGCGACTGAACTTGGGCACGATGCCTATTCCCGTCACATTGCGGCCCAGTTGCTCGTCGCGCCATTCGACATGCATTCCGCGGGCCTGGTAATGAGGGTCGGCGGCCATCGCATCGCTGGACTGGATACGCGAACACGGCACCTGCGCTTCGTTCATTGCCTGCACCACCTCCTCGATGGTGCGCTCGTTGATCCATCCGCGCAAAATGGCGTCGAATTCGATTCCCTCAATTGATTCCAGGTTGACCCGCGCGCTCTGCCATTTCGGGTACTCGCCGTCCAGTCCGATCACCCGGCAAAGGCGCTTGTAAACGTCCGCCACGGCGCCGATCACCACCCATCCGTCTTTAGCCGCGAAGGTGTCGAGCGGCTGGAAGCCCTGCGCGCGATTGCCGCTGCGCTCGCGCACCAGTTGCTGCTCGAAGTACTCGACCATGGTGCCGCCCAGCGTGCGATGGATCGCCTCGTACTGGGCCAGGTCGATGGACTGCCCCTGCCCGGTGCTGCGCGCATAAGTCAGCCCCGCCAGCGACGACCACAACGTAAACAGCGCGGTGATATAGTCGGCGGTCCACGGCGCCGCGCGGGTAGGCGGCTCCGGATCGGGAAACCCGGTCTGATACATCATGCCGCCGAACGCCTGGCCCACGATGTCGTAGGACGCGCGATTGATATAGTCGGGATGGCCGGTCTGGCCGTAACCGGAAACATGCGTGATCACCAGCTTGGGATTGACCTTGAAAACCGCGGCGTCGTCCAGGCCGAATTTTGGATAGGTGCCCGGCTTGGAGCTTTCCATCCAGATGTCGGCGCGGGCGGCCATTTTCAGAAACAAATCGCGGCCCTGGGGCCTTGTCAGGTCAAGCGAGATGCAGAACATGTTGCGCCGTTCCTGGATCCAGTTGGTCGCCACCGGCGGACTGCCGTCAGCGGTCTCCAGGCGGATACCCAGGGTGCGCCATCCGCTGTCGCCCGCGCCCGGACGCTCGATCTGAATCACCTCCGCTCCCATCTCGGAGGCGAGTTCGGCGGCCCAGGGCTCGGCGATCAGAGTACCGCTGGAAATGATCCGCACGCCCTGCAAGGGACCGAACCGTTCCGAAACCAGGTTATCGATGCTCATTGTTTAGGCTCCATTTCATCCTCAGACCGGCGTAACAATAATCTCGTGACGCCGGCGCTCCGTCCACTATGGGGGGCCGCTTGTTCCCGTTTACGGGCAGGATATGATGTTTTAAAAGCCCCGTGAATGTCCCGACGACCCCACGCGGCCCTTTGACTTGGAGATGGACGGCGTTATCAACCGGCGCGATTTGGTTTTCAAGAGCCTGGCCGGCCTCATTGGAGGCTTTCTGGGATGGCTTCCGGTCGAACTTGCCACCCACGGCCACTCATTAACCGAGCCGCCCTCTTCGGCCGCTTTCTTTCTGAACTTCGGCGCGTTGGCGCTGTTGTCGGGGTTAATCGGGGGACTGATCAACGCCTCGACGGCGCAGGTGCTGGAGCTGACTCCGGTGGTAAAGCGCCGCTTCCTGCAAGGCTTCGTAATCTGCGCCCTGCTCTCGCTTCCGGCCACCTACTATTCCAACGAGGCTTTCGCCGCCATCCTCAACGCCGGTGGTTGGCGTATCGGGCAGTCCGGCGCAATGGCCTACCTGATTTTCGGGCGGCTGATCGGATGGGCCCTGATGGGGGTCTTGCTCGGCGCCGGCGTCGGACTGGCAACCTTCTCGCCCCCCAACATCGTCAAGGGAGCCATCGGCGGATTGGCCGGGGGTTTCCTGGGCGGAGTCGCTTTTGACGCAATCAGTGCGTTTTCAGGCGGCGGATTGATCTCGCGGCTGTTTGGCCTGAGCGCGATCGGTCTGATGATCGGATTGTTCATCGGCGTGGTCCAGGAGTTGACCAAGGCCGCGTGGCTGACGGTTGAGGCGGGACGGCTGCGCGGTCGCGAGTTTCGCCTCGAGAAGCCCATTGCCATGGTGGGACGCGCCGAGGAGAGCGACATCGGATTGTTCGGCGACCCCGCGGTGGCGCCGCGTCACGCTGTCATCGAGCGCAAAGGAACGGAATTTACCCTTAAAGACCTGACCCGCGACCCCGGTACGTTCGTCAACGGCCAGCGCATCGAGACCGCGCCGCTGCATCAGGGCGACCTGATCGGAGTCGGCGCCTACCAGATGCGCTTTTATCTGCGCAATGCTCAGCCGGCCGGTGGGTTTACCCCGCAGCCGGTCGTGACGCACCACGACGGTGCCCCGAACGGCGCCTGCCTGATCGACGCCGCCGGACGGCGGCTGCAACTGCGCCACGGCGCACCGACCAAAATCGGCCGCTCACTGGATAATGATCTGGTAGTACCCGATCAATCGATTTCCCGCCATCATGCCAGCATCGCGGTGGTCGATGGCGCCTTTCGGCTGGCTGATCTCAACAGTCAAAACGGCTGCTTCGTCGACGGCAAGCGGGTCAGCCAAGCGACGCTGCGCGACGGCGACGCTATCCGGCTGGGCGATGCCCAGTTTCACTTCCGAGCCTGAGGTGGCGACGTCCGGTCCCCGCTTTTGCTCCAATTGCGGCCATCCAGTAGTGGTCGGCGACGCGCGTTTTTGCAAGGATTGCGGAGCCGCGCTCGCCACCGGCTTGCGCCTGAAACACGACTTGAACTGGAACCCCTGGATCGCCGTGGCCTTGAGTCTGATACCGGGCTTGGGTCAATTCTATAAGGGGCAGCGCCTGTACGCCGTGCTGTGGTTGGTTGGAGTCGGGATCGGGTACGTCGCCGGACCCATCGGCCTGGTGCTGCACCTGGTATGCCTGGTCAACGCCGGACTTGCGGGCGCGATCGAATTTCCCGGCTCCCGCCTACAGCCCTCCGGCGCGAGTCGCGTCAATGGGTTGGCAAACCGGCAATGATCACCCCCAACACCATCGTCGGTAACCGCTATCGCGTCTCCCGGCTGCTGGGCGGCGGCGGCATGAAGATGGTTTATCTGGCCGAGGACCTGCGCCTGGCCGCCCGCCCCTGCGCGTTGGCCGAGATGGTCGACGCCATAAGCAGTCCGGACGTGCAGCGCCAGGCGGTGACCGGTTTTCAGCGCGAAGCCGACATGCTGGCCGAGCTTAGCCACGAGCACATTCCCCGCATCTACGACTGTTTCAGCGAGCAGAACCGCCACTACCTGGTGATGGAGTACGTCGCCGGCGATACGCTGGAGGAGGAGATCAAGGCCGCCGGCGGCAAGCTACCCGAAGACCGCGTCATCGATATCGCGCTTCAGGTGCTGGAGACACTGGAATATCTGCACCATCGCGAGCCGCCGGTCATCTACCGCGACCTCAAGCCCTCCAACATCATGATTACTCCCAAGGGGCAGGTTAAGCTCATCGATTTCGGCATCGCGCGCCACTTCCAGCCGCTGATTGGCGCTACGATGGTGGGAACGCAGGGCTACGCGCCGCCCGAGCAGTATCGCGGCAAGGTGGAGACCCGATCGGACCTCTACGCTCTGGGCGCGACCATGCATCACGCGCTCTCGGGCCGCGATCCAACCACCGAACCACCCTTCAGCTTCCCCTTGCTGCGCAAGCTTTGCCCGCAGCTTAACCCGGCCCTGGCCGACCTGGTCAGCGATGCGCTGATGTACGACGTCGAACGGCGCATCCGCGACGTCGATGAAATGGAGCATCGCCTGCTGGCGATCAAAAATGGCCCGGTGACCGCCAACGGGGCCCAGGCGGCGGCAACTGGCGCGCAAGGTCAGCCGCAGTTGCAATTGCCATTGAAGGCGCCGCCCCCCGCACCGCCGCCCGCTGCCGCGCCTTCGACGCCCACGCTGCTGACCGTCACCAATGAGATCCCCTGTCCGGCCTGCACGCGATCAATCCCGGGCGACTCCCGCTTTTGCAGCTACTGCGCCGCCGACCTGCGCACCCTGATGGCACCCTACCAGGTCAGTGACGATCCCAACGCGCAAACCATCACCCTGACCCAGCCCTCCGCACCTCATCATCGGACCGCCGGCGCACCGCCCATCGCGCGCCGGCCGCGTGGGCGCAGGTCACCGCTGGTCACGGTGGTGGTCGTGGCCGTGTTGGCTTACGTAGTGGTGAGGCTGCTCTTTTTCCTATCTTCGGTGGTTTCCGCGGTCGGATCGCGCGATGCGGAACCCCCCGCGCCCGCCGTCCATTCCGGGGACACCGGCTCCGGCGATACTGGCTCCGGCGATAGCGATACCGCGGGCGACGCCGCGGATCCGATTCGCAGCACGTTGCTGCGCCAGATGCTCGATGCGCAGGGTTACGGGGCGGTCCGATTCCGCTTGAGTGGGTCGTCGATCTCACTGTGGGGCAAGGTGTCCAGCGACGCCGACCGCGAGACGATTGAAGAAGAAGCATCCACGATTACGGGCGCGATGAACCTCGAGGATCACCTGCAAGTCGAGGAGTAAGCTGCTGTTCCGAGAAATTGATGGCGGTGGTCTTCACCCATAGCCAGGAAAAAGAACCGGCACGGAGGCCGGCGCTACGCAAACATAGCGCGTTTTTTCTGCGTAGCGCCGGCCTGCGTGCCGGTTCTTTTCTCTTTTGCTCAGACGCGGCCGCGCGATTCACCATTGCAAAACATCCGCCATGCGGCGCTTATGCCACTTCGGGTCGCCCAGGTAATTGAACAGGGTGCGCGACAGTTGTGTATGCGGCGTCAGGCCGTATTCGTGCGAGGAACCGATGCCGGCATGCACCTCATGGGCGGCATTGCACGCTTCCATGTGGGCCTCGGCCGTAACCGCCTTGGCCAAATGAACGCTGTCTGCCGCCGGACGGCCGTTATCCAGCTTCCATAACGCCTCATAAGTGGTCCAGCGGGCGGCGTCCAGATGATTGACCAGCCGCACGATATGGTCCTGCACGCGTTGGAAGCGCCCGATCGGAACGCCGAACTGGACGCGGCTGTTGCTGTATTCCACCGACATCTCGAACGCCGCCTGGCAACTGCCGACCTGGTAGGCGCACAATACCGGCAGCGCCCGCTCCATCGCCCGCGTGAGCGCCGCCCATCCGGTGTTCTCGCGCCCCAAAAGCGCGCTCGCTGGCAACTCCACCCCATCGAAGGCCACCTCGGCCTGCCAGCTCAGCAGGCCAGGCAGATTGCGGGCGGATACGCCTTTGGTCTGCTTGTCCACCACGACCAGACTGATCCCGTCGGCGCCGGAACCGGTGCGGACGGCCACGACCAAATGCGACGCCCCAACGCCGTCGCTGACGAACAGCTTGACGCCGTCGAGCACCAGGCGATCGCCGCTACGGCGCGGCTCCATCGCCACGCCCTGCGGCCCCCACGAACGTTTGGGCTCGGTGATCGCGACCGTGAAAATCTGCCGGCCGGCGGCAATCTCAGGCAGGATGCGGCGGCGCTGTTCGGCGTCGCCCGCCTCCAGCACGGTCAACGCGCTCAACACGCCGGAGCTGAAGAACGGACCGGGAAGGGGCCCACGTCCAAACTCCTCGTACAGCGCCGCGGCGTCGGTCAGGCTCGCGCCGCCGCCGCCGTACTGCGAGGGAATCAGCAAACCCAGCCATCCAAGCTCCGCGATCGTGCTCCAGGTCTGCGGCTGGTAGCCGGTCTCGGATTTTTGCAGCGCCACGACGGTTCCCTTGGGCATGCGGCGCTGCATAAAGGTGCGCGCGCTTTGCGCCAGCATCCGCTGATGTTCGTTGAGCGACAGGTCCATGGCTGCATCCTCCCGCGGCGCAGTTCCCTCAGGAGATCTTTCCCGCCGCTTCGCGGGTGGCGCGGCCGATTCCGATGCGGCGGGCCATGCTGACCTTCTGGATGTCGGCGGTGCCTCCTGGATGCATCAGCACGATGCCGTTGCGCTGCTGGGCGTCCAGAAAGCCGTCCTCCGGACCCCAGGTCGGGTCGGTGGTCAGCGCTTCGGGGCCTACTGTCTGTAGGATTGCGCCCGTCATCCACAATCCGGCCAGCTTCATGTAAAGCGAAAGCTGCGGCCCTTCGTAGGACTTGTGCTGTTTGGCATACGTCAGCCAGAAGTTGCGCAGGCCGAAGAGCCTTCCCACCTGGCTCTTGATGTAGATATCGGCCAGCGTGTCGCGCACGTCCTGATCCTCGATGAGGGGTTTGCCGTCGCGCTCGGTGTTGCGGCAGTAGTTCAACAGCAGGTGCCAGAAGCGATTGCGGCCGATATGTCCGCCGCCCCCGTGCTCCAGTTCGAGATGGGTCGAGGCCACGCGCCATCCGTTGTTCTCTCCGCCGACCAGGCATGAGGCCGGCACGCGTACGTCCTCAAAGAAGATAGTGTTCTTTTGCCCGCTGCGGGCGCTGCCCTCACCCGCGCCCAGCAGATCCATCGGCTGGATCGTGATGCCGGGGGTGCGCGCGTCAACCATGAACCAGCTCAGGTTCTTGTGCCGCTCGCCGTTGGGAGCGGTGGCCGCCAGCGTCCACATCCAGTCGGTGCCGTTGTCGCTGCCGATAAAGACCTTCTGGCCGTTGAGCACGTACTGGTCGCCCTCGCGGGTCGCGCGCATCCTGACGCCCGCCAGGTCGGAGCCCGCCTCGGGCTCGGAGAGCAGTTGCCATACCCGCACTTCGCCGCGATAGATCGGCGGCAGCAGGGTTTTGCGCTGATCCTCGGTGCCCCAGACAAAAATGGTGGGCGCGCCCAGCGTGCCGCCGCTGTTGTAATAAGGCGGCAGCGACAGTTCGAAGCGGTCGGCTTCCTCTTCCAGCACGATGGCATGATCGACGTCCAGACCGCCGCCGCCGTACTCTTTGGGCGCCAGCGGATAGAGCCATCCCCGGGCGCCGAGCTTGCGGCCCAGTTCGCGCCGCAGCCGGTAGTTTGCGGCCGATTCCTCATCGGTGGCCGGCCGGCGTGCGATTCCCGGCGGTACATTAGTCTCGAACCACCCCCGCACCTCCGCCCTAAACCGCTCCTGCTCCTCGCTGTAGGTTACTTCGAAATCCATGTCGTGCCCTTCCCCGCCATGGCAGCCGCGCGGCCGCGCCGCATCTATGATGTGATGGGCGGAATCGTAGTTCAGGCTTGAACGAACCGTCAAACCGGCGCGGAGCCCGGCAGCCGCTGGATCGGCGCTTTCGTCAATGGCAGGAGGCGGCTACAGTGGCGTCAGGTTAGCCGCTGGAGTATCACAAGCCGGGCGGTGGGAAGGAATAACCACGCGCCGGGCGACCAAAACCACAAAGTGAGTCGAAACAGATGAAGGCAGGAATTGCGCTTACCCTCGCTGGTCTGGGTCTGGAACGATCCGACAACGACCTCTACCAGGAGGAGCTTAAGCTCACTGATATGGCGGAGCCGCTTGGCTTCGATTCGATCTGGAGTCTGGAGCACCATTTCACCGGCTATAACATGGTGCCTAATCCGACCCAGATGCTGAGCTACTTTGCCGCGCGCACAAAGCGGGTCCAGCTTGGCACCGCGGTCATCGTGCTGCCGTGGCACAACCCGGTGCGAGTGGCCGAGGATATCGCCCTGCTCGACGTGCTGTCGGGCGGGCGGACGATTCTCGGCTTTGGCCGCGGCACTGCCACGGTCGAATTCGATCGGCTGGACAGCCCCCAGGAGGAATCGCGCGACCGTTTCGCCGAAGCCGCCACAATCATCCGCAAAGCACTCACCCAGGAGGTTTTTTCGCACGAGGGCAAGTTCTGGAAGATCCCGCCTACCACTATCCGCCCGCGTCCCATTTCCCATCCTGAGCAGCGCTTTTACGCTTCGACCGTCAGTCCCGAGTCATCCGAGATGATGGCGCGCATGGGTTTCGGCGTGATGATCATCGCGCAGAGCACGTGGGAGAAAGCGGCCGACGACTACCATCGGTACTGCGACGTCGCGCGCGCCAACGGCTATGCGGTTAAGGCGCCGATCGCGCTGATGACGGTCCTGATGTCGGAAGATGTCAATGAGGCGCGCGATCTCGGCGACGTGTACATCGCCAAGGGTTTTGAACACGTCGACCTGCATTACGGCCTGTCCGACGGACACCTGGGCAAGGTCAAGGGCTACGAATTCTGGGCCAAGATGGCCAAGACCTATTCGCGGCTGATTTCGCCCGAGGACCGGGCCAAGGCGGTGGAATTCTTCAAGAACCTACAGATGGTCGGCACGCCGGCGCAGGTGCTGGAGAAATTCCGCCACGTGTTCAGCCTGACTGGACTGGGCCACGCCGCCGCGCAGTTCCTGCCCGGCGCGATGCCATATCATCTGGGCGAGCGCAGCGTGAAGCTGTTCGCCGAAAAGGTTCTGCCCGTGATCCAGCACGACCCCGCGTTCCAACCCAAGGAGCCCGAAGCAACCGAAGCCCGCGCCGGCGCTTGATTGGGCGCAGGTGCGGAATTTTCAAGCAGACCAGAGGCGGGCGCGCCGCGCCCGCCTCTGGAGCTTATAGATTTCTGCCAGAATTCTTCCCTGAGAGACCCCAACTGGGAGAGGGCATTGAGATGTTTATTGTCACCTCGTGTTGCCCTCTCGAATGCGAAAATCGGCGCTCCCGGCCGGATCCGGTCAGGGGACTTTATTCGCTTTCCAGCGCGACCAGATAGACCGACGCATCAGGTAGACGAAAAGCGTGAGTGTAGGGTTGCCATCCGGAAACGCGCTCGAGCAGCTCGGGTTCGCCGTCGATCGCGTCCAGGACTTCTTCCCAATCCTCGATCTCGGTTTCGGGGATTCGATGGTAACGGCCGCCGCGACTGAAAACCATGATGCATCGCGCCATGATGTTTCTCCGCATTAGGGAGCAATAGTACGGGAGCAGGCGGCGGCCGCAGCGGGCCAGCTAGCCCTAGCCGAGGAAATCGCGCAGCAGCTTTACAAATTCCTCGGTCTTTTCGATCTCCGCCCGATGCCCGCAACCATCGAGCATCGCCAGCTTGGATCCCGCGATAGCCTTGTTGTACGCTTCGCCCGCGCTCGGCGGTATAACCGGGTCCTGCTTTCCCCAGATGATCAGTGTGGGCAGACCCGCAACCCCCTCGAGCAGTTTGGGCAGGCTGGGACTGAAGAAGTAGGGCTCCCAGGCCAGCCGGGCGATCTCGGTCCGGGCGTCTTCGAAGGCCTCGAATTGCTCGGGCGTGCGTTCGCCCCCGTAAAGCTGATTGAACTCCGGCGTTTTGTCGCGGTCCAGCACAGTGGCGCCCAGATAGGCCCGCGCGGTGACCGTGAAGATGTCCATGATCTCACCGCTGGGAGGACGGATCCCGGCGGGCGCCACCAGAGCCATGCGACGGAACTGCGCAAAGTTCTGCGCCGCCATCTCCGCGGCGATCCAGCCGCCGGTGGAAAACCCGATCACGTCGACCGGCGCAAGCTTCATTTCGCGCACGACGCGGCCATAAAACCCGGCCAGGTCGCGAATGTTCGCGATCCAGTCGACCCTTTGCGTGCCCGCGAATCCGGGCTGGATTGGAATCAGCAGTTCATGGTCGCGCGCCAGTTCGGTATGCCATCGCAGCCATCCCGGATGGCCCAGCTCCTCGTGCAGCACCAGTAACGGCCGGCCCTTGCCACCTTTGATAAAAGTCAGGTCCGACCCGGCCACCTGGACCTTTTCCTGTCGCCATTCAGATGCCATCTAGCACGCTCCTTCGTTCGGCCTTGCTGCGCTCGCGCGCGAATCTATCAACACTGAGTTTCCTGCACTGTCGTTTTGAACCAACCCGCTTCGGTGGGACGGCTGCCAATATCGGAAGATGCCACCTTTAGCCCGCGCTTCAATCCTCCGTCAATCAGGCTGACTTCATGGTGGCGGCGAGGCGTCGATTAACGGCGCGCCCGACCGGAAAAAACCGCGGACCTGTGCTTGGATAGCACTGTTCCGATGTCCAAACAATTCTCGGGCGACTGCATTCGCCGGCGGCAGAGGACACCATCGTCACGACCATCACGCCAAAACCGCCAGCTAAGCCTGGTCGAAAAAAGAGGCTCTGCCGCGTTATGGGGCAGAGCCTCGATCTCGGGCGCTTGGAGAAGATCGCGCTACGCAAAGTGAAAGTCTGGAAATCCGTTTAGCGCAGCCGTTTCCTCCAACCCGCCTGCCACCTCACTTGCCCGTGAACTTGGGCTGACGCTTCTCGCCGAACGCCGCGGTGGCTTCCTTGTGGTCCTGCGTGTACATGGTCAGGGTTTCGTAGGCCAGCGCCGCGTCGTCGTTCATCAGGGCCAGGCTCTTGATGGTCTTGTTCACCGCCAGCTTGGTCCAGCGGATAGCCCAGGTCGGGCCGTCGGCCAGTTGACGGGCCAGTTCGAGCGCCTTGGGCATCACCTGGTCCTTGGGTAGGGCGTAATTGACGAGGCCGATTTTGGCCGCTTCCGCGCCGGTGATGAAGTTGCCGGTCATCAAAAATTCCTTGGCGCGCGAGGGGCCAATCAGCAACGGCCACATGATGGCGCCGCCGTCACCGGCGACCAGTCCCACCTTGACGTGGGTGTCGGCCAGCCGGGCGGTCTCGTCGCATACTGTGATATCGCACAGCAGCGCCAGGCTGCATCCCAGCCCGACCGCAGCGCCGTTGACCGCGGCTACGATCGGCTGCTCGACGTCGAGCATGTTGTGGATGATCCGGCGCGCCTCGGTGGCGTTCATCGGAAAGGGGCCCTTGCGATGGGTCCGGCCGTCGGGGCTCTCCTTGCCGAAGCCCTTAACGTCGGCGCCGGCGCAAAACCCGCGGCCCGCTCCGGTGAGCAGGATTGCGTTGACCTCGGGGTCCTCCGAGACGTCCACCCAGATGGTCTCCAGTTCGTGGTGCATTGTGGGAATGATGGCGTTGAGCGACTCCGGGCGGTTAAGC
>DASZGF010000083.1:0-19147 GCA_035939115.1 Binataceae bacterium (SeqCode)
GGCCACCTCTTCCGCGACCAGTCCGTATTGACGCTGCTGGCTCGGATCGTTCCGGTAGCGAAACGTCACCGGGCGCAGTTTCATCAGCGCTTCACTGGAACTGCCCATGTCGCGGATGTCGCGTTTGTAGCGCGCCGAGGACATCGCGATGCCGAGTTGTCCGGTGTTGCTCACCATCACCGCATCCCCGCTTACCATGCTGCTAAAAATACCGGCGAGGAAAGTCTTGGTCTGAGTGCCCTGGCTGCCGATCCGAATGGTGCCGGACTCAGCCGCGACACCGGTGTTGCCGATATCGATATTGTTGCTGCCGGTGGTTGAATTGAACCCGGCCTTGACGCCCAGGCCGATATTGTTGCTGCCGGTGGTGGAGTTATTCAGCGCGCCATGCCCTACCGCGGTGTTGCTATTACCATCGGTGTTGCTGACCAGGGCGTTTAATCCGGCGGCGGTATTGAATTGGCCACTTGTGTTGTTGTGCAGCGCGGCCTGTCCAACCCCGGTGTTTTGATTTCCGGTGCTATTGAGTCCCAAAGCGCCAGCTCCCGCAGCGGTATTGAAAGCTCCGGTGGTGTTATCACTTAGCGCCCCATTCCCCGCAGCGGTATTAAAGTTGCCGATGGTGTTGCTGACCAGCGCAGCGCTTCCGGCAGCGGTGTTGCCGTTGCCCGTGGTGTTGCTGAACAGCGCCTCCAGTCCCGTGGCGGTATTGTTGCCGCCGGTGGTGTTCCTGGAAAGGGCGCTAAGTCCGCTGGCGGTATTGCCGCTGCCGGTGGTGTTGCTGACAAGGGCGTTAAATCCGTTGGCGGTATTGTTGAAGCCGGTGCTGTTGCTGAAAAGGGCGTTAACTCCGCTGGCGGTATTGTTGCTACCGATAGTGTTTAGCTGAAGGGCGTTAACCCCGATGCCGGTATTGTTGCCGCCGGTGGTGTTGAGCGAAAGGGCGAAATCTCCGATGGCGGTATTGGCGAAGCCGGCGGTGTTGTGGAAAAGGGCATTACGTCCGCCGGCGGTATTGCTGTCGCCGGTGGTGTTACTTTGCAGCGCCCCAGCTCCGATGGCGGTATTGTCCAAACCCGAGGTGGGGCTATTGAGGGCCTTAAATCCGAACGCACTGTCAGCAAGATCGGGACTTGAGGGGCTCACCAGAGCCCCACTGCCAAACGCTGTATTGTTTTGAGCGGCGGTCGGACCGGCGCTTGAGAGCGTGATTGCCAAGACTGTCGCCAGGAAAATACAAAGTTCTATGGTTGACCTCTTCATTGTTTCCTCCGCCTGCTTGACGTTCCCCTATCCACCGATGAACACTGGGACATGGACGCACCAGGTCCGCGAGTTATCTCATCTGCAATAAGTAATTTCAACCTGAACGAGCTTCGAATAGCTAAGAGTATCCGCAGATGACCAACGGCAAGTCCTCTCTCGGGACCCGTTGTCACATCCCCAAAGCCCATGTCTCCCTGTTGCATTCGCTTTTCTTAGCGGATGCGTCACTGGCGTGGGACGGAACAGTCTCTACACTGGGCCGGGAGGGAAAACTCGCAGGGCGGCACGTCGGCCACGCGGCCATTCGCGAGTCGGACTGTCCTCCGGACGCACCTTGCGGCGGTTATAGAGCCGCGTGGTGGACATTAGCGTGACCTAGCCATTCCTGCACCTTGGCGGATCATTCCGCGGGGCTGGCCTGGTGGGAACCGCTCCCATACGCTCGCGGCTCGGATAGTTCCAATTTGGAGGAGGGCCCATGGGAAAGCTGGGAGACAGGATCACCGTGATCACCGGAGGCGGCTCCGGGATTGGGGAGGCCACGGCCAGATTGTTTGCGGCGCAAGGAGCGCGGGTGGTTATCGCCGACATCGACCAGAAGAATGGTCAGCGGGTGGCGGGCGAGATCGGCCCCGCGGCGATATTCCGCAACACCGACGTCAGTGACCCCGCCCAGGTCGAGGCCATGGTGAAATCCACTGTGGAGCGGATGGGCCGCCTTGACGTGCTGTTCAACAATGCGTTCGCCACCCGGATGGGACCGGTGGGCGAAATCAGCATCGAGGACTGGCACAAGACGATTTCGGTGACCTTGTCAGGAGTGTTCTATGGCATGCGCTTCGCGCTGCCGCAGATGGTCGCGCAAGGCGGCGGCGTAATCGTCAATACCGCCTCGATATCGGGACTGTTTGGCGACTACGGCGCCGGGGCCTACAACGCGGCCAAAGCCGGCGTGGTCAATCTGACCCGCGCCGCCGCGATTGAATATGCGCGCAAGAACATCCGGGTCAACGCGGTATGCCCCGGGATGGTTGAGACGCCCGCCGTGCTCAACACCTTCATCGGCCAGTCCCGCAATCCCGAAAAAGTGCGCAAGCTCAACGAGGAGTGCCATCCCATCGGCCGCATGGGCAAGCCCGAGGAGATCGCCAAGGTGGTTTTGTTCCTGGCGTCCGACGACGCCTCGTTCATGACCGGGAGCATGGTCGTGGCGGACGGCGGCGTCACCGCGCACAGCGGGCTGACGGGACATCCGCTGCGCTAAAAGGCCGGTGCGGACCCTACAGGAGTGCGGGCGGGGGAACTGGCGGAATCCTGGGCAGCTTGCGGCGTTTGTGTCGCCGCACCGTCGGGCTGGGCGAAGGCTCAGGCAATTGAGCAGGACTGGCGCTCGCGGCCGGCTGCGCGGCAGGCGCCGCTTGCGCACTCTGACCCGAAGCGCCGGGCACGGCGGAACTTTGCGGATATCCGATGCCGCCCAGCAGGTACAGAAGCATCGCCAGGAACGCCAGAAAAGGAACAACTGTAATAGGGAGGTTTTGTTTGCGTCGCACAGTCTTGCCTGGTCAGGCGGTTTCCTCCTGCGAGTCCGCTTTTGCTGCCTGACGGAGGTATCAGACAATACCGTATGCTTTCAATCCGGGCGAGGGCCGGGAAGGATCGATAGCTGCGCTATCGTTTGTAGGATCAAAGTCCGATTCACAAAATGTGCTAATCACGCTATTTTCAGGTGGAATCGGCGCGGGTTGAAGACTGACACCTCTAGCGCCACAAGGCCAGGTCCGGAGCGAGCGAAAATGACTGTACTACATCGTCCACCGCGGATAATGATGACTGTGGCTGTGCTGCTGGTCCTGGCCGGGCTGGCGGGCGCCGCACCATTTCCCAAATCTGCCAAATTCGCAGCCATGGCCAAGGCTCGCAACGCCCCCGTAAGCCCGCAGGCTTTGCGGATTCTGAATCGGGTGTGCGAAGTGCTCTCGTCCGCGAAAAGTCTTTCTTACCACGCCGAGATCAACTTCGACTCCGCATTGCCCTCCGACGTAAAGCTCCAGTTTGCGGCGGCCATGGACGTTGCGCTGCAGCGTCCTGATCGCCTGGCCGTCAGCTACGCGAGCGATCTGGGTGGAAAACGGGTTTGGTATGACGGCAAGTCGCTGACCGTTCTGGATCCGGCCCACCTGACCTATGCCACGGTCGCGGCGCCGCCCTCGATCGACGAGATGCTGGAGAAGTTCGCGCAACGCAACAATATGTCCATCCCGTTGGAGGGATTCGACTTCAGCCATCCATGCGCGCGAATCCAGGGCAACCTGATTCATGGGACCTATGTGGGTGTGGGCGACGTTGACGGCGTCGACTGCGACCACCTGGCATTCATGCAAAAGAGTGTCGACTGGCAGATCTGGGTCGATCGCGAAAAGCGGCCATTGCCGCGCAAGGTCGTAATCACCTACACCTTGCTACCCATGGCGCCCCAGTTCTCGGCGGTGCTTTCGAAGTGGAATTTCGATCCGAAATTCCCCGCGGACTTCTTCGAGCCTCAGATTCCCAAGCAAGCACTGCGCATCAAGTTCATCGACTTCAAGGAGAAACGCAAATGAACAGCGGAAGTTTGGCGGTGATGCGCCGCCACATCGCTTTGATGCTCGCGATAATTATCGCGGCTGTTGCGTTGATGACCCCTGAGGCAAGCGCCCGCTTCGGCGGCGGCGGTTTCCGCGGCGGAGGGGGTTCGGCGGAGGTGGCGGTGGCTTCCACGGTTTCGGTGGAGGCGGCGGTGGCGGCTTCCACGGCTTCGGAGGAGGTGGGGGTGGCTATCACTACGGCGGCGACGGCTTCGGCGGCGGCAACTTCAGCCACAATGGCTTATGGGGCCATTCCGATAATTTCTCAGGCTGGCAGAGTTCGGACAAATCGGCCGGGTCCTATGGATATCATTCCTCGACAAACGCGTACCATTCCTACGGCTCCAGCGCTTATCATCCCTACGGCGGAACCACCGCTTATGGCGCGTATCATCCCTACGGCACATCCGCGGAGGCCGACCAGTATTACGCCAATCGCGCCACCTATATGAACAAATACGCCGCCAACAGCGCGACCTTCGCAAACACATATGCGGCTAATCGCGCGACCTACATTAACAACATCGCGGATCCGTATGGCGGCTGCTGTTATTCGGGCTATTCGGGAGGAGACGTGGCAGCGGGCGCGATTGCTGGTCTGGCCGGCGGGATGGTAATCGGCGCCGCTTTGGCGTCGCCGCCGCAGGACGCGGTGCCCGTGGTGGAAAATAACACGACTTACTACTATTCAAACGGCGCCTTTGTTGCCCCATCGCCAGGTGGTTCGGGTTACCAGGTCGTGGCGGCGCCCCCGGGGGCAGTGATTCAATCGCTCCCTCCCGGCGCCAGCACCGTCTACGCGAATCAGTTCCAGTATTATTACTTCAACGGGACTTTCTTTCAGGCGGCGCCCCAGGGCGGGGGTTACCAGGTGGTGCCCGCTCCGATTGGGGCGGTGGTGAACTCAGTTCCGGATGGCGCCACGCAAACCACAATCAACAACAACACCTACTACGTTTATGGCGGCGCCTATTACTGCCCGTACTTCAACGGGACTCAGACAGTTTACGTGGTCTCGCAGGTATGAAAGAGAGGAGTGAGGGGAGAGAAGTGAGGAGTGAGATGCAGAAAAAAATCGACGGTCTCCGTTCCTCTCACTCCTTTCTGATCAGGCTGCGGGAAGGACCCTCAGGGGAGCTGAACGGGAATCTGAAGACGGTGTCCTCCGCGAACGATCGCCAGGTAGAGGGTATCGCCGGACTGTACGTCCGCCATGGATTGCATGAACTCCAGGGTGTTCCTGACCCGGGAGCCGTCCACACCGACGACCAGGTCATAAGACATGCCGACGTGGCTGTTGATCAGCAACGCGACTACGATCAGTGCGGGCGGAAACAGCACGGCGGACGCGACCCCCGCTCCCAAGAGCGCGCCGCCGACGAGTAAATGTGGCACCTCGTGGGTCCCCAAGGCGTTGGCTGCGGCGCCTTTAGACGAAACATCGACCACCGTCACCCCGGCGATCTTCTCGCCGTCATCCAAAGTAGCATGCCCATCGCGCGCCAGAATTCCGAGTTGCGAAATCGCAACCGGCTCGACGCTCGTATCAACGTAGTCTTTGAGGCCTTGCAGATGTGACCCATCGGGCTGCGTATCCGCGACGCTGGGCGCCACCAGGGGGACCGGCACCACCTGCTGTCCCATCGCGCCAGCTGGTTGGAGAATCGCCAACGAGCAGCAGGCTGCTGCCATCGCCAATATCCTGGTCCTGGGATCGCGCCAAAACTCGCCTTTTTGGCGGCCGGGCACCGGAAGGCGACGGCCGCGGGGCTGATCGGCCCTTGATTGCGCTGAGCTTTGCGATCTTGTCCGTCGGTCCACCATTGAGCGCCCGCCTCAACGTGATGTCATACTATTGCACTGAATCGTGGATTTTACCAACGAAGCAACCCGGTTTCATCCGTGGTGGGGCTGCCGCGGAGCGTTGACCCCGGCGGCCTTCTGCATCGCATTGAGCTGCACGATTCGATCGGCGATTTGACGGCTCATCTCGCCGAGGTCGCGGCTGAGCGCGGCCGACGGGCCGTCATCGCCCGCTTGGACCGCGGCGTTCTCACTGCACCGGCCGCTGGCCAGTTCGCTACCGTCCTGGGCATTGGCGATCACCCACACCGCCGATAGTTGCGAACCGCCATCTTCCGAAGTCTCGAAGCGCGAGACCCAGACTTCCACCTGGTAGTTGAGGTGAGCGTCGGCATACCAGGGGTAGGGCACGATTTTCTGCGTCCCCAGCATCAGGGAGAGATTCTGTCCCAGGGTGCTTTCGAAGTTCTTATCCAGCGGTTCCGCCCATCGCTTGACATCGGAGACCATCAGGCGGTTGGAGGCGGCGCGCGTAACCACACCGGGCCGTTTGAGATAATCGGGAAACTTGATTGGTCCCAGCCCGATAGAAAGGCGCGATGTCGACGGTTGCGACGCGGGGGCGACGCCGGTTGAAGCACTTTGCGTCACCGGAGACAGGACGAAGTACTGCGTGGGATCGGGCTGGGGCGCCATGACGTAGGAACATCCGGCAGCAATGCAGAGCAACAGGTCGAGCGTGATCAAAAACAGGTGCCTTCTCATAGGTCTTACCGATTTCCGTCGGACACGTATTTGCCCCGAATAAGCGCGCTGGGATTACGCTGGAGATAGTCCGCCAGATCGTGAATCGAGCGCGAGGCGTCGGTGAGTTCGCTCAGCGTCGCGTCGAGCTTGTGCGTCATCGGGGATCCCGGGCTCAGGACAAGCTGGGCCGAAGCCAGAGTGGAGCGCGCCTGCGCCAGGGCGACCTGCAAATCGCCCGAGGTTTTCTGAAAGCTCGCAATCAAGGGGTCGATCTTGTCGCCGGTCCGGTCAATGGTTTTTCTCACTGAGATCACGGCTTTGTTGACGTTGACCAGGGTTTCTTGGAGCTGATCGACGGCCTTCTTGAGATCCGGATCGCCGACGATCCGACTAACTGAATTTATGGCCTGATGAAGCTCGGGGTCGCCGGCCAATCCCTTGACCGCCAATCCTGCATCGGTGATCGAGTCGCCCAGCTTCTTGAAGTCAATTTCTCCAATTTTGGCCAGCGCCTTGGTCGCGTCTTCGCGGATTTGCTCCAGTTGCGTCGGAATCGTGGGGACCTCCGGATATGGTCCGCTGTCCGGTACAATGTAGAGCCGCAGCCGGGTATTAGGATGGAAGCCGACGTCGATGTAAAGGATGCCGGTCAGGAAGCTTTCCATCGCCAGTTGCGCCCTTAGGCCCGCGTTTATGATCATTTTCAGCCGTTCTGGCGTAAATGCCGTAGTTTTTCCGCCAATGGATTCGAACTCTCGTTCATCGACCTCCAGAAGCACCGCCATGGGCTGTTGCGCGAGATTTATCTGCTGGAGTTTTCCCTGACCCGGGCGCAATCTCAGGGTGATTTGCTTGACGGTGCCGATCTGAACGCCCCTGATTTTGACCGCCGCCCCGACTTTCAACCCGTTGAGGTTGCCCTGGAACATGCAGATGTAATAGTGGGGGCGTTGCAGGAGTTTGCCCGAGCCGAGGATCACCAAGGCAACAACTGCCAGTCCAATACTCACCAGGACAAACCCCCCGATTGCTGTCGAACTTACCCGTTTAGCCATTGCTTTTTGCTGCTCCGTCCTTCTCCGCGCCGCGCGTCAGAAACCGGCGCACGCGCGGGTCGGTTGAATGGGCCAGCATCTCGTGCGGGTCACCGGTCGCGATCTGGGTGCGCGAGTCGGCGTCGAGAAAGACGCTGTTGTTGGCGATGGTGAAGATGGAGGCCAGTTCGTGGGTGACCACCACAATCGTGGAACCCAGACTGTCCCTCACCTCGAGAATTAATTCGTCGAGCAGACGCGAGCTTATCGGATCAAGTCCGGCCGATGGTTCGTCAAAGAACAGCACATCAGGGTCCAGCGCCATCGCCCGCGCCAGCCCCGCGCGCTTTTGCATTCCGCCGCTGATCTCGCTCGGATAGAAATCCTCGAATCCCTTAAGACCGACCAGTGCAAGTTTCAGCGACGCGATCTTCCTGATCTGCTCGTCGCTCAGATCGGTGAACTCTCCCAGTGGAAGGCCTACATTTTCGGCCAGCGTCATCGAGCTCCACAGCGCGCCGCTCTGATAGAGGATGCCGAAGCGGCGCAGCATCTGTTCGCGCTCCTCGGGCTGCGCCTTGGTGAAGTTGAATTTGTCGTAGAATATTTCGCCGGTAGCGGGCTCCTTCAGCCCGATGAGATGGCGCAACAGGGTACTTTTGCCGCATCCGCTGCCGCCCATGACGACGAAGATGTCGCCGCGCTTGACGGTGAAATTCAAATTGCGCATCAGAACAAAGCTGCCGTAGGCCATGGTGAGGTCGCGCACCGTTATGTGAGCCTCACGGCCATTGCTCGAAACGCCCGGTGGCTTTGTGCTGTCAGGCATCGCAAGACCTCAGATCTTTAAAAAATTGAAAATGACCGCGAAGGCACCGCAGGCCGCCACCACCATCACGATCGACATAACCACTGCCTTGGTGGCCGCGTCGCCCACGGCCGATGAGCTGTCGCCGCACTGAAAGCCGCGCAGACATCCGGCCAGCGCGATCAGGCCGCCGTAGGTCGTGCCTTTTATCAACCCGCCGATGAAGTTGACGAACGTGAAGGTGGAAATGGTCTCGCGCATGTACGCGGAAAACGACAAGTCCAGCATCGCCACTCCAACGAATGCTCCGCCGAGGATGCCGACCAGGTCGGCGAACAGACACAAGAGCGGCATCATCATGACCAATGCCAGCACTCGCGGCAGGACCAGGAATTCCAGCGGCGATATTCCCATGGTGGTAAACGCGTCGATCTCCTGCGTCACTTTCATCGTGCCCAGCTTGGCGGCGAACGCGGCTCCGGTGCGGCCCGACATGATGATCGCCGTCATCATCGCGCCCATGTCGCGCACCATCCCGATTCCCACCAGATCAGCGACGTAGATCGATGCGCCGAATTGCGACAGTTGGACGGCGCCCATGAAGGCCAGGATAACGCCGACCAAAAATGAGATCAGGCTGACGATTCCAACCGCCTCCGGTCCGCATTGCTGCACGACTTCCATGAAGTCGATAGTCCGGTAGCGCGCCTTGCCGCGCGCAAACTTGGCCAGCGTCACGGAGAGGTCGCCAAAGAAACCCAGAAAATCCGCCATCCCGACGCTGTAGGCCAGGACCCAGTCGCCGATCCGTTCGAGCAGCGGCGTCCGTTTTGCCGCGCCCCGGGCACCCTCCTTTTCCGGTACCGCCTCGGCCAGCTCGATCAAACGCCTTAAGCCCGCGGGCAAACCCTCGCGGTCGTCCTTGATACCGCGCTCACGGCAGGCCGACTCTACTTCGAGAAGAAACGACACCAGGCCGCTGTCCCATCCGCTCAGTCCTGAGGTATCGAAGCTCACCCGCTTGGGGGTGGGCTGCTTGACGAGTTCGGGAACGACCAGGGAGGCCGACGGCAAGTTGCGGCTTAAATGCCACGCACCCGAGAGCCGGAGCATCAGGGTGGCGTCGCTGCGGTCAAGGAATATCTTACCCTGCTGCGATTGCAATTGAGTGACGCTCATTGAGACTTCCATCCGTCAGATTTCGGGCCAGCGCGCGGACTTTCGCGAAGAGGCGGGGCGGATCGGCTTCGAATCAGCGCCATCCGGAATTGAATGAACGCGCGCACGCCCAATGCCATCTAGAATCCATTTGCCAGCGCGCATGGCTATAACTATCTCAAATCAAACAAACCGGACAATGGGACCTTAGTCCTATGGTCCCAGTCCGCGGCTGCGCTGGTGTCCTTTTCCGGGTTCGCAGACCGGCTCATCACCGTCAAAACGAAGGTCCGTTTTGGCGACGCGAAACGGCAAGAAGGAAAGGGGTGGGTAAGCTGCCAGACCCGAGCAGCCGCGTCGCATAGTGCTCAGCTCCGGGATCACTGGCGATATGATGAGGTGCGGGTCCCATCGGGGTCCGAAATGTCAGGGCGAACCGTCACGCATCGCCTCTGATGGCCAAGGTGATAGCAAGCCGGCCAAACTATACCCGAGCGGTCCGCGCACCAGCAGGCCGGCAGAGCTATCATCGGCGGTGTGATCAACCTCCCGGACTTGGCACCACGCGATAGTAGACGCCGTTGGCGCCGTAGGACGGCTGGAACCACGTATTGCCGCACAGGTAGTAGGTCGTACCGCCGACGTTGGGCGAGGCGCAGCCGGAAGGCACTGTCGCATAGATGGCGCCCATCGCGTAGCCGCTGTCGCTGGCGCTGCCGGCGGAGTAGCCCGAGGCGTAGGCGTTTGACGCGGCTGCGTTGGAGTTCGCGGACGCTACCGCGGCGCCGGCGACCATCCCAACCGCGGCGCCAGCAGCGGCGGCGCCGGCGGTGTTCCATCCGCCGCAGTTAGAGCAAGTGCTGCCGTAGTAGTTCACGGCGGTGGGTGGATGATAGCTCGAATAGGCTGCGCCGTAGTACGGGGGATGGTAGGCCGTCGCGCCATACGCGTTGGTATGCACGGCGCCGTACCCGTACGCACCATATGAGCTGCCGCCGTATGGGTTGGTATGCACCGCGCCCGCCCCATAGGCCCCGTACGTGCTGCCGCCATACGCGTTGGTATGTTCGGTGCCTCCTCCATAAGCATGCGCGGAACTGCCGCCGTAGGGGTTGGTATGCACCGCGCCCTCCCCGTACCTGCCGGCGCTCGCGCCACCATACATGTTGGTATGCGCGGTGCCCCCTCCGTAGGCGTGTGCCGAGCTGCCGCCCCAGGCATTGCTATGCTCGGAGCCTTCCCCGTAAGTGCCGTGCGAGCTGCCACCGTACCGGTTCGCATGCGACCAGGCGCCGGCTGGCCCTGCCGAGAGCGCCGTGATCAGAAGACCCAGCAAGCCAATTTCGATTTTCTTCATGACGCGCTCTCCTTATTGTGGACCGCTTTGTGTTTGGATCGCTTCATCCTTACCGGAGGCTTAAAGCCCTCCGGCACCATCGGGTCCGGACGGGCGAACTTGATGCGCATCGCGCTTCCGGCCTTCGCGCAGGTGAAGGCGTCCGCCGGGATAGTCGGGTCGAGCTGCCAGTTGGAGAGTTCCAACTGGTGACGCAGCGTCAGGGAGTCGTCGCGGAAGACAGCGCGGAGCATGCGCGGCAGCTTGTCCTCGGCGCCGATCCAGGCCTGCACGAACACCGCGTCGTTGGAGTATGCCACCATGTCCGTCGTGGTTCCGCCGACCACATGGGACTGGCCGATGTAGAAGGCGACCGTTAACCCTTCGGCGATGTCCTTGTAGGGGTCGGTAACGATCACGTCACTGAAAGGGAAGTAGATTGCAGCGGTGGCGTAGGCCGCCTTCAAGGTGGCGTCGATCGTGGGCGGGGCCGGGCCTATGGCGACCAGGTTCTCGGTGGGCGCATATGCCGTCATGGTCTTGCCGTCGTAGTAGAAATCAGAGGGCGGACCGTCACCCAGCGTCAAAACCCGAAGCTTGTCGGGCCGCTGCATGGTGACCTCGGATTTCGTGGTGTAGGCAAGGGGAGGGCCGAGCCGGCTTGGGCTCTCGTAAGTCACCACCGCCGTGAACGACATCGAGTGTGCCGCCGCTAAACGATTGCTCGCAGCCTTAATAATCTCGATCGCCTTGGGCTCGATCGCCGGCTCGGCCGGGGCCGCAGCCGCCTTGCCCGACGACGTGGCCGGCTTCGAAGCCTGCGGCTGCTGCGCGTTCGCGCTCGCGGCCAGCAGCACACCCAACGCGAGCATCAGAGCGCCCCCGACCGCCCTTTTTCGGGTCAATCGACGCGACAAGAAAACAAATCGCAGTGCTTGCTTTGCGAAAATCATGGAATCATACCGCACTCAAACATCTTGTTGGCGATCGGTCCCGCCACTCGGTTAATGAAGGCTGCGCGCATCTGCGGGTCGCCGCGCAGCATCTGCACGGCCCGCTGTTCCCTCTCCGACTTCGGCTGTCCCCTCTTTTGCCACAACTCCTGGCAGCTCGAGTTCTGGTATTTTTGGACGACCTTGTCGGCGATCCGGTCAAGGATCGGGTACTGGGCGTTGGCTACCCCACCTAATAGCAGCACTCCGGACACCAGTGCGGAGAAGTAAAGACGCTTGCTCATCGCTCTCCTTGTCTCAGGTCAAGGCGGCTCGGAAAGGGGAAAAGATCTGCGCAAACCCTCTCCCGCCCCTGGCTTCGTGCGTGGTTGTTATCATCCTGGTCCTTTCCGCACCGTGCGGTTGACCTAATACGGCTTCATTTTGCGTCGCGGAATGTCCCCTTGCAATTGTACTTTGGTCCTATATGCGACCGCCGGGCATCCGAGGGAGCCGCCAGGATAGGCTAGGTCAAATCAATGAAGCGGGTTACACAGAGGGCGTGAAACCGGGATATGGCCGGATTTATTTACAGTGGGAAACTGCCCAAAGCGCAAAGACTTCATTGTATGCAGGTTTTCGGCAGCATCTGCAAAAAGCTCCTCGCTTAAGCGGCGCCCCCGGGACCTTTTTAGTTGCTGTTTCCCGTGACCGAAGGTCGGGGCTCCGGTGGTCGTTGCCTATAAATGGCCGGACTCAGACGCGTTGATGCTTTCGATTACCTTTGCGGTAGCGAGCCCCCCTTTAAGACGCCCTTTCAATTACAGCCGTGGCTATTCGCTGACTTGTAACACTTGGTGCCGTTGGGGCTTTTATATACGCCCTTACCATTCTTGGTCAGGGCTTGCCCTCCCCGACTCGTCTGTGTGTTGGCGACTCCATACGCGCCCCGCGTTGACTTCCAGGCGGTGCCAGTATTTGCGTTATACCCCCCGGCCGTCGTTCCATTGTTGCAAACAACGTGACCATATGCGTTGGTATAGCACGAAGCGTACGCGCCCGAAGAAAACAGCATCAATGTCAATATTATCACCGGAATTCGCATTACGATCTCCTCCTATCAATTAAGCGGACACCCAAAAACACCGCGCCCTCCCTGGTACTATTCAGATGTTAAAGGCAACTAGTCTTAATCTAGCGGGGCGTGGTCAAAGGCGAGCAGAAGGCCCACTGCCGGGCCGGACCAAGATCGAACCCCGACTCCTGTGTCGATCCCGATGTGGCATCGTCCATCATCGCCAGATCAATTGCAACAGCCACGTCACCATCAATGGTGCCCAGGATAACAAAAGCGGTCTCTTTTAGGCCTATCGTGGGAATGAGGACTCGAAATCGTTCCCGCGGTTCAAGCTGCTGATTTTTTGAGCGAGCCCGGGCACGCTCGATGGAAGAATCTCAGCAGATTACCGCCGCGCACCGATGGCGGTTTGCGTTTGAGCATCGTATGGGTCGGCCGCGGATTCGCGGCCGACTAGCGATTCGCCGCGGGTGCGAAAAAGGAGAGGGCCGCGAGGACCAAAATCGCGACATAAAGAACCGGGTACAGTATTCGCGAGATGGTGCGGACTCGTGCAGCGTGCTCCTCCCGGTTCCGTTCAAGGCTCTGATGGACCACGACCAGTTCGACAATGCATCCGCAACTAAATGCAAAGCTCATGAGGAAGAACGCATCGATAAAGGTGAGGTAGGGTACTTTCGGCAGGCTCGAGGATATCGCAAATAGGAAGGCTATTTCGGTCAGGATGGCGGTCAAGGTGATCGATATCTGGGTATAGTAGTCGCTAGTCTTTATCCAGAACGCCGAATACGCAATCGCGACCATAGCAAACAGAGGCAAAAACACTTTCCAAAGGTAGTAGCGGTAGCGGCGCTGAACGACAAGATCGATTTCAAGCTCGGATATTGCCCTGCCGGTTGCGGCGATGGCATGACGCTGCTCCGCTCCGCGGATGGCGAGAATCTTCCACTGCGCCAGCTCAACGAAGGGTTCGGTACCGACTCCGCCGACCTGGTTGTCGTATTCGAGCGTCATCGTGTCGCGCTCATCGAGGAACGGTTCCACGAACATTTCCAGCGACTCGGTGTCAAAGGGGAAGGGTTCCAGATAGAAGGACGTGGTGAGTTCCGCCTGGAACAGTTCGAGGTAGTGGATAGTTCCGTCGGGGTCACCCCTGGCGTTGGTGGTGATTTTCTCGCGTTGAACGCTGGCGTTAACCATAAAGACGCGCGGAACCCAGATGCTATCGAGGTTGTACGATCGATCCGTGGCACCTCTCGCAGGACTGAATGCCAGGCGCGGGTCTTTCCAGGTCATGAAGAGATAGCCGCTGATATGGAACATCTCTTTGACTTCGTCGACGTCTATCAGGTTGGTCAGAAAGAGCCCGATTTTCACCTTGACCGGCTTGTTATCCACGATCGGCGCGCTGAGCAAGCCGGTATCGGCCTGGATTCCGGTCGCCCGCGCCATTGCCGGCGTCAGCACGCACAGCAGCGCTGCGACCACGCCCCAGATTAAGAGGCGGCGATGACCGGACTTTTGCCACCCGTTTATCTTGCAGCGTTTGGTCATGCCCGCAAGCTTAAGAATAAACTGAAATGTTCATTTGGAACCACCATTGGTGCTCGCTTTTGGACCGGACGATGTGCTACTTGCCCAGATGCGCCAGCGCGTTGTGCAGCGGAGCGCTGGAAATCTGTATCAATCCCCCAAAAGGCCGGTCCATTTCCAGGACCAGGAAAATCGCGCCGGCAACCGATATCGCGCAAACCAACAAAACTCCGATGACGGTCGCATTGGAGGGCGAGAAGAGGCCGAAGCTGGCGAAGAGCATCGCCAGCCAAAAAACCAGCACCACCAGGAATGGCATCGGAATTGACCCCCCGGTTTGTTCCAGCAGCAGCGAGCGAAGCCGGCCCAGTTCGGCGCCTATCTGCATGGCTTGGGCATAGAGCGATCGTTGGAAATCAGAACGCGGCTCGAGCTGCTGTATTTTTTCGAAGAAAACATCAGCGCTGGCGGTCGTCACCCGGGTATCCAGGATTCCGGAGTGGTACGTTGTCTGCGTTTGACCCAGTCCTTGGGCGACTGTCTGGTAGAGTAGAGCGCGGGCATCCTTGGTTTCCGGGCCGTAATGGGCCAGTACGCGGTCAAGCTGGATGAAATCGGCGGCCATCTGTGTGACTTCGCCGCTCTGCGTGTCATGCGAAGTCTTGGCTGAGGAGATCAGCAGGGCCAGGACCAGGGCCGACATCGTTGCGAGCAGGCCCATTGCAAGCTTGATTACGTCTTTGGAATCAGTGCCCAGATGATGCTCCGGCACAATGCGGCGAAAAAACATCCCGACCATCGCGCCTCCAAACACGCACCCGAACGAGATCCAACTGATGGCCATCGGATTCATGGTTGATTCCTCAAAGATTTAGCGCCGGAACCGCGGTCTTGATTCCCTGCATCACTGTTTACCGATCGGCTCATGTAAAGGCCTACCAATCGTGCGACCAAAATCGCCAGATAAAACTGCCCGGCGATACCCTCGGCGACCGCCGCATAGCGCGCTTGCAGAGTTACCGGAGTGATGTCGCCGTAACCAATCGTCGCCAGCGTAGTGAGACTGAAATAGATGAGAATCGGAAAAAGCTGCTGCTCACCAAGCGGACCCGGAGCTGTGGAGGACCCAAAGCTGAAGGCCTGCTGCTGCAGGTGATTAAGCACAATATAAAGCAGACCCCACGTCAATCCAATCAGCAGGTAGACCGAAATCGACATGCTGATGGTCTCCCCAGTGACATCCTTTTGCTTCAACAGGCTGCGCAATTCGCTCAACGTAATAAAGGCAAACAACAGCAGCCAGCAAATAGCACCGGCCAGAATGACCATGCGACTGGGCTCGAACATTATGAGCACTCGGTCCACGGTCGCGGGCACTGCGAGCGCCCATCCAATCATGCTTCGCTTTTTCCTTTGTGCGACAAGAGTCTGCCGCTCACCCACCAACTCATCGACCTGAATAGTGTAGAGCGACACGAGCATCAGGACTAGTATTGCGAGACTGAAAATTACGGCTCCGCCGCCGCCGCCGGAAGCCCCCAACAAGGGCCGCACCGCAAATAAAGTCACCAGCGCAACCAGTACAGCGCTGTGCCTGCGAGGGAACAAATACTCGCGAATGATTCCTCCTGATTGTACCACCGGGCTTTCGTCCATAGATTACCCTTCAGCGTCGCATGCGACAGGAACAAGGCCCGTAGCGATGAACAGCATGTGCCTACGCTGTATCAGGCCGAGAGCGGCGAGCGGGTGCCGGATGTCTGCCGCCGAACGGCATCGGTGGCGGCGGGATTTGCTTCCCGTTAACCGTCACGGTGGCGCTCGGCGAACCCGGTACGCCGGTGATTGTCTGGGCGCGCACGGCGCTCGCGGTCAACAAATAAGCCACCATCAATGCCGCGCCCAGTGATATGTTGCGTCGAGTTCGACCGTCTGCGCTTCATTCCTCGACTCCTACCTTCTTTTGTTGGCGGGCCGAGCAGCTTGTGCTGCTTTGGTATGCTCGAAGCCTTCCCTGTGGGCGGTCTTGCAGGCGTGAGCGGCCGATTACGCCCACGCCTTTGCTCTCGCTTCTAATACGTGGAACTGGGAGCTGAGGAAGCTGTGGGACTCCAGCCCTGCTGCGAGAAGTAGTTGTTGGTTTGACTGACGATCTGCTTGGCACTCTGATCGGTCAGGTAAGCCGTGGACGACGTGATGTTCTTGACGCCCGTGGCCGCGACGTTGACGCCGATGGACGCCGCCGCTGCTGCGCCGCCCGCGGCAGCACCCGCCGGCCCGGTGATTCCCGCTCCGGGCATCTTGCCGCTGTCCGCGTGTGTGGTGAAGGTCAACAACTGTGTGGAGGCCCCGTTGGAATACTGGTACAGGCCGACCTGAGTATCGACAACCGAGGCTCCCACCCCTAATCCAATGACCATGCGCTGCAGCCGGTTGCCTTCGCTGATATCGGTAAAGGCGCCGTCAACAATCAATGTATTGCTGCCCGTAACCGGGGTCCCGCGCGGCTGGCAGGCTGCATTCCAACCGTTGTTGGCCAGGCTGGTAGCGACCTCCGTACAGATATTCTGAGCTGTGCTTTGGGCCAACTGCGCCTGGGCCGCGGCCTGGTCCTCGCCGGTGTAGTTCGCGTACAGCCGGGCCCCGAGACCCTGGTTAAGTGTGACGTCCGCAGTGCTGGTTGCGAAGGGAAACACCATGATTTGACTGGGAGCGCCGCTGGCCACCGGCGCGCCCTGCACTTGCGTGTTCGAGGAGGTTGCCCCCGCGGTCAGGGTCCCGGCCGTCGGCAAGGTTGGCATGCTCGGCGACGACCCGGAGCATGCGCTAATCGCCAGCGCCAGAAACGCGCAAACTGATTTGGGTATTATCGACTTCATGATTCTCCTCATCGAGTGTGATTCTGGATTTGGTCCGATCTTGATTTCACGTCTGCCAACTGCCTTTGTGCTTCAAGTGATGCGAAAATCGTCGATTTCCAGGCAATTGGACTTTAGTCCCATCTGACTCCGTATCTGCGCGCGCACTTAAGCCGCGGTTTACTTGGCCGTGGGACCCGACATCATGGCGCCCGCCGTGCTGAGCGCCACGATTCGCGCTATGAGCACCGCGACGTACAACTGGCCCATGATCGCTTCGACCACTGCTAACTGGCGGGCCAGCGCTGTCAGGGGCTCCGTGCTCAGAAATCCCATGGTGCTCAACGCAGACATGCTGAAGTACAGCATTTCCCAGAACCGGTACTGTTTCAGTAGCGGTGGGATTTCGCTGCCGCGGCTCGCAAGCGGCAGTGCCATCATGGATCCTGGCGCCGCGGTCTGAAGGAAAAAATACAGAAACGTCCAGGCGGCGCCGAGAATGAGATAGACGCACACCGCGCCTAATTATCTCAGCCGTTATCTCCCGCGCTTTGAACACTCGAACGACAATCGTGACCGCGACGAGGACCATGAGAACGAAACTCAATCCATGGCTGAATATCACCAGCCTCACGGCCGGACTCTTCTCGTTAAGCAGTCGCACCGCGACTATCGCGAGCGCTAAAATGGTCGTTGCGGCAACTAGAGATTTCCGTGGACCAACGGCGTAAATGGCTGTTGCGATCACCATGTACATAAGCAGGTTCACGGGTATGTTTGCCCCCGACAGCGAGACTGCGATCGGTTGCAATATGAGGAAGCCAAACAACGCCACCAACAACGGTACGTACCGCGTCATTGCTCATCCTGATGCGTACGGAAGCTGCGCTCTGGGCAGTCTCGGGGCGTGGCTCGGTTCCGGTGCATCCCTTCTCCCGTAACGGTTATCGAACCAGGACTTCCATTTTCGATCAGCGTGCGATCAATAAGGAGACGGCGCTATGCGATAACGGATTCCATTTGCGCCGTAACATGGCTGAATCCATGTATTGCCGTTGGCGCCGCACAGATAGTAGGTGGCATCGTTGGCAGTCGTTGCCGCCCAACTCGAAGGCAGCGTGGCGTAGATCGCGCCCATTGCGTATTGAGCGTTGGCGCTGCCTGCGGCATAACCCGACGAGTAGGCGTTGGATGCGGCGGCGTTGTTGTTTGCCGAGGCTAACGCGGCGCCAGCGACCATGCCGACGCCCAGGCCGACCGCGCCGCCTGCGCCGTCGCTGTTCCATCCTCCACAGCCAGGCAGCAATTCTTGGAACGCCTACGGTGCATGGTTCTCGTTACCGACAAGCTATTGCGCGTGTACCGCCATCGCCTTTTCGATCTGCGATTTCACACCCTCCATGTTGAATGACGCGCCCCTCTGCATCGGTGGGAACTCGATGAAGCTCTGCGCCGCCCGCACGACGACTTCCTGTACGAGGACGAATCGCCAGAACTCGTACTTGAACCAAAGACTAAAGTATTCGAGCGAACCGGTCATGCCGGTGCGTTCAAACGGATCCAGCCGGAGGTTGACAATGATTGGGACATCCGGCTTGACGGTTCCGCCTAGCCAGCCCCCCGGCTGGTCGATAAAGCGGTATTTGTAGTCATTATAGCGGACGGCACCCAGCGTGCCTTCAGCGAAATAGAAGATCTCGTGCCGATTCGACGGCCCCTTGCCGGTAATGAGGTTCGTCTGATCGTAGCCGTCGAGGTGAACCTTGTAGGTCGTGTCGCCGAGTTGCTCGCCGGCTTTGAGTTCGGCGACGATGTTCGGGTTTCCGGCGGCGGCCACAAGGGTCGGGAACCAATCCAGGCTCGACACGATGCCGTTTTCGACTTTACCGGCCGGAATATTGCCGGGCCAGCGCGCGATGCAGGGAACGCGGAAGCCGCCGTCGAGCACGGTGCCTTTGCCGCCGGCG
>DASZGF010000084.1:0-119376 GCA_035939115.1 Binataceae bacterium (SeqCode)
TATCCGGGCGCGGCGACCCTTGCTCTCCCCCGGCCTTGTGAGACCTTGGTCGTTGCGGTCTACCGCGCCCTTTTCTATCTTGCGGCTCTGGTTTAAAGATACAAGGTCGCGCGGCCGCAGTCGCAGACAAGGCCGCGCGGGAGAGGGACCTTGTGAAAAAATTCTTCGGCCCCGGTTTTCATCGTACGAATGGCGTTTTTGGGTTAAGGTTAAGTCCGAAGAAACAACAGGCATGGAGGCCCGCGCTATGGAAAGACAGCGCTCCGATAGCGGCCGAGTATCGCGTCGAACTGAGGTTTTCGGGTTAGTCAGGCTTATATCCAAAGAAGTCTTAAACTAATGGCGGTTGCGTCCGGTGGGACTGACTGTTAATTCTTTTTCTATAGCTGCCTCGCGGGTGATGTCGCCAAAAAGTGGGCGACGGTGACCTTGGAATAAGGCTCGAGGTAATACCCTTTGCAAAGGCTAAGAGTTCCAGATCAGTATCGCCCTGGACTGGAAAAGCTCGGTAAACTCAAAGACGCGGATGTCAACGCCTTGGTATCCGTTCTCGGAGCGCTCGATCGAGAAGCGATGCCGACGCCACGCAAGCTCGCCCCCGAGATCTCTACATTGCTCCGGCGGTTTTCATTCCACGACATACGCAAAATTCTCGAACTGCTGTTCGCTCTCTATGTTGTTCGAGCCGGCAACGATGTCCCCGTAGAGCAGTTCGCAGATGATTTAGCGTCGGTCATTGAAAGCCGGAGCGATAAGCCCGCACCTGACGAAGAACATAGCCGGCGCAAAGCGGAGCTCATTAAGCTGCTGACTATTGAGCCGGTAAACGTCGCTTCAAAAGTGACTGCTTGGCAGCATGATTCTGAGCGCCAGTCGCCCCGTTCAGACTCCACACTCGTTTGGTGTACGGACCGAACTAACGAACCACTTCCCAAACAATCCGAGCAAGAGGAAGTTGTAACACCGGAGGTCGAGGCCGAATTTCGCAGGCATGTGGAGCAGTGGCGAAAGGAGACCTTGGCTTATTCGTCGATCGCCCGGAAGATTGCGCACCCCGACTATCTTGCGATCATAAGTATGCGGAAGAAAGCAATCCCGCTGCTGTTGCGAGAACTCGAGGAGCGGCCCACGTATTGGTTTGCCGCGCTTAAGGCCGTGGCGAAGGACGAACAGCCTCCCGATGAACCGAGTAGTTTTGATGCTGCGGTCAAAGCGTGGTTAGACTGGGGCAAAAAGCGTGGCTATCTACAAGAACGCGGCACAACTGGAAGTTGAGTCACACTTTCCCAAGCTAAAACGACGCCCATACGTAATCACCAGCAGCAAGTCACCAATATACAACTGTACCGCGTTGGACGCAGGCGAGATTCATCAGTGGTGGGAGTATGATGCAACCACATCACTCGGCGTGCAGACGTATTGGCCGCCCGGATTTCCACCCGGGGATACGGTCGCCGATGTCAGCAACGTGTTTCAAGCTGTCTTTCACTATGGGCCGACGACAGATCGGCGCGCACGTCCAGGTTTTGAGAAAGTTGCGTTATATGGGTACGAGGACGGCGGCTTCGCGCATATCGCTCGACAACTCAGATCAGGCCGATGGAGCAGCAAGCTCGGCGAACTTTATGACCTCGAGCACGCGCTAAGCGACCTGGAAGGCCGAGTTTACGGCCGTGTTGCGGCTATTCTCGAGCGCGTGCAACCGTAGACTGGCGCTCTGGTTTATCGTTTAAATTAGGCCAAGTAGAAGAACCGGCACGGAGGCCGGCGCTGCGAAAGACAGCCTGCTACCGGTCAGGCAACTCATACTTGCTGAAGAAGCGCCACATCTCCTCGTTGGCGTCGATCAGATCGGTGCTGCCGCCCAGCCGTGTACGAAGCGGTTCTGGATGCCGCCCGGCCAGATGTGGTCCGAGCCTGTGAATTTCCACAGCACGATTTCGGTTTGGCCGATTACCGGGACCCCATGCGTAGCCGGTCACCGTGATGCCGTCATTGGTGGTTCCGGGTTTGCTGGTCAGCCCGCCGGTGGGGGTAGGCCGCGGCGAGGCCCGCAGCGGGTCGAGGAACTGGCCCGGATGCTGGGCGGCGCCGAAGGACCGATTCCGCCGCGCCGCCCGTGAACTGCTCCAACGCGCGCAGTAAACCGCTGACTGCCCGATGACAGCGCCGCGACCCGGTCTGTATCGGTTTTGCCGGCCTGATCGCTTGCACACGCGCGGCGCGGCAGGTGCTGATCAGGAACTGGTTTCTACGCGCCCGCAGCACACCAGCGCCCTCCCCGGCCGGGTCCTTCGCTCAGGCGTCTCCAAGCCGCCCAGAGCGTTCGACTAAAACCGGAGTCCTGCAGGACTGGCTGGCATTGCCAAGTGACAATTGTCAAGACGTCCTTGGCTGGTGATACGCCGGGCATTAAAAGAACGCCGGCACGGAGGCCGGCTGCTACGGGAATTCCGCTGCCCCGTAGCAGCCGGCCTCCGTGCCGGCGTCGTGCGCCGGTTGTTCAAATGAAGCGGAGTCTCATCTGTGATTTGTCCAGCTTGCTGAAGACGATACCACTCCAACTCCGCCGGCTCACTTTCTGAGCATGGTCGTGATCCGGACGGCGATCGGTCGCGGAACCGGAGTGGCAGTGCGCGTTGGCGTCGGCTTCGCGGTTGGGGTGCGGCTCGGAGTCCTGGTCGCCACGGGAGTCGAAGTGCGAGCGGGAGTGCGGGTTGGAGTATGCGTCGGCACCCTGGTCGCGGCCGGTGCCAGCACCGTGGGCGTCGGAACCGGGACTGGTTGGTCGTACACCAGCACGCGGTTGTTCCCCGCGTCGACGACGTAGAGGTTCGCGTTGCTGTCGAGCGCAACGCCGCCGGTGAAGCATTGCGAGTTGGCGTTTAGACCGCCGCGATTACAGGAAGCTGCGAAGAAGGTTGGCTGACCGAAGATACGATTGGCACTGGTAGCGTGGCTGATGAGCGGACGATTATACTCCAGCACCCGGGCATTGCCCTGGTCACCTATATAAACGTTGCCGGCGGAGTCAATCGCGACATCGACCGGACGGGACAAGCTGTCGAAACTAATACCGCCGTAGTTCGAGAGCCCGGAAAACATCGAACCTCCCTGGCCGAAGACCAGGTCGGCGGTGGGCGCTTCGTTCGGGCTTGAAAGCGGCGTGTTGTATTCAAGCACCCGGCTGTTGGAGTTGTCGGCGATATAGAGATTGCCGGCGGCGTCGGTCCGCAAGCCTTCCGGAAAGCAGAGCGTATCAGGTGTCGGTCCCGTCAGGCCCGCGTTGCATTGACCGGCGGTTGGATTGCCGAACTGGCCGAAAATCAGGTTACCGGTATTGTTGGTGAGCGGGCTGGTGTACTCCACTACGCGATTGTTTTCGCTGTCCGCGATGTACAGGTTCCCCTTCGGATCGATCGCAACCCCCAGCGGAACGCATAAGCTGCTTGCGGTTGGGGCGCCCGGGTTGCCAAGGTTGCATTGATTGGTCAGGAAGCTACCGGCCTGACCATAGACACGATCGGCAAAACCGTCTTTGGTAAAAGGGCTGTCGTATTCCAGGACGCGATTATTGCCACCGTCGGCCACATAAAGGTTGCCGACGCCATCCACCGCCACCTGCTGTGGTCCGCACAACGAGTCGGCGTCAACATTGCTGAAGGTGCCGCCGTTGCATCCTGAAGAGAAAAAGTCGGGCTGACCAATCACCAGGCTGGCGGACGCGCCGCTTACCAAGGCGGCCACGCTGCTATAGCCCAGAATCCGGTTGTTGCCGATATCCGCGACGTAGAGCCGATTGGGCGTCACGCTGCGGTCGATCGCAACCGATTGTGGAAAGTTCATACCGAGCGCATCGACGAAGTTGGCAGCCTGGTTGGTGAAGTTGATTTGTCCCAGCACCCGCATCGCGGTGGTTCCGTTGATAAGCGGCGCGTCAAATTCGAGCAGCCGGTTGTTGGCCTGATCGCTGACAAAAAGGTTGGAACCATCCAGCGCAACGCCGGACGGTGAGCATAGACTGTTGGCTCCGATTCCGAATTGGTTGCAGGCATTTGTGGTAGTGGCGGTCTGGCCGAAGACCAGGTTGAGATTGGGGTCGTTGATAGCGGGCGTGTTGTACTCGACCACCCGGTTGTTAAAGAAATCGGTCACGTAAACGTTGCCGGCCGGATCCACCGCCACGCCGTCCGGGCTGCACAAGGTTTGCGCTTGCGGAGCGCTCTGGCCTTGATTGCAGCTTCCGTGGGTGAAGTCCAGCTGTCCCAAAACCAGGTCGGCAGCCGCGTTGGTCAGGATCAAGCCAAAGCGAACCACGCGATTATTCTGAAGGTCAGCCACCCATAGCTTGCCGCTTTTGGGATCCACGGCGATACCCTCCGGATTGCACAGGACATTCTGCCCCGGACCGTTGCATCCGCCCGATATGAGATTCGGTTGCCCCACCGCCTGAGTCGCTGCCGCGCCAGTCTTGATCGACCCGTGGGGATAAAGCAGTACGCGGCTGTTATTGAAGTCGGATACCAGGACGTCGCCGGCAGGGTCCAACGCCACGTACTGCGGGTCGCACAGCGTCGTGGCGGAAGTCACCCCGCATTTGGCCGAGGTCAGATTGGGCTGTCCCAGCGCTACGCCCGCGGCTTTTCCGCTAACCAGCGGCGCGAGGTATTCGACCACGCGATTGTTGTTAGCGTCGGCCACGAAAACGTTGCCGATGGAGTCAACCGCCACGCCGGCCGGATTGGAGAGCGTGGCGGCGCCTACCGCGCCACCCTGGTTGGTCAATACGGAAAAGAAGTCGGGCTGGCCCAGGACCAGGTCCGCGGGTTCTCCGTTGAGAAATGCGGCGGCATTGGGAAACCGCAGCACCCGGTTGTTCAGACGGTCGACAACGTAAACGCGATGCGGAGATACCGACGAGTCAACTGCTGTTCCTTGCGGCTGAAAGAGGCCCTTGGCGTCGGCGAAGTTGACCGCGTTGTGTACGAAGTCGTGCTGGCCTAAAACCAGATCGGCAGTACTATCCCCAACCGAACCGGGCACCGTGCCCACTGCGACCGCGGCAAGCAGTACGCCAAGGGCAACCGGGCTCCATCGCGGGAGGTGAGGCAAAAGCCTGTACTTAGCATTCATTGCTGGCTCCTTCCGTGGCTCACCATGCCGGCGCCCACCCTCACCGATAAATCGAGTGAGAGCCCAACGCTGGCGGCGCCGGGATTGGCGTTCGGGTCGCAGTCGGTGTTGGAGTGCGGGTGTGAGTCCGGGTTGGCGTTGCGGTGGGCGTCCTGGTTAGCGTTCGAGCGGGAGTCCGCGACGGCGTCGCGGCCGGCGTGCGCGTGGGCGTCACCAGGGGTTGTTGGTAAATCAGGACGCGGCTATCGAAATTGTCCGCCACATACAGGTTACCCGCACTGTCCGCCGCCACGCCCAACGGGGCGCATAGGATGTTGGCGTTGGCCAGGGGAAAGTTGTTGCACTGATCGGTCAGGAAGCTGGATTGCCCGAAGACTAGATGGGCCCTGGGGTCAGGGGCCAACGGTGCGCCGAACTCCAGGACCCTGTTATTGGACGTATCCGCGATGTAAACGTTGCCGGCCCCATCCACCGCAACCGCGTTTGGAGAGCTGAGGCTGGCCGAACTGACCCACCGTAGTTTGATACGTTGGAGAACATTGACCCGCCCTGCCCGAACACCCGGTCCGCGATCGGCGCCTCGCCCGGACTGGCCAGGGGAGTGAAATACTCAAGCACCCGATTGTTGAGCCTGTCGGCCACCTAGAGATCGGCGGCAGCGTCGATCGCAAGGCCCGCGGGCGCGCACAGCGTATCGGCAGTGGGGCCGCTCAGCCCCGCATTGCACAGGCTGATGCCGAAATTGCCGAATTGGCCGAAGATCAGATTGCCATGAGAGTTGGTAAGCGGAGTGTTGTACTCCACGACACGGTTATTATTTGAGTCCGAGATATACAGGTTGCCCGCCGGATCGATCGCCACGCCCTGCGGCTCACACAAGGTGTCGGCGTTAGGACCGTCGCTGTCGTTGCACTCGGCGCTAAAGAAGTTGCCCGCCTGTCCGTAGACCCGGTCGGCGATAGTATCGGTGGTAAATGGGATGTCGTACTCCAGCACCCGATTGTTGACCGTGTCCGCGACGTAGAGATTGCCTTTGGGGTCGACTGCGATGGCGCTCGGATTGCACAGGGTGTCGGCATCCACCGGCGCATGCGGTTTGGGATTTTGGTTACAGTAATACGAAAAAAAGTCGGGCTGGCCGATGACGAGGTCGGCGGGGGCCCCATTTACCAGCGCGGCGACGCTATGGTAACCCAGCACCCGGTTGTCGAGGCTGTCTGCCATGTACAAGCGGTTGGGTATCACGCTACGGTCGATTGCGACCGCGGCGGGTTCAAGCATCCCGGTCGCTTTGACCATGTCAGCCTTGGCGTGGATAAAGTCGTGTTGACCCAGAACGCGATCGGCGGTGGTATCGAGCAGCGGTAAGCTGTAGCTGACAACCCGGGCATTGTTGGCGTCCGAGACGAACAGTGCGCCGCCATCCAGCGCAAGACCCTCCGGCGAGCACAAACTGTTGGCGCCCAATCCCAGGCTATTGCAACCGCGTGCGCTGGCACTGGTTTGGCCGAAGACCTCATTGAAGGCGGGATCGTTATTGACCGGTGTGTTGTACTCGGTCACCCGGCTGTGAATGTTATCGGACACAAAAAGGTTACCCGCGGAATCGAGCGCGACGTATTGGGGCCGGCAAAGACTCTGTTGAGTGGGAGGTGGACAGGTTGACGTAGTCGTAAAATCCGGTTGACCGATTACCAGATCGGCCGCCGCATTGTTGACGATCGTGCTGTAGCGCAGGACGCGGTCGTTGTCCGAGTCCGCAACCCACAAGCTGCCCTTGGTGTCCACCGCGAGGCCGAATGGCACACATAGGGTCGTAGCGCTGGTCCCGCATCCTGCTGAGGTCGGTCCCGGCTGCCCGATTATCAGCGCCGCCGCCGCGCCGGTGAGCGCGCCGTGCGTGTACATCACGATACGGCTGGCTGCGTCATCAGCCACGTAGATGTTACCCAAGGCATCGAGCGCGACCCCGATTGGCTGGCACAAGCCCGTGCTGCTGGTCACGCATGCGTTGGAGGTCAGGTTGGGCTGGCCCAGCACCACCGCAGCAGCCTGCCCATTGGCCACGGGGGCCCGGTATTCCAGGACCCGGGTGTTGAACGAATCGGCCACGAAAACGTTGCCCGATGAGTCAACCGCCACCCCGCTTGGCGCGTCCAGGCCGGAGGCGTTGACCGCACCGCCCCGGTTGGGCAGAAAGGAAAATAAATCCGCTTGGCCCAACACCAGGTCGGCGGGTTCGCCGTTCACGAATGCCGCCGCATTCGGGAAGCGCAAGACCCGGTTGTTGCTGAAGTCGGCGACGTAAACGCGATGCGGAACGACGCGGGTGTCGATCGCCACCCCGGTGGAGAAATTTATGGAGCGGGCATCGACCAGGTTCATGCCAAATTTGAAAAAATCGATCTGGCCCAACACCAGGTCGGCGGTGGTGTCCCCCGCAGCACCCCAGGCGGCGCCGCCGCCGGCGAGCGCCAGCAGCGCGACGATACCAATAATTGTCCCAACCTGCCGTGCGGCGGCGCGAGGCCGGCTAGTTGTCATGACGAACTCCTGTGGCTTGCTGAAGGCCGAAACCTAAACTGCATCGGAGAACTCGCATCGGGACTTCACCTCGCCGGATCATTTGAAGGGGAACGATCCGCCCGCACCGCCGGAACTGGTAAACGGCACGAATGGTGGATTGATCGCCTGTATGTAAGACGGCCCCGCCTTGGCGGAGGCGGGCACCGCGAATGTCAACATTGAGGGGCTGACCGTCCCGAGCGCGATAAGGGGCTTGCCGCCGGGTCCAAGTCCACCCAGATTAGCCACCCCACCGCTTTTGGGATTGAAGAAGTTAATCACCGTCATCGTCGAGAAGCCGCTCCCTTTGACCGTGATCGTTGCTCCCGCCTGGGTTACCGAGCTCACCGAGATTCTTGCTCCCAACGGGGCCGATACTGCCGCGCTCTGCATGCTGTAGCGGCCATCCGCACCCTTGTTGTTGACCCGCAGTGAACCGGGACCAATGGCCGGTGATTTGGGCCCCGACGCGGGTAGAGTCAGGGTTAATTGGGTCGCACTGAACAGGCCGGGTCCAAGCATGAACGGTCCGACCTTGCCGCCGGGGGGGCAATCGCAGAACGCATCGACCTCCACCCCGTGGACGATGTCGAAGCCGCGGCCGCTGATGACGAACGGTTTGCCCAGCGGCACCACCGTCTCGACATTTGCCAGGGCCACCCCAGCGTCGGTGCTGTTGGTCGCAATCCCCACCCCGTTGATCCCCGTGATACTGGGCAAGCCGGCTGCCGCCGAGCCTTGCAGCAGAGCTCCCAGGGCATTGGAGGCGATGAATCCCTGGGTGGTGTTGACCACCTGCACGGTGACAAAGCCCTCTCCCTGCGGGATATCGGCGCCCACCGGCACGACGAGCCGGTTTTCGACAACCCTGGAGGGTTTCAGCGGTCCGGCATTAAACGCTCCCTTGGCCGTGGCGATCCAGAAGTTGACCCGCGAGCCGGCGTTGAAGTCGTCACCGTGGATCACCATGTCGGCGCCCACCATCACCGGCGAATCGATCGAGTCAACGCCCAAAGCCGGCGTTGGCGTCGGGGTTGGCGTTCCGGTCACGGTCCTGGTCGGAGTACGAGTTGGCGTTGCGGTGGGTGGCTTGGTCGGCGTTGGCGCGGGAGTTCGCGACGGCGTCGGGGTCAGCTTTGCGGTACGCGTGGGGGTCGGCGTCACCAGAGGTTGTTGGTAAAGCAGGGCGCGGTTGTTTGCGGAATCCGCCACGTACAAGCTGCCCGCGCTGTCAATCGCGAGGCCGAAAGGGGTACACAAGCTGTTGGCGGAAGGGGAGAAATACAGTCGGTGACGCCGAAGTTGGGCTGGCCGAATACCAGGTTGGCACTGGGATGCGCGCCGAGCGGGAGGTTGAACTCGAGCACCCGGTTATTTACATCGTCGGCGACGTAAACGTTGCCGGCCGCGTCCACTGCCGCCCAGGTCGGCGTGCTGAGGCTGGCGGCGCTGATTCCGCCGTTGTTAGCCACATTTGAGAACATCGATCCGCCTTGCCCAAACACCAGGGACGCGACCGGCGCCTTGCCCGCCGCTAGCGGGGTAAAGTATTCGAGCACCCGATTGTTGACCGTGTCGGCGACGTAGAGATTGCCGGCGGTGTCGGTCGCAAGGCCCGCGGGCCCGCACAGGGTTGCGGCGGTGGGGCCGGTCAGGCCGACGTTGCACAGAGCTGTGGCGGGATTGCCCAATTGGCCGAAAATCAGGTCGCCATGGGAGTTGATAAGGGGCGTGTTGTACTCCACCACGCGGTTATTGGTGGTGTCTGAGATATACAGATTGCCCGCCGGATCGATCGCCACGCCCAGGGGCGCGCACAGGGTGTCGGCGCTCGGGCCGTCGCTGTCGTTGCACTCGGCGCTGAAAAAGCTTCCGGCCTGCCCGAAAACCCGGTCGGCAATGGTATCGGTAGTAAAGGGGCTGTCGTACTCCAGCACCCGATTATTGGCTGTGTCCGCGACGTAGAGGTTGCCCTTGGCGTCGACTGCGACACCGGTCGGACCGCACAGGGTGTCGGAATCCAGGGACGCATTTTGGTTGCAGTTATACGAAATCAAGTCGGGCTGGCCGATTACCAGATCGGCTGGAGCGCCGTTTAGCAGTGTGGCGATGCTGTGGTAGCCCAGCACCCGGTTGTTGCCCTGGTCCGCCACATAGACGCGATTGGGCGTGGCGCTGCGGTCGACAGCGACCGCAACTGGGGAAGACATCCCGATTGCGTCGACCATCTCGTTCCCGTTATGGATGAAATCCTGTTGCCCCAGCACGGCATTGGCCGTGGCGTCAAGCAAGGGGAGGTTGTATTTAAGGGCCCGGTGATTGTTCTGGTCCATCACCACGAGCCTGCTTCCATCCAGCGCGAGACCCGCCGGGCGGCACAGGCTGTTGGCGCCCAGTCCCAGAGTATTGCAACCGTTTGCGCTGGGGCCGGCTTGGCCCAGTAGCTGGTTGAAATTGGGGCTGTTGCTCGCGGGCGCGTTGTACTCGGTCACCCGGTTGCTGAAGGAATCGGCCACATAAACGTTACCCGCGCCATCGACTGCGACTCCGTCCGGCGTGCAAAGACCATTTTAGCTGGGAGGTGTGAGGCACTTTGCTGTCGTCAGATCGGGTTGTCCGATCACCAGGTCGGCAGCCGCATTGTTGACGATCGTGCTGAAGCGCAGCACGCGGGCGTTCGCCGCGTCCGCCACCCACAGCCTGCCTATGCTGTCGACCGTAAGAGCGGCTGGCAGACACAAGGTCGTCGCACTGGTTCCACATCCAGCCGAGTTGGGTCCCGGCTGTCCGATCACCACAGCGGCCGCCGCGCCGCTGCCGGCGCCGCGCGGGTAGATCACAACGCGGCCGGCGGAGGGGTCGACCACGTAGATGTTACCCAGGACGTCGAGCGCAACATCGATCGGTTCGCACAAGCCCGTGCTGCTGTTCACACACTTGGCCGTGGTCAGATTGGGCTCCCCCAGCACCACCGCCGCAGCCTGCCCGTTGACAATTGGCGCGAGATATTCGACCACCCGCAAATTAAACAGGTCGGCCACGAAAACGTTGCCCGATGGATCAACCGCCACGCCCGCGGGTTGGTCCAGGCCGGTGGCGCCGACCGTACCGCCCTGGTTGGGCAGCTAGGAAAAGAAATCCGGCTGGCCGAGCACCAGGTCGGCGGGTTCACCATTGACGAACGCGTCCACGTTGGGGAATCGCAGCACCCGGTTGTTGGCGAGGTCAGTGACGTAAACGCGGTGTGGGACCACGCTCGAGTCGATGGCGACGCCTTGGGGGTTACCCAGGGTGCGCGCGTCGACGAAGTTGGCGGCGTTCTTATGAAAGTCGAGTTGACCCAGCACCAGGTCAGCGGTGGTGTCCCCTGGTGCCGCGCGCAACTTCGACGCGCCAAGTAAAATCAGAAACAGCGCGACCAATGGAGAGCGCCATTGGATTAGTATTGGCCCCCATCGGCTATCATGCATCGCGCAGCCTTCCTTCTACCCGCCGGCGGCCACAAGCGCGCCTCAACCATCTGCGCTAATGCTTTCGCCTGCTTTCAGGTGCGATATGATGCTTCAAGCCATGATTGCCAGTCAACGAAAAAACAGCATGTAGGTATTTTTAGCAAAAAGAAGTCGCTTTATTACGTTTTCGGCGATTGCGCGGGAACACCGCCGCCGCTGCGATCGGTTGACCACGGCGCGGCGGGGCGATGGTCACCTTGACTGGCAGTTCAGTTCGGCAGTAAACACGCTTATAGGAGGATCGCGGTATGTCTTATGATCTCTTGCTCCGCAATGGCACCGTGGTGGACGGCACCGGCGCCCCGCGCTACCTGGCCGACGTCGCCATCAGCGACGGACGAGTCGCTGAAATCGGGAAAGTAAAGGACGGCGCGCGCAAGATCATCGACGCCAGCGACCTCATCGTGGCGCCTGGCTTCGTCGATCCTCATACGCATTACGACGCCCAGATTTGCTGGGATCCTCAAATCAGTTGTTCGTCGTGGCATGGCGTTACCAGCGTCGTGATGGGGAACTGCGGCGTCGGCATCGCGCCGTGCAAGCCGCAGGCGCGCGAAATCGCGGCCTGGGACCTGGTCAATGTCGAGTCGATTCCATTCGACGTGCTGTCCAAGGGCGTGACTTGGGATTGGGAGAGCTTCCCCAGTTACATGACGGCGGCGGAGAAGCGCGGAAGTGCTATCAACCTGGGCTTCATCGCGCCGTTGACACCGTTTCGCCACACCGTGATGGGCGAGGAGTCGATGGACCGCGCGGCCACCGCCGATGAAACCGCGCGCATCGCGGCTTTGCTGCGCGAGGCGGTGGCGGGCGGCGCGTTGGGCTTCTCGACCACCATCGGGCGGCAGCATATCGGCTATCGCGGCCGTCCCCTGGCCTGCCGTCTGGCCAGCCGCGACGAGCTCAAGGCTTACTGCAACGTGCTGCGCGATTTGGGCAAGGGCGCAATCGAAATCTCGCTGACCCAGAATCCGCCCTTCATGGCGGAAAGCGAACTCGAACTGCTCGACTTCCTGCTGACTGAGAGTCAGCGCAAGGTCACCTGGCTGGCGCTGTTCAATAGCGAAGCTCATCCCGATGCCAGCGTGGAGACGCTCAACCAGGTCGAGCCGCTGATTCGGCGCGGAGGAATTCCCCAGGTCACCTGCAAGCCGCTCATCTTCCAGCTCAACATGCGCAATCCATTTCTGTTCGGCGCGATGTCGTGCTGGAACCGTGTCTTCAATCAGACGGTCGAGACTCAGAAGCAAATCTACCGCGATCCGGAGTTCCGCAACGCCTTCCGCGCCACGCTCAAGAAAGCGGGCGGCTCGATCAACATCATGACCATGGGCCATCGATTCGAAGTGCAGGAAGTGGGCAATCCGGCGCTCAAGCGTTACGAAGGAAAGACCTTGGCCGACGTGGGGCGCGAACGCGGCACCGACGGCGTCGATACGCTGCTGGACCTCGCGGTGGAAGACGATTTGCGCGTCAACTTTGTGCTGCCGCTGATGAACGCCGACGAGTCCAAAATTCCGCAACTGATCTGCGATCCGCGCACCATGATCGGACTGTCCGACGGCGGCGCGCACGTCGATCAGTTGTGCGACGCCGGTTATTGCACCTACCTGATCGGAACCTGGGCGCGCGAAAAAGCCGCGATGTCGCTGGAGTACGCGGTCAAGCGGCTCACCTCCGAGCCCGCCGACTTCTTCAATCTGCGCGGACGCGGACGCATCGCGGTGGGCAACCCGGCCGACCTGGCGATCTTCGATTTCAATACCATCGGCTCGCCCCAGCGCGGCGAGATGCGCGCCGATCTCCCCGGTGGCGGCAGGCGGCTGGTGGTCCCGGCCACGGGCGTGCAGCACACGGTAGTAAACGGCACGGTCGTGTACGAGGACGGAAAGTACACCGGCACCAAGCCAGGCACCGTGCTAAGATCATAACCTCTGTCCCCTCTCCCATTCATCTATGGGAGAGGGTTAGGGAGAGGGGACAGAGACTCTTCAACCGCATGTCAGCGTCCCAGGCACATTCACCCTCTCCCCAGCCCTCTCCCATAGATGAATGGGAGAGGGGGAAGGCGTAAACTCAATGCCATACGATTTGCTGATCAAAAACGGCACCATTGTGGACGGCACCGGCGCCCCGCGCTATCTGGCCGACGTCGCGGTTTCAGGCGGCCGGATTGCCGAAATCGGCAAGGTCAGCGACTCCGCGCGCAAAGTGATCGATGCCTCCGACCTGATCGTCTCCCCCGGCTTCGTCGATCCGCACACCCATTATGACGCGCAGATTTGCTGGGACCCGCAGGTCAGCTGTTCGTCCTGGCACGGCATCACCAGCGTGGTGATGGGCAACTGCGGCGTGGGACTGGCGCCGTGCAAGCCCGACATGCATGAGATTGCCACGCTGGACCTGGTCAACGTCGAAGGTATCCCGGCGCGGGTGTTGAATGCGGGTATCACCTGGGATTGGGAAAGCTTTCCCAGCTACCTGGACGCGGCGGCCCGGCGCGGCAGTTCGCTCAACCTCGGGTTCCTGGCGCCGCTGACTCCGTTTCGCCATTACGTGATGGGCGAGGCCTCAATGGAACGTGCGGCGACGCCGGATGAAACCGAGCGCATCGCGGCATTACTGAGCGCGGCGGTGCAGGCCGGCGCGCGGGGATTTTCCACCACCACCGGCCGCCAGCATGTCGGATATAAGGGGCGCCCGCTGGCCTGCCGGCTGTCCAGCCGCGAGGAACTGGCCAGCTACTCCCATGTGCTGCGCAAGCTGGGCAGAGGTGTAATCGAAATCACGCTGACGCAGGACTTCGGCAATATCGCCGACCATGAGTACGACCTGCTCGACTTTTTGCTGACGGAAAGCGGCCGTCCAGTCACCTGGCTGGCGGTTTTCGATCGCGACGACCAACCTGAAGCGAGCCAGAGCACTCTGGCGCGCACCGACCCGCTGATCAAGCGCGGCGGAATTCCGCAAGTGGCATGCCGCCCGTTCGTCTCCGAGTTCAGCATGCGCCGCGCCATTGCTTTTGTGACCTTCGCTTCATGGAAGCGTGCTTACAATCAGCCGGTCGAAGTGCTGCGCCAGCTTTTCGCCGAGCAGGAGTTTCGCGATTCGCTGGCGGCGGAGATCAAGCGCGCCGGCTGGGATTGGGAAAAAGTCACCGTCACTGAAGTCGCCAATCCCGATCTGAAAGCATACGAGAACCGCAACATCGCTCAGCTCGCCCAGCAGCGGGGCAAGGCCGGGCATGAGTTGGACGTGATGGTGGAGCTGGCGCTGGAGGACAACCTGGAGATGTGGTTCTCCCGCCCCGCGTTCAACATCAGCCCGGAGCGCGTCGGCAAGCTGATCAACGATCCGCGTACGCTAATCGGCCTGTCCGACGGCGGCGCCCACGTCAACATGCTGTGCGACGCGGGTTATTGCACCTTCCTGCTCGGCACCTGGGTGCGCGAGCGGGGCGCGATGACCCTGGAGTACGCGGTCAGACGGATCACGTCGGAGCCGGCCGACTTCTTCGGTATCAAGGATCGCGGGCGGCTCGTGGTAGGCGGCGCCGCCGATATCACGATTTTCGATTACGACACGGTCGGCTCGCCCCAGCGCGGCGAGATGCGCGCCGACCTGCCGGGCGGCGGCAAGCGCCTGGTAATGCCGGCGCACGGCGTGATCCACACCGTCGTCAACGGCACCCCGGTTTACGAAGACTCCAAGTACACGGGAGCAACCCCGGGCCAGGTAATCCGCTGGTAGGGTGGCGTGCCTTGGGGCCGGGTTGGGTAGGGGAACTGATCACAGCTCCACCTCGATCAGGCGGTCGTCGCGTTCTTTGACATCGACGAACTCGATGTAGGGGCGGGGATCCAGCCATTCAGGCTGCCCGCGCTCGTTGACGCGGGTGCGGTTGGCGCCCTCGCCGGCGTCTTTGCGCGTCGAGTTCAGCCATAGACATTCCTGGTCCGGGACGATTGCGCTGTGCCATACGCCCTTGTCGATATCGGCCGCCTGTCCCGGCGCAAGGGAGAACGCCGCGATCTTTTCGTAGTCCAGTTCGTAGTTCTGACGCTCCGCCTCGCGGTTGCGCGGCGGCGGCGCCACCACCAGGATCATCGACCCGCGGACCGGGACAAAAGTCTGGCGGTAGGAGAAGTGCACGGCGAAATGTGCCAGCGTGTTGCCGCGGCTTTTGCGGCTGCGCTGGAATTCCAGCGCCGGCCGCCCACCCTCCTCGACCTCGGGAAATACTATCTGCTTGCCTTCCACCATCAGGAGCCCGTAGGGGCGAAAGGCTTCCGCGGTGAGCGGCTGAACTTTTACTTTGACGACCTGGGGCATGGTGTCCTCCCTGCGATCGGTTACCGGGCAAATCGATTATCGTTTCATTTCAAGTTTGTAGAGTTCCGCCGCGTTCGCCCACAGCACCCGGCGGCGATCCGCGTGTGAAAGGCCTTCGGTGCAGCGGCCGACAAACGCCCGGCTATCGGGCCAGGTGGAGGTGGCGTGCGGAAAGCTGCTGCCCCACAACACATTGTTCGCGCCAACGTATGCGCAGGTCTGGCGCAGGCTGGCGTTGTCGTACCAGCTCACCGCGTAACAATTGCGGCGGAAAAGATCGGAGAGCGTGGCTTCGTAGTCGAACTGCCGCTTAAGCCCGCGCTGGACGAAGGCGTAATCCGCGACCTCCAAAATGTAGGGAACCAGCCCGACCGTGCTCTCGGCGAAGACCACCTTGAGTTTTGGATGGCGCTCCAGGATTCGCGAGACAATCAGGTTGGAGATGATCGACGTGCTGCCAGCAGGGCGCGTGATCGCCCGCATCGCTTCGGCCAGACGCGGGGAAAGACCGGTGTACGGCGCCATTTCGAGCTGCGGCAGCGATCCGGCGTGAAAGCAGACCGGCAGCTCCAGTTCCTCGCACACGCTCCAAATCGGGTCGTAAGCGGGATCATTGATATGGGGCGCGCCTTCGCGCAAACGGTCGGGCACGGCCGGGATTATTATGCCTTTATGGCCGCGGTCCGCCGAGCGCCTGATTTCGGCGACCGCATGGTCAATCGGGGCGAGCGGGATCAGGCATTGCGGAACAAATCTTGGGCTCGCCGCCGCCCATTCCTCGATCAAGTAATCGTTGTAGGCCCGCACACAGGCCAGTTCAAGTTCCGGATCGGACAGGCGGCCGAATGTTTCGCCCGCGACTCCGGCCACCGACGGATACAGCACGGAGAAATCGATCCCGTCCCGATCCATCGCCGCGAGCCGCTCCGAAGCCGCCCATACCTGCGGCGGAATCTCTTCCCATCGGCGCGGCTCGCCGGTGCGATCAGGCATGAGTGCGCCGACCGATCCGCTGCCGAGCAGCGCCACGCGGTTGCCATCGACCATCCAACAATCGGAGCCGTCGGGCTGATGCTCGATATGCGGAATGCGGATACCCCAACGGCTGCGCGACATCCGGCGCGTCCACACGTCGGGATTTTCGACTACGTGATCGTCAGCGCTGACAATCGGTTCCATAGCGTCTGACTTCAATGGCTACAGCATCCCGTAAAGCCGCGCCGCATTCTCCCACAGGATCTGCTGGCGCAACTCTTGCGGCACGCCGTCAAGCATCCGTCCAATCACCTGGTGCGAGCGCGGATAGGTCGACGGATTATGCGGGAAGTCCGACTCCCACATGATGTTGGACGGCGACAGGCGGCATCCTTTGATTCCCTCGATCTCGAACCACGACATGACGTAGAAATTCCGCTGCAAGTGCTCGCTGGGACGGATCGCGATCCCTTCGGTCCACAAGCGGCGCACGCTCCCATTCGTGGTCGCATGCGTCGAGCACGTAGTTCAGCCATCCAACGCCGGTTTCCGCCGAGGCCCATCGCAGGCGCGGATAGCGGTCCAGGATACCGCTGAAGACCAGCAGCGGAATGAATTGCGACAGCGCGGAGAAGGCAGGCGGGACCACCGCGGCCCAAACCTGGTCCGGCGAGTATCCCTTCCAGATCGGGGCGAGCACCCGAAGGCCGGCGTTGGCGTGCCAATGGACGGTCAAATCGAGGTCCTGGCAGCCCTCCCACAGCGGATTCCAATAGGGGTCGGCGAAGTGCTTCAATCGGTAGCCCGGATTGTCAGCGGCCAGCGCCCACGCGGCGCTGCCCCGCACCGCGCTGGCCGGTTCCGCGATCATCACGATACCCCGGTAGCCGATTTTCGCGGCGCGGCGCACCTCGGCGATGGTTTGCTCGATACCGCCCAGGTACGGAATCAACCCGAGCGGAACGTAGCGATCGCTCGCGCCGCGCCATTCTTCCATCAGGGCGTCGTTGTAGGCCCGCACGCAGGCCAGTTCGAACTCGGCGTCGCCCTGGAAAAACACGCCCTCCTGGGTGGGCGGATTGGGAAACAGTACCTCGGCGTCGATGCCGTCGCGGTCCAGTTCCGCAAGCCGCTCAAGCGGTTTGTAAACGCCGACGGGCACCTCCTCTCAGCGCTGCGGAAAGTAGGTGCGCGACGGATCCTCCATCATGGCGGGGCAGTTGGACACGCCGCGCGGCTCCTCGATCTTGCCATTGACGAACCATCGCTCGACGATGCGATCGGAATGCCGCGCCAACTGCGTTCGCGACGCGGCGGTTTCGCGCAGATGGGGGATGCGGTCGCCGAATCGGGCCTTCGACATGCGCGCCACAAAAGCGTCCCGGCCAAGCTGCGCATGGGAATCGGCACTGATCACGCCGTATTTGATCTCCATGCCGTGCTCCTCTGCTTGGGCAGATATTACTTACCTTTTTGAATGTCAACCTGACGGGCGCGTCTGCGTACGGCCGCCTCAAGCGCCTGGCGGATATAACGCTGATAAGGAATCCCGCGACGGCGCGCCTCGCTCCGAACGGCGCTTAACAATTCTTCGGAGATCCGCAGATTTATCGACTTCTGCTTGGGCCGGTATTCGAACGGGAACGGCACTAGATTCTCCGCGCTGATGCAATCCGAGAGATCCTGATCGAGGAAGTCTTCCGCCTCTTTGTCGGTTTTGAAGACGGTCAATTTCTTGCTCATACTTGCTGATCTCCCTTCGATGCACGTAGCGAGCGCTGATTGTCTTAAGAGAAGACCGCCCCTGCCTCGCCTCGGTGTAAAAACAACAAACGTGTATCGGCCCTCCGGTGTCCGCCCGATCGCCACATAGGGCGGCTCAACATCCGAACTTTTGAGGTCAGGCGTTATCAAGGTCTCGCTATGAGCGAGAACATACTCGATCTCGGGAATTGAAATGCCGTGCTTCTGGCATTTCCGAAGATTACCATGGTCCCAAACGAATCCTGAAAGGCGGTTTTGTCCACGTACGCATTTTGATTCTATGCAACGCCTATACAAATGTCTACCCAACCGTACCCGCTTGCCGGACTCATGGGAACCGACTAAAGGATGCTCTTAACGCAATTTGCCACGGAGATCGTCATGGCCACCGAACGTGAGATTTTGGAGCGCGCGAAGAAATTCGAATTCCAGGGCGGCATTCCCGAGATGCGGGAGTTCGTCAATCACAATGCCAAGGCGCTCAACGCCAAACCGCCCGAGATTGGCGCCTATCATCCCGACGTGGAGCTGCGTCCCGGCCTGCGCGCCGATATTTGCGTGCCCAAGGGCGCAGGACCTCATCCGACGTTGGTCTATTTGCACGGCGGCGGATGGGTCTCAGGCACCTCGAAGACCCATACCAAGCTGTGCATGGAATTCGCGGCGGCCGGGTACCTGACGGTCAATGTCGATTACCGCCTCGCCCCCGAGCATCCTTTTCCCGCGGGCCTGGACGATTGCATATTCGCCTCCAAGTGGACCGTCGAGAACGCAGGCCGATACCACGGCGACGCGCAACGCCTCGCGATCGGCGGCGACTCGGCGGGCGGCAACCTGACCGCCGCCACGCTGATCTCTCTGGCCGGACAGCCCGGCGCGCCGAAGTTCAAGGCCGCGCTGCTGCTCTACGCGATGCTGGACATTCCCCGCGCGACCAAGGCGACGGACGGCAATCCTGAGATCACCAACATGATGATCAAGGCGTACCTTGGAGATCGCCGCGACATGATCTCCGACCCGCGCGTAACTCCGCTCAACGGGATAAAGGCCGGCATCATGCCGCCGACTTTTCTGCTGGTCGGCACGGCCGACAACCTGGTGCCCGACACCTATGCGATGGCGGAGCTGCTGCGCAAGACCGAGACCCCGCACGAAGTCCATGTTTTGGAAAACATGCCGCACGCGTTTTTGCAGATCTGGATGGTCTCCGGGTGCGCCGAAGGCTTGCGCCTGACGGCGGATTTTCTGCGCCGCCACGTCTGAACTATTTGCGCCTTCGCCGCGCGCCCGCGCAGGGAGGATCGCAGGTGAGCAGCACGCCCCTGGTTCAAAGCCACGACCAAACCACGGCGACGATCCAATCTCGACCCAGTCTGGTTGATTGCGCAAAAAAGCTCGCGCCGGCGCTGCGTGAACGTGCGGCCGAGACCAATCGCTTGCGCCGTCTGCCCGACAGCACATGGAACGACCTTATCGAGACCGGAATCCTTCGCGGCCTTCAGCCCGCCAGGTGGGGCGGCGGGGAGGTGCATCCGCGGGAGTTCTATACCGCTATCGGCGAGGTCGCGCGCGCCGAGGGATGCGCCGGATGGGTGGCAGGGATTGTCGGCGTGCATCCCTGGCATGTCGCGCTGTTTCCGAAACAGACCCAGGAGGAGGTATGGGGCGAGGATCCGACCGCGATGAACTCATCATCGTACGCCCCCACCGGCAAGGCCGAACGGGTCCCGGGTGGCCTTCGTCTCAGCGGCCGCTGGTCTTTTTCCAGCGGATGCGACCATTGCAAATGGGTCGTCCTCGGCGCGGTCGTCGGCACCGTCGAAATCAAAGGACAGCAATACCCTGACCTCCACTCTTTTCTGCTGCCGCGCAAGGATTACCGCATCGACGACAACTGGCACGTCGCCGGACTTGCCGGCACCGGCAGCAAGGATATCGTCGTCGACGGCGCTCTGGTCCCGGAGCATCGAAGCCAGTCGCATTGGGAATACACGATGGGCCGCCCGCTTCCCGGATGGGAGATCAATCCGGCGCCGTTATACCGCTTGCCGTTTGCCGTCGTGTTCATCAACACGCTGACCGCCGCCATCCTCGGCGCCACCGCGGGTTTTATGGACACATGGCTCGAAATCGGCCGGACGCGCGTGGGCGGCCTGGGACTCGTGGTCTCGAAGGACCCCTACAGCCTGAAGCTGGCCGCGGAAGCCGGCTACACTATCAAGAGCGCGAGCTTGAAGTTTCTCCACGACTGCGACGAGATGATGGATGCGGCGGGGGCGGGTGAAACGCTGACGCAAGAACGGCGCGCCGAACTGCGCTACAATACCGTCCGTTCAGCGCAACTGGCGGCGCGTGCCGTCGAGCGGCTGTTCGAGGCCGGCGGTGGCCATTCGATCTTTCTCGACCATCCGCTTCAGCGCCGTTACCAGGATATCAAGGCGATGATGGCTCACGCCGCCATGAACCCCAATCCCGCGGCGAAACTCTACGGCGCGGCTCAATTAGGAGTCCCAGTCTTCGACCTGTTCCTCTGATCGTGGCAGGTTGATTCAATCGGGAGCCTCGCCTGCACATGGCCTGATCCTGATGACGCACGGACCAGCTTGAATTGCAGCGATACCCTCACGCCAACCCTCTCCCTGGTCAGGGGAGGGCATAGAAAGGTCACGGCGTTGCAGCGCTTTTGCGCAACAACTTCAATACTGTCGAATAAGGTTTTGCTTCAAATTGGCCAGATGGCGCGGGTCCAGGACATCTCCCAGAACAGATATTCGTAGCGGCTGCTGGTCAGGAACAGGTTCTCCAAATGATCGGTCTCACGCGCCGGCAGGCCGGCGGCGAGACTGTCGAGCAGTGCGACCAGGCGCTGGGCGCTTTCCGTGAATTCGCGCGACGTGTAAGTGCCGATCCATTCCGCGTAAAACGAATTGCCGCCGCCGCGCCCCTCGCGCGCCAGCGCCGCCGCAATCTCCGCGTATCCGAGGTGGCAGGGCAATACGGCGGCGACGATCTCCGTGATCGTGCCAGCGTAGGCCGCGGTCAGCAGATGGCGCGTGTAGGCATGAGTTGCCGGCGCCGGACGGGCGCTTTCGAGTGCGGACTCCGCGATGCCGAGGCGTTTGCAGTAATCCCGATGCAGTTGCATCTCGGTGGTGAGCGTGTCGCCCAGCAATGCCGCGAACAGATTCATGGTTTGCAGGCCGCGCGCCTTGGCCGAGGCGAGCGCGAACACGCGGCAGTACTCGATCAGGAACAGGTAGTCCTGCTCAAGGTAGAAGCGGAACCGATCGACCGGCAGCGTGCCGTCTCCCAGGCCGCGCACGAACGGATGCTCCAGCTCGCGCCGCCAGATTTCCGCCGCTTTGCCGCGCACGCCGTCGGTGAATGTTGCAGCAGCCATCAGCGCTTTACTTGCTATCGCTCGCGGGCACCAGATGGTTTAGGGGCCGCGATCCGCCTCCAAAGGCGGGCGATTGCTCGATCGCACGCGAAACATAGCTCTTGGCGGCCTTAATCGAATCGATCAGAGAATCGCCGCGCGCCAACGAAGCAGCGATCGCGGCCGACAGCGTGCATCCCGCGCCATGGGCCCGTTTACCCCGGCGCACGCCGGTAAATTCATGGATCTCGTGCCCGTCGAAGAGCACGTCAACCGCCTCCGGGCCCTCCAGCGCACCGCCCGTGATTAGGGCCGCCCGCGCGCCCATACGAACGAGGTCTATCGCCGCCCTGCGCATCGCCGCGCGATCCTTGACGTCCTCGCGCCCGAGCAGGATTTCAGCCTCGCGCAGGTTGGGGGTCACCAGGATCGCCAGCGGAAACATGTGCTCACGCATCGCGGCCACCGCGCCGGGCGCCAGCAACAGGTCGCCGCTGGCTGCGACGATTACGGGATCGACCACGAGCCTGGCAATCGCGCGCTCGCGCACACGTTGCGCCACCATTTCAATCACCGCTTCGCGCGAGAGCATCCCGGTCTTGGCCGCCGCCACCGGTAGATCGTCCATCACGGCATCGATCTGCGCCGCGACAAATCCTGGATCGAGGTCCGCTACCGAGCGCACACCAACCGTGTTCTGCGCGGTGAGCGCGGTTATCGCGCTGGCCCCATACACGCCGAACGCGCTGAAGGTCTTGAGGTCGGCCTGAATGCCGGCGCCGCCCGATGAGTCCGAGCCCGCGATTGTGAGCGCAACTTTAAGCATGCATTTTCCGGGTTGCACCTGGACCCCGTGTAATCCGATTCTACGCCAGCGATGCTCGCCTTTGTACTGGTGCGAATAGGTTTACGACCATAATAGTTCCGGAGTCGGGGGGCAGATTTAAAAATCAGTGGGACAGGCGTCTCGCCTGTCGATGATGCGGGAGCATTTTTTCGCTCGCGCCACCGAATAATTTGCTGAATTTCAAGAGTACCCTGGCGCCTGCTACTTCATCGACTGCACGAACTCCACCGGCAGCCCGTCGGGGTCCTCGGTGTAGAATCCCCGCAAAGCCGAACCCATCTGATTTATGGGCGTGGTGATTTTCACGTCGCCGCGCGCCTTTACCTCGGCATACTTGGCGTCCACGTCGGGCACATAAAAAGAAATATGGGGGCATCCGATGTTGTTCTGCGCCAGCTCAAGCTTGGCGCCAGGAGGGTTGTACTCGATCAGCTGGAGAAGAAAGGATCCGGTTGCAAGGTGTATCATCTTCATCCGTGTGGGAGTGCCCGATTGCCGGTTCTCCCCCTCAACGACAGCGCCTTCGTTCATCCCCGCGACGTCGCGGTAAAAGGCCAGCGAGCGTTCCAGGTTACTTACAGTCAATCCGATGTGAGATAGTCGAGCCATCGCGTCCGCTCTCCTTCGATTCGGGCGCGGTCTACGGCCGCTACCCGCCCGCTCAGATAGTCGAATGCAACGCGTGGGTAAATCAAGCCTTGCATGGTAATGATTCCTAACTGAAATGAGCCGGCGCTCAGGCCAGCGCTCACGGAACGCGGAAGGACGCCTGAGCGCCCGCTATCGTCGTTAAGGCGCAGTTGACTTGAGCCTCAGCGCTGGACTTAACTCGATTCATGGCGGGAATTGTCTCTTACGGCTCCTACGTTCCGTACCGGCGGCTCAAGCGCGCCGCAATCGCCCAGGTGCTTGGCGTCGCGGCCGTCAAAGGCGAACGCGCGGTGGCCAGCTTCGATGAGGACAGCGTTTCGATGGCGGTCGAGGCTTTGCGCGACGCGCTGCGCGGCGCACCCGGCCCCGAGGTCCAGGCGCTTGCGTTCGCCACCACCACGCCGCCGTACGCCGAGAAGCTCAACGCTGCGATCGTCGGCGCCGCGGCACAACTGCCGGCCGAGATCCGTGCCGCCGATCTTACCGGCTCGGTGCGCGCCGGACTCTCCGCGCTGCTGCAGGCGGCGGACGCAGTTAACGGCGGCGCCGCGCGCGCGGCGGTGGCGATCGCCGACTGCCGGCTCGCCGCGCCCGAGGGCCGGGCGGAGCAGACCAACGGCGACGGCGCCGCGGCGTTCATCGTCGGTTCGCAGGATGTGATCGCTGAGATCGAGGCAAGCGCGTCGGTCACGCGCGAGTTCCTCGATACCTGGCGCGCGCCGGGCGAGCGTTTCGCTCACACTTGGGAAGAACGCTTTGCGCTGACCCAGGCTCATACGCCGATGCTGATCGGGGTGATTCGTAGCCTGCTCGCCAAAACCAAGGTCACGGTTTCGGACCTCTCCAAAATCGTGATCGACGCGCCCAATCCGCGCGCGATCGACGAAGCGGCGCGCGCTCAAGTTGGACCCGGCCCGGATGGTTGAACCATTCGCCGCTACGGTCGGACAAACCGGCGCTGCCCACGCCGGCCTGATGCTGGCCAGCGTGCTACCCGCCGCCAAGCCGGGCGACCGCATCCTGGTCGCCGCCGGCGGCGACGGCGCCGACGCACTGCTGTTGCGCGTCACGCCGGCGGCCGCGCACTACCGCCCGCAACATTCAGTCGGCGGCATGATCGAATCCAAGGGCGACGTCTCTTACGCGAATTATCTGAAGTGGCGCGAAATTCTCCCCACCGAGCCGCCGCGACGGCCCGACTCCGAGCGGCCCGCGGGACCGCCGATGTTTCGCTCGGAGCGATGGAAGTTCGGCCTTGTCGGTACGCGATGCACGGCGTGCGGCACCCCGCAACTGCCCCCGCAGCGCGTATGCTTCAAGTGCCGCGCGCGCGATAAGATGGAGCCGTATCAATTCGCGGACCGCGCGGGACGCATCGCCACCTTCGCGTTGGACCGGCTGGCCTATTCGCTCAACCCGCCCACCGTCAACGTGGTGATCGACTTCGAGGGCGGCGGCCGCTTTTTGTGCGAGATGACGGACTGCGAGCCGGAGAAAATCGCAATCGGCGACGGCGTCGAGATGACCTTCCGCCGGCTCTTCACCGCCGACGGCGTCCACAACTATTTCTGGAAAGCGCGCCCCCGGCGCTAGGGACACCCGAAATGTGAGAATGATTGCATCATTCACTGAACGGGCATGAAAACGAAGCAACTGAAACTTGATGGAATGGACCAGCGTCACAAGGCGCTAACGCCGGCCATCGCCGCCAACAACAAAGAAGCCGCGGAAGTTTGCCTGAGCCGTCACCACCTTTCTCCACTGGAGGTAACGCTCTCCGATAATGGGGAGGAAACACCCGGCGAAGTCGTTTGGTCTCCGCCGGGCAGCCTAACTTTAGGTGCATGGGCGAATACTATCGATGCGACCGAAGCCGGAGCATATTGCTGCGTTATCGCCGGCGTTGAGGCGATTCGGGGGCTATTCGCAGTTCGGCGAGCCGAGACGCTTACGGGCGCGGACTACTACATCGGACCCATCGAGGCGGGAGTAAATGACCTCGAGGATTGCATACGGCTCGAAGTGTCTGGCGTCGACGCGAGCGACCGTCGGGACGTGAATAAGCGGTTGCTTCAAAAAGTCCGGCAAGCAAGAGCGGGGAAAAGCAGTTTGCCCGCAGTAGCCGGGGTCTTCGGGTTTTATGCCAAACTTCTGATGGTTAGAGACGTTCCGGAAGCGCCGTGAGCTGGGATAGCCATCATTCGAAGAGTGAAAAGCTCGCCGTGGAAGCCGAAGCGGCGCGACGCGCCGGAGACTATAAGCGTGCCGAAGATCTGTACCAGCTCGCTTCGGCGGAAGAAGCACTGGCTTTAAACGACCTGCCACCCGAGAAGCAAAGGACTCGCGGTGTCACAGCCGTAAGCGCTGTCGCACTGTCGTACAAAGCACGAGAATACGAGCGGTTGGCCTACCAATACCTAACCAAGGATAAACTTTCGCCCTTTGCAACAGCACAGCTCCGGGACTTCCTACAGGTTATATGGACGGCTCAAGCAGGGCAGGCTGCGGGGATCAGGTTTTGTGGAGATATTTTGGTTTCAGTTAAGGGCGGCGAAATCATGTATGGGGGTGCGCCACTTGAGTTGATCATACAGAAGATCGAGGGAATAAAAGCCGTCCTTTTTCGGACAGTAGAAATGCTGCTTCGTCGTCCACTTCGTAAGCGCGGAGGGCCCAAGCTCGACGTGCAATCAATGTTCCGTCCCTGGCTTTTTCAGGCTCCCGCTGGGAGTTACCAGTTTGCAGTCCGAGTAGAGGAACCCCGGCAGCGCGAGCTTTGGGAACAGCCCGAGAAGCCGAAAATCGAAGAGGTCACGGAGACTTTCTTCCGCGTCTTACGCGCGACCGCGGATGACCCCGAAAACGACCTACTTAACGTCGTTCCTGATAAAGAATATAGAGAAGCTTTTCTGAATTTGTCTCGCAATCTAGCACCCTCGCCAACGGCCAAGTCGTTTGATCGACTTGAAGTGCATGATGCTATGGCACCCGACGAACCAATAGCGTCGTTTGCCGTGGATACACGCGAGCGCCTGAATATGGCCCTGCAAAGGTCTAAAGCTCACGAAACCACGAGTGGAAGTGAGGTAGTAATTCAAGGTACCCTTCGCGCGCTACATCTCGACAAAGACTGGCTTGAAATCGCGACAACGACGGACGATGCGGCTCGCATACGTGTCGATAGCGCGACCGAGGTTCTGGATGACGTTATTGGTCCAATGGTAAACCGCAGGGTTATCGTCCGGGCCGTGAAGCAAAAACATAAGTATCTGTACCGCGACATCGAACTTGATGAGTGATTCAGTTTTTACTGTAACAGACCCGCTTTCATCGGGGAGCCGCACCTGTAGGAGAGAGCATCATGGCAAGCAACGGAATCAAGGATCGCGTGGCTATCATCGGCATGGGATGCACCCGCTTTGGCGAGCATTGGGACAAGAGCGTAGATGATTTGCTGATCGATGCTGCCTACGAGGCCTATGAGTCGGCCGGCATCAATCCCGAGGATGTTGACGCCTACTGGCTGGGCACCATGGGATCGTTTTCGGGGCTTACGCTTTCGACTCCGCTCAAGATTCCCTACCGGCCGGTGACCCGCGTGGAGAACTTCTGCGCCACCGGTTCCGAGTCGCTGCGCCAGGCCTGTTATGCCGTCGCCTGCGGCGCCTATGACGTCGCGATGGCAATCGGAGTGGAGAAGCTCAAGGATTCCGGCTACTCGGGATTGGTGGTGGGCACGGCTCCCAACGATGGCACCCTGAGCAGCATCACTCCACCGGCATCCTTCTCGCTGCTCGCTCCGGCCTATTTCAAGAAATACGCCCTGGACGCGGAAAAGGGTAAGGACGTCATCTCGCGCATCGCCTGGAAGAACCATCGCAATGGCGCCAAAAACCCCAAGGCGCAATTCCAGAAGGAAGTGCCGATCGAGTCGATCAGGAATTCGCCCAAGGTTGCCGACCCGCTCGGCATCATGGATTGCTCGGGCGTGTCCGACGGTTCGGCGGCGGCGATCGTGGTGCGCGCCGAAGACGCGCATAAGTACCGCAAAGATCCGATCTACATCAAAGCGTTATCCTTCATCGCCGGGCCCGGCGAAGGCCCGATGTCGCAGGATTACGACTTCACCACCTTTCCCGAAGTCGTCGCCTCGGCCAGGGATGCCTACGCGCAGGCCGGGATCAGGAATCCGCGCCAGGAAATCAGCATGGCGGAGGTCCATGACTGCTTCACGCCCACCGAACTGGTGCTTTACGAAGACATGGGCTTCAGCCCGCGCGGCACCGCGTGGCGCGACGTAATGGAGGGGTTCTTCGAATTGGAAGGCAAGCTGCCGGTCAATCCCGACGGCGGTCTGAAATCGTTTGGCCATCCGATCGGAGCCTCGGGGCTGCGCATGATGTACGAGATGTGGCTGCAACTGCGCGGCGAAGCCGGCCCGCGCCAGATCGACAATCCCAAGGTCGGACTGACACATAACCTGGGCGGCGCCCCCGGCCGCTGCGTCAGCTTCGTATCAGTGGTGGGCCGCTCGCTGGGTTGATCCGCAATCCCCGGTCAGCTTTCAATCAGCCGCGCCCGCGAGAGCAAATGACTGAGCTGCGAGATTCTATCGCAAGCGCCTGCCGCACTGGCGAAAGACAGACCGCATTCTTCGCAGCCTTGCGGCTGGCCGCGCGTCAGCCGGTTCTTTCCCGCTCGCGGCGTACCCAGCCCAGTCCCCACCGGCGGGCACGGCGGCCCGCCCTACAGTTAAATCCCTAGCGCAGGCTAACGCCCGCAAGCCAAATGCGATACCGGCCCCTTCTGACACCCTCTCCCATTTGTCTATGGGAGAGGGCGGGTAGAGGGTGTCTGGAAAAGGAGGGCCACAAAATTGCCGCAATTAATCCGCAAGTTAGTAGCTCAGAGTTAAAATCCAAGCATCTAAGTTTCGTCTCGAAGCCAGTTCACGACTTCCCGTGTAAAGGGTTGGGCCGCCGCCGCGACGGTAGCAGTGGTACGCCGTTGCGTTTGCGTGAGCGAACTCGAGGCGCCAGGGCAGCGCGGACGAGTTCGGAGATAATCCGGCCGATAGTGGTTCGGCGTCGCGCCGCCAGTTCCTTGGCGGCATCCAGAACGTCCTCATCGATGTCCAGCGTGGTTCGCATTATCCGATCGTCACGCATTAATCGGCAGGTGTCAAAACGGGGCCGGTCGGCGCTGAGGCTTGAGAAAAGGCGTCTTGCTCTGGCAGACTTGGCCATCGCGACGGGCGAGGAGAGCAATCATGTTCAAAATCGGCAAGCTGTTCCATCTTACGCATGTGGTCGACAACCTGCGGGCGGCTGACGAATGGTACGACGAGGTTTTCTCGGCCTGCCGCTACTATCGGGGCTATATGCGGGCGGCGATGCGCAATGCGTCGGTGCTGGCGATCGGCGACACTCCGCTGGAGGCAATCCAGACGGCGCCCGTTCCCGGCGCTGAGAATTCCGCGATCGGCAAATTCCACGCCCGCTTCGGCCAGCATTTTCATTCCATCGCATGGTACGTCGACAGCATCGAAGATACCTTCAACCAACTGAGCCGCCACAACGTGCGCCAGGTCGATATGGTCGGCCGTCCGGCCAAGGGACCCTTCGGCAAGCGCAACATCGCCGTATGGACCCATCCAAAGGATACGCACGGCGCGATCGAGTTCGCGCAGGTCGAAGACTTCAGCATCGACGTGCGGCTGCATCCGTCGTGGTCATCCGCGTTCTGGCGCGATCAACATCCGCTGGGAATCGAGCGCGCCTCGCACATCAGCGTGCTGGTGCGGGACCTGGAAAAGGGCAAGGCTCTCTACCAGGATGTCCTGGGCGGAAAGCTGCTACATCAGGAAGAGACGGCGGGTCAGAAAAAAAGCGCGTTCATTGCCGTCGGCGAAGACACGGTGGTGGAACTGGCCCATCCGCTCTCGGCGCAAAGCCCGGAGGCACGCGACCTCGAGCACGCCGGCGAAGGGCTTTATGCGGTCACCTTCAAAACCAAGGATCTGGCCCGCGCGGCGGAATTCCTGCAATCAAAGAAGCAGCGATTCCAGTCGCGCAGCGCTGACTCCCTGGTAATCAACCGCGAGGACTCCTTCGGCATTGGAGTGGGTTTTACGCAGCGCCGGATACCCAACGACCCGAGATAGATTCACGCGGGGACGCCGAGCGCCACCATCAGCAGGGGAATCTTGCCGGCGGCGTGCGGGCTGAAGAACTCGACCGTGTCGTCGTCGTAAAAGGTAAGCCCGGTGGCGCCGCGATTCAGCGCATAGGCGGCGAGATAGGCGCGGCCGCCGTGCAGTCCGGCTTCGAGTTGAGCGGCGCGGTAACCGCGATTGCCGATCGCGCCCAGCAGGCGATCGAAATCGCCCATGTAGCAGATGAGCACGCTGCAATCGGCGCCTAGCGGCTGCTCCAGGCTGAGGTAGCCGGCGTTGCCGCGGAGATCTCCCGCTTTAAGCAATTCCAAGGCGCGCCGCGTCCGCGAATAGTAGTAGGCGCCGGGCGCGATTCCGGCGACCGCATTCACGATTAGGTAGGTGCCGGTGAGCGGCGGGAAATCGCATCGTGGATGGCCGCTTGAGTTATCCAGGATAGCGGCGAGTTCCTCGGCCGATATCGCTTCTCGATCAAACTGCCGCGAGGAGCCGCGGCGCAGGATGGTTTCTCCCAGCCCCAGTCCTTCAATGCTGGCGCCAGCGGCTGACTCGCGGTCGCCAGGCGCAGCCTCGCTGATGGCGACAGAACTGACTTCGCCGGCGTCCAGCAACTTGGACGCATGATGCATCCTGACCAGGTCGGGGTATGATTTCTCCGCCATCGAAAGGGGCACGGTTTCCAATTCCAGGGGTTCGACGGTCAGATCATGGCTCGATGGCGTGCCGCGTCCGATTGCAACCAGGCACAGCGGGCCCTCGCGCTCGCCGTCCACACCAATGAGCCGTTCAATCTCGGCGTCGGCGAAGTTGACGATCACCTCGGTCTGCAGTCCTTCGGCGTCGGCGGCCGCCAACACGTTGGCCAGCATCGTGCCTGCATCCCAAAAGCAGTAGCGGTAGCATCGCGCCCGGTATTTCCATGCACTGCGCCAGAATATCCCGCTGAGGATCAGGATTGCGCGGGCGTCCGCGAGCCGTGGGCGCTGCATCGCACAGGCCCTCGCGATAACCGCGCGCCAGTCGCCCCGGCGCAGTCCACGCAGCTTCAGGTCGGCGGGTGAAAAATGGTAGAGGCCGGACTCCAGTCCTTCAGCATCGGGACCGCTGGCCAGGTAAATTTCGATTGGGTAAAGCGCGCCGGCCGATGCCGCCGCGCGAAAGTGATAGTCCTCCATTCCGACTCTGCGCTTGCGCGTAAGACCGCCGGCGCAAAACAGGACCCGCGTCAGCCGCTCCAGGTCAAGCGGCGTTCGCGGGTCGATGTTCGCGCGCCCGCTAATCGCGTCCAGCGTGGGCATCGGGGAGAGATTAAGCTCGCGCGGAAGTGCCAGGGCCGCCGCGTGAGGATAGATCTTGAACGGGAAGGGCCGGTTGTCCCAGTCCAGGACGTGCCCATCGGTGCGCACGCTGGTATACGAATGCTTGGTCAGTTCATGGTAAAGCCGCGCCGCGTCGGTCTGCCGATTGGGTGAGTCCATATTGGCGGGTCCTCTGAGTCAGCATAGCACGCAGCGAGGCAGGGCCGATCGAGGAGAAAAGAGAAACGAGTGGTGGTCTCTCGTTTTTATCGTTTCTCCACTCTTTGCCGCTGGCGCGCAATAACCCTAGATTGATACGGGAATTACTTTGGCAGGAGGTTTGCCGGGAGTGAGCTTGCTCGATTCCTACAGCGACGTCAGCGTTTCCAGTCCGCGCTACCGCAAATATCTCGCGCTGGTGCATGAAGATCTGACCGCGATTTACTCGCGCGACCTCCACAAATGGCTGCTGCTGGCGCCGCTGATTGGCGTCGTGACCGGAATCCTGATCACCGGCGTGGTGCTGGTGATCCTCGATTTCCTGTGGGCGTATCTGCTGCCTTTTTTTTATGCCCATCACCTGTTGATCGTGCCGCTGACGACGCTGGGATTCCTGCTGACCGGACTCATCATGCAGTTCCTGACCCCCAATCCAAATCTGCATTCGACCGAGGAAATCATCGCCTCCTATCACGAGCATCAGGGGGACATAAACTTCCGCCCGTTCTGGTTCAAGCTGCTGGCCGCCGCTACCACCATCGGATTTGGCGGCAGCGCGGCGCTTGAGGGTCCGAGCATCTATGGCGGCGGCACGATCGGGTCGTGGTTATGGGGCAGAGTGCGGGGATTCAAGCTTACCGAGGGGGATCGGCGCGTGATGTTGATCAGCGGCGCTGCGGCCGGGATGGCGGCGGTGTTCCGCGCGCCTCTGACCGGCTTGATTTTCGCGCTGGAGATGCCCTATCGCGACGACCTGGCGCACGAGGCCCTGCTGCCCTCGCTGATCGCTTCGGTGGTGTCATACGCGACGCTGGTGGCGCTGCTGGGCTCGGAACCGCTGTTTGGCTTTATCGGTGCCAGCCGCTTCTCGGAGCGCGATCTGTTCTGGTCCGCGCTGCTGGGCGTGGTGTGCGGATTGGTGGCGATGGTATTCGCGACGACGTTCCGCCGCTTTCGCAGCTTCGCCGTCAAGCTGGCTGTTCCGCACACCTTGAAAATGGTTGCGGGAGGTTTTGCAACCGGGTTGTGCGGTCTTGCGTTCGTCACGTTTTACCCCGGAGTTTCGCTGATGCCGCTGGGTCCCAACTATGAAGCGGTCAAAGACATCCTGTCCACTTCTCATCCCAGCCACTGCCTGCTGGTATTCGGGGCTCTCAAAGGCGCCGCCACACTCTTCAGCCTGGGCGTGGGGGGAGTGAGCGCGATGTTCGTGCCGCTGCTGCTGATGGGCGGTTCGATCGGCAAGATATTCGGGCAGTCGATTGTGCATGTTTCGGGCGTCGACCTTTACGCCGCGGTCGGAATGGCCTCCTTCATCGCGGCGGCATACAAAACGCCGCTGGCGGCGGTGATATTCGTGGCCGAGACCACCGGCGGGCTGGCTTTTCTGATCCCGACTCTGATCGGTTCTGCCGTCGCCTACGCGGTCTCCGGCGAAGCTTCGGTATCGGCCGATCAGCGGCTGCACGAAGTGGTCAAACTCAGCGGCCCCACCGGGATCAAGGCGCGCCAGATAATGCAAACCCATATCGTGGGGGTGCAGGCCGACGCCACTGTGCGCGACTTCTTTAACAGCGTCGCCAACACCAATCGCCATCAGGTTTATCCGGTCTTCAGCGGCAAGGAGACGGTCGGGCTACTCTCGCTGTGGGAGATAAGCCAGGTGCCCGCGGACCGATGGGAGCAGACCCGGGTGGGAGAGGTCGCGCGCAAGGAACTAACCCGGATTGGAGAGGACGCCGATTTGGGCGAGGTCGTGCGGCTGCTGACCCGCCAGCAGCGCGACCGTTTGCTGGTGGTCGTCGGCGCCGACGGCATCCCGGTCGGCATCATCACCGATTCCGACGTGTTGCAGGCGCTGGAACCGCGCGGCGGCCACGGCGAGAAGTGAGATAAGAAAGTCATTCTTGTTGTTTCTCATTTCCTATCGAGGTCTGCTCGCGATTCACTCGCGTTGCAGCCCGCCGATGCTCGAAGAGTAAAAGAACCGGCAAGCAGGCCGGCGCTACGGAGGCCGCAGACCCTTCGCCCATTGTCGTTACGGAAGTTTAGCCAGGGTGTTCCCGTTATGGTCCGAAAGGACGAGCGAAGGATTGCCTTCCGCTGGGACGGCAAAACTTCCACGGACAAGGCCCTTCTTATCCCTGAGCGTTAGCGATGTTCCACCAGCAGCGTCGATTCTCAAAGAGGCACGTGGCGTCCCGTCGGCATCTGCCAATTCCAGCCCCGGAGAGCCGTCCTGTAAGATCCCAATTCCGAGCCGCGTGTTAACTTGCCTTTCGATAAAACGTAGGAATGGCCCTCGGTCACCAGCGCTGAGCCTGATTCGCCAGCTCATAGCCTCGTCAGTGAGTAATAGCATGACATTGCCGTCCAGGAGGCGAAGCAAGGCCCTTTCCCTGCCCGCGTCATCCACCAACGTTAGTCTTCGAACGCGAATTGGCCCGTCGCCGTCGATCCCCGAGCCCGAGGTGACCCAGAAGTGCCGGACTAGGAGCCAAACGAGAGAAGATATTATTCCACCAAGAATGCGCGCCGCCAGCGCAACCATCGCGCTAATCGCGTAAGGTCCGCGCATGCGTGTTTTCCCCCCTTGGGCGACGCAGCTGCTGACAAGTGTTTTGTAATCTCCGTAGACAGCTTTCTCAGAGATCAACTACCTCGTTGCTGATCTCCGTAAGCGGACGTCTTCGATTTTTCTTCAGAAACTCGTAAAGACGAGTCACCGCCTCTGGGTCATCTGCAGGCAACTGTCCTGAGTACTTGCGCCCGCGATAGTCAATTGTCACGCCCAAACGGCGGGGCCCGATATAATCTTCTTCGTGAATTTCCACATCTTCCAAATTCCCCTGCCCAGGTAGTGGAAACTTATCTTTCGGACCGTAAGCACCCCCACATTGCGGCGGCCATGTAGAGATTCCGTGCCACTTAAGTTTCGGATGTTCTGCTAGATGCGCCTTCATACCATCCTTGCGCCTCCAAAATCATTTGCCGCACTCCTCTCGGCCACAGCCCTTAGGCTCAGTAGCCGCTCAGTGTGGCTACGCGGTCGCGATGGAATACGGGATCGCCGAAGAAGGGATCGTCGAAGCGCGCGCGCTTGAACCATAGGTGGATGTCGTGCTCCCAGGTAAAGCCGATTCCGCCGTGCATCAGAACCGACTGATCCGCCGTGCGGCTGTAGACCGCGGACAGCCGCGCCTTGGCCATCGAGGCTGCGCGCGAGGCGTCTTCCAGACCGGCATCCTGCCCGTAAGCGGCGTACCACAGCAGGGAGCGCGCCGGTTCGATTCCCGCAATCAGCTCGGCGGCGAGATGCTGTAGCGCCTGGAAGGATCCGATCGGACGGCCGAACTGCTCGCGCACCTTGGAGTATTCCACCGCCATCTCCAGCGCCCGTTCCGATCCGCCCAGGCAATCGGACGCCATCACTACCGCGGCCGCGTCGATTAACCGGTCCAGCAGGCCGGCGCTTTTTGGCAACCGCGCATCCTCGGGCAGCTTGACGCGATCGAACTTGACCTCGCATACGCGCCGGGTCTGGTCCACGTTCTTTAGAATCCGGCAGCCAAGGCCGCTGGCGCCCCCTTCGACGACGAAGAAGTCGAGCCCGTCCGGACCGGGGGTGCTGCGCGCGGCGACCACCATAAAGTCCGCGGCGTGAGCATAGGGCACGAACATCTTGACCCCGCTTAGGACAAAACCGGCGCCGTCGCGGGCGGCGCTGAGCGCGATATCGGCGGGGTCCAGACTGTCGCTCTCCTCAACGATCGCGACGGTGCCGGTCACGCGGCCGGCCGCCAAATCCGGCAGCCAGCGCTTGCATTGCTCGGGCGACCCGCCCAGGCGCAGCGCGCTGGCGGCGATTCCGGCGGAGAACGGAAAGGGCCCCGGCATCGCCGCGTAGCCGCATTCCTCCAGCAGGACCGCCAGGTCCAGCATCCCCAGCCCCAAACCGCCGAACTCTTCGGGAACGATCATTCCCGTCCAGCCCAGTTCGGCTATTTTCTTATATAGCTCCGGGGCCAGTCCGCTCTCCTCAGCCATCACTTTGCGCACCACCGATGGGGGGCATTCGTTGCTCAGGAAATCGCGGGCACCTGATTTGAGTTGCTCTTGTTCTTCCGTCAGACCGAAATCCATTTAAGTCAGCCTCACAATGCATTCGAAATGTTGGCGTGGCGCAGTGCTTGAGTGTACCAGTCACCCTCACCCTGGCCCTCTCCCACGACTGAATGTGGGAGAGGGAAAAAGAATCAGCGCCCCTTGGGCATCCCGAGTCCGCGCTCGGCGATGACGTTCTTTTGAATCTCCGATGTGCCGCCGCCGAACATGCGCGCGATCGATCCGAACCAGGTCGCCGACCACACGCCGCGGTCCAGGGCGCTCTGCTCGCCGCGCCCCAGCGTAGCGTAATCGCCCAGCATGTCCATCGCGGTCAGCGCCATCCGATGGTTCAGTTCGGTGCCGACCAGCTTCGCGACCATGTTCTCAACCCCGCCCGGGCGCTTGTGGATCGCGTTGGAGAGCAGACGCAAGGCATGCAGCCGCATCGCCTCAACTTCGATCTGCAGGTCGGCCAGACGCTGGCGGTAAAGCGGATTGGAGCTGAGCGCGGCGCCGCCTCGCCGCTGCCCGCGCGCCCGTTCCATCAGCTTGTCGAACAACCGCTGCGGACTGGCGCCCAGCCAGTTGCGCTCGTGCACCATCGTGGTGTTGGCGACCTTCCATCCCTCGTGAAGCTCGCCCACCAGGTTGGCGCGCGGCACCCGGGCGTTGTCGAAGAAAACCTCGCAGAAATCCGCTTCTCCGTTCATCTGAACGAGCGGGCGAATAGTGATACCGGGGCTCTTCATATCGATCAGGAGATAGGAGATGCCCTTATGTTTGGGCGCGTCGGGGTTGGTGCGAACCAGCCCGAACATCATGTCGGCGATATGCGCGCCCGAAGTCCATACCTTCTGCCCGTTGACCACGAACTCATCACCCTGAAGGTCCGCGCGGGTGCGCAACGAAGCCAGGTCCGAGCCCGCGCCCGGCTCCGAATAGCCCTGGCACCAGATTTCCTCGCCGGTGAGAATCTTTGGCAGGTAGCGGCGCTTTTGCTCCTCGGTACCCCAGGTGATCAGCGTGGGGCCAAGCATCGAAATCGAGTTGCTGCCGATTACGCCGGGGACATTGGCGCGCATCAATTCTTCACTGACGATCGCCTGGCGCATCGGATCGAGCGCCTGCCCGCCGTATTCTTTGGGCCAGGACAACGCTAGGTAGCCCGCTTCATAGAGCCTGCGCTGCCAGTCCTTGGCGCGCTGGACCCAAGTCTTGCCGTCGACCACGCCCCGCTGATGCAGCGCAACGGGACGATTATGCGCTAGCCTGCCGCGCACCTGGTCGCGGAAGGCTTCCTCTTGCGGATTCAGATTCAGATCCATCGATAAAGTCCTCTGGCAGGCATCCGCCAAGCAGCGCCTGATTCCGTCATCAGCATAGCCGAAGAATGAAGTAAAGCGAGCATCCGGAGGATGGTTTGATTGGCGGTCCGCCGGGTTGCTAGATTGCCTGATAGCGTCCCCAGTCTGTGGAGATTTTGTATAGATGGCGACCATAATCACCAGCGAATGCATCAACTGCGGGGCCTGCGAACCCGAGTGTCCCAATACGGCGATTTACGCCGGCGGCGTGGAGTGGGAGCTCAACGGTGTCACCGCGCCGCCCGTGGCCCAGGACATCTTTTATATAGTGCCGTCAAAGTGCACGGAATGCGTGGGCTTTTACGATCATGAAGCGTGCGCGGCGGTATGTCCGGTGGATTGCTGCGTGCCCGACCCCAACAATATCGAAACCGAGCAGGCGCTGCTCGCGCGTGCCCGCACGCTGCATCCTGAGGAAACTATCCCCGACGACGCGCCCTCGCGCTTCCGCAAGGAAGGCGGCGCGCCGGCCGTGGCGGCGTCGGGCAACGGAGCGGCCGCCACCACTAATGGCGCTGCCGCGGCGACCGCTCCGGCTCCTGCTGCCGTAGCCCCGTCACCCAAGCCAGCACCTGCCGCGGCCGCCAAAACCACTCCTGCCGCGGCGCCGAAGGCCGCCCCAGTGCCGGCCGTAGTCGCCGCTGAAAGTTCGGAGTTCGACCCGGCGACGTGGGAAGTGCCGATCGTATGCCATCTGTGCAACGCCAATTACACGATTCCATACCGCCATTTCCGCGTGGGGATGGTATTCTACTGCCCTTCGTGTTCGGCCTCTTTCGTGCCCAACAAGACCATCTACGAGGCCGTGCGCAAACATTTTGAGGGTTTTTACGGCCGGCGTAAACGCGAACGCGAGGAATTCGAACGCCGCCGCGCACGCGAGTTGGAGACCTTCGAGACGCGCCAAGGCGCCGAGATGGCAGCGTTCAACGAGACGCTGGATAAGATGGCACAGGAAATGAAGCCGGCGGGCAAGGTGGTCAAGCCAAGAGGCCTCGCTGCGATGTTTACCTGAGGGAAATTGGTTCAGCGCCAGACCATAGCGCGCATAACATCAAAGTGATGGTCGTAGGTCCAGACTTGTAAACCAAGCCGACCTGCCAATACCGCGACGGTTGCGTCGAAAAGCGTGATCTTCTGATCGGTGAATGCCAGCACATTCTTAACCGCTTCCCTATAATCCTCGGGCACGGGATTCACCAGTGCGGCCCCTGTTCGGACCTCCTGGAGCCCGTCATCGCGGCTTCGCCTCCAATTCTGTAGAGCACAAGCGTGTAAGCCTCAAGAAGTGTGGGATAAGCGATGATTAACTCGTGCCGCTCCCGTTTTAAGAGCTTGAGCTCGCGTTGCGCCCGCTGATGATACTGGTCGTCGGGGTCAACTGCGGCGTACAACGGCCCGGTATCGGCTATCACCGGGGCTCTCATTTTTCTGCAAGGTATCGATCGTGCGCGTGACTGACGTCACGCCGGCCGCTGCCCTTACGGGCGGGGGTGATCCGCAGGGGTCTGGACGGCCGCAGATAGCCCCGATCGGCAAGATACTGGCGCAGCGCCGCCTGGATTATCGCCGTTAATGCGGGACGGGCGTCTTGAGACTGCGCATATCTTTCGACGGCCTCTTCCAGATCATCCGGGATTGTAACCGTCGCGCGCTTCATAACTTCATCATTAGCATCATCTGATGCTTTTGGTGAAGGCGTCGATCAAAATCCCGCACGACTGTAACGGTGGAGGGCGTTTGACAAATCCACTGTTTCGCATTCTAACATTCAGCGGATGGCGAAGCTCGAATTTGTGGCGGGCGGATATGACCTGGTCGAGGCGCTGCGTGTCGATGAGCAGGGGCGGCTTTACTTCAGCGAGATGTTCGGCGACGGCGGCATTTTCCGGCGCAGTCCCGACGGCCGCATCGAATGCATCGTCAAGGGGCGCACGGCCACCGGCGGGATGGCGTTTCGCGAAAGCGGGGGTCTGGTGCTCAACGGCCGCGGGATGGCGCTGTGGGACGAGAAGACCGGGGAGCTGCGCGACCTCTTCACGCACTGGGAGGGCGCGCCGATTGCGCATCTCAACGACCTCACGGTCACGCCCGACGGCAGCGTAATCACCGGTTCGTGGGGCTTTGAACTGCCTGACCGCCACGATGTGGCTGAATCCGTGACTACCGCGAATCCCGAGCCGCTGCCGCCCGGCAGCCTGTTTCGCGTTGACCCGCCCGGAAAAGTCACCAAGCTCGACGACGGCATCGTGGTCAGCAACGGGATGGGCTTCAGCCCCGACTATCGCCTGTTCTATGTCGCGGATTCCGGAGCCGTTTCGATCCTTGTATACGACGTTGGTCCGGGCTGGACGCTTGGAAACCGGCGCGAGTTCGCCCCGATAACCGCCGGCGTTCCGGACGGATTGGCGGTGGATGTCGAAGGAGGCGTGTGGGTGGCATGCTACGGCGGCGGCGAAGTGGTGCGATTTCGTGCCGACGGCACCGCCGACCGGCGCATCCAGATACCCGCCGTCAAGGCGACGACGCTGGTGTTCGGCGGACCGGATCTGCGCGACCTGTACATCTCTACCGGCGACAACACCGAGGATCCATCCAAGGGCGGCAGCATCTACCACATGCGTTCCGACATCTCAGGGATGCCGGTGGCCAAGGCGAAGCTCTGAGCGTCGAACAGGCTTCCGGCCTGTGATTCTGTATCAGCGATTAACGTCCCGATCGTTTCCCGGCTGCCGCGGATGGTCGCGGTTGGTCGGCCGGCAGCACGACCCTTGTGCTCTGCCACAGATACCATGACGCGACCGAGCGATAGGGCCGCCATGGCTCGCCGATTTGCTCCAACTCCCGTTTCGAAGGCAAAGCCGGTAGCCGGTAGGCCTGTCGGGCCGCGGTCCGAAGCCCCAGGTCGTCCAGCGGCAGAACATCGGGCCGCCCCAGGTTGAACATCAGGAACATCTCGGCGGTCCATCGCCCGATACCTTTGACGCGAGTCAGATCCGCGATCACCTCGTCGTCAGACATTGCGGCAAAGCGATGAAAATTGAGCGACTTGTTTGCCACGTGCGTGGCCAGGTCGCGCAGGTACAAGGCCTTCTGCCGCGACAACCCCGCCCGGCGCAGTTCATCGTCTGAAACCGCCAGCATCTGGGCCGGCGTCGGAAAACTCCGCCCGGGAAACAGTGCGACAAAGCGCAGGTAGATTGCCGTCGCGGCGGCTCCCGCCAATTGCTGGAACATGATCGCCCGCGCCAGCGCCTGAAAGCGCCGCCGATTGACCCGAATCTGAAACGGACCGATCTGCCTGATGATTCGCGCCATCACCGGATCGACCCGCTTCAGATGGCGCAACGCGGCGGCGGCGCATGACGGCGTTAACGTTGTGATTCTTGTTTGCGCTGCCATGGCAATGCCGATGCAGATTGTGACACATAACCACCGATACTCGCAGCGCTGGGGATAACCTTTGGGGATAATCGTTGGCGCGCGGACTTGCGCTCGACTGGGCGCCGCTAAAAAATGGTTGTGTCCTGATGCAGCCGTTTTTCACATTGGCGTAATTCGAAGAGACACCGCGAAGAGGTTCGTTTTGTTTTTTCTACCCTGTTCAAAATGCGGGCAGCGCGGGCACGCCTGCTCGTGGACCGTTATGCGTTTCAAGGCCTGGTGCGCTCAGTGCGGCCACAGCGCCGCTTGCCATAGCCCCAAGCGGTGGTGCCCCTCTTGCGTCATTCTGCTGACCATTGCCGCACTGCTGGTGGGCTCGTTGGCCTTATTCGGAAATCTGCGGCAGAGCGCCACGGCCTCCGCCGACGTCTCGGCCAGCGTCGTGGCTAAGCCGGCGGTCAAGGACTGAAAACCGCTCAAGCCGGCGGCGCTGCGCGGTTGCCGTTGTCGGGAACCAGACGCCGATAGATAATCGGCAGAACGTAGAGCGTAAACGGCGTCGAAGTCAGCAGACCGCCGATTACGACGGTGGCCAGCGGGCGCTGGACCTCCGCGCCCGCGGCGTGCGATATCGCCATCGGGATAAAGCCGAACAGCGCCACCATCGACGCCATCAGGATTGGCCGCAAACGGTCTCGTGAAGCCTGGGCGATGGCCTCCTCGGCGTTCCCGCCGATTTCGCGCAGGCGGTTGATTTCCGAAACCAGCACCACGCCGTTGAGCACGGAGACGCCGAACAGCGTGATGAAGCCAACCCCGGCGGTAATTGAAAAGGTCAGGCCGCGCAACGACAGAGCGAGAATGCCGCCGCTGGCGCCGAGCAGAACGTTGCTGAAAATGAGCAGGGCCAGGCGCATGGAAGTAAACGTGTTGTAGAGCAGGACTACGATCAGCAGCAGCGACACCGGCACCAACACCATCAGGCGGTTTGATGCGCGTTTAAGATTTTCGTACTGGCCGCCCCATTCCAGCCACCATCCCTGGGGCAACTCCAGCTGCTCGCTCACGGCGCGCTTGGCTGCGGACACAAACGTGCCCAGGTCCGTGCCGCGCACGTTTACCGCCGCGGTCACTCGCCGGACGAGATTTTCCCGCCAGATCGAAACCGGACCTTCCTCCAGGGTGAAATGGGCAAGCTGGGCCAGCGGGATCAATTTGCCGTCGGGCGCCGCCACCGCGATATCGCCAAGGCGCTCCAACTCGTTGCGCGATCTTTCCGCGAAGCGCACCTGGAGCAGGTAGCGCGCGTCACCCTCCACCACCTGGCCCACGATCCTTCCGCCCATGGTTTCAATCGTGTCCAGCACGTCGCCGGCGTTGATACCGTAGCGTGCAACCGCTTCGCGGTCGATCGCGATATTGAGCGAGGGCAGTCCGGCGCGCGGCGCCACTTTGCCATCCGCGGCGCCCGGCAGCGCGCTGATGATTTTCAGCACCCGCTGGCTGTAGGCCATCATCTTGTCGAAATCATCGCCATAGATGTGAACGGCGACGTCGGCCTTGATGCCGGCGATCATGTCGCTGACTTTTTCCTCGATCGGCTGCGTAAAACCATAGCGGGTCTCCGGTACGCGATCCGCGAGCTTTTTCTCCATTTCGCCAATCAGTTCGTCGCGATCACGGAAGCGCCACTCCTCAGGCGGTTTCAGAAACACATAGACATCGCTTTCATCCGGGCCGGTGGTGTCGGTTGCCAACTCCGGCCGGCCGGTACGGGAGATCACTCGCGTAACCTCGGGCATTTCGAGCAACGTCTTCTCAGTCCGGTCGGCATCCTTGTTGGCGTCCTCCAATGAGATGCTGGGGACCCGTAAAACGTCGAGATTGATCGTTCCTTCATCCAGCGAAGGAATGAACTCCGTTCCCAGAAACGGCGCCAGTGACAGGCTTGCGACCAGCAGAATTGCCGACAGACCCATCATCAGCTTCGGCTTGGACCACGCGGCCTTGGTCAGCCAGGCGTGGAGGCGGTCGAACTGTCGCGCCACCCAGGGTTCGTGATGGGCCGGATGGCGCAACAGCAAGGAGGCCATCACGGGAACGTAGGTCATTGCGAACAACAGCGACCCGGTCAGGGCGAAGATCACCGTCAGCGCCATCGGACGGAACATTTTTCCCTCGACGTTCTCGAAGGTGAGGATCGGCAGATACACGATGATGATAATTCCGATCGCAAACACGATCGGGCGCAGTACCTCGCGCCCGGCGTCGAATATGCGATGGCTGACCGAGCCGGCATGCGCGTCGGTCTGGGACAGGCGGCGAAAGATGTTCTCGATCATCACCACCGAGCCGTCGACGATCAGGCCGAAGTCGATCGCGCCCAGGCTCATAAGGTTGCCCGACACGCCAGCCCAGGTCATTCCGATGAATGCCACCAGCATCGAGAGCGGAATGACGGAACCGACGATCAGGCTGGCACGGATGTCGCCCAAAAACAGGAACAGGACCAGGACCACCAGCACCGCGCCTTCGATCAGATTATGGGTCACGGTGCGGATGGTGCGGCGGATCAGATCGGCGCGGTCGTAAAATGGAACGATCCTGACGCCCCGGGGTAATGTCGGTTGGATCTCGGCGATCTTTGCCTTGACGCGATCGACGACCACGCGGGAGTTTTCACCGATAAGCATCATCACCACGCCGACCACGGTCTCGCCCTTGCCGTCGCGGGTCGCCGCACCCTGTCGAATTCGGGGCGCGAATGCGACTTTGCCCAGGTTGCGGACGTAAATCGGTACGCCGCTGTGGTTCCCGACCACAACGTTGGCCACGTCATTTAAGTTGCCGATAAGGCCGGTGCCGCGGATTACCTCCTGCTCACCGCTGTGCACGATGTAGCCGCCGCCGGTGCTGGCGTTGTTGCGCTCCAGCGCGCGAAAGAGGACATCCAGTCCGATGCCGTACTTGACCAGGGCGTCGGGCTCCAGTTGGACCTCGAAGGTCTTGAGCTCCCCGCCGAAGCTGTTGACTTCGACCACGCCGGGTACGGCTTTAAGCCTGGGCGCGATCTGCCAGTCCAGAATCGAGCGCAGATCCATCAGGGAACGCCTGGGGTCCACCACTTCGAATTGGAAGATTTCCCCTAAGGAGGTGGACACCGGGGTCATCTCGGGCGAATTGTAGCCCTTGGGAATCAACTCGCGAGCAGCCGGAAGACGCTCCATCACCAACCGTCGCGCGAAGTAGATATCGTATTTTTCCTCGAAATACACCCAGACTGATGAGAGCCCGAAGCGCGACTGCGAACGGATCTCGGTGATTCCCGGCATCCCGCGCATCGCAATTTCCACCGGAAAGGTGATGAATTTCTCCACCTCAGCGGGTCCCAGACCGGGTGCGTCGGTAACCACCTGCACCACGTTGGGAGTGACGTCGGGAACGGCGTCGATCGGAAGGGCCATCATTGCGCGCAGCCCGAAACCGATCAGCACCAGGACAAATATGACGGTGAGAAGGCGGTTTTCGAGGGCGGCTTCGAACAGTCGTTTCGCCATGGTCAGTCGCTCGTGTTCACCAACAGAGCTTTGAGCAGCAATCCGCCGTGGATTACGACCTGATCGCCGCTATGAACGCCCGAGAGGATTTCGACTTCTTCATGGCCGGCCGCGCCAAGCGCCACCGGGCGTAAGCAGAAGACATGCGGCCCGGTCTGCACGAATACTGCTTTGGCGCCGTTGACCTCATAAATGGCGGAGGCCGGCGCCGCCAGAACTTCGCGCCTGCCGCCCGTGGTCCGGATTTCCGCCTGCGCGAACATTCCGGGTTTCAGGCGATGATCGGGATTGGGAACGTCGATCCGCGCCTGCACCGTGCGCGTGACGGGATCAACCGTATCCGACAGATACGACACCACGCCTTCGAAGCTTTGATCGGGCCAGGCCTCAACCTTGATCTGTGCCACGGCCCCAACCGCGAGCCCGGCCAAATCATGCTCGAAGATGTTGGCCAGCACCCACACATGGTCGAGATTCATGACGCTAATCACTTCGGCGTCGCCGCTTACCATCTGCCCCACAATCAGGTCGCGTTTGACCAGCGTGCCGGCGATCGGAGAGGTCAGCGCGAAGTCTGAGAGTGAGCGGCCGGCGGACCAACTGACGCGGGTCACTTCGGTGCGCGGAATCAGCAGGCTCAGGGTTTCGCGCGCGGCCTGGTACTGCGCAAAGGCGGTATCGTAGGCGGCGCGCGCCTCCAGCGCATCCTTCATCGAGGCGACCTTGCGCTGATAGAGGCTTTCCTCGCGCGTCAAGTGCTGATGGGCAATATCACTGAGCGCGCGTGCCTTGAGATACTCGGCTTTGGCCTGGCCCAATTCGATGCTGCTCAAGATGGCCAGCGGCTGCCCTGGCTTTACTCGCTCGCCCGGATCGGCGATCAAGCGAACCACCCGTGCCCGGACCCGCGGCGTCACGCGGGCCACGTTGCGGGGGTCGGGTTCGATGGTGGCGGTGGCCGAAAGGAGCTTGCCCAGATGCATTTTGCCGATGGCAGCCACCTTAAGCTGGTGTTCGGCCTCGGAATTGGGACTGAGCTTGAGCGTGACCGGCACCGCCGGCTGGTTAGCCGCACACAGACTGGCCGGCGCGACTAGCGCTGCCGCCAGCAACAACCAGAGCAAATTTATTCGCATTGTCATGGTGATGCCGTCTGGAGCGTGGTACCGGTAGCCAATTCGATCGCGACCTGGGCCGCGAGCACATCAAACCAGGCATCGACATAGGCCATCCGCGCCTCAAAGGCCTCGCGTTCGGCGATGGATAGCCGGAGCAGGTCGATTTTGCCTTCGGTGAACGCAGTCTCCAACAGACCGAAGCTCTGGCGCGCCGGCACCTCCACCTCATCCTCATAGATCCGCAGCGACTGCCGCGCGGTTAGGTAGTTGTTATATGCGTCGCGCACCTGCTGCTCGACGTTGAGTTCGGTGGCGCGCAATTGGTCCTTGGCCTGCGCGCGCCGTCCCGACAGGATTGTCTCCTCGCCCACGCGCCGGTTGAACAGTGGAACTGAGAAGCCCAGCAGCGGACCGATAAAACGTTCGGTGTTGTTATCGTGGCCAAAAAACATACCAATCGCCGGATTGGGGCTGTTGAGGCGACGGTTGAGGGTGATTTCGGTGTCAAGCTGGGCTATCGCGAATTGGCGTGAGCGCAGGTCGGGGCGGGTCCTGCGGGCTCCTTCGAGTAGGCTTTCGATCTCGATCTGTATAGGCTTGAGCCGTGTGCCGCCCGCGGGCTCGGGTTCGGCACCGGCTTGGCCGCCCAGCAAGCGACCCAGGCTGGAGCGCAGGAGCCGATAGCGCTCGCGCCCCTGGAGCAACGCGCGGTGACTCTGCCCATAGCGGATTTGGGCGGAGTTGTACTCGACCTGATTGATTTCGCCGGCGTCCAGCCGCGTGCGAGCAGCCTGGACCAGGTTGAAATCAAGCCTGGCCAACTCAGCCAGCAGCGCCAGCTCGTCGCGCACGCGCATCGCTTCGTAAAAGGTCAATTTGGTTGCGCCCTGGAGCAGGCGGGTTTGGTCGCTCAATTGCGTTATAGCGGTGTCGTAGCCGATTCGGGCGCTTTTTTGGCGCAGCGCGCGCTGTCCGAAAATCTCAAATTCCTGGATGAATCCGACTCTCCAATCCTGCGAATTGGACCTTGTGCTGCGCGCCTTGTAGTCGGCTTCGCTCGCCAATTCGAAATTGAATGGGGTCAGGTAGCTGGCCTTTTGCAGTTCGCCCCTGGCGACCGTCAACTCCTGACGCACCGCCGACAATTCGGGGTTATGCCGGCGCATCAAATCGAGCGCCCGCTGCAGCGTGACTTGATCCGCGCGGGCGGGTACGGTGGCTGCCGCCGTCCATAGCGCAATCCACAACCATGCCAGCGCCGGGGCGTGCCACCCATGAGAGCGGGCGCATGTGGATCGAACGCTGGAGTTCGCGCTCTTGAGCCTCCACCGGCCCAAGTTCCCATCTAAACCTCTCCTCTTCACCTCGACGCCGTCGCAACGCAAGGGATGGGCCACTGCGTCGAGCTTCGTTTAAACTGCGCCCGGAGTTACGCGTTGAGTACAAATAGTGCGTTGACGAGCGGAAATTTTCCCCATCTTTGTCGCCGCGATGGCGCCAAACTTCCCTGAACGGCGCCGACCGCCATGGAAACAATGATCATGCTCGAAACACCCACTGGCATGCGATTCGCTATGAAGCACTGGAGTTCTTATTTGGAATCCGCGGCGATTTCACGTTGGGCGCGATTTAGGGCTACAATGCCCGAGATGAAGGTCGGAACACGGCTTGCCGTCGGCCTGCTGGCCGCGCTCACCCCGGTGGTGTCAGTCTATACCTACAACCGTATCCGCACCTCGACCAAAATTTTCGAACACGACCTCAAGCGAGAGACCAGGGCGACTGAACTCGCGCTCAACGCCGCCATTCAACTCGATATCCAGCGCTCGGAATGGAGCGACATCAACTCGGTCCTTCGCACTATCTCAGAACAGGGCATGGCGGTGGCGGTGCTCGATAAGGCCGGCCGGCTTTGGTACGCGCTGAAAGATTTTCCAGTCCAGTTGCCACCGGCGGAGGAAGTGTTGGCGGAGGTCAGAGCCACCGGCAGCAGCGAGTTCACGCAGACGGCAAATGGGCGCTACTGGTTTTGCCGCATCGCACCGATGGGTCACGACCCGACGTTCGGTTACCTGCTGGTCGCCCAGGACTGGACCGAGGTCAGGCACGATCTTTACCGGCGGACCGAGTCCTCAATCAGCGCGGGGATCGTGGTCGTGCTCCTGACTGCGATTCTGATTCCATTGGTGGCGCGAAGGTACGTATCTCTGCCGCTCGCGGAGCTGTCGCGGCGGGTGAGCAGTTTATCAACGGGTGAGGAGTCAGAACGTGAACTGACCGGCGACGAAGTCACCCTGATCACCGAGGAGTTTCGCAAGCTGGCGAGGGAATTGAGCGTGGCGCGCCGGCGCCTGCTGGACGAAAACGAGCGCAAGATCGAGTTGGAGCGCCGCCTGCGCCATTCGGACAAGCTGGCAACGATCGGCACCCTGGCCTCCGGTCTGGCGCATGAAATCGGCACTCCGCTGGGAGTCATCAGAGGCCGCGCGGAACATTTGCTGCGCAGTGACCCCGACCAGCAAAAGCTGACCCAGGGACTGGAGATCATCATCAATCAGATCGACCGCATCACCCGCATCGTGCGCATGCTTCTGGACTTCGGGCGCCGGCGCGAGCCAATCAGGGTGACCAGCGACGTGCGCTCGATCGTGCAGCGCACGTTGCATCTGCTGGAAACCGAAGCCGAGCGCCGCAACATCCGCCTGGTCAGTGAGCTTGGCCAAGCGCCGCTGTTGGTCGATTGCGACATCGACCAACTGCAACAGGTGTTCGTCAATCTGGGCATGAATGCCCTGGATGCGATGGCGCCGACTGGCGGCGTGCTGCGGGTCAGCGCGCAGCGCCGTATGGCCGATGGCCGCGAGCAGGTGCGGTTGTGCTTCGAAGACGATGGTATGGGGGTCGCCCAGGAATTCAAGGACCGGGTCTTCGACCCGTTCTTCACCACCAAGGACCCCGGCAAAGGGACCGGGATGGGTCTGGCTGTAAGCCAATCTATCGTGCGTGATCACGACGGTGAAATCACGCTCGAGGCGCGACCGCTGGGGGCGTGCTTTGTGGTCACGCTGGCACTGTCGGATCGGCGCGAAACCGAACTGGCGGCAAGCGCGTGAATATGGAAGGCGAACGCGACACCATCGTAGTGGTCGATGACGACCGCGAGATGTCCAACGTGCTGGTCGAAATCCTGGGTGCGGCGGGCTATCGGGCGCTGGCCGCCAACTCGGGGGCGGAAGCGCTTAATTTAGTGCGGCGCGAACATCTCGCCCTGGTGATTTCCGACTTGCGCATGGTGGGGATGAGCGGCCATCAACTGCAAGCGGAAATAAAGCGCCTCGCACCCAATCTGCCGGTGGTAATTATCACCGCGTTCGGCTCAATTCAGACCGCGGTCGAGTCGATGAAGATGGGCGCGTTTGATTACATCACCAAGCCGTTTGCCAACGATGAGCTGCTGCTGGTGGTATCGCGCGCCCTGGAAGATCGCAATCTGCGCCAGGAGATCAGACGGCTGCGCGGCGAGTTGGCCCACAGCTACGGCCTCGAGAACATCATTGCGGTTAGCCGCAAGATGAGCGAGGTGCTCGAGATCGTAGGACAGATTGCCGACAGCGCCGCCAGCGTTCTGGTCGCGGGCGAAAGCGGAACCGGCAAGGAGTTGATCGCGCGGGCACTCCATTTCCGCAGCCGGCGCCAGCAAGAACCCTTTGTTCCGGTCAATTGCGCGGCGATTCCCGATAATCTGTTGGAAAGTGAGCTGTTCGGACACGTCAAAGGCGCATTCACTGACGCCCGTCAGGCCAAGACCGGTCTTTTTCAGGCCGCGCGCGCAGGAACATTGTTCCTCGACGAAGTCGGCGAGATGCCGTTGCTGCTTCAGACCAAGCTGCTCCGAGTAATTGAGGATAAGCGGGTTCGTCCAGTAGGCGCGACCGATGAGATACCGGTGGACGTCAGGATCGTCTCCGCCACCAACTCTGATCTGGAAGAGGCCATCGCTGCGGGAAAATTCCGCGCTGATCTCTATTATCGACTGGCCACCGTCACCTTGGTGTTGCCGCCCCTGCGCGATCGGCCCGAGGATATAGGGGCGCTGGTCAAGCATTTTCTGGCTCGAGCCAGTGCCGAGGCTGCCCGTCCGGTACCCGAGATCGATGCGGAGGCGATGGCCTGCCTGATGCATCACCAATGGCCGGGCAATATCCGGGAGCTGCAGAACGCTATTTCGCGCGCCGTTATCCTGTGCCGAAACGGTCGGATCACGCGCAGCGACCTGCCCGGCAAAATGGCCGGCGGAGAAGCACAGTCGGTCACCGTCGAGGACGCCGTCAATCGCCGGCTGACGATGGACCAGCTCGAACGCGAGTACGCCCGTGCCATAGTGGCCGCGGTAGGAGGCAACAAGAGCGAGGCCGCCGCCGTTTTGGGAATCGACCGCAAGACCCTGTATCGCAAGCTCGGCGAACCCGAATCGAATTGAGCGGCCTAAAGGTTACGGACGAAGTATCCAGCCTCCATCGACGTGGATTACCTGGCCGGTGATCCAATCGCCTGCCGCAGAGGCGAGCAGCAGCAATGCGCCAACCAGTTCGTCGGGCTCACCGGTCGGCCGCAAGGCAACCGTGTTCCGCAGCATCTGCATAAAAGGCGAATCGTCGGGGGCGGACATCTTGCCCGCCTCGCTCGCCACGTTGCCCGGCGCGATAGCGTTGACGGTGATGCGGTCGCGGCCCAGTTCCGCCGCCAGCGTGGTCGTTACGCCGACCAGGGCCAGCTTGCTCACTCCGTAACCTGAGTTGGCGGGGTAGGCGCCGCCGGAAACCTGGTTGATGATCCTGCCGCCGCCGCGCTTGCGCATATAGGGCACCGCGGCCTGGCTGCAAATAAGCGCACCGTTAACGTTGACCGCCATCAGCCGGTTCCATTCCTCCAGCGGGGTGTTGATGACCGGCTTGTACGACAATTCCACCATCAGCGCCGCGTTGTTGACCAGGATGTCGATACCGCCGAACGCCTCGTTGGCCGTCTCCACCATCCGTTTGGCCGAGGCGGGGTCGGTGATATCGACCTGCGTGCCGATCGCTTTGCCGCCGCGCCCGGTCAAATCCTTCGCCACCGCCTCGGCGCCCTTGCCGTTGAGATCGGCCACCACGACGGCAGCGCCAGCGGCGCAAAGACCTCCCGCATAGGCGGCGCCGATACTCCTTTGTCTTGCGCCCGCGCCGGTTACGATAGCTACTTTTCCCTTGAGCGAGAATGAGTCGAGCGAAAACGGCATCGCTTTGTGGCCCCTTGCGGTCGGTTGGGGCGGCTTGAAATCCATAGCGCTGCCCGGCTCGGTTTACGCCGGGCCAGGCGCCGCCCATATTTCTTGCTCAGGCGATCATGCTTCGTTTCAAGCGATCATGTCATAGCTGCGCAGCAGCTTGCCGGGCAGAGCACCGGTGCAGCGGTCTTCTTCAAAGGTGACGACGCCGTTGACGAGGGTGTAACGGAACCCCTTGGCCTTTTGGATCAGGCGGCGCGCGCCGCCGGGGAAATCCGCAGCGTAACGCGGCTCGTCCATGGCCAGATTCCCGAGATCGTAAACGATAATGTCGGCCGCCATCCCTTCGCGCAGAATGCCGCGATCGCGAAAACCCGCGATCCAGGCCGGCAGCGCGGCAATCTTGTAATGCGCGTCCTCCACGCTCATCAACTGGCGGTCACGTATCCAATGGCTCAGGAAATGGGTCGGCCAGGCGCTCGAGGTCTGATACCGGGTGTGGGCCCCGCCGTCGCCCAGCGAGACGTGGGTACATGGATGAGCCACGATCTCGCCCGAGGCGATATGCAGATCGTGCCACGCAAAACGGCACTTCAACCCCTCATCGACGCTCAGGTCCAGGAACACATCGACCGGATGCCTGCCCTCGCTGCGCGCGATGTCGCCCACGCTGCGCCCCTCGTAGCGATAGTTGCGCTCCTGCGTGACTTCCAGGACCTTGGCCGCGTCCCAGGCTTCGGGCACGCCGCGATGGGTGCGATCCATGTCCTCCTTGAGCCCGGCACGCCGGATGGGGTCGCCCAGCTTATGCAGCCGTTCCTCGACGCTGCCCAAGGTGGCCTCGAGCCAGTGGCTATTGGTGTCGAAGAGGTTGTAGTCCTCCATCGTGAACTTTTGCGAGACGTCGACCGCCATCGATTGCGCGTACATCGGGTAGCCGCGCCGATGCATCTCGCTCAGCCAGGCGAGTTGCTCGCGATGCATCTCAGGATGGTTCTCCAACTGCATGACCAGCCCCCATTGCAGCGGGCGGCCGCTCAGGTCCATCAGGCGGGTGAGAAACTCGCGGTCGCGATTGGCGCCCATGCGGTCGGGGATGCCGCGGGTCCAACCAATATGGCCGACGCCGAATTCGCGCAGGATCTCTGCCAGGGCAAAGAACTCCTCATCCGCCGCCACCTGGGTGGGCAGGTAACTGCCGTCACCGGGACGATCCTCAAGGCTCTTGTCGGCGGAAAAGCCAAAGGCGCCGAACACCATCCCCTCGCGGAACAGCCGCTTGATTTCCGCCATTTCGGCGTCCGTCGCCCGGGTTCGCTCGCGCGAATCCTTGATGCCCATCACGTAGGACCGCAGCGGCGAGTACGGCACCAGCGACGCGATGTTCACGCCCAGCCCCTGGCGGTCGAGACTGGCGAGGTACTCAGGAAAACTCACCCAGTCCCATCGCATCCCGGCCCGCATCGACTCCATCGGGACCGCTTCGATGCGGCACATCATATCCATCGCGTCGGAGCGGTCCTCAGGCTTAACCGGTGCGAAGCCAAAGCCGCACTGGCCGATGGTCAGCGAGGTGATACCGTGCCATCCCGAGAGCGTGCAGTACGGATCCCAGTTGACCTGGGCGTCGTAATGGCAATGCAGGTCGATCGCACCCGGCGCTACGTAGCATCCGGTGGCGTCCACTTCGCGGCTGGACTCGCACGCGATCCGGCCGCTGATCTGTGCGATCTTGCCCTGCTTGATTGCGAGGTCGGCCCTGAATGCGGGCAGCCGGGTGCCGTCCACGATGGTCCCGTTGCGGATTACCAAATCGTATTCGCTCATATATGGATACTCCTCGCCCGGTTGAGAACCTTCGGCCCGCGGGCGCGCAACCCCAACTCGTGATTAGAACGAATCACGATTCGATCAATTTTTCAATGTTCAATGGCCTTCGATGGTGCCGGCCGGCGCGGCCGGGTCAGCCTTTCCTTGCAAAAAAACGCTTGAGGCGGAATGCTTCCGGAGCGGCGCGACGCGGCCCTCTGACGTGCCAACTTACCAAACCGCGCGCGGCGCCGGGTTAACGGTCCGCAACATGGAGGGCTCGCCCTCCAGGGATGGCTGAACGGATATGGAGAGAAAAGTCGCGATTGTTACGGGAGCGGCGCGTCCTTGGGGAATGGGCCGCGAAATAGCCTTGGGACTGGCCAGGAAGGGGCACGATATCGCCGTAGTCGATGTCCGCGACGACTGGGGCCAGCAGGCGGTCGAGGCGATCAAAAAAGAGACCGGTCAAAAGGCCGTCTACATCAAAACTGACATATCGAAACGCTCCGAGGTCGAGAACATGGCGGCCACCGTGGTCAAGGAGCTGGGGCAGATTGACGTCCTGGTCAACAACGCAGCCATCGTGAAAACTCAGCCCATCGAGCGGATGACCGACGAACTGCTGGACCGGATGTTTGCGATCAATTTCCGCGGAACGGTGCTCTGCTGCCAGGCCGTGATCGAACCGATGCGCCGGCAAAAGGGCGGCCGTATCGTCAATATCGGCTCCGCGGTCACCGCGGGACCGACGCCGCCGCTGCGAGGCCTCGGGCTTTATGCCGCCAGCAAGGGCGCCGCGATGGCCTTGACGAAGGTGCTCGCTTTGGAACTGGCGCCCGACAATATCATGGTCACGATGGTCGCGCCGGGGTTCATGCACACCGCGCAGGGCTCCGAGATGCCGCCCACCGAGGAAGACTTCAAGCGCGGCAGAAGACAACTGATGGGACGGCCGCTTTATCCCGCCGAAGTAGCGGAGGTGGTGGTGTACGCGGCGACCTGTCCGAGCCACGCGATTACGGGCCAGACCATCCACGCCAATGGCGGTGTGATCCTGGTCTGATGTAAATGAGTATCGAGGACAACAAAAAGCTCGCCGTTTCGATAATAGAGAACCTGTCGAATCTGAAATTGGAAGCCGTGGTCGAAGCGCTTGCCGATGACGTGCGATGGTGGGTGCTGGGCGCAACTTCCGGCCAGGGGATGAACAAGGACAGGCTGCGCAAGGCGCTGCGGTCGATGGCGATCGGCCTGCCGAACGGTCTCAATTTGAATATCTCACGGGTGATTGCCGAGGGCGACAACGTGGTGGTCGAGGCGGAAGGAAACGCGCGCACCGCCGGCAATAAGATCTACAACAATCATTATGTCTGGATACTAACCGTGCGCGGCGCAAAAGTGGTGCAAGGCAGGGAATACATGGATCCGCTTCATGTCATGGAAACTTTCGGCCCCGTGCTGCGCCCCAGGAAGAAGGTCTAGGCGAACCCGCCCGGCGCAAAGAGCGGATCGCGAACATTGTAAAGCGGGAGTTACCGATCGATGGCGGATCTTTTCTCATTGAAGGGCAAGGCGGCGCTGATCGCGGGCGCCAGCAAGGAAATGGGCAGCGCCGTGGCGCGGATGCTGGCCGCGCATGGCGCCGACGTCGCGGTCTCCGCGCGCAGTGCCGACAAGCTCGAAACCGTTGCCGCGGCCATTCGCGCGATGGGCCGAAAGTCCGTAGCGATTGCGGCAGACCTGGCGAAAGTCGATCAGATCGAAGCCACGGTGCAACGGACGCTCGACGAACTGGGCGGTCTCGATATTCTGGTCAACATCCTGGGCGGGAGCAATATCGGCGCTGCCTGGGCGCTGCGCATGAGCGAGGACATGTGGGACGACGTCTTTACGCTCAACGTCAAGGCGCCGATGTTCCTGTCCGTGGCGGCGGCAAAGGTGATGAAGGAGCGCGGCGGCGGCAGTATCGTCAACATCTCGACCTCCGCCGCAACCGGCGCGGCGCCGCGGCTGACCAACTACGGCGCGGCCAAAGCCGGCCTCGAGCAGCTTACGGAAAGTCTGGCCGCGGAATGGGGCCGGTTCAAAATCCGCGTCAACGTGGTCGTTTCCGGCAACATCTACACCGCCAATCTGCGCAAGGTATTGAGGCCCGACATCGAGCAGCAATTGATCGACAGGACACCGCTGGGCCGAATCGGCGAGGCCGACGATATCGCCGCGGCCGTGCTCTATTTTGTCTCGCCCGCAGCGTCGTGGGTGACCGGCGCGAAGCTCGTGGTGGACGGCGGCCTGGGAAATATCAGGCCCTTCGAAATGAAGTGAAGCACGCGCGGGTGAGGGTGCAGGAAATCGTCGCAATCCGTAACTGCGGGGCGTTGGATTCCTATTCTCTCCCTGACCAGTGAGAGGGCGAGGGTGATTGTCGTTCTGTGCCAATGCTTTTGTGTAACATGAGCCGATCGGAAACCCTCACCCTACCCTCTCCCTGGTCAGGGAGAGGGCGTAAGAAAGCAGCCATCGCTTTAAGCCTCTGGCCCGGAATCCTTTTTGGACAGTCCCTGTTTTGGCTGCTGATAGCCAATTCAGATTCTCGATATCGCCGACAGAACCGCGAGGGTTACCAGCTCACAGAGTGCGGCGCTTGCGGCCAGCGCGTTTCCTCCCACGCCGCCAAGGCGGCGGCTCAGCAGCAGGCGCAGCCCCAGAATCGTGAGTGCCACGGCGACGATCGCCGCCAGACCCACCACGTCGTAAAGACCCATCGCCGCGCTCAACGCGATGACGCTGGATATACCGAATTCGAAAAACGTGATCCCGCCGAAATAAGGTATGCCCAGGCCGGTCTGCTCCAGCGGCTTTAAGCCATAGCCGATCGGCACGATCACCCATCGCGACAGCAGCATCGCCAGCACCAGGGCCCGCGCCCGGGCCGGCGGGCTGGCGAGCGCTGCCAGTGCCAAAGTCTCGCCGGCCAGTATCAGCAATGCAGCGATTGCACCGCACCACCGGGTCGCGTGCGTGCGTCCCGGCTCTTTTCCCGCTATCAGTACGGCACCGATACGAGCCAAGCCCAACGGTAACAGGCCGCCCGAAAACAAGGCCGCCAAAGCGATCGTCAGTGCCGATCGATAAAGCGGCGGCGGCAGCATGGCGCCTACCGCGCGATCGCTCAGCGCGAGCGCGATACCGATTAGCAGACCAAAAATCGGAAGGAATGCCAGCGCCCGAGCGTGCTCTTGCGCAAAGGCCGCGGGTTGCGGATAAGGCGAGGGAATCCAGCGGGTACCGGCGGCCGCCGCCAGCCATGCCTCGCGCAACAAGTCGCGGCGGGGTTCGACCTCGGGCATCGGATCGGCTTTACTGAAATCGGGCACCTTGGAACGCAAAGGCTGCGGGTTGGCGTACCTGCCCCTGCGCGCTCATTATGAATTACCCGCCGCAGTGTTTCGAGGGCGGATGCACGGAGCCATGGGCCAATGAAAATTCTGGTTATGGGGGCGGGAGCGGTCGGCGCCTACTACGGCGCGCGGCTGCAGCAGGCGGGAGAAGATGTGGTGTATTGCGCGCGCGGCGAGAATTTGCGCGCGATGCAGCAGCGCGGAATCGAAATCGCCAGCATCCGCGGCGACCTCAAACTGGCGGTGAACGCCACCGATGAACCGGGCCGGTTCGCGCCCTACGACCTGATTTTATTCTGCGTCAAGGTTTATGACACGGAGGCAGCGGCCGCGGCGATCAAAGGATGCCTCGCGCCCGACGGCGCGATCATGACGCTGCAAAACGGTGTCGAGAACGAAGCGCGGCTGTCCGAACTGTTCGGCGCCGGCGCCGTGATGGGCGGCAATGCCCGCATCGGAGCCGAGTTGGTCGCTCCCGGAAAAATCGAGCACAAGACCAGCGGCACGATCGAGTTCGGCGAACTGGACGGCCGTGTCACCGCGCGGACCGACGCGATTGCCGAGGCGATGCGCCGCGCCGGGATTTTCGGTGAACTGAGCACCAATGTTCGCGCGTCGCGTTGGGACAAGCTGATGTGGAACGCGGCGTTCAACACCGTGACCACTCTGACTCATCGGACGGTCGGCGAGGTGCTCGACGATCCGGAGGGATACGCCCTGATCCGCAACCTGATGGAGGAGGTGCGCGCGGCCGCCGCCGCCGACGGCGTCGAACTGTCCAGGGAGCGCATCGCCCAGGTGCTCGCCCACAGCAACCGGAACCTAAGGCCAGTCAGGACCTCGACGCTGCAAGACCTCCAACGGGGCAAGCCGCTGGAGGTGGAAGCGCTGATCGGCGTGGTGGTAAGAACCGCTCGCCATCACGGGATCAAGGCGCCAATCAGCGAAACCATATACGCGTTAATGAGGCTGGTGGATCGGAGTCCGAGTCAGGGTTGAGCGGCCATTACAGTTCGATCAGCGATAAAGCCTACTTCGGCCGGATCGTCAGCACCGCGCAAACGGATTCGCGCACTACCCGCTCCGCCACGCTGCCCAGTACCAGATGGCTTACGCCGGTGCGGCCGTGGGTCGCCATCACCACGAGGTCGACGCCGTACTCGTGCTCGGCTTTGACGATTTCCTCGGCCGGGTTGCCGATTACGATAATCGCTTCATGCTCGACGTCGGTGAGCATCTCCCTCTTCAACCGGGCCATCTCCTGTTCCGCCACTTTCTCGTCGTGAGCTGCCATCGCCGGCCCGCCGACCCGGGTCGGATCGGCATGGGGAGAAACGCTGTAAAGCACGAACAGCTTGCCGCTGTTCTGCTGAGCGATCTCTTTGGCGATCGCCAGTGCAGCGGCGGAGTTTTTATCGAATTGGACCGGACACAGCACCCGCTTAAAATTCGTGAGCATTTGCATTCCTCCTGGGGTTCTCAGGCAAGGCGGCGGGTTGCTGATGGCGACAATGCCTTAGCGTGATTCCGCTGCGCCTGCTGGGAAGGTAAAGCGCAAACTGCATGCCAAATCATTTCTATGCGAACGAATGGATTTTGAGCCGGGGCCGGCTCGATGGTCCGCAGCAGATGTGTCCGTTGGATGCAGGATCCCCGCATCCAACGGACACAGTTGGAACCCCCCGGCTTTCATTGGGCGCCGGCGACTTCGGATCAGGCCGAATCGTACACGCGCCAGCGGAAGGGCCGCGCCCTTTGCTCCGGACGCTTGAAGCGCAGCGTGGCGCCGGTCCATCGCGTCCAGGCAGCAAAGCCTTGCTGGTTGAATTCCGTATCGACTTCGAACGGTTCCTTAGTCTCGTAATCCTCACAAGTCAGCCGTTGGGGCTTGTCCTTGAGCGCGAGGTTGAAGGTTACGTGAACGATTTCCTGGGGCGGCAGCCCGGGAGGCCACCACAGTCTTCCCTGGTCAATTTCCTTTTCCGGCACGACAGGCTCTTTCCTCCTCGATCTCGATCATTGGGCCGCGGCGCGCGGCTTTTGCTCATGGCGCCAGTCGCTGCGTCCCTTGAAGTACGGGATTATGTACTTGCCGAACATCTTAATCGACTCCATGGTCCTGGCATGCGGCACGCGGCCCATCTCCATGAAGCAAAGAATCAGGTCCACTCCAAGATTGGCAAAGCGCTCGAGCACTTTGATGCAGTTATCGGGGTCGCCGGCGCATAGCAGACCGCTGTTCACCAGCGATTTTGGCGTGAGCTGGTCCTTGGCCTTTTTTTCGTCCGCCTGCTTCTTGCCGAAGAAGAACGCCTCCGGCGCCCGCTGGGCCGCGTAGCGGTAGCTTTCGACCTGGGCGAAGACCTCCGAGCGGTTCTGCTCGTGCAGATGCATCCAGAAGGGAGCCTGGCCCTTGAGCAGGGACATGTACCATTGCATGCCCTCGCCGGCCATCTCGACGGTCTCGTCGTTGTTCTCGCCGCACAGAGCCATCAGAAAGGCGGCGATTTGATTGTTAACCTGCGCGGTCACCTGCTTTGTGGGCGCCTGGATCTGCTCGCGGTATTTATGCACCCGATCCTCCAGGGTGTCGGCCCGGGCGATGTTGAAGCACAGCACGCCCAGCCCGTAGTTGGCGGCCAGATTGAAGCTGTCGGGCGACGAGCAGGCCATCCACATAGGAGGATGCGGCTTCTGAATCGGCTTGGGGATCACGTTGCGGTTGGGGCCGACGGTAAAATATTTGCCCTGGTAGCCAGGGAAGCGGTCGGTGGTCATCAGTTGAGGGATAATCTGGAGCGCCTCGTCCATCATCGGACGCGTGTCGGCGGGTTCGATCCCGAAGCCGGCCATCTCGTTGAGTGTGGTCGAGCGGGCGAATCCGACGTCCAGCCGGCCATTGCTCAGGATGTCCAGCGCGCCGATTCGTTCCGCCACCCGAATCGGATGATTGTAGGGCTGGGGCAGCAGGACCGCGCCATGGCCGAAGCGGATACGGCTGGTGCGCTGGCTGGCAGCGGCGAACAGGATCTCCGGCGCGCTGCAATGCGACAGCTCCTCAAAGAAATGATGCTCGACCGCCCAGACGTAGTCGAAACCCACTTCATCGGCGTACTGGATCTGCGCCATCACCTGCCAGTACTTGTCGTACTCGTTGTTCTGATACCACGGCTTGGGCATCTCGATTTCGTACATCAGGCCGAATTTCATCGAACTCTCCTTGGGTTGCCACCGCTCCTTTATGCGTCCTTGAGGGCGCTGAGCCTTATATACCCCCATTTCGGACGAATGTGCAGATCTCTGTGGGCCGGCCAATCCGCTCTCCGCGCGACCGCCCGACCGATGCGGCCCCGTCTAACGGCGCTCGTACTGCTTGGGGCCGAACAGGATTTCCTTGGCCTTGGCGTCCATGCCCGCGCCACCGCGCTGGATCACGTCGGTTAGCACGGCCATGCCGCGCTTGACCGCCGGACGCTCGCCAATCGCGTCGGCCCAGCGCTTGAGGTTGGCGAATTCGTCGTATTCGCCGCCCTTCTTGCGGGTGACGATCCATGGCCACGACGCCATATCGGCGATGGAGTACTCGCCGGCCAGGTACTCGTGCTTGGACAACCGCGAATCCATCACGTTGAAAATGCGTTTGGACTCGTTGGTGTAGCGGTCAATGGCGTATTGGAGTTTTTCCGGCGCGTAGTTGCGGAAGTGATTGGCCTGTCCCAGCATCGGACCGACCGTGCCCATCTGGAACATCACCCATTCGACCACCTGCCAGCGGCCGCGCGGATCTGTGGGCATGAACTTGCGCGCCTTCTCCGCCAGGTACATCAGCATCGCCCCCGATTCGAACACCGAGATCGGCTTGCCGCCGGGTCCCTCGTGATCGACCATCGCGGGGATCTTGTTGTTGGGGCTGATCTCCAGGAATTTCCGCTCGAACTGCTCGCCCTTGCCGATATTGATCGGGATCACGTTGTAGGGCAGTCCGGCTTCTTCAAGGAAGATGCTGACTTTTTGTCCGTTGGGGGTGGGCCAGAAATAAAGGTCAATCATCGCGCCTCTCCATTGGGTGGGTTGGGGCGGCAATGGCACAGCTCCGCCGTTGGATCCGAGTCTTAACCCTTGCCGCCCGCCAGGCAACCAAGTATTCGGGCGCGATTATTCCGGGCTGGTTTCGGCGCCCGCTTTGCGCACCCCGAGCAGATAGGCCTCTATGAACGGATCGATGTCGCCGTCGAGCACTGCGTCGGTGTTGCCCACCTCGACTCCAGTGCGATGGTCCTTGACCATGCGATAGGGTTGCAGCACGTAGGAGCGGATCTGGCTGCCCCAGGTGATGTCCTTTTTTTCCTTGGTGAACTGCTCCAGTTGCTCGCGCTTTTTACGAATCTCCAGTTCGAACAGGCGCGCGCGCAGGATCTTCATCGCCATCGCGCGGTTCTTGTGCTGCGAGCGTTCGTTCTGGCAGGTCACCACGATCCCGGTCGGGAGGTGGGTGAAGCGCACCGCTGAATCGGTCTTGTTGACGTGCTGGCCGCCGGCGCCGCTGGCGCGGTAGGTGTCAATCCTCAGGTCTGCCGGGTTAATCACCACTTCGACCTTGTCGTCGACCGCGGGATAGACGAAAACCGACGCAAACGAGGTATGGCGGCGGGCGTTGGCGTCGAAGGGCGAAATGCGCACCAGCCGATGGATACCAGCCTCTGCCTTGAGATAGCCGTAAGCGTATTCACCCTCGACCGTGAAAGTGGCGCTCTTGATTCCGGCGCCCTCGCCGGGCTGCTCGTCGGCCACTTCGACCTTGAACCCGTGGCGCTCCGCCCATCGCAGGTACAGCCGCAGGAGTATCTGGGCCCAGTCCTGCGCCTCGGTGCCTCCGGCCCCCGGATGGATCGATACGATGGCGCCCAGGCGGTCGAATTCGCCGCCGAGCATCACCTTGAGTTCCTGGTCGTCGATCTCTTTGCGGGCCGCTTCCAGCGCCTTTTGCGTTTCACGCGCCGCCTCGCTGTCCTCGGCGCTATCCTCTTCGGCCATGGACAGGAACAGCCGGGCCTCTTCGAGGCGGCCGCGCAGGCGCTCCATGCTGTCGAGCTTGGACTTTATTTCATCCAGTTCTCGGCCGGCGGCCTGGGCGGTTTCAGGTTTGTTCCAGAAGTCGGGCTTGGCGGATTGTTCGAGCAGTTCGGCGTGACGCGCGCTGAGTTGAGCGAGGTCAAAGACGCCTCCCGAGCTTTCCGAAGCGATCCTCAAGGTCGGCCAATTGTTCGCGCAATTCGCTCAGCTCCAAATCCGTTTACCTCTCGATGCCCGTTAGGGCGTTGGCTGAACGTCCATTATGACACATGGCGCGCCTTGAACTTAAACGCGGGGGTCAAAACGGTATTCGCGCGGTGAGAATCACGGAGTGGTTGTACTGCGGCTGATGCGTCACGGCAACCTGGTAACCGGCGCCGAAGGTCAAGCCTATCCGATCATGGAGGGGAATCCGTCCGATGAGCAGTCCAGGCGTGAGGAAGACCTGGTTGATCCCGGTGCGTGCGCCGTTGGGCCACCAGGTGTAATTGACCTCGAATTCAGGCCAGAAGTAACGGTAGACGCGATACTGGAACGCCGTATTGGAAACCAGGGGCATCCCCAGGCGATCTTCGCCGCCCAAGGGAAATGAAACGCCCAAAGTGCTCTGCACGTCGAAATTGCCCCAGCCCTTGCCGCCCGCGATGGTCGGCGTGAAGATCGCATGACCGTTGCTGTTGGCAGCATCGCCGGTCGGGGCGCTGAAGCCCATGAACGCGGTCAGGATGTAATTGCCCTTCTCCTCGTTGGCCGACAGTAAGCGGTACTTTACCAGGAAGGTTTCGTCAGCCCATCCGTCGCTGGGCGCAATTTTCTTTTTCGTTCCATGGACCTTTGTCCCGCCGTGAGAAATCCAGGCGGGGAACCCCAGGATCACTTCGGTGTTTTGAAATGGGATCAGCTCCAGCCCTTTGCCGCCACCGTAATTGTCGGTGGTCTTGCCATGCGCTAGCGACTGGAAAAACTGGTCATAGCGGACTTCTTCCTCCAGCCGCGGCGTTACCGTCACCAGCGGCGTCACCCAATGCGGCTGCTCGCTCTGGATACGGGTCACGCGCGGAAACCAGTCGAGGAAATATTCCACGATCGGGTTGGTTGATTGCGGAGCAGTGAGGGTGGTGGCGGTCGATTGCGCGCCGGTGGCGGTGGTGGTTGACGTCGCAGTGGTTGATTGCTGGGCGTTTGGCGCCGGCGCGTTCTGCGCGAGGACCGGATGCGGCCGGGCCAGCAGCGCGAAAAGGGCGGCGGCCACCGCAACGGCGCCGCGAAACCGGATGAGGTATGCGGTTGCTGAGATCTTCATGGCAGAAGGTATGCCATTCTACAAGATAGATGACAAGTATTATGGCTAGCCTTGTCGGATCGCTTAGCAGGTCGTGTTAAGCAACAGATTACCCGCAAGCTGGCGCTTAAGAACGGAAAAGAGACAGGATGTCGCAACGGCCGAGGAGCACGCGGGCTACCTCGATACCTTGGCGCTTTCGCGATAGAAAATGAGGTAACTGCCGACCACGAAGCTCCGAATCGAAGGGTCCAGTTCCGGCCTCTGGCGTCCGGCCTTAGGAGTGGCCGCCAGCATTCGGCACTTTTGTTGAATTTCGTCGATTAGACGATCGGCGGCGGCATTGTCTTGCGCCACAAAAACCCAGGTGTCTTTCAGGTCGGCGGCTCGAAAAATTAGCGGTTTTCGCTAATCTTTGACATTGGGTTAGCTGCTGCGCCCGCACGAAAAAGAGTCAAGCCCGTCCATCCCGCCGTTGCACCAGGTTGCAGGAGTAAGTCTTGATGACGAGCCACACTTCGCGCTCCGGGACGAGCTGCAGCTCGTCTGCGGCGCTGGGTGTGACGTGGAGCTCGAATGTCACGCCGGCATCGACGCCGATGATGACGGTGACGCCTTCCCGGCGAATCGACTGGATGCGGCCGCGCAGCGTGTTGCGGGCGCTTAGTCCGTGCGGACGTTCGGCGGCAATCATGATGTCGCCGGCGCGGATCGCGATCCTGACCGCGGAGCCAACGCTGGTGCGGATTAGAGGGACCTCCAGGTTTCGATCGCTGGCCTGCAGTTGGCAGAGCATGGTCCCCTGACGCTCGTTCAGCGTGGTCACGGTCGCGTCGAAGACGTTTTCGAAACCGACGATTTGCGCGACTGTCTCATGCCGGGGCGAGGTGAGCACCTCCTGCGGCATCCCCTGCGCAACGACCTGCCCCGCTTCGATCACCACGACTCGTTCCCCCAGCGCAAATGCTTCTTCCGGCGAATGAGTCACGAACACAATCGGAATTGAGCGGGCGTCATTCCAGGAGCGCAGATCATCGATGATTTTCGCCTTGGTTGCCGTGTCCAGCGCCGCCAGCGGCTCGTCGAGCAACAGCAGCTCGGGATTTGTGACCAGTGATCGCGCCAAGGCCGCGCGCTGGCGTTCCCCGCCCGAGATCTCCGCCGGCTTGCGGCCGGCCAGATGCGCGATGCGGAACGATTTGAGCAGCGCCATCATTCGTTCCTCGCGCTCCGCGGAGGGTAGCTTTGCGATTCCGTAGCGCACGTTTTGCGCCACGGTCATGTGCGGGAACAGGGCGGGAGCCTGGAAGAGATAGCCAAGCCGCCGCCCCGCCGCGGCCAGGTCAATTCCGGCGGCGGCATCAAAGAGCACCTTCGACCCGATGGCGATGCGGCCAGCATCGGGACGCACCAGACCGGAGATACAATTGAGCAGCGAGGTCTTGCCGCCGCCCGAGGGACCCAGGAGCATCGTGAATCCGGCCGGCGCCTGGAAATGTGCTTTTAGAGTGAAGCTGTTCAGGCGCTTGACGACATCGACGGACAGCACCGAATCAGCTAGCGCGGCAACGGCCATACCGCCCACATCCGCCGGTTGACCGCGTAGGTCAGCGACAGGGTGATGAAGGAAAACGCCATCAGGAGCAACGCCATCCGATTGGCGCCGCCGTAGTCGAGCGCCTGCACGTGATCGTAAATCGCGATCGAGACCGTGCGGGTCACGCCCGGGATGTTGCCGCCAACCATCAGTACGACGCCGAATTCCCCCAGTGTATGCGCGAAGCTGAGCACGGCCCCGGTGACGATACCGCTCTTCGACAGTGGCGCCACGATGCGCCAAAAGGTGCGCAGCCGCGAAGCGCCCAGGATGGCTGACGCGTTGAGCAAATCGCGGTCCACCTGCGAGAATGCCGCCACCATCGGCTGCACCGCAAAGGGCAGGCTGTAGATCACCGAGGCGATCGCCAGACCCGCGAAGGTGAACGGGAGTCCGTGTCCGAAAAGCCGCGAATAGAGCCGGCCCATGGGACTGTTGGATCCCATCGCAACCAGGACGTAGAAGCCCAGCACCGTGGGCGGCAGGACCAGAGGCAGCGCAACCACTGCTTCAAGCAGGAACTTCCAGCGCCAGCGGGTGAACGCGAGCCACGCGGCAATCGGTGTTCCCACCACCAGCAGCACCGCGCAGACGACCAGCGCCAGCCTGAAGGTAAGATATATGGCGCTCCATTCCATTATCGCTCAATCCGGTGCGCCGCTTCTGGCCGCAGTGCCCGCGACCTCCCTGGGTAGTGCGAACCCGTAGCTTTCCATCAGGGCAACCCCGGCCGGTTGCTTGAGGAAGTTGAGAAACTGCTGCGCCGCGTCCTTGTGATGCGCCGCTTTGAGTATTACGGCGCCCTGTATTATGGGCGGATACTCATCCGATGGGATTTCGAAATAGCGTCCCCTGGCCTTCATCGCCGGCGCCACCGCCAGCGATAGCGCGAGGATACCAACGTCGGCGTTGCCCGACTCTACGAACTGCGCGGTCTGCGAGATATTCTCGCCGAGCACCAGTTTGCTCTTGATCCGGTCGTAAATCCCCGAGTGCCGCAGCGCGGCCAGCGCCGCACGTCCATAAGGCGCGTGCTGTGGATTGGCGATCGCAATTTTATGAATGCCCGGCTCCAGCAGGATCGGCAGACCGTGATCTATGGCAAGCTTTGAGTTAACCGCCACCCAGATGACAATCTTGCCCGCCGCATATTCATACAGGCTGCCGGGTTCGGCCAGACCTTCGGCCTCCAGCTTTTTGGGGTAGTCGACGTCGGCCGAGAAGAAGATGTCATACGGGGCTCCGTTTTTTATCTGAGAAAAAAAGTTTCCCGACGAGCCGTAGGAAAGGCGCACCGTGTTGGAGGTTTCCTTCTGAAATTTTGCCGCCGCGTCCTGGAACGCAAAAGTCAGGTCGGCGGCCGCGGCCACCGTAATCTCTCCCGCGCGCGCGGGCGCCGCCATCCAGGCGCAGATGCAGACCAATGCGATGAGCAGAAACGAGGATTTAGACTTCATGCTCGTCGAGGTTATGCCATTATAATGGAAACTGACAAGAATTATGGCGGACGCTTTAGTCATGCTGTGCGTTGTCTTTTGGCGCAAAGCATCTATCATAACGATGGAGGTACTCATGAGATACAAACCCTGGACGACGGCCGCGGTGGCGGCGCTGACGCTTTTCGCTCTGGCGGCGATGCCGGCGCATGCTCAAAAACAGATGACGGTAAAAACCGGTTACCTTACCTGCCACGTAGCCTCCGGTTGGGGCTTCATAATCGGGTCTTCACGCAGCATCCGCTGCTCATATGTATCGAAGGGTCATCGCACTGAGCATTACACCGGCAGCATTTCCAAGTTCGGCGCAGACATCGGCTACCTGGAGTCGGCGGTCATTCTATGGGCTGTCGCAGCTCCGACCACGGACCTGGGATCGGGAGCTTTGGCGGGACATTACGCGGGCGCGCAGGCCAGCGTAGCCATCGGAGTGGGCGCCGGAGCGAATGTGTTGATCGGTGGCTTTAAAAAATCCATCGCCCTGCAGCCGGTGTCGGTCGAGGGGCAGAACGGCTTGAATGTCGCGGCCGGAATCGGCGCGATGAGCCTGCACTACGACGGGTCCAGTCGCTAGCAGGCTGCCGATGCGAATCGCATGGTAGATAGCATGGCTGAATTGGCTGCGTGGCACGGGCCTCCCTGCCTGTGCCACGCGGTTGTATTTTTTTCTGGCGTCCGGGGGTTTCTGCTCTCTGCGGCTAGGATCTTTCCGAACCACTCTTGATCTGCGTCCCCTGCGCCGACACCAGCCGCCATCGCCCCTGCTGCTCAACGTAGACATGGGTGTAGCGGCTGCTCGCCTCAAACGGCGACCCCTCGAATTTTCCGTTCATCCGGGTGCGCCCGGTAATAACGGTGGTTTCACCGTACCTGCGTACTCGTGCCTCAAACGGGTGGATCGCCTCGAACTTGATCTGGCCCGAGCCGGCCGCACCGAGCAGCTCGGCTTTCGAGATTTCAGATCCGCTTAGCACGTCAATCAGGACGAAGTCCTCAGCCAGCAACTCGTCAAGACTTGCCAGGCTGCCCGCAACCATTGCGCGGAAAAACTGATGATCCACCATGAGCGGATCGGATTCGTGTTTCATGCGGTAAAGGATAGCGCCGCCGTCAGGAAACGGCGAGTGAAACGTGGGTGACTGACTCTCGGTCCCCGGCCATCTGAGGCGGGATGGCAACTCTAAGAGCCGCAATTATTGCGCGTCTTCCGGGGGAGGTTCTTCGGGCGGCGGTTTTTCGACCTCGATGTCTTCGACGTAGGTCGGATGCAGAGCGGTCTCTTCGGTGCGGGGCGCGGAATAGGGAAAAAGCCTGAGCAGATCCCATTGCGTGATCCAGCGGCGGACGTGCGATCGCATCCGCCGCGTGGTTGCGAGTTCCGCCATCGGAATGTCGGGCGGCTCCCAACCATAGGCTGTGGCGTGTACCTGTTTCAGGTGTAGATAGGTTTCCCGCAGATGGTGCGCGTCGGGCGGTACCAGTGCGACGCTTTCACGCCGGATTATCCTCATCCCGGTTTCGGCGCGCGCGGCGATGACGCGGTATTCTTCGCGCTCCTTGGCTTCGAGCTTCTCGCGCAACGACGAATAGTCGCCCTTTTCGTCCAATACCGCGGCGTCGAAGTCGTCAGTAATTGCCGCCACCGTAACCAGTCCGGGATATTGCTCGCTGCGGAGCCATCCCAGCCAGCGCGCCAGCTCACCGTAGGACTTTGCTCTTTGCAGCAGGCTGTAGCGTCCGATCAGCTCGATCTCGTCGAGCAACAGCACCCATCCGCGGTAGCCCGCCGCGAGGAACAGTTGCGGGATGAATGAGAATCGATGCAGCGCCAGTTCGCGGGCCGGCACGCTCTTGACCCGATGGGGAAAGTCGGCGCCGGCCTGCTTGAGACCGCGCCGTATCGGCCCCACCCCGAGCGGTTCGCCCGACCAGAATCCGACAATCTTTTCCACCATCTCGGGGTCGCCGCCCAACCGCTCATGGAGCAAAAGCGTGGCTGCGAACAGCGGCCGGTGGGTGGCCGCATGCCGTTCACACCAGCGGCGCAATCCGGCGTAATCCGCGGAGTCGCGCCGCAACCGCGCGGCGATCTCCTGAATAGCCTGACCGCTCAGTCCCGGAACCTGCGCCGACTCGATCGCGGCCTTGAACACCTTGGCCGGGTCCGACAGCGGAGTCTCCTTGCTGATCACTACCCGGCTGCAGACAAAGTTTTCCACCAGCGCAAGATGCTGAAGATATTCGAGCAGATGCGATTTGCCGGCGCCGAAGTCTCCGCTTATCAGCATTCCGCGGACCTGCTTGTCCTTTTCCAAGTGCTCGTCCGACAGCTCCAGGTTCTGGCGGAAACCCCTTTCGATCTCCGCCTGCGCGCAGCCCACGACCCTGACCGCGTCGCGATTCGGGACGCCGTTGCGCAACGCTTCCAGAGCGCGCCGGTAATCCAGGACTTCGTTGCCGTCAGCGCCCATCAAACTGCGCCTTCCTCGCTCATCGAAAGCCGCGCCAGGGACCCCATCGGATTGACCCTCCGCTGATCGTGCACTTCATCAAAAATGCGGAATTTAAGCGCCTGGTACCGGCCGATTCCCCGCCCCCATGGATCCTCGTCCAGGAACGCAGCGTCGGGAACCACCACCATCAGACAGCCGCTGAGCCGGTCGGTCGCGTCGATGAACTCGCGCAGGACCTCGTACGCGTCGAGCAGTGCGGCGGCGGTGTAGTAGTTGAGGTCGTCCCGGGGATTGCGAGGGACGGCCAGGCGGGCGATATCCATGAGGATGACGGTGCCGGGATAGCCGGCGATGCGGACCCAATTGAAGAGCGATTCGATAAAATGGCGAGCATTGTTGCGCGTGATGCGGTTGAAAATGCCGTAGTCCTTGACCGCGCTGACGTTGCGGTTGCGTCCGGTGAGCCAATCCGACAGCGCGCGCACAGTTTCCTCGCCATAGGGCACGCCGGTCAGCTGCGCATGGCAGATAGCGTACATCGCGACGCGAAAATCCTTGGCCAGATCCGCCCGATGGAGCACGTGGCCGGAAAGGCTCTTGCGCAGCAGCATCAGCGCCGCGTCGGGGTCGATTGGGTTGCGCTCGGCCACTGCCTGACAGAAGTCCTGCGCCGAGGAATCCGGCGGGGTGAAGTTGTTCTGCCGGCACAGGCTGGCCAGGACGTTGTAGGCGAGCGACTTCCAGTCGATTTGCTCCGCCAGCCGGTAGAAGATCTGGTCGGTGAGATGGACCCGGGTCTCCGCGGCGTTGACCTCGGCGAACAGGTAGCCGCTGTCGCGGGCCTCTTTGCGCAGTCCGTCGCCGAGCACGCCGCGTTCCGCGTCGCACAACGGCACGCAGAACTTGATCGCGGCGCCGCCCTCGCGGATGAAGGACGTGAGATACTCGCTGCGCATGTAGCCCAGCCATTCTTCAGGCCGAATCGTCAGCATCATTGGCGCCTTGCGAAAATCTGATCGCGTAGTAGGTGACCACTTCGCCGTCAGGGGCGACACACACGAAGGTGTTGGCGGGCGCTTTGGTGCCGGTGCTGGCCGGCAGAGCAACGCGCGCGCCCGACCTGGTTTCGGTAACCCCGCTGCGATCCAGGGAGAAGAGATCGCGCGCGAAGTCGTCCCGGCTGTAGTCCGAGGCGGAGCCCGGCAGCATCGTGAATGCCCGGTAGATTCTGGCCAGCGGGACGCTGCCGCCGTCGCCGTCCCTGCCGCATACCAGCCGATAGGCGGCATCCAGCGCTTCCAGAAACGGTTGTACTGCCGCCCTGGACTTGCGGTTCTGGGCCGCCTTGAGCTTCGCCACCAGCTTGCTGGGGCGCAATCCTGGAAAGCGGGTCTTGTTGATTCGGACCGCGCGCTCGCCGGGCAGGATCCGGACTATGAAAGGATAGGAAACCAGCGCGCCGTCGCGCGGCTGCATCTTGAGTCCGGCGGTTTCGGCAGCGCCGAGCAGCTCCGCGGTGTAACCGTCGCGCAGAAACCCTTCTTCAGCTTCAAGCGAGTAGGGCCACGCGCCGCGCGCGTTGGCGGTCTCCTGCGCCGCGGTCTCGGTGGCCTCGCCAAGTTTCTGCGCGTTGCGCCCGATCGCGCCGATATCGCCCTCCTGGGCGGCTCGTACCATCGCTTTGGCCGCCGCCGCCAGCACCTTGGCGGCCTTTTCGGCAGCAGCGGCGGCCTTTTCTACGTCGGCAAATCCCTGTTCAAAACTCACTCACGGCCCCCGGCAGACGTGCTGCTTTGCCCGCGCCGCTCCGGCGCGCGGCTACAACGAATAGAAGTTCTAAGATTAGCCCAACCGCGCCGTCAATGGGACAGCGTTGCTACGAGTGCGATTGCGGCGCGGGCGCTTTTACCAACACCTTGTGCTCGTACAGTTCGCGGATTTCCTTGTCGCCCATCGCCAGCAGGTCGCGCATGATGTCGTCGTTGTCCTGGCCCAGCAGCGAGGCCTTGACGTCGGAGCGATTCTCCCAGTTGCGGAACTTGACCGGCATCCCCGGGATATCGAAATCGCCCATGATCGGGTCGTGGACGCGGCGCACGGTCTTGCGCTGCCGATGGTGCGGATGGTTCATGGCCTCCTGCACCGTAAGTATTGGCGCGCAGGGCACCCGCTCCTTGTCCAGCCCTGCCAGGGCGGCTTCCACGCTGGGCTGGGCCTTCAGCCAGCCCTCGACGATTTCCGTCAGTTCGTCGCGATTGCGCACGCGCAGGCGCTCTTCCTTAAAGCGCGGGTCGTTGATCAATTCCGGCCGTCCGATGGCGCGGCAGACCGCCGGCCATTGATGCGGCGTCACGCAAATCATCACGTAACCGCCGTTGGCGTAGAAAATCCCGTACGGCGCCGAGGGCTGGTACATCCGGCCGTTGCGCCGGGGTTGGAATTTGTCGGGCCGCAGCGACAGCACCGGCACCGCCAGCTCGTGCATATGGAAGTAGTTGTCCAGCAGCGAGGCGTCGATGAACTGTCCCTGGCCGGTGGCGGTGCGGTAAAGCAGGGCGAAGCCGATCGCCATCGCGGTGGTAACGCCGGTGGAGATGTCGCCCAAGGCCAGCGACAGCATCGCCGGCGGCCGATCGGGCTCGCCCACCAGGTCGGTAACGCCGGCATAGGCCTGACCGATGAAGTCGTAGCCGCCCTTTACCGACAGCGGTCCGGTCTGCCCCGCCATCGAAATGGACGCCATCACGATTGCCGGGTTGATTCGGCTGACCGTTTCATAGTCCAGGCCGATGCGGCCGATTACGCCCGGCGCGTAATTCTCGACCAGTACGTCGGACTTGCTCACCAGTTCATGAAAAATCCTTTTGGCCTCGGGATGATGCGTGTCGATCGCGAGGCTGCGCTTGCTGTGATTGTGCTGGAAGTAATAGGTGCTGGTGCCGTTGCGCTGCAGACCGAAGGTGCGAGCGCGGTCGCCCCCGGGCGCCGGCTCGACCTTGATCACATCGGCCCCCATCTCGGCCAGGATTCGGGTGCAGGTGGGCCCGGCGACAAACTGGGTGAAATCGAGGACCCGGTAGCCCTCAAGCATTCTGGGTTTTTCGGCCATGAGTTGTGTCTCCTCCGTGGCGCCGGCCTGGTGGCGGCGGTCTGATGGTTCGGCTGCGCGCAATCTGGTATAGAACGAGCGCGATATTTTTTCAAAAGCGCGCGGGCGCCGCGCTCAGTCCTAGCGGGCTGCGGAAAAAGGACTTCCGCAGCCTGCTCCCTCTCTCTTATCTCTCCCAAAGGGAGAGAAGATTAAGGAAAGAAGCCTCTTTTATGCAGGGTGCTGAAGCGAACATCACCGCACTCCCCGAAAGCTACTTTTTCCGCACCCTGCTAGGACTGCTTGCGGCATTCGGGGCATCGTCCGTAAAGCTCCAGCCGATGCCGGGTCAGTGAGACCCCCAGTTCGCGCGCCACGGTCTGCTGGATTCGCTCCAGCCGCTCGTTCTGGAACTCGATGATGCGGCCGCAGCGCTCGCAGATGAAATGGTCATGATGGCGCTGCTCGTCGATGATTTCGTAGCGCCCCTGCCCGTCGTCGAAATGGCGCTCCGAGACCAGTTCGCATTCCTTGAGCAGCTTCAGCGTACGGTAAATAGTGGCGTAGCCGACGTGCGGATTAACCTTCTTAACCTCGGCGTACAGCTCTTCGGCGCTGACATGGCGTCCCAAGGCAAAGAACACGCGGGCGATATCGTCGCGCTGCCCGGTGGACTTCAGCCCGCGGTCCTTAAGCCGTGCGTGGAACACCTCCAGCCGCTCATCAGCGCTGACGCGCGGACGGCCCGGGATGGTCGTATGTTCCGTGCTCTCCCCGGTATGCGGCATGAGTCGAGTGATTCCTGCTGCCAACGATTAACCCCGGTCTTCCTGCAACAGCCGGCGTGCAGCCGGCGACAGGTAGAGGCTTTCGAGGTCCTGACCGCGCAAGGCGTCGGCCAGAATCTCGACCTGCTCGGCGGGCGCCAGCGTGCGATCGAGGATGACGAGGTTTTTCTCCTTGACCTTACATGAACCGCTGCGCGCGCGGTAGCCGATTTCGCGCAACAGCCGTTCGTGCCTGACCTCGATCCCGCAGCGCTGGGCCAGTTCCTCCAGTTCGCTCACCAATTGTGCCGTCCGCGTCCCTTTCGCCTGACTCAATTTGCCCTCTTGAGCGCCACCCATTGGGCGTGATAATCGCCACCATTGCGGAGACCGTGGCCGGTGTTTAAGAGCATCGTGGTCGGTGTCGACAGCTCTGAGCGTTCCCTTCACGCCCAGACTCTCGCCTTTTACCTTGCGCACCAGCTCCATGCCAGCGTCCTGGGGCTGCACGTCGTCGATATATTATCGTTTGAGGGGCCGCTGCTTAATGATATCGCAGCACCCGCCGACGTTGAAAGCTACCTCGACGCCCCCCGCATCCGCGAGAATCTGACGGCGCGCGGCCACCAATTGCTGGAGGACTTCGCCGCCGCCGCGATGCGTGAGCAGGTCGCCGCTCAGACCGCGCTTGATTTCGGACTGGTGGCCAATCAGACCTGCGAGCGTTCAAAAAGTGCGGACCTGGTCGTGCTGGGCCATCGCGGCGCCTCCCAGGCGGACGCTCCCGCCAATCCGGGCGGCACTGCCGCCAGCGTGGAGCGCAAGGCGTCTGGAACGGTGCTTATCTGTCCGGCCTCCGCCCGCGAATGCGCCATCTGATGCTCGCCTACGACGGCAGCGAGCGGGCCTGCAAGGCGATGCATGTGGCAGCCGAACTGGCCAGCACCCTGGGCGCGGCCCTGACCGTACTGAGCGTCGGCCGCGACCTACAAGCCGGGGAACTGCACCTGGCGCAAGCGCGCGCCTATTTCGAGCCCTACGGTCTAAATGTGGAATTTCGGCATCTGGCCGGCCATGCGCCGCAGGAGATCTTCGCGTTTATCCGCCGCAATTCGCCCGACGCCCTGTTCATCGGCGCCTATGGCCACAGCCGCATCGTCGAAATGATGCTGGGCTCGACCACCGAGCACGTGCTGCGCCACGCTCCCTGCCCGTTGTTTTTGTCGCGCTGATCCGGGGCCTTGCGGCATCCAACTCACGCCGCCACAATTTTGCTACATCATGGAATCAAAACGCCGACCGATCTTTCGCGCCGGGGTCGTCGATCTGGGCCTCGAAACCGCCACGTTGCCCAACGGCCTGACCGTCGAGTTGCCCGTCATCCGCCATCCGGGCGCTGCCGCGATTGTCGCCCTTGACCAGCAGCGGCGGGTCGCGATGCTACACCAATATCGTCACGCGGTCGGAGCGACCATCTGGGAAATTCCCGCGGGATGCCGCGGGCCGGGGGAAAGCGGACGTCAGTGCGCCGAGCGCGAACTGCTCGAGGAGGCCGGCGTTGGCGCCGAGCGCTGGCATCATCTGGGATCGCTGGTGACGATCCCGAGCATCTGCGACGAGCGCATCGAGCTTTACCTGGCCCGCGACCTGAGCCACACGGCCACCAATCACGAGGCCGACGAAGTAATCCGCGTCGAGTGGATCGAATTGGCGCGCGTTATACGGATGATCCGCGAGGGCGAAATAATCGACGCCAAAACGATCGCTGGCATCTTTCAGGCCCACGCCTTCCTGGCCGGAAGCAACATGTAACCGCAGATTGGCGGCGCTTGCCTGCGGACGCGTGCCCTCGTGACCACCATGCTGTCTCAGAAATTCGGCTGCTTCCGGATGTCCCCATTTATTTGCACGGTCCAGAGGGGTCCATCCTTTGGAATCGAGCGCATTAATCTTGGCGCCGTGTTCAAGGAGGAGGTTCATCATTGGAATATTGCCGTTGCGAGCGGCGATATGAAGAGCTGTCACACCGTCAGTCTTGACCGCGTTAACATCAGTCCCCTTATTTAGAAGATATGCCGCCACGTCCATGTGGTTTTGGGCTACTGTGTCATCAAGAAGCGTTGCACCGTCCCATTCTTTGTATTCAAGAAGTGCCGGGTCCTTCTCGACCGCATCTCGTACCGTTGCAAGGTCGCCAGCCGTCGCCGCGGCGACCACCGGGGTATAATCCTCGGTTGGATGATGGGACGGAGCTATCAGACCGCAACCGGCAGACAAGGTCGCGCATCCTAACGCCAAGGTCGAGAGAGCGAGCAATATGGCGAGATAGCAGCGATGACTTTTCATGGTCCGTGCCAGGTTAGAAACGCCGCGGGAATGCGGCCAGTAGATCATCGAACTTCGAACCTGGTTTATCAGGGTGCGCGCGAATACTGTCCAAGGCGTTCTGAAAGGCGTTTTGAAGCGGAGTACCAGGCGCAGTGCCGGGGACAAAACCTGCCCTCGGCTGCTGCTTCTGCAGATACGGCTGCAGGGATGGAATAGCCGGAGCCGTCCGTTCATAGTTCGGGGGATCAAGAACGTCCAAAACACTACCGACGGCTCTTTTATCAACGAGGTCGGAATAACGGCCAGCCCGGCCGAACTTTTGCCCAATAAATTTCAAGATTGACGTGTGATCCAAGCGGCGGTTGAACACCGTCCTGGGCTTCACAAAAGGCGAAACGACAAACGCCGGAACACGGACTCCCAAGGTCTCAAAGGGTCTATTATAGTGTGCTCCGGCTGGCGGATCGGTTCGGAGAAAGGGCGGCGACACGTGATCAAAGAATCCGCCATGTTCATCGTAGGTAATAATCATGACCACTCCCTTCCACATATCCGGGTACTGAGTCATGCACCGATATACTTCCAACAAGAACGCCTGCCCCCCCTTGATCGTGGAAGGAGCGTGATCATCACTGCATAGTCCGATATGAGGCGCATCCGTATATGCCGGCTCGATGAACATGACTTGGGGAGCTTCATCGGGAGGTTCATTTTCGACGTCACTCAAAAGCCTGCCAAAGGGACGAAAGTGCTGCTCCGTCAGGATGTCGGGGATCCAATTTGGCATCATGGCAAAGAACGGCATCTCCTCGTGATAAACTCTCCAACGAATTCCATTCCTCGTTAGCCAGTCGTAAACCAGATCCTGACCGGGAAGCGGAACCTGATTCACATCGATATTGGTGAAACCGCTCATTGCCATCAATCGGTTGGGCTGCGTTCCCGCTGGAAGGCAAGAAAACCAGTGGTCGCAAATAGCGAAATTCTGGGCGAAAAAATCTGTTACGGGCGCCTGCTCGGCGCCGAAGTATCCCATTACAGGCGGCTGACTATCGCGGGAAACAGGCTTTGCTCCTTTGGCCGTGGCATAGTTGGTGACGAAACCATCCATAGGAAATACGCCGCCGACCGGAGTTCCCATTTGAACCGCGATCGGGTCGCGCTCATGCGGGGGATCCGCATCAATCACATCATACGGGTCGTTTAGCAAAAACGGACGATATTTCGCCCCATTGTAAATGCTGGCGACTTTGTCCAACCAGGCAGGTGACCGGTTGAGACCATCGACGTTGTTCCAGTTGTAAGGCTCAAGATTCAAGTAACCCAAAAGATGATCGAAGGAAAGATTTTCCATCATGACGACAACAACCATTTTGATGAGGCTTAAATCCATGGGCATGGTTTAGACTCCTGGCCTTTCAGGTTGGACGTTTTGCCGCCTCGCCGACTTGGACCGCCATTAGATCATGCCAACGGCCCGGCGGACACAGCCGCCCGCGCCCTTTGCGATCGGTCTCATTCGTTGTAGCGCGTCATCTCGTCGAGCGCCGGCTTGACGTGCTTCATGAACAGCTCCATGTCGTCGATGGTGGACTGCTTGGGCTGCTGCGCGTAATGCCAGATTAGCACTACGTATTCGGCCGGCAGCACCTTCCATTGCTCGACAAATTGCGCCTTCACGTCATCCACCGTGCCGATGAAATAGGTGTGCGCGCCCAGCACGTTGTCGACCGGATCGGTGGACCTGGCCAGACTGGGCGGCCAGAACGGGGCATAGAAATTTTTTGTGATTTCAGCGTCGTACGCCGCCACCGCGCGGCGCGCGTCGGCCATCGTCTTGCCCATGCGCGTGTAGCGCAGCACGCCTTGATGCTGACCCCAGGCGTAGGAGCGTCCCGCCGCCTTCGCCGCGCCGTCAAAGGCCTGCCCGCCGCGCACCGCCGTGCGCAGTCCGGCCACATACACGGGGACGAACCCCTTGGTCCCGCAGTAAGCAATTGATTCCGGGCTGCCCAGGCTCATCACGAAAACCGGCGGATGCGGCCTGGTGTAGGGCGCGGGAACCACGCTGATGCGCCGCACCACCCGATTCGCGTCCACCTCGCCGTGGGCGCCCAGCCGCTCGGTGACGCCCTCCAGCGCCAGCGGCCAGTCCTCGATTCCCTTGTCGTACGGATAAGGCACCTGCCACGGGCCGTCCGCGGCCTCGATGCTTTCCTGGGTCCAGGCGCGGACGACCATGTCGACCTGCTGCTCGAACACGTCGCGATTGGCCTTGTCTTCCTCGATCTGCGCGTTGCGCCGCGACGCGTCGATAGCGGCGATATCGGCCCTGGTGGCGGTGGAAGGCGAGCGGGTCGCGCGGCTGCCCAGATGCTGGCTCAACACGTTGACCCATCGCGACTGGTAGCCGCGCGCGAAACCGACAAAGAAGCGGCCGCGGGTCAGATGGTCCAGGATGGCGGTTTCCTCGGCCACCCGGATCGGATTGTTGGCGCTCATCACGTAGCCCATCTGCCCGATGCGGATATTTTTGGTGATCGGCGCCCAGTAGCCGTTGAGCACGCCCGGATTGGGACCGACTTCATAGCCCTCGGAATGGAAATGGTGCTCGATGGTGGCCACGCCCCACATCCCCATCTCGTCGGCGGCCTTGACGATGTCGTTCCAGCCGGTCAGGACCTCCTGGTAAAGTTCGCTGTTGCGCGCAATCGGCCGCTTGGCGGCACGCTCGGCCTCGTCCCTGGCCGGCATCACGGGATAGAGCTGCACAATAACTTTGAGCATCGGCGGACCTCCACAAAATTGCGTATAGATTGAAGAAGCGCTCCGCGTCAAACCGCCGGTGGATTTGTGCGTCCGCGTAGCGTAGCCCCCTCATCCAAACCGTGCGGCTCGGAGATGTGCGCGGCCGCGGCGGACTGGTTATGGACTGCGAGCTGTGTGCCTCAAGTCAACGAAAGTTACTATTCATACCTCGTTATACTAAATGCACCATATGTTACGATAGTTACTCAAAGTAACCGGCAGTTCCATCTCCTGGTGTGGAAAGATCATTCAACCAAATCATATCTAGAGTCCATCAACCAATTGCTTTAGAGAATCAATTCTGAATATGATTGATGAACTCAAGATGAATTTGCCTTAATTTAAGAATATTACTTCTTGTAGTTATCAGCGTCTGACTAGGGAGGAACACCGAAATTGAGACAGGACATCGAAATGATTGGGGGCGAGCGCTTTGCCCGGACTATCAGAGACCGGCGGCGCCAGCTGGACTTGACGCAACAAGACGTTGCCCGCCGGATCGGTACGTCGGTCGCATACATCGCCCACCTTGAGGCGGATCGGCGCCACGCTTCGGAAAAGGTCATTGTCGGCCTCGCCGAGGTGCTGGGATTGGACCCGCGCGAATTGTTTTTCCTGGCGAACCCGGAAACCAGGGACCTGGTTTCACCGACAACTTCGAGCAAAGCGTCCGCCTGGGATGCTTTCTCCGCGGACCAGAAACTGCGCAAGGTTCACGGCATAACCGGTTCGGAGATGGAGACCCTGTCGCAGATTGCCCTGATGGGCGAGGTGCGGTCTTCACGCGACTTCATTTTCATCCTGAACACCATCAGGCACGCGTTGGGCAAATAGCCCAGGGGCCGGCCGGCGCATTCGGGCTGGCAGAACACTTCAGCGTGCCTTTGGGCCACTGGAATCGCCATCGATGGCACGGTATAGGATTTCAGGGCCGAAATGGTTCGGAAACTCCGTGCCGGCCGCCTAATTCCGATCGGTTTTCAAGGAACAGGTACGATGGCAACAGCGAAAGCGTCACACAACAAAACCACCCGCACCGAGACCGACACGATGGGTGCGATCGAGGTGCCCGCCGATCGCTACTGGGGGGCGCAGACCGAGCGCTCGCTCCTGCATTTCAACATCGGCAATGACATCATGCCGCGCGAGTTGATCCGCGCCTTTGGCATTCTCAAGAAGGCCGCCGCCAAGGTCAACGAGGACCTCGGCATGCTCCCACCCGAAAAGGCCCGGCTTATCATCCAGGCCGCCGACGAGGTGATTGAGGGCGCGCTCGACGATCACTTCCCTCTGCACATCTGGCAGACCGGCAGCGGCACGCAGACCAACATGAACGCCAACGAGGTGATCTCCAACCGCGCGATCGAGCTGGCCGGCGGCGAAATGGGGAGCAAGAAGCCCATCCATCCCAACGACGACGTCAACATGTCGCAATCCTCCAACGACACCTTTCCGGGCGCGATGCATATTGCCGCGGTCGAGGTGATCCATCATCGCCTGCTGCCCGCCGTCAAGGAACTGCGCGACGCGCTGGCGGCCAGGTCCGAGCAGTTCAAGGACATCATCAAGATCGGCCGCACCCACCTGATGGACGCGGTGCCGCTGACCCTGGGCCAGGAATTCTCCGGCTACGTGGCCCAGCTTGACCAGGATATCGAACGAATCAAGGCGTCCCTGCCCAACCTTTACGAACTGGCCCTGGGCGGGACCGCGGTCGGCACTGGCCTTAACGCTCATAAGGAGTTCGCCGACCGGGTCGCGGCGGAGATTGCCGCGCTCACCGGACTGTCGTTCGTCTCAGCGCCCAACAAGTTCGCGGCGCTGGCCGCTCATGACGCGATTGTGGCCGCCAGCGGCGCCTTGCGCACACTGGCCTGCTCGCTGATGAAAATCGCCAACGATATCCGCTGGCTCGGCTCGGGTCCGCGCGCGGGGCTGGGCGAGTTGGTCCTGCCCGAGAACGAGCCCGGTTCCTCGATCATGCCGGGCAAGGTCAATCCCACCCAGTGCGAAGCGATGACCATGGTGTGCGTGCAGGTGATCGGCAACGACACCGCGATCGCGGTGGCGGGAACCCAGGGCAACTTCGAGCTCAACGTGTTCAAGCCCCTGATGATCCACAACCTGCTGCACTCGGTGCGGCTGCTCACCGATTCCTGCCACAGTTTCAAGGTTTACTGCGTGGACGAATTGCACCCCAACCGCGAGCAGATCCATCATCATCTCAACAACTCGCTGATGCTGGTGACGGCGCTCAGTCCCAAAATCGGCTACGACAACGCGGCCAAGGTGGCCAAGAAGGCCCATGCCGAGGGCAAAACGCTGCGCCATGTATGCATCGAGTTGGGATTGCTGAGCGGCGAGGAGTTCGACCAGGTGGTGCGGCCCGAAAAGATGATTGGACCCGAGGGTTGAACGCCATGGGCGGGGCGCTATGCTGAACCCCTATGCTATGCGGTGATGTGCGGCGCTGGCCGGGACGATCCGAGGCGCGCCACGCTCAGCGCGCGGTAGCGGCAGCGGAGTTTATGAATGGATATCAGCGTCGTTCTCCCGGTCCTGAATGAAGGCGGGAACCTGGGCGACCTCCTACAGCGGCTGCGCAAAATCCTAGAGGGTCACGGGCTTAAGTACGAATTCCTCGTCGTTGACGGGGGCTCGCGCGATAACACGCGCGAGGTCGCGGCCGCGCAGGGAGCAGTGATCCTGGATGAGGACTTTCCCGGCTATGCGGGCGCCCTGCGGACCGGCTTCCGCCACGCGCAAGGGGAGTACGTGCTGACGCTGGACGCCGACCTTTCCCACGAGCCGGCGTTTGTGGCCAAGATGTGGCGCGCGCGCCATCTGGCCGACATCGTGATTGCGTCGCGTTATGTGCGCGGCGGCGTCGCTTATACCAGCATCGGAAGGCGTGCGCTCAGCCGCCTGCTCAACGTGGTGCTCCGGCGGATGCTGTCGGTGCCGGTGCGCGACCTTTCCAGCGGTTATCGGCTGTACCGGCGCGAAGTGCTAGAGCAGGTGGAAATTGGCGGGCGCAACTTCGAGGTGCTGGAGGAAATCCTGGTCAAGGCATACACCGCCGGATTCAGCATCACGGAGGTGCCCTTTACCTACTTCCCGCGCCATCGGGGCGTTTCCCACGCCAGACTACTGCGCTTCGGGATGGACCTGGCGAATTCGTCGTTCAAGTTGTGGAAGCTGCGCAATTCGCTGGAGTCCGCCGACTACGATGCACGCGCCTTCTACAGCCTGATTCCGCCGCAACGCTACTGGCAGCGCGCGCGCCATCACATCGTAACTTCATGGGCACGCGGTACCGGGCTGACGCTGGATGCGGGCTGCGGATCGAGCATCATCATCCAGAGCCTGAACGACGCGATCGCGCTGGACTACAACTTCGCCAAAACCCGTTACCTCCATCGCCTGCAAATTCCCGCCCTACGCGCGTCCGCCTTCGCCCTGCCCTTTAAGGATGAAATCTTCGATTGCGTGGTGAGCTCCCAGGTTATCGAGCATATCCCGCGCGAGCAGGTGTTGTTCGACGAGATGTGGCGGGTGCTGCGGCCCGGCGGCATGTTGATCATCGGCACCCCGGACTATGCGACCTGGCAATGGCGGACCATCGAGCCGCTGTATGGAATGCTGATGCCGTGGGCGTATCGCGACGAGCACATCAGCCATTACACGCGCGAGGAGCTGTCCGGGATCCTGGAGCGGATGGGATTCGTCCACGAGGAGACCGCTTACGTCGCGCACGCCGAGCTGATAATGCGCTACCGGAAGCCGCTGGTAATGCAGTTGGGCGCGCAGCGCCCGGCGATGGCACTCGAGGCGAAGCAGGCCTGACGGAATGGGTCACACCCGTGGCACAGGCTTCCAGCCTGTGATGCTTAAGAACCAGAATCGCCCGTTGCCCTGATCGAACCACATGGCCAGTTTCCAGCAATTCGCCGAAGTCTGTCAGTCGCTGAGCCAGACTCAAAGCCGGCTCCAGATGGCGGAGTTGGCCGGCGATTTTCTGGCGTCGTTGAGTATCGAGGAGGCCGAAGCCGCCGCCCGCTTCATGATCGGGCGCGCGCTGCCGGTCGGCGATGAGGCCAAACTTAACCTCAGCGGTCGCGCCGTATGGCGAGTGGCCGCCGAGATAACCGACGCGCTGGAGCGGGGCGAGGACATCTTCGCCTCCGCCGTCGACTTCGGCGACGCGGTCGAAATCGTGATGCGCCTGCGCACGGAGGAGCCAGCGCCGACGCTTACCGTGGCGGAGGTTGATCGCCAGTTGCGCGAAATCGCCGCTGTCGAGGGCCGCCATGCGCGCAAACGCAAGCTCGACCTGCTCCGCGACCTGCTGATGCGCTCCACCTCGCTGGAAGCCAAGTACCTGGCCAAAATCCTGATTCGCGAGATGCGCCATGGGATGAGCGAGGGTGTGATGCTCGAGGCTCTCGCTCACGCCACTGGGGCGCCGATTGCCGAGGTGCGCCGGGTCAATATGATGCAAGGCGACCCGGGCCGGGTGTTGGGCATCTTACGCGGCGGCGAAGCGGCGCCGGCGCCAGCGGCGTCCACCGCGCTGGCGCTGCGGCCGTTAAAACCGATGCTGGCGCAGCCCGCCGACACTATCGCCGACGCCTTTGCGATGCTCGGCTCCGAAATCGCGCTGGAGCACAAGCTTGACGGCGCCCGCGTGCAGATTCATGGGTCCGACGGCCGCGTCAGGATATTCTCCCGCCGGCTCAATGAAATCACGCCGAGCCTGCCGGAAGTCGTCGAGCGGCTGGCCGCCGGCCTTCCCAACCACAGCTTCATCTTCGACGGCGAGGTAGTGGCCGTCGACCAGCAGGGTAATGCATTGGCCTTCCAGGAACTGATGCGCCGCTTCAGGCGTATCCGGGAAGTCGAGCGGCTGCGCGAGCAGTCGCCGGTGCGATTGTTCCTTTTCGACATCCTGGGTATGGGCAACGAGCTTCTGATCGATCGGCCCTATGTGGAGCGCTTCGCGATGCTCGAGGAGATTGGGCGGCACGCGGGATTGGAGCTGGTAGGCCGATGCCTGCCCGCCAACCTGTCCGAGGGCGAGCAATTCTATTACGCCGCCCGCGCCGCCGGTCATGAAGGCGTAATGGCGAAGCGGTTGGACAGCCGCTACAGCCCCGGAGTCCGGGGCCGGGGATGGCTCAAGATCAAAGGCGCGCGGACGCTGGACCTGGTAATCGTGGCCGCGGACTGGGGCTACGGGCGGCGTCACGGATGGCTCTCCAACTACCATCTAGCCGCGCGCGGACCCGCCCAAGGCCAGTTTACCGAGGTTGGAAAGACCTTTAAGGGACTCACCGACGAGCAGTTCAGCGACATGACCGGGCGGCTGCTGGCGCTCAAGACTGCCGAGCAGGGCGGGACCGTCTTTGTGCGTCCTGAAGTGGTGGTCGAAGTCGCCTACAGCGATGTTCAACGCAGCCCGCAGTACGACTGCGGGATGGCACTGCGCTTCGCCCGCATCGTCCGCGTGCGGGACGACAAGACGCCCGAAGAGGCTGACGCTATCGAACACGTGAGCGACGAGTTCGCTCGCCAGGTGGTGCGCCCGCCGCCGTAGTATCAGTTGTCAATTAATAGAACAGTCTTTTATCCTGATGGCAAACCAGCGCCAAAAAATCGCCGCTCCCGAGATCCGCTGAAATCAAAAAAGCGCCTGTGGTCTGGCCGATTTTTCGCTGATTAGAGAATAAATCGACGTTTGATTTAAAGGTTGTCGCGGGCCCGCCATCTTTACTCACCGATCCTTGTTAAGATACACTGAATCAGTTGGGGTGGTTGAGGTTTCCTCTCTATGAGCAACAAGCAATCCGGTGAGTCTTATGGTGCCGAGTCTATCCGAATACTGGAGGGACTCGAAGCGGTGCGCAGGCGCCCGGGCATGTATATCGGCGACACTGCCGAGCGTGGCCTTCATCACCTGGTGATCGAAATCGTCGATAATTCCGTGGACGAGGCTTTGGGCGGCTACTGTGACGAAATCAACGTCTCCATCCACAGCGACGATCGAATCACGATTGAAGACAACGGCCGCGGCATCCCCGTGGATATGCATCCCACGGAAAAACGCTCGGCGCTGGAAGTGGTGCATACGGTTTTGCACGCGGGCGGCAAATTCGACCGCGGCGTGTATAAAGTCTCGGGTGGTTTGCACGGCGTCGGCGCGTCAGTAGTCAACGCACTTAGCGAGGAGTTCGAAGCCGAGGTTCATCGCGGCGGCAAAATCTATTACCAGCGCTACGAGCGCGGCGTGCCCAAGACCAAGGTCGAAGAGAAGGGGAGCACGAAAAAGACCGGGACCAAGACCACATTTTCGCCGGACCCGAAAATTTTCCCCGAGGTCAAATTCAAGTACGAGATTATCGCCCGCTACCTGCGTGAGATGGCCTACCTCAACGCCGGGCTGAAGATCCACCTGACCGACGAGCGCACCGGCAAGAGCGAGGAGTTCCACTTCGAGGGCGGGATCAGGGAATTCGTCGAGGTCCTCAACCAGGGCCGTGAACCGCTTCACGACGTGATCCATTTCAACGCCGTGCGCGACGCGATCGATGTCGATTGCGCGCTGCAATGGACCGACGCGATTCATGAGAGCGTGTTCAGCTACGCCAACAACATCCATACAACCGAGGGCGGCACGCACATCTCGGGTCTGAGGTCGGCGCTGACCCGCACCATCAACAGTTACGCGACCAAGAACAACCTGATCAAGAATAAGGATCTGCGGCTGGAGGGCGAGGATACGCGCGAGGGGCTGACGGCGATCATCAGCATCAAGATCGGCGAGCCCCAATTCGAGGGACAGACCAAGACCAAGCTGGGCAACTCCGAAGTCGAAGGCATCGTAGCCGCTGTGGTCAACGAGAAGCTGGGTCAATTCCTGGAGGAAAACCCCACTGACGCCAAACGAATCGTGGCGCGCGCGGTGGAAGCCGCGACCGCCCGTGAGGCGGCGCGCAAGGCCAAGGAGCTGGTGCGGCGCAAGGGCGCACTGGACTCCGCTTCGCTGCCCGGGAAGCTGGCCGACTGCCAGGAGCGCGACCCCGCGCGCAGCGAGATCTTTATCGTCGAGGGTGATTCGGCCGGCGGCTCGGCCAAGCAGGGACGCGACCGGCGCACGCAGGCGATCCTGCCGCTGCGCGGCAAGATCCTCAACGTGGAGCGGGCGCGGATCGATAAGGTGCTGAGCTCGGCCGAGTTGCGCACCCTGATTACCGCCATGGGAATGGGAGTCAGCACCGAGAAGAACATCGAGAAGCTGCGTTACCACACGGTTATCATCATGACCGACGCCGATGTGGACGGCTCCCACATCCGCACGCTGCTGCTGACATTTTTCTTCCGCCAGTTCCCCGAGATAATCGAAAACGGCTACCTCTACGTCGCGCAGCCGCCACTGTTCCGGGCCAAGAAAGGCAAGGCCGAGCGCTATCTCAAAGACGAGCCGGCCTTGGAAGATTACCTGACCGACCTCGGCTGCGAGGCGATTTCAGTGACGGTCGGACGCGGCAAGGACGCCCGCGAGCTCAAGGGCGCGGCGCTCAAAACACTGGCGCGCCGGGCGCTATACCATGATCGGATGTTCGAGACGTTGGAGCATCGCTCAAAGCAGCGCGATGTGGTTGCGGCGATGGCCAAGCTGACCGGGGCCAAAAAGATCACGGCGGAGACTTTCGAAGGCCGCGACCTGATGACGCAGGCTGCCGAGGAGCTGCGCACGGAAATCAATGACGCCAACGTGGTTTACAAAATTGACGCCGACGGCGAGACCCACTTCAAGGCGATCTTTTCGCACGTCCGCAATGGCGCCACGCCGCCGACCGTGGTTGACCTCAACCTGTTTCATGCCGGCGAGCTGCGCGAAATCCGCCGGCTTTCCACCGAGCTGGAACCCTACGGCGCGCCCTACGTGATCAAGACCGGCGAGGAACAGCGCACCGCGGCCTCGCTCAAGGCGGTCGCGGAGGCGGTGCTGGAGGCCGGGCAAAAGGGCGTGGAAATCCAGCGCTACAAAGGGTTGGGCGAGATGAATCCCGAGCAGTTGTGGGCCACCACAATGAATCCCGAGGTGCGTTCGCTGCTCAGAGTGCGCGTCGGCTCGCAGGAAGAGGCGGAAGAGATGTTCTCCAAGCTGATGGGCGACCAGGTCGAGCCCCGCCGCCAGTTCATCGAAGAAAACGCGCTCAACGTGCGCAATCTGGATATTTGAGATCGATCGTCTCACTCTGACGTTCGAAAAGGTGCTAAATCGTGGAGAGCGCATAGAGTTTCACGATTTGTGATTTTGAAACGCTGCGAGGGCGTGGACGAGGAAACAGGCAGTGAACGAATTGACTGTTCGCTTAGCCTTGCTCTTTCTCCCAGGTATAATATGCGCGCTATTCGTCGAAAAACTTGTGCCGACCGCCGCATGGTCGACAGCGCGCTTGGCTCTATATTCGCTTGTACTCGGTCTCGCCTGTTACCTTACATATGCGTTGTTGGACGCGGTTTTCGCGCGAAGATGGCCGCCCACGGTGGGCCTTCTCAAATCACTGGCCGACAATCGATCGCTGGACTTTACGGAGATATTTCTAGCCACAGCAGCGGCTCCTTTCGTCGGACTGGCAGTATCGTTAGCGTTGAACGGTCACTGGCTCAATCGGTTCGCCAGAGCGATTCACGTCAGCAGCAAATTCGGAGATCTCGATGTCTGGGCTCTGACCTTCAACTCCTCGGATATCACAGGAGCATGGGTCGTCGTTCGCGACTTTGATCGCGACCTCGCGTTTGAGGGTTGGGTCGATGCCTTTGCCGATACATACGATGTAAACGAATTGCTGTTACGAGATGTGAGAGTCTATCAGAGTTCGACGTCTAAATTTCTCTACGAAGTTGATTCAATGTATATTACCCGACCCAAAGACCATCTAACCATAGAGTTCCGAAGGTGAGGCTTAGGTCCGGCCCTCGAGGAAAAACTAATGTCTAATCAAGCAACAGGGTCCGCCGCGATACGTGGCGTCTCAGAACCCCTTCGAGAAGGGATCGAAAAGGGTGGCAGGAACCCCAAGCCCGCGACAGCACGGCCGTCAACGCCGCCCGGTGCGACAGCGCCTCAGGAACCAAAAAGCTCAGGGTCCGGAGCCTCGACGAGTCAGGCGTCCAACTCTAAAGAGTGACGGCCTCGCGAACACGAGGCGGAAGAAATTTCTATGGCACAAGGCAACGGTAACGAACCCACCCCCAACGAACCCACGCTGCTGAATATCGAAGACGACATGCGTCAGTCCTACCTGGACTACGCCATGTCCGTGAATATCGGGCGCGCGCTGCCCGACATGCGCGACGGGCTCAAGCCCGTGCATCGGCGCATCCTGATCGCGATGTTCCGCGAGGGACTGCTCGCCAACCGCCGCTACTCCAAGTGCGCTGGCGTCGTCGGCGAGGTGCTCAAGCGCTACCATCCGCACGGCGACAGCGCGGTGTATGACGCGCTGGTGCGGATGGCGCAGCCGTGGAGCATGCGCTACCCGCTGATCGACGGCCAGGGCAACTTCGGTTCGATCGACGGCGACCCGCCCGCCGCCTACCGTTATACCGAATGCCGCCTGACCCGGCTGGCGGAGCGGCTGCTGGCGGATATCGACAAGGATACGGTCGATTTCATCCCCAACTATGACGGCTCGCAGACCGAGCCCGAAGTGCTGCCCTCGCAAGTCCCCAACCTGCTGATTAACGGCTCGGACGGAATCGCGGTCGGGATGGCCACCAACATTCCGCCGCACAACCTGAGCGAGGTCTGTGACGCGCTGCTGGCCCTGATCGAAAACCCCAACCTTACCCTGGAGCAGGTCCTCGACATCATCCCTGGGCCCGATTTTCCCACCGGCGGCCAATTGCTCGGCCGCCAGGCGGTACGCCAGGCGTATCTCAACAAGCGCGGCAGCCTGACTATGCGCGCGCTGGCCGCGGTGGAGACCGACAAGCGCAGCGGCCGCGCGTCGATTATCGTGCGCGAAATCCCCTACCAGGTTAACAAGACCCGCCTCATGGAACGGATCGCGGAGCTGGTCAACGACCGGCGCATCGAGGGAATCAGCGACCTGCGCGACGAGTCCGACCGCGACGGGATGCGGATGGTGGTCGAGCTCAAGCGCGATTACGAGCCCAAGGTGGTGCTCAACCAACTCTTCAAGCTGACCCAGATGCAGCAGAGCTACGGGCTCATCATGCTGGGGATTCACGAGGGGCGCCCGCGAGAGATGGACCTGCGCGAGATGCTGGTCGCGTTTTTGGACCATCGCCGGCGCGTGATGACCCGCCGCACGCAGTTCGAACTGCGCCAGGCCGAAGCGCGCGTGCATGTTCTGGACGGATTGCTGATCGCGCTGCAAAACCTCGACGCGGTGATCAAGCTGATTCGCGCCGCCAAGGACGCCGAGACCGCGCGCAACGAACTGATGGACCGCTTCAAGCTGAGCCAGATCCAGGCCCAGGCGATCCTGGACCTGACGCTGCGCCGGCTGACCTCGCTGGAGCGCGGTAAGATCGAGGACGAGCACAAGGAGGTGCTCGCCAACATTACGCGCTTGCGCCAGATCCTGGCCGATGAGCGCGAACTGCTGAAGCTCATCGCAGATGAGTTCAAGGACATCAAAAAGGAATTCGGCGACGCGCGCCGCACCCAGATTATCGAAGGCGAAGGCGAGTTCTCGATCGAGGACCTGATCGTCGAAGAGGACGTGCTGATCACGGTCACCCACGGCGGCTATATCAAGCGCACGCCGCTGTCGCTCTATCGCACCCAGCGGCGCGGCGGGCGGGGCAAGATCGGCGCCACCACTATCGAGGAGGACTTCGTCGAGCACCTGGTGTCGGTTTCCACTCACGACCGGCTGTTCTTTTTCACTTCCTCCGGAAAGGTGTACGCACTCAAGGCCTATGAACTGCCCGAAGGCGGACGCGCGGCCAAGGGCCGCTCGGTCGCCAACCTGTTAAGCCTCGATCAGGGCGAGACGCTATCGGCCTTCCTGCCCCTGCCCAAAGAGTTGGAGAACAAATATCTGCTGTTCGCGACCCGCCGCGGGGTAGTCAAGAAGACCGAACTCAGCCAGTACGAAAACGTGCGCGCCAACGGGATCATCGCGATCCTCCTGGAGGACGGCGACGCGTTGATTGGAGTGCGGATCACCGACGGCAACCAGGAGGTGGTGCTTTCCACCCGCCAGGGCCAGGCGATTCGCTTCAAGGAGGAAGAGGTCCGCTCGATGGGACGCTCGGCCTACGGCGTGAACGGGATGGACCTGGACACCAAGGGCGGCGACGAGGTGGTCTCGATGGCGATCGTGCGCGAGAACGAGACCCTGCTGGCGGTGTCCGAACTGGGCTTCGGCAAGCGCACGCCGGCCTCCGAGTACCGCCTGACCCATCGCGGCGGCAAGGGCGTGATCACGATGCAGGTCACCGACAAGACCGGCAACGTGGTCAACGTGCGCCAGGTCGGAATCGACGACCAGGTGATGCTGATAACCGACGGCGGCAAGGTGATCCGGCTGCGGGTCAAGGACGTGCGAATCATCGGCCGCAACACGCAGGGCGTCCGCCTGGTGAAACTGGACCCGGGCGAACGCGTACGCGCAGTAGCCGGCCTGGCAGAGAAGGAAGACGAAGGCCCCGACAACGGCAACGACACCGAGTCCGTCTAAGGCGGGTGCGCGGATCAGATCCGCGCACCCGGAGAAACTGGCAGCGATTCAAACCGGATGACTGCCTGGCTGCGTGGGACAGGTTTTCCAACCTGCCGTCTTTCTTTTTCGGGAGTTATCGAAGATCAGAAATGACAGGTTGAAAAACCTGTCCCACGCAGCCAACAGACTCGCTATCTGTGATCGGAGCTGCGTGAAGGGCCGGGCGGCGAGGCCGCCCGGCCCTTTCAATTCAGTCTATTCCTTGCTTCGGACGTAATTGGGCTTGCGCTTTTCCATGAAGGCCTTGATCGCTTCCTTGTGATCCTTGGTCTTGAACGTCATCATCTCGTACGCCAAGCCCGCGTCCATGATCAGGTTGGCTTGCTCCTTGAGCCACTTGTTGACCGCCAGCTTGCTCCATCGAATCGCCCAAGTGGGGCCATCGGCCAGTTCCCGCGCGAGTTGGTTCGCCTTGGTCATGACTTCCTCGGGCGGCAGGGCGTAATTGACCATTCCCATCCGTCCGGCCTCGGCGCCGCTAATTAAGTTGCCGCGCATCAGGAACTCCTTGGCCCGATGCGGTCCGATCAGCAGGGGCCAAATCACCGCGCCGCCGTCGCCGGCGACTACTCCGATCTTGACGTGCGTGTCGGCAAAGCGCGCCTTCTCCGACACCACGATGATGTCGCACAACAGCGCCAGCGTGGCCCCCAGGCCGATCGCGTCGCCGTTGATTGCGCCGATGATCGGCTGCTCGACGTCGAGCATGTTTTCAATGATGCGACGCCCGTTGGAGGCCGAAATCGGGCCTCGATCGAAGCGGTTGTTCTTGGCCGCGCCCTTAGTCAGCTCTCCCGAGTTCACGCCCCTGAGGTCGGCACCGGCGCAAAATGCGCGACCCGCGCCGGTCAGCACGATCGCGTTCACGTCACGGTCCGAGGCCAGGTCGAGCCACACATTTTCCAGTTCATGATGGAGCCGGTTGGTAACCGCGTTGAGGGCATCCGGGCGGTTCAAGGTGACGGTCGCGACTCGCTCCGCGACCTCGATTTTCACTTGCTGGTATTCGCTGTAATCCCACATGGCGCTGGTCCCTCCTGCTGATTGCTCCCTGACCTATACATCGGGCCGCTGCGCTGTGCCATCGGAGGCGGCGGCAGTCCGTTTGAACTTGATCCCATAGAGCTTGGCGGCGTTGTCGCAGGTGATCTTTTTCGTGACTTTTTTGGGAACGCCGGCGAAGTTCTTCGCGATTACTTCTTGCGAATGCGGCCAGGTCGAATCGGTGTGCGGGAAGTCGGAGGCCCACATGTAGTTGTCCTCGCCGAAGAACCGCCAGGTCATGGGGCCGATCGGATCGTCCTGGAAAGTCGCCCATAGCTGGCGCCGGATGTACTCGCTGGGCTTCATCTCCAGCGGCTCCGCCATCTGCACGCCCCACTTCTCAAACGCATGATCGAGCCGGTACATGTAATGGGGCAGCCATCCGGTATCGTTTTCGGCCGACACGATCTTAAGCTTGGGGAAGCGCATCATCACGCCGCCCAGCACGATGTCAGTGAACGAGCGCTGCACCTCGTGGATCATGTTCATGTAGGGCCGGGTGAAGGAGGAGTCCGCGGGTCTGGCGCGGTTTTCATCCCTGGGCTTGGACGCCCTGCGGCCCGAGGTTATCAGATGCAAGGAAAGCGGCAGTCCGGTCTCGGCCGCCGCGGCCCAGAACGGGTCGTACATGTGATGCCAAAACGGCTTGTCCGCCGGCGTCGCGCCCCAGATCATGGCGCCCTTTAGTCCGAGCCCCGCCACGCGCTGCAGCTCGCGAGTGCCGTCGGCGATATCCTCCAGCGAGATCAGGGCAACGCCGATCAGGCGATTGGGATCATGCTTGCAGAACTCGGCCAGCCAGTCGTTGTAGGCCTTGAAGCAGGCGGCCTGCAGTTCGGCGTCGTCGAGACTGAACAGGGGCATCCCCAAGGTGGTGTAGAGCACCTCGGAGCAGACGCCGTCGATGTCCTGGTCCTTGATGCGCTGGGCCGGGTCCCAATGGCGCTCGGCGTGATAGCCCTCGGCCTTTTCGACGAAATCGACTAGTTCCTTGCCGCTGCGTCCGGCGGCGAATCCACCGGCAACCGGGAACGGCCTGATGCCAGGGCCGACAAAGACGTGCCCGGCCTTACCTTCCCCCTCGATCACGCGCGGAGCGCGATCCTTTAATCTGTTATCAACGCGATCAACCCACAGATTTGGCGGCTCCATCATGTGAGAGTCCGCCGAAATTACACGCGCACTTGCCATAAAAACCCTCCCGGCAGTTGATTAGCGATTTGTCTATTTTTATATCAAAGATTGAGAGCGAAATACCCTCACCCCAGCCCTCTCCCTGGTCAGGGAGAGGGCGGAGAAATTGCGACGCTGATGAAGATATTTCAGACAGGCGGGCCTACGACCAGACCAGGTTCTCGCGCGCGAAGAAAAATGCGCCGGTGCCAACCAGTCCGTCTTCGGCCGCGGTCTTCATCTCGGGCGACCCCATCGCCTTTTGCGCCGCCGCTTCATCCTCGAACCAAACATGCGCGACGCCGTCCCATCGCGGCTCGGCCCAGGTATAGGCGGCGTCGAGCGTAAGGCTCTGCACCAGACCGCGGATGTCGGGCGCCTTCAACACCGCCGGCGCATGCACCTCGCGCCATTGCTTGCGAAAGCTCGGCAGCGTCAGCCCCTCACGGCGCTTGACTATGAATATGCCCTTGACGCCGCTTCCCGGCCCGGGTTGCTCTTTGATGACGGTGTCGGTGCTAGCGAGCGACTCGACCCGGGTCATATCGATAAAGTTGGGCTCATCGGCCCGGAACTGACGGCCGGTAGCGCGCCCCACTTCGACCATCGCTTCCTGGTTGTCCCACCATACCTCGGCGACGCCGTCGAATCCGGCGCTGCCGCCCAGCGCGTGGACGCGATGGCTTTGGATGTAGCGGCGGGTAAGCTCATGGCGCGGCGCGGCCAGCGGATGCTTTTGGTTCCAGTAACGGAAGAACTCCTCCAGGCTGATCGATGGCTTATGAGTAATGAAATAATGGTAATGAATCATGCGGCCCTCGCGGTTTGATCAGTTCGGTGGACCTTACTGCAAACGCGGCATCACTTCGCGTCCGAACAACTCGATGGTCTCGGGCCGGTCCAGGTCGCCGAAACACAACATCACCATGTTTACTCCGCGCTTCGCGCGGTCGAGCAGTTGCTCGGTGACCGAATCCGGGTCGCCCTTGATCGCGGTGGGCTTCATACCCTCGATCATCGGGTGGCCCGGCGAATCCCACATCTTGTCGGCGTCGGCCTTGTTGCGTCCCAGGCAGACCATGACCTGCTCAGAGGTCTGGAGCGTGTTGAAGTCGCGTCCAACCGCCGCGCAATGTTCTTTGAGCACCTTGAGCTTGTGGTCGACCAGCCCGGACTCGGGAATCGAGTAGTTCCAGCGGTCCGCATACTTCGCCACCAGCCGCAGCAGCACCTTTTCGCCGCCGCCGCCGATGGTGATGGGCGGATGCGGCTTTTGGGTGGGCTTGGGATTGTTGGGCGCGTTGTCGATGGTGAAGTATTTACCCTTGAAGCTGGTCTGCGGCTCGGTGAACATCAGCTTCAGGATCTGGAGGCTTTCTTCAAACTGCTTGAGCCGGACACCCGGGGTGGGAAACTCGTAGCCGTAGGCGCGAAACTCACCCTTCATCCATCCGGCGCCCAGACCGATCTCGACCCGGCCATGACTGATGTTGTCGATGGTGCTGAGCGCCTTGGCCAGCAGCGCCGGATTGCGGAACGAGTTGCAGATGACCAGCGTGCCGATGCGCAGGCGCTCGGTGCGCGCGGCAATCGCCGCCATCGTGGTCAGCACCTCCAACTGGTTGCCGCCGCGCTCCGACGGGGGCCACATGTGATCGCAGGTCCAAACCGAATGAAATCCGTACTTCTCGGCCTGGAGCGTGCGCGCGATCATGTCGTCCCATTGCAGGAACTGGGGCAGGTTTAATGCGATTTGCATTTTTGCCATCTAAGTGCTCTCCATCGTGGGTCATGCTCAGTGCGGCGCAGCTATTGACAGACCCTCACCCTATCCTCTCCCTGGTCAGGGAGAGGGTGACAAAGTATACTTTCAGCTATATTCCTTAGAAATATATTCTTCACCATCTCCCTTTACGTATAAGGGATGTGGCATGGGCCTGTCCCGCGCGCATCGAAATCCGTGCTCTGTTCTCTTCCCTCTCCCTCACCAGGGAGAGGGTTAGGGTGAGGGTTCCGCATTTATGCTCGTCAGCTTTGACTTACTACTTCAACGGCAATCTGATCTCGGCCGGACCTTTTGCCATCAGCCCGCCGCTTTGATTTTTCATCTCGAAGTCGACCGTGACGACGCCGGTATCGCCGCGCGGATTGGGTTCCTTCCTGGTGACCCGGCCGGTCAGGAAGGTGGCGTCGCCCACGAAGGCGGGGCCGATATAGCGCGCGTTGCAATGGAGCACGAAGCCGAGCTCGCCACCCCAGTTGTTCAGATAGTCCAGTACCCAGGCGCCCATCGTGGCGCCGTATCCGTAACCGCGCGGCACTCCGATCAGTTGCGCGTATTTCTCGTGGACGTGACCGCGCGAGGGACCATAGTAAAGACCATCGCCGTAGGTGGGGTCGATTTTCACCTTGCCCATGTCGCGTGACATCTCGGGCAGCCATCCGGCTTCCAGCGTGGTGGTCGGCAGATCGTCAGCTTCTTCGGATCCCCAGACGGTAAAGATGTAGGCGCGCCATTCGGTGGAGAAGGTCTGAATGGTGTGGGGACCGATGGGCCGCACCGGCAGTTCCTCGCCCTCCTTGACGTCCTTGAAGGAACGGATCATGTGGTTCTGGTAGGTTTTGTAGTAGGCGAACTTCTGCTCTTCGATGTTGTCGAGATCTTCAATGGTCCAGTTCGGGGCCTTGCGCTGCTCGGCGAAGGAGTCCATCGCCCTGGCGTTCTCGGCGCGGTAGCGGATCGAGGTGGAGCGTCCCTTGGCGATTACTTCACCGTTCTGGTTGATGTAGGTGGTATCGCCGCGGGAAAACATCGTCGGCCCCGCGAACTTGGTATGTGTGACTCGGTAGTCGAACAGCATCCGATCGGAACGGATCTTGTCGCCCGGACGGATTCGCGGCCCATAAAACCACCATTCGTCGCCGCCAAACAGCATGTGAGTGCCGGGAATATAGCCCTGAATGGCCGGCGTGGCGCCATGTCCGACAGTACAGTTTACCGTGAATGACTGCGGCGCGACGATCTCTCCGATAGCGCTCTTCGCCGCGTAGTCGTCGTCGTAATAGATCGGGTTGGGGTTCTGCATCCCCTGGGCCCAGCGACGGATATCCGTCAGGGTGATCGGTTCCTTCAACTGGCCGCCACCAAGCGGTCTGCCGACCCACTTGTCGGTTTCCGTGGTGTCGAGCGGATCCATGTTTATCTGGTCAACTTTCTCTGCCATGACTCGTGCTTCCTCCGTTATGACTAAGTAAAGAAAAATCGAGGACTTGAAGCCAGGTGACGACACCCGCACTCAGCGGATGTGCGGGGCGTACTCGGTGCCGATGTGTCCCTCGGTCTCCAGTTCCCGATACTCTTCCTTTGAATATCCCAAAAGTTCCTTGTAGATGAATTCGTTGTGCTCGCCCAGACGCACGGGCGGGGTGCGGACGCCCAGCGGCGTGCGCGACAGGTTCCACGGCATGCCGGGATAAAGATGGCGCCCAGCGTCGGCATGGCTGACCGGAATGAAGAATCCCCGCGCCTGCAATTGCGGATCGGCGTAGGCGTCGGCGTCGTCCAGCACCGGACCGGCGGGCACGCCGTGACGCTGCAGCAATTCGGCCACCTCGCGATGGTCGTGCTGGCAGGTGAAGCGTTCGATCAAAGGATCGAGCGCGTCCTGGTTGCGGACGCGATCGGGGATCGTGGCGAAGCGTGGGTCGCATAGCTTGCCCGGGTTCCCGGCCGCTTGCACAAATCCCTTCCAGTGCTCGTCGGTGGCGATGGTGATGGCGACCCAGCGGTCCTCGCCCTTGCAGCGGTACACGCCCTGCACCATGTCCGGGTCGCGGTTGCCGTGGCTTTCCTGCACCCGCCCGTTCATCGTGTAGTCCATCACGATATGGCCGATCAGGTTAACGAAGTTCTCCACCATCGAGATGTCAACGTGTTGTCCCTGACCGGTGCGCTTGCGATGGATCAGGGCCATCAGGCAGGCGGTTGCCGCCGAAACACCGCCCGCATAGTCGGAAGGCACCGCCCAGGTGTTGTAGCTGGGGTCGCGGTCGCGGTAGCGGCGCAGCACGTCGTGTCCGCAAAAGGCGTCGGTCTGGAGTCCCAGCGCGCGGTAGTCGCGATAGGGGCCGTCCTGGCCGAAAGAGGAAAGCTGGACAAAGACGATGTCCTCTTTGATCTCGCGCAGCCAACTGTAGGTGATTCCCATGCGTTCCAGGGAGGCGGGCGTGTTGTTCTCCACCACCGCGTCGCTGATTCGCACCAGCCGGCGCAAAACCTCGCGGCCCGAGGGCTGGCGCAGGTCCACGGTCATGCCGAGCTTGTTGCGTCCGGTGCAATTGGCCCAGGGGAAGCGGTTCCAGGGGCGCTCTCCCGGGTCCCGGTCGGGGTATCCGCCAGAGATCGGCGCCATCGTCTTGATCGCTTCCTTCGACGGACGGGCCAGCACACCGCGTGTTTGATTGGGAAAAATCTGGGTGGACTCGACCCGAATCACCTGCGCGCCAAGGTCGGCCAACAGCATGGTGCCGTAGGGCACGGCCAAGGCAATTCCCATATCGATAATGCGAATGCCTTCAAGCGGCAATCCGGGCATCGACGTTCCCACAGGTCTATATAACCCCGGCCGCGCTCAGGACCGCAAGGTCGTTGGCATCGTAGCCGAGATCACCCAATACTTCGGCGTTATGTTGGCCCAGCAATGGGGCGGGACGGCGAATTGCGAACGGCGTCTGCATCAGCCGAAACGGCGCTCCGGGGTAAGTCAGGCGGCCGGAGGCGGGATGGTCGATTTGAACGAAATAGCCGCGGTCAGCCAATTGCGCATCGGCGAGCAGATCCTCGGTCGTGTTGAGCGGTGCACATGGGATGCCGGCTTTCTGAAAAATCGCAACGATCTCGTTCTTGTTGCGCGCCATGCACCACGGAATCCAGTGCGCATCAAACCGCTCCCGAGTTGACACCTCACGCACCGGCGGCCTGAAGACCGAATCCTTGATCCAGTCCTCTCCGATCGCGCGAACAAAGTCCGCCCACCACTGGATGCCGACGGTAATCTCGAAAAAGCCGTCGGCACAGTAATTGACGAATGGTGGAGCGTCGATCCCGTTGACCGAGGGGACGCGGACAGCGCGCTCTCCGCAATACTGGTAGGCGAGCAGCGAGGGCGCGCGCCGGTCGATCGATGAGGCCATCACTTCCATGATCGAAAGATCGACCTGCTGACCGACGCCCTGGAACTGGGCGCCGTAAAACGCACCCAGAGTCGCCATGCAGGCCATCGAGCCCGCAATATGGAGCATCAGCTTGTTGGCCATCGCACCTGGCTCCAAATCGGGCTGGCCCGTGCCCCACATCTCATGACCCATGGCATAGAGGATCAGATCGGAAGCGCTCCAATCGCGATACGGGCCGGTCTGGCCGAAATTGCTGATCGACGTCATTACCAAGTTCGGTTTGATAGCGCTAAGCGTGGCGTACTCCAGGCCTAGAGACGGCATTACGCGGGGACGGAAGTTCTCCACCACGATGTCGGCCGAGGGCAGCAGCTTCAGAAAGATTGCGCGGCCAGTTTCGGTTTTGAGATTGAGCGTGATGCCGCGTTTGTTGGTGTTCAGATGGAGGAATAACCCGCTGCGTTCAGGATCGGGCAGATCGCGCAAAAAAGGGGCGATCCAGCGTGCCGGATCGCCCCTTCCCGGAGTTTCTATCTTGATAACGTCCGCGCCGTAATCAGCCAGAAGTTTGGCGCACAGGGGACCCGCCACATGGCGGGTCAAGTCCAGGACCCGTACTCCTTCCAAAGCCTGGGACGCCATCATTCATAAGACTGGGGCTGCAGGCATAGGGCTGCGGCCGCCGGAGCCGCGCATCGCGCAACCAAAGACAGTGCCGCAGCCCATCTGCTCATTGCATTACCTGAAGCATGCCCGCAGGGGTCCCCCAGCGCTGGAAGTCCTGATAAAGCGCGGGAGCGTTTTCATTGATCTGTGCATCGCGCTGAATATCGAAGGTGAGATGGTTGTTCTGCATATCGAAGAATTCGTACATTCCATCTCCCGGTCCGCCCCCGCCCGTTGCAACATCGCCCCCGGTACCCGGCAAAGCCATGGGCTTGTACATGGAAGGGCCGGTCTTCCACAGCTTCAGATTGACATCGTACAAGTCCATCCAGATGGGCTGCCAGGTTTCCTTATCGATGTAAGCCATGCGGCTGCCGTAGCAGTAACCCGCAGCGGTCTTCTGCGTACGGCGAATGTCCAACACCGCAACGTCACGCAGTATCCATTTGGCGGCTCGCGGCGTGGCAAACCAGGCGGGCTGATAGTAATTCTCTTTCTTGAAATAGTCGTCCGTCGGATACATCACGAGGATTTTCTTGAATCCTTCGAACTTGGCCTGAAAAATCGGCGGCTGAATGCTCATCGAGCGCTCATCATCCGCGGTATAGTCACTACCGACCAGCGGCGAACATCGGGCTGCAGAGGACAGCCGGATGGAGCGGCGCAGAGACGGTACAAACACGAAAGTCTCGCCGAGTGTGGCCGGATCGTCATAAAAAATCACGAGGTCGTTAGTGTACTTCGACTGCTCGGGGACCATGACGATGTTGTTATAGGTCAAAAAGACATCACCAAGACCGGGAACATTGACCGGTTTGCCGGGGTCGCTCAGATGCTTGACCTTGAAGTTGACCTCGCGCACCTCACTGACCGACGAGTTGCCAAATTGGTCCATATTAAAACCATCATGGGCGTATGTGGTAATGAGGTACGGGACGTAGGCGTAGTATTCGTCGTAGACGATCTCCATCCCGGCATTGGGGCCGCTGGGATTAGGGAATGGTGACCCGGCCACGTAGCCTTTGGGGCTTAGGCCGCCGAAGTCATTGGGCACCAGGCTGACCTGGCTTGAATATTTCTCGGTGTCGGCCTGGTACTTCTTGGGCAATGGGATATGCTGATTGGCTCCCACTTCCAGTTCCGCGTTCGCCGGCAGCTTCCAGTGCTGCGCGCCTTCAAACAGCACCCAGAGTCCAACCGGCATGAACTTCTTGTACTGCTGCCAGTTTTGCATGTTGATGTGGGTGCCCGGCGGAATCGTTCCCGAACTATCTGACGCGGCGAGCTGGTCATAACTCGCCTGATCCCACGGCACCTGCTGCACCTGCGCCCTCGCCGACGACATCCAGGCGACTGAAAGCGCGCCTATCAGTGCCCCAATTAGAGAAATCTTTCCTATCCTAAACATTGACACTCCTTCCTCGATGGCCGTTCCCGGCACGATTTTCCTGAATAAAGATTTTCGAGCCGGCAGTCCTTCGCGTCGATATTTTCATGACGCCCGGGACGCCATCGCTCATAGGGCTGCGAGCTGCCGACCCACGTCGTACAACCAAAGACAGTCTCGGAGCCCATCTGCTCATTGCATTACCTGAAGCATGCCGGCGGGAGTTCCCCAGCGCTGGAAGTCTTGATAGAGCGGAGGAACGTTTTCATTGATGAGCGCGTTAAGCTGGATATCGAAGCTGAGATGATGATTTTGCATGTCCCAGAAATTGTACATGCCATCTCCCGGGCCACCGCCACCAGTGGCTACGTCACCCCCGGTGTTGGGCAGGGGCATGGGTTTGTACATCGAGGGCCCGGTTTTCCACAGCTTCAGATTGATATCGTACAGATCCATCCAGATCGGCTGCCAGGTTTCCTTATCGATATATGCCATCCGGCTGCCATAACAGTATCCCTGCCTGGTCTTCTCGGTACGGCGAACGTCCACCAATGCAACAGTGCGCAGCATCCATGCTGCCGCCTTGGGTGAAGCAAACCAAATCGGTTGGTAGTAATTGGCCTTTTCCGTGTAACCTGCCGTAGGGTACATCACGAGTAGTTTTTTGTAACCAAGAAACTTGGCGTCAAAAATCGGCGGTTGAATGCTCATCGAGCGCTCGTCGTCCGCCGTGTAGTCGCTCCCGACCAGCGGCGCGCATCGAGCCGCCGAGGACAACCGCAAGGAACGGCGCAACGACGGCACAAACACGAACGTCTCGCCCAGTGTGGCCGGATCGTCATAGAATATCACGAGGTCGTTGGTGTACTTCGACTGTTCGGGAACCATGACGATGTTGTTATAGGTCAAGAACACGTCACCAAGACTCGGGATATTTATCGGCTGGCCCGGATCGCTCAGATGCTTGACCTTGAAGTTTACTTCGCGCACCTCACTGATCGACTTATTGCCAAATTGGTCCATACTGAACCCGTGATCGGCATATGTGGTGATCACATGAGGGACATAAGCGTAATATTCGTTGTAAACGATCTCCATGCCGGTATTGGGTCCGCTGGGATTAGGAAATGGCAGTCCGGCCACGTAGCCCTTCGGGCTTAGCCCACCGAAAGAGTTAGGTACCAGCGAAACCTGGCTTGCATATTTCTCGGTATCCTGAAGGTACTTCTTGGGCAACGGAATAGATTGGTTTGCCACCACTTGCAATTCCGTTTCCGGTGGGAGTTTATAGAACTGGCTCCCCCCCCACATGACCCACAGTCCGACCGGCATGAACTTTTTGTAGTTCTGCCAGTTCTGCATGTTGATCTTGGTGCCGGGCGGGATCGTATCAGGTGAATCTGCCGGAAGGAGCTGATCGTAACTCTTGTTGTCCCACGGCACCTGCTCCACCTGCGCCAGCGCCGACGACGAAAACCACGCGACCAAAAACGTGCCTAGCAGTACCCCGATTAGAATCTCTCCTACCCTAGACATTGCCACACTCCTTCTATATGGCCGTTGTGGCGCGATGAAAACAGAACAAGCTCCCCAGCCGGCAGTCTTTCGCGCCGATGTCTTCACGACGGTCTTACTATGGCCAACTAGCCGCATTTGTCAAGTCAAGCCTGTTTAGCCCAGAGGATTTTGCCAACGGAAACATTTGATGTCACTTGAACAAACGCTCATCAATTGGTCGATTGTTCCATGAGCCAATAGTGCCGGTCCTTTATAGAATGAGGTTGTATCGTACCCAAGTTCGCCCCTAGGTACTGCCCAAGGTGTTGGATGTTCCTAAATAAGTAAATTCGCCAGCGCCCGGAAAAGTCCCGCATCTCCACGCAAATTTGAGCCGGCGCTGCGAGGGAAGGCGACCGCGCAAAGCGATGGAATTCGGACCCGGTGTCAGTATAGGTTGGATTAGGTTTGTCTCGACGGCTGGAATAAGGTCAGGGAAATTGTGCGGCCGGCCGTTGCGCGTTCGGATATGTTCCGAGTCAAGCAGGCTTAACGCCAAGGAGGAAAAATAATGGCGCTGCGTATAGTATCCGCCGATTCCCACATGATCGAGCCGGCCAATCTGTGGCTCGACCGCATCGACAATCGTTTCAAGGACCGCGCACCACGCGCGGTCACTAAGCCCGACAAGCCCGGCGCGTTCTTCATGGCGGAGGGATTGCGCGCGTTCCCGGTTGCCGCGTTCGGGGCCACCGGCCGGGACGGCGAGGAATATGCCAAGCACATGGCAACCGGCTACGAGGGGGTGCGTCCAAGCGGCTGGGATCCGGTGGAACGCCTCAAGGACCAGGATATCGACGGAGTCGAGTCCGAGGTCTTGTACACCAGCCTCGGGATGCCGCTGTTCGGACTCAAGGATCCCGACCTCCAGCGCGCCTGCTTTCGCGTTTACAACGATTGGCTGGCCGAGTTCTGCTCGCACAGTCCCCAGCGTCTGCTTGGCATTCCGCTAATCTCGCTCGACGACATCGGCCTGGCGGTAAAGGAGTTGGAGCGCTGCCGCAAGCAGGACCTTAAGGGCGCCATGATCTGGGGCTCGGCGCCCGATGACCGGCCTTACAGCAGTCCTACCTACGACCCGTTCTGGCAGGCCGCGGCCGAGCTCGACATGCCGCTTTCGCTCCATGTTGTCACCGGAGGAACCAAAAGCCCGGTGTGGCAGATGGTCGGGCATATCGCCAAGTCGGAAAAGGACACTCCCGGAATTTCCCAGATCGGCACCTATCATTTTCTATTGGCCGACATCCAGGTCACGCTCTACACGCTGGTGGTGAGCGGAGTACTGGAGCGCTTTCCCAAGCTGAAGTTCGTCTCGGCCGAGAACGACACCGGCTGGCTGCCCCACTTCATGTACCGGCTCGATCACGGTTACAACAAGTATTGGGCCAACGCCGGCATCCGCAAGCTCCAGATGACGCCCAGCGATTACATCCGCCGCCAGGTTTACGCCACCTTCCAGGATGATCCGATCGGCCCCGCCACCTGGAGCTTTTTTGGCGAAGACAACTATATGTGGGCCTCCGACTTCCCACATGGCGACTGTACCTGGCCCAACTCGCGCAAGGTGATCGCGACGGATTTCTCGGGCGTCCCGGAAAAGGTCACCAGCAAGATCGTTTTCGACAATGCGGTCAAGCTCTACGGTCTTCATCTGAACTGACACATGGCGGGCAGGGACGCCCGCCCTACTAACCTGAAACTCCCTGGTCAGGGAGAGGGGACTAAAATCTGCGGGCGCCTTTCTGTCCCCTCTCCCACATTGAAGTCGTGGGAGAGGGCGAGGGTGCAGGTACACTTTAAGGACCATGCGAAGCCTTCGAATTAAAGGTGAGCGTTCAACTCGACCACGGGTACTTTGGTGATCCGGAGCAGCGGCGCTCTTTCGCCTCACAAAGCCATCATCTGTATACGCCTGGCAGTCGGACTGATCTTTCTGACCCAGGGAATCCTGAAGTATATCGACCCGCACTTGGGCGTCGTGCGCTTCACCAGGATCGGTTTTCCCGCACCCGGCTTCACCGCTTATTTCGTCGGCGCGTTTGAGATTGTTTGCGGCTCCCTGGTGGCGCTGGGGCTTTTCACGCAGGCGGCCGCGGTGCCATTGCTGTTAATCATTCTGACCGCGATCGCCACCACCAAAATTCCGGAGCTGTTCCGCGCCAACCAGGGCTTCTGGTTCATGGTCAGCGACGGACGGACCGACTTTGCGATGACGATGTGCCTACTCTTCCTGCTGGTCGCCGGCGCCGGTCCGTGGTCGTTGGACGCATGGCGTGGTGGGCGCGCCAGCCGCCATGAGTGATTGGCCGGTTTAGCCACGGTCTGCCGCGATGTTGCGTTGGCGGTTTTGATCTTGCTATCGGGAAGCGAAGCGATCGGTCCAAATCGGACAGGCGGAATATTTATGATGAAGACCTTCCTCCATCTGAACACCAGCACCGGTGGCTCGACCGGGATCGAGCATGCCCACGGCAACGAGTTCTTCAGCGCGCCGGCGCTGGCGGCGGTGTCGCAGGCGGCGGAGCGGGCTGGCTTTTACGGCGTCTATGTAACCGAGCATCCGTTTCCCTCCGACGCGCGGCTTAAGGCCGGTGTGGGACATCACTCGCTGGACCCGCTCGTTGCGCTCAGCGTTGCCGCCGCCGTGACCAGCCGGATTCGTCTGTGCACCTACATCTACGTGCTGCCCTATCACAACCCCTTTGTGGCGGCGCGCGCGATGGCCAGTCTGGATGTGGTGTCGGGCGGCCGGCTGGTGATGGGCGTGGGCGTGGGCTGGATGGAAGAGGAGTTCGAGGCCCTGGGCGTGAACTTTGCCGAGCGCAACGAGCTTACCGACGAGGCCATCCGCGCCATGAAGGCGGCCTGGACGCAGGAGAACGTCAAGATGGAAGGGCGCCACTTCCGCGCCCGGGGCAACACGATGCTGCCGCAGCCGGTGCAGAAGCCACATCCGCCAATTTACGTCGGCGGCAACAGCCGCATCGCCGCCCGGCGCGCCGGCGAGTTGGGCGACGGCTTCATGCCGTTCCTGAATCCGGCCCGCTTCGCCGGCATTCGCCATACCGCCGCCATCGAGACGCTCGACCAGTTCGCCAAAATCGTGAACTACTCGCAATCGGTCGCCAAGGCCGCCGGCCGCCCACCGCTGGACATCGGCGGAATGCTGACTTCGCTCGGACCCTGGGGCCAACCCGGTTTCGACGTCAAAAAGGTGGTGGCGGAGGCCCATCAGCTCAAGGAGATGGGCGTCAACGTGATCTACCTTGGCGTCGGCGGCGCCACCTACAAAGAGCAAGCCGAGCAGTTGGACCGGATGGGCCAGGAGGTCCTGCCGCATCTGCCCTGAAGCGACGCAGCCCCGCTAGCATCTTGGATTTTGCGTCTGAGGACATTCGCCTCAGATTTGTTTGTATCTTGTGTCCGCATGTAGGTGCACAGCCAGCTCTTATGCCTCTGTAGCCGACGCCGGGAAGAAGGGAAAAATCCGAGCCGCGACCGTTAGGGAGCGGTCAAGTGGCAATACCCAACACAGACCGCTCGCTCACGCGGCTCGGATAGTCAGGCATCGCTCTCCAGATTGAGCGAGAGACACGGCCGGTTTGAAAAATGTCAAATCTTTTTGAGTAGACCTGGTCCGCTATCGGATCGCGGCTATTTAGGTTGAGAACCGGGAGCACGGCCGAATGATTCGCCCTTTACGTTCCCGGAAAGGTTAAGGCGTCCCTATCAGATATCTCCCAACCTCATATTGACCGGCAGGCGATCAAACGGGCATGGGCCTGCGAGCGTCAAGCAGGTTTTATAGCATCGCGTTATCACCGCCATATACCAAGTTGTTGCCCTCGGCGCTGGCCAGCGCGCGATTCCCAACAGGGAAGCCACGCGTCTCGCTTGGATATAACCGGCATAGCGCGCATTAGCGCCAACCTTGGTCCAATTCTCAGATACAATCCGGGAATTGGTATGCTATTTGGCTACTAGTCTATCCCGTTGCAAATGGCGAGTGCTGGTTCTAGATCGTCAGCCATGCGCCGACTTCCAAGCCGCGTCAAACCCCTTGATCCCAAACCCAAAACCTTCTCGCTCCACTGGGGCTCCGGGGTGGTCGCCGAAGAGGTGCGGGTCACCGGACCCTATCATTGCCCGGCTATCCAACTGCTGGAATTCCGCGAGGGGCTCGCCGCCGGCGCTTGCCAAATCAGGTTTTGCTATTACGACCATCGGGGTAGGTTTCAGCGCTCACCGCTGATCGTGGATGAGAACGACCTGGAGGCTCTGGCCGCGGCTTTGAAAAGCGCTCCGCGCCTGCGCGCGATGCTCCGGCAGCTGATGAGAAGTGAGGGGAGAGAAGTGAGGAGTGAGAGGCAGAAATAGAGATCAGGCCGAAGGGGCCGGCGCATCTTTGGTGGCGACTACCAACACGTTTCTGACTCCTAGATGGCTCCAGAATACACCTATATGAAACAGGGATAGCGCTCGCTCCATGTAAACCTTCGCTTGCGTACTGACCATCGGGGGGCGGGTAAGGAGCGGCGAGGCAAATCCAACGAAACCCGCCTGACGCATCCTGTCGGCCAATTCGCCGTAGGACATCATACTGAGATGGTCGGGGCGGTCCTTGTGATGGCCCAGGCGGTTAGGGCACCAGACCAGGTAGCGGCCACGGGGTTTGAGCACCCGCCAGACTTCCCGCAGGTGGGTATCAACGTCCTCGGGATGGAGATGCTCGATCATCGAAGTGCTCACGGCGTAATCGAAGCATTCTTGGGCAAACTCAAGCCTCACCGCGTTCATTTTGATCAACTGGACGCGCGCGCCCAGTTCTGCCGGCAACTGGTCGGCCCGCTGCCTGGCCATGCTCAGGCTCGCACCGGACATGTCGACCCCAACCACCCGTTGGGCGAGCCCGGCGAGGACGCACGTCAGGTCGCCGGTCCCGCAACCCAGTTCCAGGATGGCTTGGTGTCCGGGACCAATGATGCTCGAGTACAGTGACAGCCGTTTGCGCCGACGCGCCGACAGAGGGCGGATATCGTAGGCCAGCGCGGGACGCGACTCGGACGCGCCTGCATCATATATTTCGGCGTAAATTTTTGCCCGCTCCTGCGGGGTCGCCGTGTGGATCCGGGCGTAGGGGCTATTTCGATCCATAACTCACCCATCTGCACGACGCATCTTGAAACCATGCACGTTTTGCACACCGCTTTGCGCATCCACGCTAGTAAGATTGGTACTTTTTTCCGGGCATACGACTTGCTGTTCCGGCGGCGCCTTTGCGCGCGAAGGTCGATTTTCTCATGAATACGTGCAGACTGTCAGTATTGCCATCGTCAGCCAACAGTTATGCCCCCCGCACTATGCGAACCCGGCTGACGGCAGCCCGTTGCGGTGCGTTGGCATGGGCTATACGCACCGCATTGCTATCCTCCCTGGCGCCGGTCCTGACCGCGTGCACCAACGCGATGGTGACCTCCGCCCAGAACAGTATGGCCGCCGGCAACTATACCCAGGCCCATCAGGAGTTGGAGGCTGCCCTTCAAAATCCTTCGCTTAGCGCCAGCGACCGCCGCCAAATCAAGGACGATCTATGCACGGTCGAGGTGAATACCGGCGCTCCCACCTATTCGCTGATGCGCCAGCATCAGACCTGCGCCGAAGCGGCGCGCGAGCCGGGAAGCTCGAGTGGCGAGCGGTTGGCGAAGATCGACGCCGCGCTGGGCGCGCAGTACGAGGCGGAGTTCGACCGCGCGCTTGCGGCGGGCGACATCGGCAACGCGGTCGCGGCCGTGCGTGGATATGAGCGCATCGCGCCCACCGATACGCAGAAGGTCGCGCTTATGGACCGCCGATTGTGGGTTGCGGTGGACCGCCAGGATCAAAGGCTCGACCGGCGCAAGAAAGGGCACGTTCATCAAGCTTTAGCGGTCCTCGACGATGATTACCCGGGCCTCCAAGGGATGAATCAGCGCGCCTTCAAACGCTGGATCGGAAAGGATACCTCGCCTGCGGGGGTTCCGATGCTGTCGGCAATCGCGATCACCGGTCATACGCTGGAACTGAAGGTGTCCGACGACAACCTCAAGCAATCAGCGCTGGCTCCGCAAAGCTTCGCCCGGATAAACGACGCCTTCAGCGTTTGGTGCCAGTGCGAGGGCGCCACGCACGTAGCCTCGGATTCGACCGGGTTGCCGGTCTACCTGGCGCGCCTTAATCCGTCGATGGCGCGCTCCGAGGTGCTGGTGCTGCCCTGGCGCTAAAAGAGAGAAAAGAGAGCCCAGCCCCCACCCTCACTTCTCCGTTTGCCCCTCCTCGCCTGCTTAGCATAGTCCACAAAAGCCTGCCTGGAAGGCGGGAGGGCGTGCCGCCGAGAGCTCAACCCGGCAGGTCTACAGTCGATGTGAGGCCCAGGGACGATTGGGTCGACCTCTAACCGATAGCCGCCACCATGACCGGCGCCGTGAAAGGCACGAAATGCGTGTTTCCAGGGAGTCAGTGATAGCGCGCTTACTTGACAAAACATCGCCATATCTTTGATTCGGTTGACGATTGATTGCTCTGAGATGCTGATCTATTGTTCTATTGACCGGCAGTAACGTGTGCCCGACGTCAGCCGGCCTAAGGGTGATACTCTGAACGTGTGAAAACGGCTAGAGCCGTCAGCGGAGGTCCAGACGTTGCGAAAATTAACCTCGTTGGCAATAGCTCCGAAAAAAGGTGCAAAAGAAACTCCACTTTCCGCCCCGGAGTTTTACACGGTGGCACAGTTGGCCCGGCTGCTTCAGCTCACGGAGATGACCATCTACCGAATGGTCCATCGCGGTGAACTGCCCTGTTATTCGATTGGCCGGGTCAAGCGTTTCCGCCACGGCGACGTCGAAGCCTTCCTCAAAAGCTGCCGCGTACCTGCATCCAAAGGCTAGACCGGCGCCGCTCGATTTATCGTCCGGCCAAGCGGCGCCGGAGTGTACCTAAAGGCTGCGGGATTAACTCAAAGCGGTTCCTCGTCCCAAAACCTGCTGAAGATCCGGCCGGTTAGATTATTCCCTCTTTGTGCAGCTCGGTACGCTCCGCTCCCGTCATCCCCAGAAGTTCGCCGTAAACATAGTCGTTATCCTGACCATAGGTTGGGGCTGCCCGCCCCAAAGGTCCGCCCTGATCGACGCTGGCGTTGGTAAAGTGGAACGGAACATCCTTTATCGGCCAGGTGCCCATCTCCGGGTGCGGCAGCGGGATCAACCAGTTCAGATGGCGCAATTGGGGGTCGTGCTCGACCCGGTCTTCTGCGGTCTGGCAGACTCCGGCCGGTACTCCAGCCTTCTGCAGCCGCTCCTGTAGCGCGAACGGCTCCTGGCCAACCGTCCAGTCACCGAGCAGGCGGTCGAGTTCGTCCTGATTGGCGAACCGGGCCGCCATCGTGCGGAAGCGCTCCTCCGTGGTCCACGGCGGGTTGCCCATTTCTCCGGCCAACGCGCCCCATTCCTCTTCGTTGGTCACGGCGATCGCGATCCATCGATCCTCGCCGGCGCAGCGATAAGTACCATGGGGCGCCGCGGGCCTGGCGGTTGCGCGATTGCCGGTCCTTTGCCGGTGCCGGCCATTGACCGCAAAATCGAGCACGGCGGTGCCGGTCAGATAGATTGACGGCTCAAGCTGCGACCCGTCGATGTATTGTCCCTTGCCGGTGCGCTTTTTGTGGTAAACCGCCAGTAGCATCATGATCGCGCAATAGTAGGCGCCGCTCCAATCCATGTAGGAATAGCCCCATCCGGCGGGCGGATAAGGAGCCGGTAGCCCCGATTGTTCGGTCAGACCGGAAATCGCCTGTGCGACTGGACCATACGAACCAAACCCGGAATAAACGCCCTTGTAGCCCCATCCGGATTGCTGCAGGTAGATGATGTCGGGCTTGATCGACTTCATCACCTCGTAGCCCAACCCCCACTTGCGCATCGTCTCGGAGGTAAAGGAGTCAACCACCACATCGGCGACGGCGACCAGCCGTTTGAATACCTCGCGGCCCTTGGGTTGGGTCATGTTGAGGCTGATCGAACGCTTGCCGGAGTTGATGTCGTTGAAGATGCCGGAGCGATTGACGTTGGCCGGCGGGTCGGTCGGACCGCGTGGTTTGCTCTTATCCGGTTCGGGCCCGACAAACGGCCCTGCCAGGCGCAGGGTATCGAGCCGGTCGCGCCATTCGATCCGAATCGCTTCCGCACCCAGGGCGTCGAGCAGACGTGGTCCGCCGCCCCCGGCCAGAACCCAGGTAAGGTCCAGTACGCGTACTCCCTCAAGCGGCCTCATGTGATCTCCTCCCTGGCTTTGGAACGGCCCAGCCGATCCAGCTAGATAATTCCCTTGCGGCTCAGCTCTTCGACTTGCTGCGCGCTGAGCCCCAGCTGCGCGCTATATATTTCCTGGTTGTGCTCACCCGGCAGCGGCGCGCGCGGTCCGGTGCGCCACGGACATTGTTCGGCCAGCGTCGGCGCGCCGACGTAGGGAAATGTCTCGCCCAATTCCGGATGCTCGACCTGGGCAAAAGTCTGGCGCATCCGCCAATGCTCGTCGGTCAGATTCTCCTCGGGCAAACGAATCGCCGCCCATGAGATTCGTTTGCCTTCGGCTTCCTTCCAGATCTCCTCGAGGCCAAACGCCCCCATGCATCGGGTCAGCGCGTCGTTCAGGCAGGCGTTGAATTCAGGCCCGCGGCGGCTGGCCACATCCTTGAATTTTTCGTTCAGTTCGTCGCCGAATCCTTTTTCGGTCAAAAACTCGATCAGGGTCGCGCCCTCGCGCGGGGTGATCCCCAGCAACAGCATCGAATAGCGCCCGTCGCGAGTTTGAAATTGGCCTTGCGGAGTGATCCGCGGCGAGGCATGACGGCCGGTCTGCCGCAGGACCGGCTTCTTGCTGTATATCCAGATCGGAACGTCCACCTCGGTTGATACGGCGACCGCCTGATGAATCGGGACGTCGATCATCTCGCCGTTGCCGTGGACCTCCCGCCCGATCAGCGCGCCGACCGCCCCGATGAATGCCTGGTTGCAGGCGATTTGGTAGGCGTGCCACATCTGCGCCGCGATCGGGGGCGTATCGTACGTCCCGTCGGGCTTGGGATCGTATCCGCAGCACATCATCGGGCCGCCCAGCGCCAGATGAATGAGGTCGGTGGCCTTGTAATCGCGCCATGGTCCGCTGCGTCCAAAAGGCGTGATCACCAGGTAGATAAGCCGCGGATTGAGCTTTTGCAGCGCCGCCCAGTCCAGGCCCAGCTTGCTTAGGGTATCGAGCGGAAGGCTGTCGATCAGCACGTCGGCGCGCGCGATGAGCTTTTCGAGCACGGCTTTGGCCTGGGGCGTCTGTATATCCAATGTCACGCCGCGCTTGCCGACGTTGTAATGCCAGAAGTAGAGGCTGCGGGCGGGATCGGGCTGGTCGTGGTAAAAGGGGCCGTTAAGGCGCGTCCGGCCGCCCCCGGGCGGTTCCACCTTGATCACGTCGGCGCCCGCGCCCGCGAACAGCTTGCCGCAGAACTCGCCCTTTTCATCGCCTAACTCCAGCACCTTTACGTCGGACAAAAAGCTATCGGCCATTCGTTCAATACCCCTGCGTTAAGGTCTGACGCGCCCGCAAGCGCGCCGCCAACGAGCCGGACACTACCATACATTTGCGCGATGAGTATTTTTTGTCCACCCGCGGCTGATTGACTGAACGCGGCCTCTCGTGGAGATTCGCCGCAGGCTGCAACCATGAAAGCTCGCGGCGCCGACTGGTACGAACTGGAGCCGGAACCCGTTTCGGGCCTGCGGGGACGCGCCCTGATAGCGGCGGCGGTCCTGGCGATAGCTTACGTTGCGATGGTTGCCGCCGTCGCTGGCGCCACCGGCGCTTTCTACATTATGTTTCCCGAACTCGGCGCGCTGGCCTACGACGTATTCGGCCGGCCCCGCGGCCGCTGGAGCAACTCGCCAATACACCTGGCCACCACACCCGTGATAACCGGCGCCATTGGCATTTTGATCACCCGCAACCTCCCATATGGATTCCTGTCCGTGCTGCTCAACGTGGGCAGCGCGATGGCGATAATCCTCGCTCTCGATTCCCCGATCGCCCCGGCGATATCGGCCGGTCTGCTGCCCCTGGTGCTGGGAGTGAGGAGTTGGGGCTATCCACCCGGGATCATGTTCGGCACCGTCGCGTTGGCGGCGGCCTCAATTCCCTGGCGGGCCTTGATGGTGGGGCGGCTCAACGACGCGTCACGGCACGGCGCGCAATCCGCCCCTGCAACTCCGTGGGGTTTGTTCTGGCTGATGGCATACGTTGGCTTTCTCGTCGCAGCCGTCGCGATGGTCAGGCTGACCGGACTGCGCTTTATCCTGTTTCCGCCACTGGCTGTGATCGGATTCGAGATGTTCGGCCATACCGAGTCATGCGCCTGGGCTGACCAGCCCTTGCGCCTGCCGATCGTCTGCTTTCTGACGGCGGCTGGTGGCCTCATCTTCCATCAAATGCTGGGCGTAACCGTGATAACGGCAGCCCTGAGCATGGCGTGGGGAATGACTGTGCTGCAGCTCTTCCGCGTGCACGTGCCGCCGGCGGTGGCGGTAGCGTTGCTGCCCATGGTGATGGACGCGCCGACGGTATGGTATCCATGTGCGGTCGCCTTGGGCACTCTTACTCTGACGCTGTGGTTTTGGTGCTGCCGGGAAAGGCTTGAGAAAAGAGCAACGAGAAAAGAGAAATGAGAGGCTGCACAAAAGTCATGCGCAGGCGGCTGCCGCTTGATGCAATGCATCCGGGACGCGGGATCCGACCGTTTGCAGCCTGGCGCTGAGAAGTGAGAAAAAAGAAGTGAGAAGCGAGATCGAAGTGTGACTGAGCGGGGCGGATGTGCGGTCCCCTCTCTTTTCTCATTTCTCGTTTCTCTTTTTCTAAACTCAGGAGGTTGATCAGATGTCAACGGCGACGCCGATGCTGACCGGTTACCGGGTATTGGATATCACTCAGTTTGTAGCGGGCCCCACCTGCTGCCGAATTCTGGGCGAGATGGGGGCCGGGGTCGTAAAAGTGGAACTGGCGCCCTTCGGCGATCGCACGCGTGGCTCCGGGTTCAAGCCGCAGGATCCCAAGTACGCCAAGACCTCTCAAAGCACGGGGTTCTTCCAGCATAACCACTGCAAGAGGAGCGTGGCGATGGATCTTAAGAATCCGCGCGCGCTCGAACTGGTCAAGGCGATGCTGCCGAAGTTCGACGTCGTGGTTGAGAACTTCGCGCCGGGCGTGATCAACCGGCTGGGGCTGGGCTACGACGTGATCAAGCAGATCAACCCGAAGGTCATCATGTGCTCGATCTCGGTTTGCGGCCAGACCGGGCCGCTGCGCAACAAACCCGGCTACGACTATATCGGGCAGGCCTACGCCGGCATCACCGACCAGATTGGCGAGCCCGACCGCGCCCCTTCGCAGTTGACGATGGCGGCGGGCGACATCTCCACCGGCGTCGCCGCCGCGATGGCGGTCGGATTCGCGCTGCTCCATCGCGAGCGCACCGGCGAGGGGCAGTACCTCGACGCGTCGATCACGGACACCTACTTTCACTGGCACCATGAATTCCTGCCCAAGGTGTCGCTGCGCGGACCCGCCGCGGTGCCCAAACGCAACGGCTCGCAGCATCCGGGCGGCGGACCGGCGGGGATTTTCCGCTACGGCGACGACCAATACCTCTACGTCACCGTGCTGCCCCATCAATGGCCCCAATTCGTCAAGGCGATCGGGATGCCGGAATTGGCCACCGATCCGCGCTTTAGAAACGCGCACACCCGGCGCGACAATAACGACGCGCTCAAGCAGATCCTGGAGGAGTGGCTGAGCAAGTTCCCAACCCGCGAAGCCGCGCTCGCGGCGCTGGAGAAAGAACGCGTGCCGTGCGCGCCCGTGCTGTCGCTCTACGAGTCGGCCAATCATCCGCACATGCGCGAGCGCAAGACCGCGCGTCGCGTGAAGGACCGCCTGATCGGCGAGTTCGACATCCCCGGGATGCCGGTCAAATTTTCATCCTGGCCCGATCGCACCGACGTCAAGGCCGACCTGCTGGGCGAGAGCAACGAGGCCGTGCTGCGCGAATACCTCAACCTGTCCGACGCGGATATCGCGCAGCTTTACAAGGACAAGGTCCTGGTCCACGATCGGATGCTTGATGGCGAAGCGACGCAAAAATAGTAAGCGGCCGAGTTCGCGCAGCGCGAAAGCGGCTAAAGCGAGGTTCAGAGCTATCGACGCCTGGTTCGCCGAGCTCGACCGGTTCGCCGACGTGCCATTCATGGAAGATGGCCGCCATCAGCCGCCGATACCCGAGGCGGAAGACCTGTCTGAGTGAACTACACAGCCGAAACTTGACGCGACTTACTTAACGCAAAAGCTCGGCTTGAGTCGCAACCGTTGCCGACTCAGGAGTCTGGTTATGCAAATCGCCTGGATTGGAACCGGAATCATGGGCGCGCCGATGGCGCTCCGGCTGCTGCGCGCGGGCCATCGCGTGACGGTCTTCAACCGCACTCGTGCCAGGGCGCAGGCGCTCGCCGGCGATGGCGCGATTGTAGCCGACAGTCCAATCGAAGCCGTGCGTGGAGCCGAGGTGGTCTTCACCATGGTGCCCGACACGCCCGACGTCGAGCAGGTAGTGGCGCAGATCGCTCCCGCGCTAGAAGCGGGCCGTTTGCTGATCGACATGAGCACCGTCGCGCCGGCCGGGACCAGGCGTGTCGCGGAGCGCCTCGGTTCGCAAAAAGTCGAATTCCTCGACGCACCCGTATCCGGCGGAGAGCCCGGCGCGATCGAAGGCACGTTGACCATCATGGTGGGCGGCAGCCGCGAGGCTTTCGGCCGCGCCCGTCCGCTGTTGGATCACCTCGGCAAGCGCATCACGCACATGGGTCCGGCAGGCAGCGGTCAGATGACCAAGCTGGTCAATCAGGTCGCGGTGGCGGTCAACCTGGAGGCGACGGTCGAAGCACTGCTGCTGGCCGTGCGCGGCGGACTAGATCCGGCCCTCGCCCTGGAAGCGATCGGCGCGGGGGCGGCCGCCTCGTGGCAATTGAACAACCTGGGACCGAAAATAATCGCCCGCGATTACCGGCCCGGATTTCTGATCAAGCTGCTGCGCAAGGATTTGCGGCTGCTAAGCGAGGTCGCGCGCGAAACCAAAACTCCACTGCCGGGACTGTCGCTGGTGAGCACCCTGTTCGACGCCGCCGCCGCTCAAGGCCACGAGGCCGATGGAACCCAGGCCCTCGCTACAGTGCTGGCCGCGATGGCTGCAGCAAAATAGCCTGGGCTGATGTGGAGGAGCCTCAGAGGCCGGAACAGCTGGGTTAAAAAATGGCGAAACAGGTAATTTGTCGAAAATCCATCCACACGATTTCAAGAAGACCCAAATCTTTAAATCTTTTGAGCTTTTAATCAGCGGGACAGGCCTCCGCGCCTGTCCCACTATTTTCTAACCCGGACCCCGACCAACCCCCTCTCCAAATTACCGCGCGCTCGAGACGCTTGCGCTACGATGACGGATTGCTTTGCGCGGGATTCGGCCCTGCCGGGATGCGGATTGGCGCGATCGCTTGCCCTTTGAGGGTTGGGCGGCGCTTGTTGCCGTGAATGTTTTGAGGAAGCGCATCACCTGGCGCTCCAGTGACCAGACTCCGGCCGGGAATTCGTCGAGGTCCTCCACGGTCGCGCTTATCCGCAGGGTGCCGGCCAGATAGCCTTCGAATACGGCGGGATGGATGTAGCACTTGCGGCAGACCGCAGGCGTATTACCCAGTTGCTCCGCCACCTGCTTGATCACGTTGAGGGTCGCTTTTTTGGTGGGCTTGTCCTCCTCCAGCACCGAAAGCGCCAGTACCGCCAGGTTAGTCGCCGCCCAGGTGCGGAAATCCTTTGCGCTGACCTCGCGGCCCGAAATCTCGCGCAGATAATCGTTGACGTCGCCCGAGTCGATACTGCGCCGCTGGCCGTCGTCATCGACGTATTGGAATAGCTCGGAGCCCGGCAGATCGCGGCAGTTCTTCAGGATGCGGGCGAGCTTGCGGTCGCGCACGACGCTTCGATGGCGGGTGCCGTGTTTGGCGCGGAAGTCAAGAACTATCTCTCCGCGCGCAATGCGGACGTGGCGATTTTGCAGCGTAGTGAGGCCGAAGCTCTGATTTTGCCGCGCATATTCCGGATTGCCCACGCGCGCCAGCGTCATCTCCATCAGGCGCACCACCGCGGCCAGCACCTTGTCGCGCGGCAGGCCGGGTTGGTCGAGGTCGGCTTGCACCCGCGCGCGGATCGCCGGCAGCGCCTGGCCAAAGAGCAGGAGATGTCCGTACTTGGTCTCGTCGCGCACCCGGCGCCATTGAGGATGATACCGATACTGCTTGCGGCCGCGCGCGTCGCGTCCGACGGCTTGAATATGACCATTGTGAAACGGACAGATCCACACCTTTTCCCAGGCGGGCGGCACGGCGAGCGCCCGGATGCGGGCCAGTTCTTCCGCGTCCTCGATTACGCCGGCATCCGGGTTTCGATAAATGAAGCCGTCGGCGGTCCGCTCCCGGGCGATCCCCGGCCGGCGGTCGCTGACGTAACGCAAACGGGCGGACTTCGCGGCCAGTTGGCTATCAACAAGCCATTGGGACGGGAGTTCCGGAGTTGGTGAAACAATACCGCTGATATCCATACAGACTCTGCGCTCAAGCTCTTCAGTAAGGCGAACGCCTCCCGATCCAGTAGAGCACATGCTGCTGGTACAAATGCTGTAAAAAGTTGCGCGACGAGATGAGCGGACCGAATCCGCGACAATCTCAGCCCTTGATCACTTCGGCCTCCGCGCCGACTTGATCATGGCACGCGGTCCGCCAGGTAGGCGCGCACGCGTTGAACCGCGGTGCCCACGACATCGGGCGTCTTTCCATTCCATGATAAGCTCCGCGTTGGGCGCCAATCGCGCCAGCTCAAGGGAAACCGCGGTCGGATGGTACGGGTCGTTCCCCGCCAGTATGAGCATCGGAGTGAGGCAGGAGCGCACGAAATCGCGCGTGACGGAAAACACGAAATCGCCCGAAAACATGTTGTCGCGAAAGGCCGCCAGTGCCGCCTCGCCCACCTCGGGACGGTTGCGCCGCACTTCCACCGCCCAATCGTCGAACATGGTATGAAACCGGCCGATACCGTCGGGGCCGAGCCCGATTGGATTTTGCAGCACCGCCGCAACGATTCGCTCCGGCGCAGCCTTGATCAGGCCCAGGCAGTAAGAGGAGCCGATACATCCGCCCATGATGTGACACTGCCCGACGCCCAGATGGTCCAGCAGAGCGATTTGATCCGCGGCGAACGTAGGCCAGCCGTCGGCAGCCGTGATCGGCGCGCGGGAAGCGCCGGCGTTGCGCTGGTCCATCGCAATCACCCTGAAATCCGCGGCCAGCTCGACCGTCGGATCAAACGGGCTGCGATGCCAGAATTCGATCATCGAGCGCATCCCGCCGGGCGCGATCAGCAACAGCGTAAAGCCCGAACCGTACTCCTCGTAATTGAGCGCAACGTCTCCATGCTGGAAGATTGCCATCTGCGATCTCCTTCGTGGCAACAGTCTAACGCGAGGGCGCGAGAAATGAGAAACGAGAGATCAGAAAGAGGCATCCGGTTAGAGACCTGCTTACGTGTCTGCTGCCCGGTCTCCCTCTATTTTCTCTTTTCTCGTTTCTCTTTTCTAACCCCGGCGCTATGTTGTCGATGTGCCGCGACCGGCGGCCCAAAGGAAGACGCCCATGATCAAGTCGATCTTTCACGTCAACATCAATGTAAAGGATTTCGACCGTTCGCTCGCCTTTTACCAAATGCTGGGCTTCAAGGTGGCGTTCAACGTCGGCGAGGGCGGCAACCAGGCATTTGAGGAAGGGCTCAGGATTCCCAACAATCGGGGTAAAGCCGCCCTGCTCATCCTGGGCGACGATCCGCGCGCGACGCGAATCGACCTGATCGAATGGAAAGTGCCCAAAACCGAGGGCGAGCCGTATCCGGATCTGTGGCACACAGGAGTAGCGCGCGTCGCCTTTCACACCAAGGATATCGACCAGGAATATGAGCGGCTAAAGGCGCAGGGCATCGAGTTCCTGTCCGGCGTGCAGACCATGAAGATGGGCGGCGGAACCACGAAGTTCGTCTGCTTCAAGGATCCCGACGGTCAGATTCTGGAGTTAATCGAATTCCCCAAAGGGTAGAAATGAGAAAATAGAAAAGAGAAACGAGAGGCAGGCACGCAGACAGAAAAGAGGAGTCGAAGCCGCGACGCCTTCTGGATCTATTTTCTCTTTTCTCGTTTCTCTTTTCTCACTCCGGTCCCTTGGGCATCTTGAGGCCGCGCTGGGCGATGATGTTTTTCTGGATCTGCGAGGTTCCGCCACCGATCATCAGACCCATCCCGACCATTAGGTTCATCGGCCAGTAGCCGCGATCCGGAGCTCGTTGGTCGCCTTTCATCAGCGGCGCATAGTCGCCTTCCATCTCCAGCGCCATCTTGGTCATTTCGTAGGTCAACTCGCTGCCCACCAGCTTGTTGACCATCGTCTCGACGCCGTGCTGGCGTTTATGAATCTGGTCGGTGAGCTGGCGCAAACCATGAAGGCGCATCGCCTCAGCGGTGATCTGGAAGTCAACCAGCCGCTGCCGATAATGCGGATGCTTGATCAGGGGAGCGCCGCCGCGTTTGGTGTTGCGGGCCAGTTCCACCAGGCGATTGAAAACCTGCTTGTTGCCCGCCGCCGCCCCGCCCAGGTTGCGTTCATTGTACAGCGTGTCGTTGGCGACCCTCCAACCGTCGTTGATCTGACCCACCAAGTTTTCGCGCGGCACCTGGACGTTGTCGAAAAACACCTCGCTGAAGCCCCGATCGCCGGTCATCTGGACCAGCGGCCGGACGGTGATGCCGGGGCTTTTCATATCGACCAGAAGATAGGAGATCCCGCGATGCTTGGGCGCGGCAGGGTCGGTGCGCACCAACGCGAACATTCGATCGGCGTAGCGGCTGCGCGAGGTCCAGACCTTCTGTCCGTTGACTACGAAATGATCGCCCGCCAACTCGGCGCGCGTGCGTAGCGAGGCCAGGTCGGAACCGGCGCCGGGCTCCGAGTAGCCCTGGCACCAGATTTCCTCCGCACTCAGCATCTTGGGCAGGTAGTGGCGTTTCTGCTCTTCCGTACCAAACGTGATCAGCGTGGGGCCGAGTAGATTGATGGCTTGGGCGCCGATCACTCCGGGAGCGCGCGCCCGCACCAGTTCGTCGTTTACGATGAACTGGCGCATCGTGTCCAGTTGCTGGCCTCCGTACTCTTTGGGCCAGGCCAGCGCAACGTAGCCCGCCTCATAGAGCTGGCGCTGCCACTTCTTGCTCCATTCGATGCCGCTAACGCGGCCAGCGCGCCGCTCCGCCATCACTTTGGGCAAATTCTCTGTCAGCCAGGCTCTTACCTGCTGGCGATACTCTTCTTCTTCGGGGAGCAGATTCAGGTCCATGGGTACTTTCACCGTGGCGGCCACGCCGGAATGGCGGCCGATCTGGGTGATCAGTAGCACAAACGACTGTCAGGGAAAAACCACAGTTCCAAGGGAATCCTGGACGCGGGTTTGAGCGATCCTTCTTGAAGTCAGCGTGGTTCCTTTAGTGGAGGCATGAAAATCGACTCTGACCGAATCGTGCTTCGCAACGCATAATGTTTTAACTGCGGGTGGCATGCTGGTTGCTCCCCATGTAAGAGGCAAGACCCGATTCCCGGTTAAAGGGGCGGGTGTTGCGCGCTTAAAGGGGGAATCAGGTGGGATTTCGTCGTAGTTCGACAGGATTCGTAGCAAGCTTTGTCTTATCCATACTTTTTCTAGTTATGTTCGTCTCAGCAGTGCAGGCACTTCCGGGCGACACCATCGCCGACCGGGCACTGGGACAGATCTCCTTTGTTCAAGGTCAGCCAAATTTGGTTGACGCTCGCGGGCTTTTCCAGCCCCAGTCGATTGCGATCGATCGAAGCGTTACGCCCAATCGTATGTACATCGCCGATACACAAAACAGCCGGGTGCTGGGATGGTCCAATGCGGTGTCTTTCTACAGTGGCTCCTCGGCCAACCTGGTCATCGGCCAGCCGGATTTCTACTCGAGCAGCGCGAACAACGGCGGTACCAGTGCCAAAAGTCTAAATTACCCAACGGGAGTAGCGGTCGATTCCAAAGGCGACCTGTACATCGCGGACACATTAAACTCCCGTGTTCTGGAGTACGACAGCCCATTCACAACCGATGTCACGGCGGACCGAGTCTTTGGCCAAAGCGGCAGCTTTACCCATGGAGGCTGCAACCTGGGTACGACTTCGAAACCAACCGCTGCTACCCTCTGCGATCCCTCCCGGCTCGCCACTGACCCTGCGGGGCGCCTTTACATCGCCGACGCGGGCAACAACCGGGTGTTGGAGTATGGCTCGCCGATGACGAGCGCAACGCCAAACCGGGTATTCGGGCAAAACGATAGCTTCGTATCCAGGGGATGCAGCAACGCCATAAGCGCAACGACTATTTGCAAACCGGTGGGTGTGGCGATTGATTCAGGCGGCCGCCTCTACCTAGCCGATTATTATCATAACCGCGTGCTGCGTTACGACACGCCGTTGACGGATTCCACCGCTGACCAGGTCTATGGGCAGCTGGGCAGCTTTTCCAGCAATGCCTGTAACAACAAAGGAATCAGCGCGAACAGTTTGTGTCTTCCCATGGACGTCACCGTCGATCCCGCGGGATACCTGTACGTGGTCGACGAGTACAACTGCCGGGTCCTGGAGTTCGATTCACCTTTGACCAGCACCACCGCGAACCGGTCGTTGGGGCAAAACGGGAGCCTCACCTCGGGGGACATGTGCCTGTCTTATTACAATCCACCAACCGCGGCCAATCTGCGTCAACCCGTCGCAGCGGCCGTGGACGAGAGCGGCAGTCTTAACGTCATCGATTCCGGCTACAATCGGCTGCTTAAATACGATCACCCGCTGGCCACCGGCACAATTGCGAACCAGGTTCTGGGTCAGCCGGATTTCATCAAGGATCGTTCCAACCGGGTCGATCAGATCAGCCTGAACGAACCGCAAGGCGTGGCGATCGATGCCAGCACGACTCCCAATCGTGTCTACGTGGCCGACACATCCGACAGCCGGGTGCTGGGATGGAATAATGCGGCGTCCTTTAAGAGCGGCGCTCCCGCCGACATCGTCATCGGACAGCCCGACTTCAATTCTTACTTGTGCCCCGCGCCGAACATGATTACCGCCAAAACCTTGTGCTATCCAACTGGGGTGGCGGTTGATCGGGCCGGCAACCTTTACGTCGCTGACCAGCGCGACGACCGCGTGCTGGAGTACAAGGCGCCAGTCACCAGCGGTGCCGCCGCCCATCTGGTCTTTGGCCAGGGCGGCAGCTTTACCACCTCTGGGTGCGCTTCGATCAGCGCCAACAGCCTGTGTAATCCGTCCGCGGTTGCGGTCGATTCCGCCGGCAATGTCTACATCGCCGACCATGACGCGGGCCGCGTGCTCAAGTACAACGTTCCCCTTACCACCGGCACCACCGCTGACGTGGTCATCGGCCAGCCCGGCTTCAATGCCTCCGGCTGTAGCGGAACCGGCGTGACAACCACATGCACTCCTCAAGGAATCGCAGTCGATTCCAAAGGCAATCTTTACGTCGCGGACCTGGCGGCCAACCGCGTGCTTGAGTTCGACGCACCACTGAGAACCAACGGCGCGGCCAAGCGTGTATTCGGGCAGCGCGGCAGTTTATCTCGGCGCAGTGCAATGAGGCCGGTGTCGGCCCGACACGCTTTGCCAACCCTGGGGAATCGGCGTGGATAAAATCGGGAACATTTACGTGGCGGATTGGTCCAACGCTCGCGTTCTGGAGTACGCCACGTCGCTTGCCCCAGACACGACTGCGGATCACGTCTTTGGTCAGACTGGCAGCTTCACCTCGGGTTCGTGTAACAACGGCGGAAGAAGCGGCGCCAGCTTATGTGGACCGTCCGGAGTTGCGGCGGATGGATCAGGAAATATCTTCGTAGTAGACGGCTATAACAATCGCGTACTCGAGTTCGATCAGCCCCCGGCGTCGCCGCCGCCAACCCCGACCCCAACCCGAACCAAGGCGCCAACCTCGACTCCAACGCGTACTCCGTCCGGAACGCCGACGCATACCCCGTCCGGGACTCCAACGCGTACTCCGTCCGAAACGCCGACGCATACTCCGTCAGGGACACCAACGCGCACTCCATCGGGGACGCCGACGCAGACCCCGTCCGGGACACCGACGCAGACTCCATCCGGAACGCCGACGCATACTCCGTCAGGGACGCCAACGCGCACTCCGTCAGGGACGCCGACGCATACTCCGTCCAGCACCCCCACGATTTCGGCGACACCCACGGCCCGGCCAACGCCGTAAATCGTGCCGCTAATGCGGGCTGAGCTTACTTGCCGGCGATAAAGGACTTGGTCAGGCGGGCCAGTTCGTGATGCTTTTCCACTTCCAGGTAGTGGTTGCCTTCGAGTACTTCCAGCTTGGCCTTGGGCATCAACTGCTGATAGCGCTCCCCGCATGACAGCGGCACCACCCGGTTGTTTTTGCCCCATACCACCAGCGTCGGTACCGTTACCGCCTTGATCAGGTGCGGCATCGCCTGGTTAAACATATACGGCTTCCACGCGATCCGGGTGGTCATCTCGCGGTTGACCTCCCAGGTCACCAACTGATCGACGTCGGGGCGCTCCTTGTACAGCTCGGCGAATTGCCCC
>DASZGF010000085.1:0-1757 GCA_035939115.1 Binataceae bacterium (SeqCode)
GTGAGTGCGAAAGATACGCCAACCACCAAAATTGCGGGGAGGACTTCGAAGGTCTCGCTCCAACTCACCATGGTGCGGACTAGCCAGAACGGCACGATCGCCGCAGTGAAGGGCAGGATGCGTCCGATGGCCGCACTCAGATCCGATTCCGGCAGACCGCAAGCCGCTGCCAGCGTGTGGATAGGAATCCCTATGCTTCCCCAGGCCACCGGCGCTGTATTGGCGATCAGATTCAGCGCGGCGGCGTGAAACGGCCGGAAGCCAAGCCCAATCATTAAAGCGCCTGCGATGGCCACGGGTGCGCCGAATCCGGCTGCACCTTCGATGAAAGCGCCGAAACAAAATGCCACCAGCAGCACCTGCAGGCGGCGGTCGGCGGTAATTCCAGCAACCGATTCCTTCATGATTTCGAATTGGCCAGTCTCGACAGAAATGTCGTAGAGAAAAACTGCGGCCAGCACAATCCAGGCAATCTTCAGCAAGCCAAAAGCGACGCCGTAGCCAAAACTCGTCACCGCCAGGATCAACGGCATCTTGAAAAATATGACGGCGACCAAGGCCGCTGTCGTCGCGCCACAAATGGCGCACCAGTGCGGCTTGACCTTCAGCCCAACCAGCAATCCGAACAACACAAAGATGGGCAGGGTCGCGACCAGCGTAGAAAGCCACCAGCGGCCGAACGGATCATAGATCTGGGTCCAGTGCATGATGCGCCCTTTTCCAGCATTAACCACGAATCGTTCCCTTCGCGCACATTCGTGGGCTTGGTGGTTAAAACCCTTTGCAAAAACCTATCACCACCAAGGACACGAAGGTGCACGAAGGAAAACACAAATCCCCTATTACCAATTTGCGGGGACATCCACGTACGACGCATTCAAGTCTGCAATGGATGTGCACCCCAGTAGCTTGAGGGTGCGTTCCACATCGGCCCGCAGGATTTCAAGGGCGCGGGTAACACCGGCTTCGCCCGCGGCAGCCAGACCGTACGCATACGCACGTCCGCACAGGACGGCTCTTGCACCCAGGCAGATGGCCTTGACGATATCGGAACCGCGGCGAATGCCGCCGTCCATCAACACTTCGACCTGACCGTTCACCGCCGCCACGACTTCGGGCAGCGCGCGCAAGGACGCAGAAACACCGTCGAGCTGGCGTCCGCCATGATTCGAAACAACCACGGCCGCAGCGCCTGCGTCCACGGCACGACGAGCGTCGTCGCCGGTAAGCAGGCCTTTGATGACGATCGGTCCGGCCCAGTGGTTGCGTATCCAGCGCAAATCTTCCCAGGTCACCGCCGAGCGAGCCAGCGCGGCGCCGACATCGACCAACTCCATCGGACCCTGCCCTGGGATCACTACATTCGGCAGCTTGGACAGGCCGCCGTCGAGCAGATAACTGACAATCCATCCCGGACGCGCCAGCATTTGCGGCAGGAACGGAATCTTGGACAGCAAGCTGCCGCCCATCAGTTCTTTCATGCCGTTGCGAAAATCGCGCTCACGCAATCCAGCAACCGGCGTGTCGATGGTGACCACCAGGGCGGCGCAACCGGCCACCCGGGCCCGTTCGATCACGGCTTCGGAAGCCTCGCGGCCTCCCATCAAATAGAGTTGAAAACACACAGGTCCGGTGGACGCCGCCTTGACATCTTCGACTCGATGTCCGGAAATGGTGGAGAGAATGTATGCCGTACCGGCGGCTCCGGCAGCTCGCGCCGCGCCCGCCTCGCCGTCAGGATGCATCAGCCGGCTGTA
>DASZGF010000086.1:0-2360 GCA_035939115.1 Binataceae bacterium (SeqCode)
CGCGCTGCACCCAGGATACTCCTCGCGGACCCATTCGGCCATTTTGCCAGTGCGGTGATTCATCACCGCTTTCCTTTGCGGTCCGTTTCCTTTGCGACCCAGCCGCCCTCTTTCCGGGAGGAGTGGAAAAGTAACAGTTTAGTTCCCCGACCGTGACGCTGGCCCAAGGAGGGGCGAATGGCGCGGCCGTTCTGGGACGCAACCGGACGCCCGCGAGCAAGGGGCTTGCCGGCGCGGCACGGAGCAGCAGATGGCAGCAGATGGCATAAATCGACATCGAGGCGCAGCAGCGAACGGCTCCGAATTCGGAGTGCGATCCGACATCCTTGCGGGCAGTCGCCATCTAGGGACGCTGTCTCCGCGGATGTGGGCGCCTGTTTGCGAAGTAGGCTTCGGCCGGCGCCGCGATCGACCAGCCGCTGGCCGCGCCAGCCGCCGCAGGATGGTTACGGCCCGCTGTAGAGACGCCGCAGAGAGCGGGCTGCCGAATGTGTTTGCAGATAGTAGAAGAAGTCGCTTGCCTTGTGACCATGCGCTTTGGCGGTCTCCTGCACCGTCATGATCTTGGCCATCCGCCGCGCGCCGGTCTCGGTGCGATGACCGAACGTGATCTTCCGCAGGATTACCAACGGACGCAGCTTGCGCTCGGCAAGATTGTTCGTGGGAGGAACGCGCGGATCGTCCACAAACACCAGCCACTCGTCGTGGTGTCGTTGAAGCCGCGCTTGGAGAGTCAGCGCCTTTTCATGCTCGAGCAGGCAGCCTTCCAGGCGCGACAGCTCGGCGCGCAGCCATACGCTTTCGGTCGTCAGCGCCTTCGGCGACAACTCGTTGAGCCTCCGCCGGCGATGAAACTGGCAACCACGTTTGACCCACTGCTTCACGTCCTCGAAAAAGGCATCCTCGGCGGAACCTTCCGCTGTCAGCGGTTGCCATTCATGGGCCTTCCGCGCAATGTGAGCCAGGCACTTCTGTTTCGCCTTGGCTTGATGCGCGTGGTAGCCCGAATAGCAATCGGTGACCAAGGTCCCCGCGAAATCCTCTCCCAGCACGTCCCGCGAGACCTCGCCTTTGCGCGACGAGTCAAACTGAAAATGAACGTATTCGGTGGTGGCGTGCAGCCAGTAATACGCACGTTCGCCGTTGAGTGTCCAATAGGTTTCGTCGGCGTGCACCGCGCCGTCGCTGCTGCCGATCTTCTTGGCGATGTCGTCGACCAGCGGCTCCGCCAATTCGGCCAGCGCCTTTTCAAAAGCGATCAAGGAGGCAGGGACGAAAGAAAACTCAAATATCTCCGCCAGTGCCCGGGGAACCTTGCGATAGCTGATGCCGATCTCGTTTCTCAGATACATTGCCAAGGCCCGCATCCGCGGCCCGATGCGGCTGCCCAAGATTTCAGCGGGCCCGGCTTGCTGCACCCAACGGCGGCATTTGCGGCAGCGCGCGGCCGTGTGACGATAGAGCGTCACTTGGCGCACGTTGTCGAGCACATCTTCCTGCAGGTGGTCGTGCGGATCGTACTTCTGAAAGGCCCGAACGGCACCGTTGCAGTGGGGACATTTCGAAGGAGCATCGACAAGAACGAGCTGGTGGTATTGGGTCGGCGTGGGGCGAAACCAACCGGGGTGTCCGAGGGGAGCGCCGCGTTTGCCTGCGGTTTGATCACGCTTCGTGGCTGGCGCAACAGCATCTGCCGGGACCTCCTCCTCGGCGTCGTCCTTCCTGTCGCGCCCGCAGGTGAACTTTCGTTGGCGCTCCAGCTTCAACTCCAGCCGCACTTGGGCCAGTTCGCGTTCCAGCCGTTCGTTTTCGGCAACCAACTTGGTATTTCGCTCACGCTCGAAATCCAATTGACCATAAACCATTCGAAAATGGTCATCGTGATCGCTGGCGGCCAACACGAGCGTTCCCAGTGAGGCGCCGCCCAGGTGCGGACAATGACCTACCTGAGGGCAGGCGTACTGGTGATTCGGATAGAAGGAGAACTTCATCGGGCATCCCTTCCTCGGATGCCGACAAGCTAACGCAACTCGCCGCCGCCTCCCAAGACCAGTTTTGTCGCGCCCCGCTGGCCGAACCATCCGCCGCGGCCCCGCCGCCTGACCGGCAAGCCGGTCAGGGAACTAAACTGTTACATCGCCAGCGAGTGGAGTGAGGAAGCTGGAAAACCCAATATACCGGCGAACGACGCCAAGAAACCACGTTGGAACATAAAGCAACCCTTGTGCAAGAGAATCTAGGCCCCACGTCGGCGATTCTGCTTGCCTGCTGGCTTGGCATTGATGATTGCATCGCCCGATCGACGGTCTTATGCTGCTGTCGCGGGGGCATCATCCCCTCAACGATCTATCAGGAATCTT
>DASZGF010000087.1:0-2350 GCA_035939115.1 Binataceae bacterium (SeqCode)
ATCGACCTATGGGCGCTCGCTGTGGATTCTCGATGACATCACGCCGCTGCGGCAGCTTGACGCGAAGTGGCCGCAATCGGATGCGTACCTGCTTCGCCCGCGCAACACCGTGCGCGTGCGCTGGGACATGAATCAGGACACTCCGCTGCCGCCGGAAACTCCCGCCGGAAACAATCCACCCGACGGCGCAACCATTTACTACTTCCTGAAATCCGCCCCTGCGGGCGACATCAAGCTATCGATCTACGACGCGCAAAACCGTCTGGTCCGGGAATACACCGACGTGGCTCCCATATTCGACAAGACGCCGGCCAACGTTCCCGAGTACTGGTTCGCGCCCTCGACGGCACTGTCAAAAAAAGCCGGGCTCAACCGCTTCACCTGGGATCTTCGCTATCCCGCGCTGAAGGCAATGCGCTACAGCTACTACGGCAATACTCTCGACTACATCGAGTACACGCTGGCCGATCACGCAATCCCGGATGAATTTCCCCGCGAGCTGCTGCAAGGTCCGTTCGTGGTGCCGGGGCAATATTCGGTGGTCTTGACGGCAAACGGCCAAACCTATCGTCAGCCGCTGACCGTGACCCTTGATCCGCGAGTGCAAGCGCCACAATCCGATTTGGTAAAGCAACTCGACGCCGAGACCAGCATCGCGGATCAGATGGCGGCCAGTTATAACGGAGATACGCAGGTGCAAACGCTGCGCGAGGCGATTGCCGATCGCCTGAAATCTCTGGCCGCCGATGCAACGAAAAAAGACGCGGTCGACGCGCTGAAAGCCCTGCATGACCAGGCCAAAGACGTCAGCGACGGTAAAGCTGAAGAGCTCGGCCTCGGTCCGCTCAATCGCGAACTGGGGCGCCTGGCCTTCATGATCGAGAGCGGGGACGCGCGTCCCGCAGCTCTGCTCGAAGCCGGTGTCGAACAATACTGCCAGGAACTGGGCAAGCGCCTGACCCAATGGCGCGACCTCAATCAGCAGAAGATTCAGCCAGTGAACGACGTTTTGCAGAAGTACAACTTGACACCCCTGTCGCTCGCGGCCAATATTCCCACCGCTCCGAGGTGCGAAAAATAGCGTTCCGAAATGGGATTAAGAAAGGCCCCATTCCCTGATCTTTTGGAATCATGGGGTTACGGCCGGACTACCACCAAAATCTATGAGGAATAGGGACTTATACGTAAAATATTCCGGAATAAGGAGTTAACTGACCGCCTCTCGGGAGGCGGATTTATTTTACGGATTGTCAAAGAGTTAATTCTTGTCCGGATATAGTATCCTATTGAGAATACTGAGTGAAGCTTGGAGCCGGGTCCTATCCCGAAATAAACAGCCTTACTTTGAACGTCATTCTGCTGGACGTATATTTGTCCTCGCCGAAGCCGCCGGAGACCCTGGCTGGCGGAATATCAGCCCCTGGGGCAATATGAGCGCCGAGTACTCGGTTTCGGCGCCGGGGGTGAGCATGGCTATTACGACTCGGTCCGCGCGGTTGGTTCTGGTTGCAATCCTGTCTGTGATCCCAGTTTGCGGAACTCGGCTGCAGGCTGAGGACGTCAAACTGCGGGAGCAGGCGGTCCATCTGATGGAGGTGGCCAACGCGGTGAGCCTGCCTGGGGGGCTACGTAACTATGAACACGTGGTCACATTCCGGGTTCACGAAAGTGATGGCACGGTAAAGGAAGGCACATTTACCCGGGTCTCAGCTGGGGCCGCGGGCCATCGTGACGAGATCACTTTTGGCGACTACCACGCCGTCATCGTCATCTCTGGCGACCGCATTTCGCAAACTCAGACAACGATCGTTCCACCCGAGGTGCGCGAACTGAGGAAACGCCTACCCGTCCAACTGGGGCGCTTTGACAAAGAAGACGTTATACGCTCGATTGATGATGCCAACGTGCTTGGCCGCACCGCAAAATGCATTAACTTCGACACTCATTTCGCCGCGACACTGCAGGCGAATCAACTTTGCCTGGACAGCGACCGGGGCACGCTTCTGCGCTGGCAGGTCGGCGATGAGGTCATTGAAAATGCCGACTTCTTCCCCATTGCGAACCTCTGGGAGCCGGCGCATATCCGGCGCTTTGTACGGGGAGCACTGCAATTCGAAATCGACCAGCGCATGACCGCCATCGAAGGCGCGATGGATCCGAACGTGTTTTTGCCTCCTTCTCAACATTGGGATAAGACGTATGAATGCCGGACCTCGCGCCGCCCCGTGGGAATCTCCACCCCGATGCCGCCAGCCGGGGACGCGGGCACTGACACGATTGACGTGATCGTGCATGGAAGGATTCGGGACAACGGGAAGGTCGACCAGGTACAGATCCAGTCTTCGCCGCG